>JAKUNK010000039.1:0-24861 GCA_022451945.1 Dehalococcoidia bacterium
AAGCGCAGTGTAGGATCGAGTCCACACCGGCATCCAGGGCCATGTTGATGGCGTCGGTGCAGCGGCAATGGGCCAGAACTGGACGGTTCCGGTTATGCGCTTCTTCCACTATGGCGTTCAACTCCTCCGCAGAATAAGCTGCCCGGTACGGGTCACTGGTTGATGTGCTACCACCTGATGCAGCGATCTTTATAAAGTCTGCGCCTTGTTTGACCATGTCGCGTACTCGAGATCGGACAGCATCGATACCGTCTGCTTCGCCCCCCATGTACCATAGATGACCGCCCGTTACAGTCAACGGTGGGCCGGAAACTAAAACCCGAGGACCTTCGACGATCCCTTCTGCCAGTCCTTCTTTTAAGGCGAAGCCATTGCGGTTCCAAGAGCCGCAATCACACATGGTGGTTACGCCTGAGGCGATGGCAGCCGCAGCGTTCTGCGCAGATCTGAGCAGACGGATTTCGTCATTGTCATCTTTGTTGACCTGTTCTCCGGTACGCCCATCGCCAGGCATGTTGGTATGGGTGTGGATGTCAAACATCCCTGCCAAGAGGGTGCCCTGGGTAAACTCCAAGATCTCTCGGTCGGCACCGTTCGTACTCAGGCTCGCGGCCTCTGATGTAGGCCCTACCCATTTTATGGAACTGCCTTGGATAGCCACGGCCATACCTTCTTGGGCTTGGTCCGCAATACCATCAATGAGCTTACCGGGTAGGATAACCTTGAGGGTGTTGTCCTGAGACAATGCTCTGCTCCTGTATAACCGGATTTGATTGCTCTGTTAGTCTGATCACTTAGGATGGTCGGGCCGATAGATTATAGCCTACCGCCGTTCACGCAACATGAGAAATGTGAGCGGGAGGGCAGATGCCGCGATCAATAGCAAAGCAGGAAGTGCCGCTCGGGCAAAAAATGCCTCGGATGCGGCAGACCAGATGGAAGTCGCTAGGGTGGTGAACCCTATGGGACTCAGGATGAGCGTAGCCGGCAATTCTTTCATCACCAGTAAGAACACCAGAGCCCACCCAGCCAGTAGGCCTGGTCGTACGGCAGGTAATGTTACCGTAAAAAGGGCGCGGGTCGGGCTTTTGCCAAGCCCTCTAGCTGCCTCTTCTAACCGAGGGCTGATCTGCAGCATCGATGTGCGCAAAGCACCAAGAGCGGGAGATATAAACAGCACCACGTAGGCCAGCAGCAGCAAACCCGTGGTCTGGTACAGTGGGAGTGCGTACCTGGCGCCGAAAAACACCAGAGCGAGGGCGATGGCTATTCCGGGCAAAGCGAACCCAATGTAGCTGAGTTTCTCCAAAAAACCACTTAGCAGACTGGGGTATCGCACCGTGAGCGCGGCTACTGGTATAGCGGCAATGACTGCGGCTGTGGCCGCCAACGCAGCTACGTAGATTGAATTGCCGATGGCTTCCCACACCAGATTAAAGGGTTCGCCAGCCGAAATTCCCCGGGCCACCCAATAACCCAATACGGACATGGGAGCTACAAGAGAGACCGCGATTATTGATGTACAGAACGCCACAGCGGGCCACTTCCAACGTCCTAGAGGAACAATAGTAGGAGGGCGAATGGCTGAGGATGAACTACTATAGAAACGGGCCCTCCCTCGACCTACGAGTTCAAGTCCAATAACGGCCAATGCAAATACAACAAGAACTAGAGAAAGCCCTGCCCCTAAGGTTCGGTCTAGAGCAGAATCATATTGCACGAAGATAGCCCAGGTGAAGGTCTCGTAATGTAGTAGGGATACTGCTCCGAAATCCGAGAGGGTATAAAGCGCAACCAATAATCCGCCTGCCGCGATACCCGGCCGGAGCAACGGCAAGGTTACAACGAAGAAAGTTCGCCATCCGCCCCGGCCTAATCCACGCGAAGATTCTTCCATCGCAGGGTCGATTCGCAGCATGGCCGCGCGTACCGTCAGCACTACATATGGAAAGCTGAGAAAAGTCAGGGTAAGCAATGCTCCGGCGAAGCCGTGGATATCGGGCAGAGAATCGATGCCTAAGGGGCCGTCCAGCGCTTTATATAACATCCCTCGTGGCCCGAGCGCGGCAATCACAATGAACCCGGCTACATAACTGGGTATTACCAACGGCAAGGCAGACAGTACGACCCAAGCCCGTCTAAAAGGCAGGTCAGTGCGGGTGGTTAACCAGGCTAAGGGGAGAGCTAGGACGATGGAGGCAAATGTGACGGTTGTCACTAATAAGATGGTTCTGCCAAGAATCACTCCTACTCGGTCCCGAAATAGGAGTTCAAAAAAATCTCCTCCGGAGTCGAATGATCGTACCACTAGGTAGATGAGCGGCAACAGAAGGACAGCTCCGACGAATAGCGCTGGGACCCAAATAACTGCCGGAGGCGCGTTTCGACCTCCGTTCAACAGCTTCAATCCAACTGTCGCCGCTGATCGTATGCTCACGGAATAATTCCAGCCTCCCGGAGCAGGGCTTGTGTGCCCTCTAGATCAGAAAGAGCCGCTGAGGAAAGGTCTGGATTGTTGATCTCAGATAGAGGTGTCACACCTGCGGCGACCGGGATTCCGGCAGCTAGAGGATACTCAAATGTTTCTTCGACGAAGTATCGTTGAGACTCTTCGGACAGAAGGAAATTTACGAATAGCTGAGCGTTCCCTTTGTTGTCTGACGACTCAAGGATACCGACACCCGAGACCATGACTGTCGCTCCAGGCCCTCCGGCTGGAAGATGATAATTGCGGGCGGTGAAAGAGTTGCCTTGCTCGGCCAAGAAACGATGGAGGTAATAGTGGTTAACTAGTCCGACATCTATCTCACCTGCCGCTGCCGCTGAGACTTGGGGTGTATTTTTGGGGTAGACCTTAGGTGAGTTAGCCTGGATGTCTTTCAGCCATTGGAGAGTTGTTTCTTGCCCCCAAATGGTCCGCATAGCTGTGACCATGGTCTGGAAAGAGGCGTTAGTGGGTGCCCATCCGATGCGTCCCTTCCACTTGGGGTCAGTGAATCCATTTAGGTCTTGTGGTAAGTCTTGTGGAGACAACCGTTCGGTGTTGTAAACCACAGTCCGAGCACGGCCTGATACGCCAACCCAAACCCCATTGGAAGAGGAAGCCCACTCAGGTACTTTGGTTAAAACCTTTTCTGGAAGCTGGTCTAAGAGGCCAGAAACTGCGCCGAGCCCCCCTGGGTCTTGAGCGAAGAAGACATCTGCTTGTGCATTGTCGCCTTCTTCCAAAAGGGTAGCCGCAAGTTGAGGGGTTTTGGCATATTTCACGGAAACATCTATGCCAGTATCCTCTTTGAATTTCTGTATTAACGGCGCAACTAATGTATCGCTACGGCCTGAATATACCGTAAGAGAGCCAGGGACATCTTCTGAGCCGCCGCAGGCAGTCAACGACATGACAGTTACTAATAGAGCCAAAGTTGCTAAAACCAAAGTCGGTGATTTGGTGGATAGTCGCATTATATTCTGAAAAATCCTTAATTTGGCGTATGTATGTGTTGAGACACTGACATAGCATAAATGCACATTAAGTAAATTGCAATGGATGCACATCATTTCATAAAATGTATGTATTTGCAGCCAATACATGTTAGTCAATTCTTATGGATTTGTACGGTGTTCACAAGAAAAATTAAGGTATCGGTTGCGTGCGGTAAGTGCGTGGAATTCATCCTTGTTAGAATGGATATTTGGTTTCGTGATAAGTACGTGAGTACCTATAGATTCGTTCAAGGGCTGTTCAAAACTATACATTGACATTGTTATATAGTACGTCTAGACTTATCCGTACTCACCCAGGCGTCGAATCCTCAGCCTGGACACGCTAATATTGGAAGAATGTCAGGACTTAAATGACTCTGCTTGACCAAAACCAAGCTAAGAAAGAGCATGTTGCTGACCTTGCCTTGGAATGCACTGGTCTGACTAAGCATTTCGGCGGTGTTTCTGCCGTTGCAGGTCTTGATTTGAGCCTACAGAAAGGTCAAATTTTGGCACTATTGGGCCCAAGCGGTTGCGGAAAAACTACAGCGCTTAGGTTGATAGCAGGATTTGAACAGCCAGACAGCGGTATTGTCTCCATCGGTGGAGAAACGGTTAATAACGCCAACCGACATACTCCTCCTGAGCACCGCCGGATCGGCATGGTTTTCCAGGAAGGAGCGTTATTTCCCCATTTGTCGGTTGAACAGAACATCGCGTATGGATTATCCAAGGGGCCGGACCGTGAAGAGCGAGTTTCCGAAGTCTTAAGGCTCATCGGGCTTACGGACCAACGAAACCGGATGCCCCATGAATTATCCGGCGGCCAACAACAAAGAGTTGCTCTAGGACGAGCTTTAGCCCCACAACCAGAAGTTTTGCTTCTGGATGAGCCGTTCTCAAACCTTGACCCTAAATTACGCGAGCAGGTAAGGCGCGATGTGCTCGGCATTCTGAAGGCAAGTGATGCTACGGCTATATTCGTCACCCATGACCAAGAGGAAGCCCTTTTGGTTGGAGACGTGATCGCGGTGATGAACGAGGGCCAGGTTGAACAGACAGCCACCCCCGAGACAATCTTCCATCACCCCGCAACCAAATTCGTGGCTCGATTCATAGGAATGGTCGATTTTCTTTCGGCGAGCCATGACCAAGGTACATTGCACACCGAGATTGGTTCTGTCGATTGGCCTGAACTGCAGTTAGGGATGTTTGAAAATGGGCACTCCGGAGACCAGATCTCGATTGAAGTCATGGTCCGGCCGGACTGTTTGGACTGCAGGCCGTCAAAAGGGGGCTCGGGAGTAGTGCTGGAGCGTGAATTCCGTGGAGCATTCTATCTCTACCGTGTCGAACTGCCCTCCGGGGCAACTGTACGGTGCCTGCTTTCCCATACTGCGGAATACCCTTTAGGATCCAGCGTGGTGGTCACTCTCCGGGATGGTCATCACCTTAGGCCTTTTGTCGGAGACAAACTAGTCCCGGTGTCCCACGCCGGTAGCCCTCACGGTCATTGAACTAATGCCCCCACCACGAAAACAGAACGGCGACAGCGATCCGAGTGACGGGGACTTGCGTTTGTCTCCAGGGACCGAGAACTATCTGCTATGTCTCTACAAACTGTGGGAAGATGATGAGATTCCTACAATCACGCAATTGACTGATACCTTACGGCAACTCCCAGAGACCGAAGGTCTAGGGACCTCGGTGCCTTCCGTTGCTGGTATGATCCGTCGGATGCAAAGGCAGAGTTTGGTAGATGTTGGTACGGACAAACGGATTAGGCTGACCAAACAAGGCTTGGAAGGTGGAGAGGATATCGCCCGACGGCACAGACTAGCTGAGTGGCTGGTGGTCAAACTCTTAGGTATGGACCTGCACCAAGCCCATAATGAAGCCCATCGACTTGAACACGGTATGTCTCAAGACTTTCAGGAAAAACTTGTTGAGCGATTGGGGTATCCGAAACGTTCTCCTTATGGTCGACCAATACCTGGTACTGGTGAGCCAAAGATGCCAGCGGATGCTCTCACCCTGGATGCTGCCGAACCGGGTGAGGTCTATGTAGTGGATCGGGTACCAGAGGAAGATTCCCAATTGTTGCGCTTCCTGGCTGGCTCTATGATTGTGCCGGAACAATCAATCACTGTTGCTGAGGCTGCACCGTACCTCGGGGTCATGGAAGTAGCTACACAGGGTGACAAAGTGTCCATAGGATACAACGTGGCCCGACAGATAGTCGTTCGACCTTTAGCCTCCACCGGCTAAGACTCCGTCTACTTGGAGTATTCGTCGTTTGAAGACGGCGGGGACAAATGTTCCCTCACCACTGCCCAACTCTGAGCCATACTGCGGTCAGGGTAAGGATTGGGCTCTCCCGTGCGAAAGACCTTGACCCGTACAAAGACTGGGCCAGTCTGACGCATGATTTCTTCGAGCCCGATCAATAATTCCTCTAGTTTGTCGAATTCGTAAACCTTCGCGTATCCAGAGCTGTTGGCTATCTGTGCCAAATCTAGGCTATCCATCTCTTTAATGGGTATGCCGGAGGTAGAGGTACTGGAAGCGTCGTCGAATACGAAATGGACAAGGTTCTGAGGATTAGACTCGCCGATGGTAGCCAGGCCACCCAGGTTGGTACGCAGTGTGGAATCGCAGTCTAACACCAAGACTTTGCTTTCTGGTTGAGCCAGCGCCAGTCCCAGTCCGACTGCTGGGGCACGGTCCATACAATCGGATATGTCGACGTCTAAGTCACGGCGTTCTGACACCTGACTCCAGTCCCGGAGAGCTGATGATGTCGAAACCACTAACGCGTTATTGCGGTGGAAGTTAACGGCCTTCGTTGCTTCCATCGCTGGTATTACCGGGCTGGGTCTTCCCGGACCTGTTCTGTGCCGTGTTGTCACTCGAGTCGTTCTCCTTGCGAACCTTGTCAACGGCGCCGAATTTGGCGAACATTCCCCGCCAGACGCCGGTCATCAGGTACATCCCTACGATGATCAACGCGCCTCCAACTATACCCGTTAGTACGTTGGAGCGTTCGAACGCTTGAAAAAGGAGCCAGAATCCCAGTGCCAATACGGCATAGGCGCCAACTCTGGGAAAAAGCCCTCCACTAAGCATACTATCTGTTGTCCTTATTGTTCATTTGGGAATACTGGTTTCAAAATGTAAACCGGGGCAGCGTTATGACGTCTGCCCCGGTTACCATGTTACTTTCAGCGGGCGACCGTTTTACCGCTTGATACCTAATGTTTCGGGCATGTCTGCTATGGCGGTGTGTACGGTCCGCTTAGCCGGAGTACGGAATTGTACTGGAGTGTTCTCGATCTCTGGTTTTACCAGCAGGTGGACGAAGACTGGTCCTTCGGCGGACAGAGCTTCGTCGATGCCGTTGGTCATGTCTTCCAGGTTGTCGAAGCTGAATACCTTGGCGTAGCCAGCCGACTTGGCCATTCCTTCCCAGTCTACTTCTTCACTTCCGGGGATTGGCTGACCGCCAGTCACAGCGTAAACCTTGTTGTTGAACAAGATATGCACCAAGTTCTTGGGGGCCTTGCTGGTGAGGGTCACCATGGCGCCCAGATTCATCAGCAGACTACCGTCACCGTCTAGACACAGGACTTTGCGATCGGGTTGGGCAAGCGCTAGTCCAAGGGCTACGTTGGAAGCCTTGCTCATAGCGCCGGAGACCGGGAAGTCTAATTTTTCGTTTGATGTAACCGTGGGCAGGCCGAAGTTGACGTTGTTGGCATTCATGGTGGCCACGAAGACCGCGTCGTTCCGCTTGCTGTCCAGGAGTTTTACTGCATCGGTGTTGTCGATCATATGATTAATTAATCTCCCTGATTTTACGGTCGGCTACGAGCCGAACTCAGTACCGACTAAAACGGCTACCGGTTTCTGTGTCTTGTCGGCCTCCTCAATCGCCAGGCTGATTCGGTCGGCATCGTCATCGGTCTCTATTAGATAGTAACTTATGCCCCATGCATGGAGGATGTGCTCGATGAAGCGGGCCGCGGAATCCCTGGTTAGTCCATGCCTGCTCCAACCCCGGTAACCGACCAGCATCACCAAAGGTTGATTAACATCCAGGCCAAGACCCCGTATTGAGTCACCGGCTTCAAATATTCCGGTGTTCTGAATCAGGACTATAGGCCGTTTGCCGCCTACCCAGAGGCCTGCGGCAATCGCCATTGTCTCGCCTTCGCGGCAAACAGGGACTAGGTCTAGAGTAGGTTCATTTGTTAGTAGCTGGTACATGAAATTGGTCTCGCTATCCGGAAGCCAGACAACGTGACTGATGTCATTTTTCTTCAGTTCCGCCACTACAGAGGCGGGGTGCAGGATCACTTCTTGAGTGGCCATTGTGGCTCCTTACCCGAGGAATCGATTGTTTCTTCCAGTCAGTCCAACAACATGTTGATCTAGCAATGTGGGCTGGGCTCGGAAGACGCCTCATTATATTCGCGCTCAGGAAATAGCGTCAAATGAAACACGTCTGAGCTCACAGGCCGCACAACAAAATGGTAGCACCCGAAAACCTGCTTTCTGAGGTGAGCATCCGATGACGACTAGAGGGGGTTTGTGCGTCTGCCTCGCTTGTAACTATGGCAGCTTGTCCTCCACTTCTTAAATAAATATCGGAATAAATATCGAAGATGGATGTAGGCCCTTGGTAGGCCAGCCGGTCAAAGCATCGGTGAGACAAGATGGCTGGGCCGGCCATATTCTGGACCAAGTGCAGCCACAATGTCCCTTCACCTCGTATGTGCAATTCCACCAACCGGCGAGCAGTCTCTAAAAGAACATCCGCCTGTCGTGGCGTCAGCGCATCTGGGACGGGGGTGCGAGGTTTAGGGGCAGTCAGGTAGTTATAGTAAGCGTTCAAGACCTCTTGAATCGCCACTTCCTCCGGTTGGACGTGCAGCCGCAACTGGGCGCCATCCATGTAGTTCGTGATTCTGCCTAGCACCCAGTCCGGCAGTAATGGGTTCTGTATGAAAGGTGCCGGAAGAAGGAAATCTCCTTCTGAAGTAGACAGGGTAATCACCGAATCGTCGTTACTAACTGGCCGAAACTGTACTGACGCATCAGCCAGATAAATGGGCATCAGAAACTGAGGATGTTCTTCTTGTACCAATTGCCCCAGCGCCAACAGGTAGTTCACCCTAGCGATCTCCACTGCCAATGGGTCACGGTCTATTCCGCGGATTTTTTCCGGAGCATCGAATATAAGGTCGAACTCATCCCCTTTGCGTTCGGAGATTCCCTGGCGTACCGCCCTGATGGCAGCAGATAGGAAATCCCCTGTTCCGCAGTACGGGTCCAGTAGTGAAGGGCTGGGATCTTCCTTCATCCCCAGTTCGTGTATCACGACATGGTCCGCAACCCACGACATTACCGGAGCATTTGATGGGGCCGCTTGTCGGTATATGGTGTTTAATATGCCGGGCTGCGCGTTTGTGAAATCATGCTGGGAAAGTCCCTCGGCGAGGTATCGGGCAGTTTCAATAACCAGTTCATCGAGGCCAAGCCCCCAGCGAGGGTCTAGGATGAGCCAGGAAAATATACCACCCTCGCCAAAATTTCCGATGCCACGTCGGCTGAAGTAATCGACGTTGATGATCTCCCGCAACTCTTCGTCGTTTACGATCGGGCGGCTTGGGGCAACGAATCTCCGCGCGATCAGCCGAGCTAGTAAGGCGATATATGTCTGGTGGATGAACAGACTTTCGTTCAGAGAGCCCTGGGCGTGAGTTTTCTCCCTACACCGTTGCCATTCACGAAAACGGGCTGCGACGGGAGGTGTGTGAGCGGATTGAGAGAAAATACTGCTCAGACGCTCGGTGGTCAGAGAAAAGATAAGGCTGTTGGAGCCGAAAGCGGTTTCGATATTGATCAGGTCATCGTCTCCGTTGGAATCAGCGGACGGCAGACTAGAACTCCGCACTCTTGGGAGTTCTAGGGAAAGGAATCACATCTCGAATGTTGGTCACACCGGTTAAAAATTGCACTGTGCGCTCGAATCCCAATCCGAAGCCCGAGTGAGGTACCGTGCCGTAGCTGCGGAGATCTAAGTACCACGAATACTCATCATGGGATATCCCTGCCTCGCTCATCCGGATTTCCAAAACGTCTCGGCGTTCCTCTCTTTGACTGCCTCCGATAATCTCGCCGATGCGAGGTACCAGCACGTCCATCGCCCTCACTGTTTCGCCGTCGTCGTTCAGACGCATATAGAACGCTTTGATGTCTTTGGGGTAGTCGGTCACGATGACCGGTTTCTGTATCTTTTGCTCAGTTAGATACCGTTCATGTTCTGATTGAAGGTCGGTTCCCCAGCTGACTGGAAACTCGAATTTCTCTCCGGATCCTTCAAGAAGTTTCACGGCTTCGGTGTAAGTGATCCGCTCGAATTCGGAGTTGGCAATCTCTTCTAAGGTGGCAATGGTGCTTTCGTCATACCATTTGTTGAAGAACTCCATGTCTTCTTGGCAATTGTCTAGCACGTGGCGGGATAGGTGCTTGAGGAAGTCCTCAGCCAACTCGGTCAGCCCGTCCAGCTGACAGAAAGCCACTTCTGGTTCCACCATCCAGAATTCGGCCAGATGGCGTGACGTGTTAGAGTTCTCGGCCCGGAATGTTGGGCCGAACGTATAAACATCGGAGAGGGCCATAGCGAATATCTCAGCCTCTAATTGGCCGCTTACCGTTAAGAACGCAGGCTTTCCGAAGAAGTCGTCTTCGTGTCTAACTGTGCCAGACTCTTTGGGCACGTCGTTTAGGTCCAGAGTTGTTACCTGGAACATGGATCCGGCGCCTTCGGCATCGCTCGCAGTGATGATTGGTGTCTGGATGAACTGGAAGTCCCGATCTTGAAAGAAGGAATGTATAGCATATGCTACTGAGTTTCGCACTCGTGCCATGGCCCCAAAAGTGTTGGTTCGAGGCCGCAGATGTGCGATCTCTCGAAGAAATTCGGGCGAATGCCGTTTCTTTTGTAGAGGATAGGTTTCGGGGTCGGAATCGCCCAGAATCGTGAGTGTTTTCGCTTGCACCTCATACTTCTGACCTTGACCCGGAGACTCGACCAAGACACCTTCGACGCTAACGCTGCAACCAGTGGTCAGCCCTGAAGCAGAGTCATGGTCAGTATTATCTTCGTCAATTACGATCTGAAGGTCTTGTAAAGTTGAGCCGTCGGTGATCTGAACGAAGGTGACAGATTTGGAAGACCGCCTAGTCTTAACCCAACCTTGGACTAGGACGTCGCTACCGGCTTGGTCTTGAGCGAATATATCTTTTATCTTGGAGCGCTGCATCAGCGCCTCCTCGGGTTGATTTGAGAATCGCGGTCTATGACAGTTACTCGACGTGTTATACGGTGACGGTATCTCCAGCGCACTCATTTGCCCAGCCTTGGGTGGCTTCGGCCACCTTGCGGAAATCCAAGCCTTTGGGTATCAACGAGTATTCAACAACCACTGGGCGGCGATTTAGGACCTGGCACTGCATGATGCCTTCTTCTAGTTCTTGTAGACTCTGGGACAGCCGAAGATCGCTAAGCCCTTCAATATATTCAGATATTTCGCTAAACCTTCTGGGTCCGGCGAGGAGACAGCGGAGTATGAGGCAGGTATATTTTCCCCAGGATTCGCACCGTATTTTCATATTGTGGGCATGGTGAATCGCAGTTCATGTTGCTTCCAGTGAGATCCGGCAAGGCACGTTTGGCGCGACGGTCAGACCAATTTTATTATGCCGCAAAGCTGTTAGTCTATTTTAATAAATAATTAGTTGTTTATCGCAAGATTGCTGGGCGTTCAGAATTCCAATCAGTTGCTACTTCGTAAGCGTGAGCGGTCTTGAGGAGAGTTTCTTCAGAGAAGTGGGGCCCGATAAGCTGCATGCCGACGGGGAGCCCATCTGAGAAACCGCACGGTACCGACAGACCAGGAAGCCCTGCGATGTTCACAGGAAGGGTACATACGTCGATTAAGTACATCTGTACTGGGTCGCCGATCTTGTCGCCTATTTTGAATGCCGTCACTGGAGATGTCGGTGTAATCAGAGCGTCCACGTCTTGGAAGACCCGGTCGAAGTCCTGTCTGATCAATGTCCGCGCCTGTTGTGCTTTTAGATAATAGGCGTCGTAGTAGCCGCTGGATAGGGAGTATGTCCCCAGCATTATCCGGCGGGTCACCTCGGGCCCGAACCCGTGCTCCCGAGTCTTTTCCATAGCTTCCCACATGTCGTCGGTATCTTGATATGAATAGCCGTACTTAACTCCATCGTATCTCGCCAGGTTGGCCGAGCATTCGGATGGAGCGATGATGTAGTAGCATGCCAGAGCATACCGAGTGGAGGGCAAGGACACTGGCCGCACTGAGGCACCCAGTCCTTCCAGGACCGATATTCCGGTTTCAATGGCTCTTCGGACGCCTGGATCCATACCCTCGACGAAGTATTCTTCAGGGACACCTAGCCGCAGGCCGTTGAGTTCTTGACCGAGCCCGGCAGAGTAGTCCACGGGTTCGCGGGCCACGGAGGTGGCATCGCGAGGGTCGTGTCCAGCTAGGGCGTTCAAGACTAGCGCGCAGTCCATCACTGAACGCCCTACAGGTCCTATCTGATCCAGCGAAGATGCAAAGGCGATAAGACCGAACCGGCTTACCAGGCCGTATGTCGGCTTCAAACCTACGACTCCGCAGAGAGCTGCAGGCTGCCTGACACTTCCTCCTGTATCAGATCCTAGTGAATAGATAACCTCCCCTGCTGCAACTGAAGCTGCTGCTCCGCCACTGCTGCCCCCGGGCACTCTGTCTAGGTCCCAAGGATTCATCGTGGGGTGGAAGGCCGAGTTCTCACAGGAAGACCCCATGGCGAATTCGTCCATGTTACCTTTTCCTAATATGACAGCGCCTTGACCAATGAGTCTCTCAACTGCGGTTGCGTTATACACAGGTACGAAATTCTCAAGCATCCGAGAGGCGCATGTAGTGGTCACCCCTTCGGTGCACATGACGTCTTTTATCTGCACCGGCACGCCGGTTAGCGGCCTTCCTTCTCCTGCCGACAACATCTGGTCGGCCCTTGCCGCTTGCTCCAGCGCTGAGTCAGGGGTAAATGCCAAAAACGACTGAATCTGGCCTTCTACTGCGTCAATCTGGTCGAGACATGCCCGGGTCAATTCGACCGAACTTATCTGCCGTGAGGACAACTGGTTGTGGGCTCCCTGGATGCTGAGCCAATTTAATCCCGCCACCCCTATTCCTCCAATACTGCGTTGACACGGAAGAATTCTCCTTCTCGATTGGGAGCATTTTTCAGAACGTCTTCTGAGTCCAGGGAGTCCTGGGCGACATCGTCACGCATCACCGTCTGGAGTCCTCCAGCGTGGCCTGTGGGCACGACGCCCGAGGTGTCCAACTCTTCTAGTACTTTGAACTGCTCAAGAATGTGGGAGAGTTGTTCTCCGAACGTCACTATCTCTTCTTCCGTGAGACGGATACGCGCCAAGGAGGCGATGTACTCTACCTCCGACCGTTCAAGGGCCATGTTTGAACCTCGTGTTAATTAACATAGGGATGGCTTAACTCATTCTCAAACTATACGCAAAATGACGTCAGATATCACCAGTTCACTGACCAGGTTGGCTAAGGGTAATTTCATACCGACTCTCAAGACCTCGAAAAGCACCGCCAAACCGGTCCGCTTGCACCTTAACCGGAGGATTCGGCTCTAAGTAAATCTAACACCCTGAGAGCGTAAGTCGCATTTAATCGAATGGTAGGACTACTGGTTGGAGAGCATGAGTGATATGGACGATAGCTTACCGAATCATAGCCGTCCGCCATCGGTTGCTGTATTATTGGGCAGGCATCCGGAAGGGCCCTCGGAATCAATGTTTCAATCAATAATCAACTGGCGTCTGCGTACGCCCTTCTACTATGGCTGGCTTGTACTGGCCATCTCTTCTGTAGCGACATTCGCTGCCAGCGGACTGACTCAAGTAGTGCTGGGCGGCGTCCAGGTCTACATCACGGACGAAAGTGGCTGGGGCGATGGCAGCTTGGCCTTCGCCGCNACTTTAGGCACTTGGCTNTCNGGTGCGATTGCTCCAATCATAGGCAGACTTGCTGATAGATTTGGCCCTCGGTGGCTCATGCCGTTTGGTCTGATCATCGCTGGGATAGCATTCTTCGTGATTGCAGGATCGGACTCTGTCTGGCAATTCTATGCCGGCTATGTTGTTGGCAGAGCCGTGAGCAACCCGGTTCTGGTGGGCTTGGTCCCGCGCACCTCGGCTGTCAACTTTTTTCGGCGGCGACGCAATATCGCGCTTGCTATGGTCTCCACCTTCCGGCCAATCTCCGGGGCCATCAACATCCAGATAATCTCATTGATCGCGGCGCATCAGGGCTGGCGAGTGGCCTACCGGTATCTCGGGGTTCTCAGCCTGATTTTGATTCTCCCGGTAATGCTCTTTATTCGGAGAGCGCCGGAAGACATAGGACTTCTACCTGACGGCGCCAGACCCGATGCAGCCGAGATTACAGTTGGTGACACTCGTCCTCAAATGCTGGTGCCGGAGTTCAGTTGGACAGCGAAAGAAGCCCTTCGCACAGGGGCGTTCTGGCTCCTTCTGGCTATTACAGCGCTGGGTACCCTCGCCTCAAGCGCAGTCGGATTCAGCCTTGTGCCGTTCTTGGTTCAAGATGGAGGCTTATCCACCCAGGCGTCTGCCGGCGTCTTAAGCCTCGGGACATTCTTGGCCGTAGCCAATATATTCTGGGGCTATTTGGCAGACTACGTCACGCCGCGCCGCTGCCTGATACTGATGATGATCGGCGCCGGACTGATGATGGCCTTCCTGCTCACCGTGGACTCGGTGGGAGAGGCTTTGATATTCGCAGTGGTTTGGGGTGTGTTCTCCGGAGGATTAGGGTCCTTGGAGAATATGGTGCTAGCCGGATATTTTGGACGCGGTTCTTACGGGACGATTCTTGGAGTATTTTCACCGCTGCAGATGGTTGCCTTGGGGTTAGGGCCAGGTCTGGCTTCAGTGGCCAGGATGTTAGCCGGAGACTTCTATCCTCTATATGTCGCCATGGGCGCGGCATATTTCATCTCGGCGATTCTGATGTACATCGCCAAACCACCAAGACGTCCTGCTAGGGCCGAGATCGTGAGCGTGCCGCCAGCGTACTGATATGTCGTGGCTTATTTGATTTAATGGAGCAGACGTCAGTCGGGGTTAGTTTTCCATTAGCTTTTTAACCTGGATAGTTTGCTTTTCACAAGATAGTAGGACACAGCCTTGATCCAGCCTATTTGTCTGAAATCTCGGACAGGTAGGTTGTATTCAATGCCGAGCGTGCTGATGCGGTGCAGGTTGTCGACCGGAGGATGGCAGCCATTTTCAAGCGTATCTAAAAAGTTAGCAAGTGCTAAATACCCAGGCCGAAATCTAACCGACAACACAATGATTTTAATTTCGGAATTACCGACCTCTGCCGTCGCAGGTGATTATGGGATATCGTCCTGGAACTAGCTCATTTCCGAGCCACCGGACACGCTGATAGACAGGCCGGTCATGTAGTCTGATTCTGCAGAAGCTAGGAAGGCTGCCATCTTAGCGATGTCGTCCCCTTGAGCGATGCGGCCCATGGGGACCCGGAAGGCCCGCTCTCGTACCATATCGGCCCTGTATTCCTCGCCGGATTCTCCTTCCGGGGCCAACGCTCCTGCGATGAAGTCCACTCGCTCAGTATCGACCAGACCTGGACAGATAGCGTTGACGTTAATCTTATTCACGGCCATCTCTTGGGCCATCGCCTGGGTGAAGCCGATGACCGCGAACTTGGAGGCACAGTAGGCGGCGTAACGGGCGATTCCCCGTTTTCCAGCACCTGAAGATATGTTGATGATCTTGCCGCCCCCACCCCGGTTGACCATGTGGGTCGCAACCGCTTTAGACACTAGATAAGTGCCGCGGACGTTGACCCTTTGGACTTCATCAAACGCATCTTCTTCTAATTCAAGTACAGGAACACGGTCCTTGCCCGGCCGGGATCCGGCGTTATTGACCAGGATGTCAATCTTCCCGAATTGGTCGAGGGTTTTTTCTACCATGTCGGCCACCTGGGCCCCAACGGAAACGTCAGAGAATAGACCCAGAGACTGCCGCCCTTTGGTCTCTATCTCTTCAACCACGCTGTTCAGGCCAGCCCATCCAGCCTGCCGGTCCTCGGCGCGGATTGCTGTGGCGCTGGCTTCAATATCAGTCACTACTACGTCGGCACCTTCATCGGCCAGACGCAAGGCTATACTCCTGCCGATTCCGTGCCGTCCGCCCGCCCCAGTCACCAAGGCAACTTTGCCATTCAGGTCATACATATCGTCCTCGTAGATTGTGAAACTTGGAAAGCTAGTGCAGTTTAGCGAATGCGAATCGCGTGTGCCAGAGGTAGAAGTTATACGGATGAATCTTCCACAGGCAAGGGCGATGGGTGCCATATCTGCCAGAACACTCCCTTGCTAGGTGAGAATATCATTGCAGCTAGAAACAACCCAGAGGCAACGACGACGATGCTGGGCCCGGTCGGAAGGTCAGCATGGAAAGACAGATAAAGCCCAGCCACAGTGGAGATTAATCCGGCAAGCACACTGAAAGCCATGATCCCAGGCAGTCGGCGAGCCACTAATGCCGCAGTGGCAGCCGGGGTTACCAGAAGGGCCAATACGAGCACTATCCCGACGGCCTTTAGTGACGCCACGGTAGTGACGCCTACCAAAAGGGGCAGCAGATACTGGATGAAGCGCACTGGAATCCCAGACGCTGCGGACATGGTGGCGTCGTAGGCTGTGAAAAGCAATTCTTTGTAAAAAGCTGCGATGACCAGNAGCACTCCACCTGNGACAAGTCCGATTAGTAGTATCTCTCCCCATGAAACCCCTAAGACGTTGCCGAACAAAAGGCCGAAAAGGTCGGCGGTGTAGTTATTTACTTGGCTCATCAGGATTATTCCGACTGCAAATCCGCTGGCGAAGATTATGCCGATTGCTGTATCTAGCCTGAGATTGGCACGACGGCTGATGAAGGTTATTGCTAATGACGCAGGCAGCGCCCAGGCGAACGCGCCCCAGAAGATACTGCCGCCAAAAAAATAGGCTACTGACATTCCCGCTAGGGACGAGTGAGCCACGGCGTCGCCCATGAAGGCCATGCCTCGTAATACCACGAACACGCCCACTACGGAGCAAACCAAAGCAGCCAATGTAGCTGCTAATAGTGCTCGCTGCATGAAAACGAACTCCCATGGCTCAATTATGGTATCAATCATGTTCGTGGTCCGAGTGATCGATTTCCGGGGTGCCATCAGTATGGGTGTGGTGCTGTAGGGCGTAGGCTTGGCCGTCTAGGTGAACCATGAGTAAGTGGGTTCCGAAGGTGTCACCGAGAACCTGTTCATTCAATACTTCTGACGGTTTGCCGAAGGCGATGAGCTTCCGATTGAGACAGGCTGCTTTGTCACACCGGGACGACACACAGGACAGGTCGTGGGTGCTTAGGACTACAGTGGTCCCCTTGCCTCGCAGTTCGTCCAGCAGGTCAAGCAGTTGGTGTTGGGTGGTGGCGTCAAGCCCGGCCATCGGCTCGTCCAACAACAGTAATTCCGGATTATGGGCCATGGCGCGAGCCAGGAGGACACGCCGCCGTTGCCCGCCTGATAGTTCGCCGATCAGCTTGTCTCTCAGGTCGAACATCTTGACCTGATCTAGAGCCGCATTAGTAGCCTGTCGGTCTTCCTTGGTGGTGCGTCTGAAAAGTCCGCGCTGGGAATAACGGCCCATGAGCGCCACGTCGGCCACGGTTACGGGGAATTCCCAGTCAACCAATTCGGTCTGGGGTGCATAGCCTACAAGCTCGCGTTGCGGAACTCCTTTATTTCCTAAGATTGAGACTTCCCCTCGCATCGGCTTGATCAGGCCTAGCACGGTCTTGATCAGGGTTGATTTTCCTGAACCGTTGGGTCCGATTATGCCGACCATGTCGCCCCGGTCGATCTGGAAGTCAACTGCCTCCAAAACCGGTTGGCCACCGTAGCCAGACCACAGGTTGCGAACGGCTAATGCCGGAACAAGGTTGTTAATCATCTCTGTACTCATGCTATCTAAGGAGTCTGGCTAGACTTTTGGCGTTGAACAACATCATGTCTATGTAGTTAGATACTTCGCCGTCCTGAACGTCCGAATATATCGGGCCAACTTCGATCCCGGAATCCTCGGCGGCCTGTTGCAGAAGACCTCCACTAAACTGAGGTTCGACAAAGACGGCCGGTACGCCTTGTGCTCTCACCTTCTCCAATATCTCGATTACAGAACCCGGGGACACTTGGCTAGCGTCGTGACCGACGAGAGACGTCACTCGCCATCCGTACCGAGTTGCAAAGTGACCGAAGGCGTCGTGAAAAGTGATTAGGTGCCGGCGAGATTCGTCGATGGTGTTTATAGTGCTCGCAATCTCGAAGTCGAGTTCGGTGAGTTTGTCTTTGTAGGATTCGAAATTGATATGGTAGGTGTTGGAGTTGTCCGGGTCGACCTTTATCAACCCGTCTCTGATTGTCTCCGCATATTGTATCGCGAAAATAGGGTTCTGCCAGAAATGGGGATTGCCTTCGTGAGACCCGTCTTCGTGAGCTTCGTCTTCGTGAGCTTCGTCTTCGCGGAAGTCAGAGTCCATCAGAGATTCAGCGGCGAAAATGTGAACGGCGTCGTCTGCCGCTGAACCTTTGATGACTTGTTCGAGAAATTTATCTAGACCCCCTCCGTTCGAAATGAGCAGCGAAGCTTTGCTGACTGCGATATTGTCGTCTGGAGTACTTTGGAAAGAATGTACATCTGCGCCCGGAGGTACCAGGGCTGTGACTTCAACCAGATTATCGCCTATGTTTTTGACCAGGTCTGCAAGCAGGACCGTTGTGGTTACAACTCCTATGGGAGGTTTCTCTAATTGCACAGTCGGCTTCGATGAACTGCAGGCGGATACCAGAGTAAGGATAGATAGTGATGCAAGATAGACCACGATTGGTTGTGACCAACAGAACTTGACCAGATGGAGAGGCCATGCGAACGAGATGGGTATCATTTCAGTTCCTATTTGAGAGTAGGTATCAATTGGGGTAAAAAAAGAGACTAGGCATCGGTGGGTTCTTCTTACATTTTGAGTATCATTTCAGTTCCTATTTGAGAGTAGGTATCAATTGGGGTAAAAAAAGAGACTAGACGATAGCGAGCCCTGTTTGCGAGTCGGATGTGCTACAGGTCCGACAGCGTCCGTATACTTCCAACCAGTGCCCACTCAGTTCAAATCCGTGACTGGCGGAGGTCTGTTTTAGCAGGCCCTCTATATCGCAGCCCAGTAGGTCTTGAGATGAACCGCATCCTACACAAAGCAGATGGTGATGATGGCCTTGGTGGCTCAACTGATAATGGAGATCGCCTTCTTCTAGTAGCACCCGGCAGAGGACACCAGTTTCAACAAGCAGTTTCAATGACCGGAAGATGGTGGCTCGCCCTAACGATGGCAGTTGTTCCCGCACGTCTTCGGCGGTGAAGTGCTTATCCTGACTAGCGATGACTTGGGCCACTGCTCGCCGAGGCGACGTAGACCGATAGCCTCGTTGTTCCAGTGACTCTAACAATTGTTCTGCTAAGGCGTTCACCCGTTTTCGCATGCAGTCCTGCGTTACCAGTCCCTATTTGAGACATGGTATCTTTACCAAAGTGATGCTATCACGACCGGATATTCGAGTCAATTTGGACCGGCTGAGGGTACAAGGTGAACTATCCAATGTGCCAAGTGTCTCCGGCAGGAGGCCAGGGGTTGTCGTCCACTAGTACTTGTGATAACTGGGTGAATGCGCCTTTCATGCCGGCCGGGTGGAGCCAGATGCTGTTGAAGCCCAGGTTAACGTAGTTGGACGTCACCCTCGATGATGTGTAACGCGCCTGCTGGCCTTTGAGATAGTCATCCATGGAAAGGGAGTCTTCAATCTCATAGATTGTCAGGTAGATCCCTTCGCCATAACGTTCTAAGAATCTGGCCGAAGGAACGTCGTCCCCTGTGGGTTGAGCCAACTCTATAAAGGTGCTCTTATCGCCTAGAGGAAGAACTGCTATCTCAAGGTCGGTGAAACTGACGTGGAAGCGTTTAGTGGCTCTTATGCCGAACATCTCTTCCCAACGATTAACAGCTTCGTCTAGGTTTCTGACTAGTACTGCCGTCTGTCGGATCTGCTTTGTTAGCGGCTGGTGCTCAAGGGTCTGCCAGTTCGGACCGGCGGCGGGCCAGGGATTATCCCCGTCGTTGACTTCGATGATTTCTATGAACGTGCCGTTGGCATATGAAGGAGGGATGAAGAGGTGACGGTAGTCTCCGGATGCTGGCTCTTCAGACACCTGGACGCCGATGGACGTTAGTTGGTCAATCATCCGATCGTACTCCCGGGTCTCGAAGATCAGCATATAGGGGGCTTCACCGCGCCGCTCTAGATATCGACCTGCGGAGAAATCTTTGGAAGTTGGCTGTAATAGTTCGATGAAAGTCCCGTTGCCTGCAGGGAGAACGGCGTTTACAAGCCCGTAGTCGCTCAGGTCTTCTGTGTGGCAGGTCTCCATTCCTAGGTATTGCCGGTAGAGCTCTTTGCCCTCTTCAAGATCAGTGACCAAAAACGCAACTTGCCGCAGCCGTTCTAGCATATTTATACCTGGGTCACAAAATGGATAATATGGCGGAAGTTAGCACGGAACCAGTGATTGTAACTGCTTACCGTGAAGGGAGGGTTACGATGGCTTTGCCGCCGACGTAGCGTTCACCCTCGGTGCCGGTCATGAGGATATCGCATTCCACAAGGTGCTCGCCGTCCTCCTCGCGGAGGTCGGTGATAGTGGCAGCCAGACTTAGCGCTCGGTTGTGGGGAACGGGCTGGCGGAAGACGAGATCCAGGTCCTTGATGGAGCCTGGTCCTCCCCAATCGGTGAGCAGTTGCGCCATCATTGCCATTGTCATAATGCCAGGGACGATTGTACCTTTCATCCCCGCCTTTGCGGCGACTTCGGCGTCGGTGAACCTGTTGGGTGTGGGAGCGCCCCAGATATCGCAAAAATTGGATACCTCGTCGTCGGTGGCCACTTTCTCCACGGGTCCAATCTCGTCACCTAGTTCTATCTCATCGTAATAGGGCAAAATCTCTCCAGAAATATCATGGTCCGCAAATCTAGATACTATCGAATACCATCAATATGAAGACAGGGCTGTGGTTTTTGCTCGCTCATTCTCTTTTGGCGAAGGATTCTTGGACCTCGGCGACCACGGTACCATCTTGATTTGTAAAAGTCGTTTCCCAGACCACAAAGACCATGGTGCCGGAGCGTCCGGTCTTTGCGTAAACATCTTTCAGGTGGGAAGACGCGGTCAACTGGTCTCCTGAATATACAGGCGCTTTGGGTTCGACCCGCTGTCCAGCGTGCATCTGTGTCTTGCCAAACTTTACTTTCACGTCGGGCAGAGACACCTGGCGGACCAGGATACAGGGAAGCGTGGGTGGGGCGATTCGGCCTCGGTAGCCTAGCTCTTTGGCTCCGTCGTCGGACTTAAAAGCTCGGCCCGATTCACCGGTGCTGCTGTTGGCCCGGTCGATAATCTCGTCAGTGATCTCAAAAGGACCGGCTTTGTGTTCAACACCGTAAAGGGATCGGTCGTATTCAAGTTCCATGGCCATGGGTCTGTCTCCTTAGTCTAAGAACAGGTTGCTAGGCCGAAGTGCCGTTCACAGTATCCGATAGCCAAACAGGCTGGAATTCGTTGCTGAGTAGGGCTTCAACCAGTTCGCTCTCTTTCGTGATTGCGGCTTTGAAATCAGTCATGCACGTGGCGATGTGGCTAGTCAGGTGGGCGTCGCTACCACCGATACCCAATAGGTTGTGGCTTTTGCAGAGTTCATCAGCCCGTTCGTTTTCACCAGGGCGGCTGCCGCCGTTGAAACGCTCGACTATCGATACGTCGTCGAAGGTCTCCCCTTGGGCGATGTAGTCGGTTAAGCCTATGCCGAATCGGCCGGGGTGGGCAGGTAGGGCGATGGCGTCGTGCCGACGGGCGGCCTTCATTAGTTCCCGGGGATCCATGCGGACATCGGAGAAGTCCATCGCTTGGGTTAGGGCTTCGGTAACTCCGTAGACAAGGAAGTGACCGTAACGGGTGTCCAATTCTGAGCCTTTGAAGATCAGAACGTCGAACTGGCTGGCGAGGTCGGAATAGTCTTTATCGAAGTCAAACTTACGATGCTCGGTGAGCACGATGCCATCTACTATATGGCCTCGTTTACGTAGCACTTGAATCCATTTAACGTACTGTTCGACGGTGGCTCGGGAGTCGTCGGACGACACGGAATGGCTATGCATGTCCAGGTACAAGTTTAGGAAAGTCCCCTGTTTGTGGAGTGGCCCGGCCCGGGTCTGTTATGGGAGGCGTTTGCCGTTTCCGGCGAACGCTTGGGCGGGTAAGATTCTCCGTCAATCATAATAGTTGGCGCTGCATTCATCAACTGCCAGAGAAGGGATTGGCCGAGATTGTGTGGTGGGTGCGAGCGGCGGGAGGGGTTCTGCAGACCTGTAAGCCGGGTTCTGTTTCCTTCCCATGAGGGAAGAACGGTGACCATCTATCTAGCCCAACCATCGGAGATTAAGCCGGTGGAAGTCCGCCTTTGGCGGAGCGACGTTACCGCCGCGGTCAAGCAGCCAACCCGGGGACAAGCCGGGCGCTTAAGTCCCCCTATTTGGCCTTGCTCCAGGTGGGGTTTAGCCGCCGTCGCGTCACCGCAAACGGCCGGACGCTCTTACCGTCCGATTTCACCCTTGCCCCGACAGTTCGGGGCGGTATGTTTCTGTGCCACTTTCCGTTCCCGATAAATCGGGACCTGGGAGTTACCCAGCACCCTGCCCAGAGGAGCCCGGACTTTCCTCCCTCATTCCCTTACGGGAAAGACGGCGGTCACCCGGTCTGCATGGCCCTCCGATTCGAACTCTAGCACAGGCCCTATGGAGGGTCAATCAGATGTGAATCAGTCTGGTTGGAAAATAGAATCGGCAAAAAAATGGCCGGCTTAGCCGGCCATTTACTTTCTTTAGGGTACTTCGGGGGTTGCTTAGCTAAGGAAGAGCAACCTACCGCAGCTGCTGCAGAGAACTTCTTGCCGTCCGCTGCGGACCCGTTGCTGCTGGTGAGTGGGCAGGGACATTCTGCAACCTTGGCAGAGACCTCGCTCCACCTTGGCCACCGCCAAGCCACCTTTGGATTTTCTCAGAGCCTCGTATCTCTCCAGGGTTGAGGGGTCGAGACTTTCTGTCATCTTGGACCGCCGCCCCTCGAATCCGGCCTTCTCAGCATTAAGCTCTTTCAAAGACGCCTGCAGTTCCGTGCGTCGGATCTCCCAAGCCGCTTTGGCCTCGTCAAGTTTGCTCTCGAGTTTGGACTTTTTGGTTTGAGCTTCCTCCACCTTTACGGTAATCTCCGCAAGCGCGCTCTCTTGTTGCTCGACTATCACGAGGACATTGGAAGCTTCCCGCTCTAGACTTTCGAGGTCCCTGGGATTAGTGACTTCTCCGCCATAGAGCTGGGAGTTCAGTGATTCCGACCTTTCTTTTTGTGAGTCGGCCTCTAACTTGGTTGCTTTCTGCTGTAGTTCGGTCTCCTGGAGCAGCTCGGCGTCCCGCTCGAGTTCCGTTTCAAGATTCTTTACGGTGTCACCGTTGTTCAGTTCGTTCTCTACCCTGTCATGCTCGTCCTGAACTCGGTCCAAGACGATGTCCAGTTCCTGTAGCGCAAACATCTGCCTAACGGTAGTCATCAATTCCGTCCTTGAAAATTACAGGTATCCCCACCGTCAACCCATCTCGATTCTAGGAAGGCTGCGGCTTGTTGTCAAACTTGACAAACTTTTCGAAAAGGGGGAGAGATTTTGTGAAACCGGATTCAAGGGCCAGTAATCTGAATCACGAGCCTCTTGTTTATCGGTATTCCTACCAAACATAATCGTTACCGTGAAAACTTTTGATTCCGCCAATGTCGCGCCGAGGAAATACGAGCCGTATTCCATGGGCAAATTGCGATGAGGATACTACATTTTTCTGATCTGCATATTGGGGTTGAGAACTATGGCCGAATAGACCCTGAGACCGGACTGTCCACCCGATTGGGGGATTTCCTCGACTCTCTGGACCAGGTTGTGGAGTTTGCCCTGAACGAAGGCGTTGATCTAGTGCTACTGGCCGGTGATGCCTACAAAGGCCGGGACCCAACCCAGACCCATCAGAGAGAGTTCGCCAAACGCTTGAATCGGCTATCCCAGGCAGGGATACCAACCTTTTTGCTCGTGGGCAACCACGACCTGCCGGCGGCCTCCAGCCGGGCGACTGCTGTGGACATCTTCCCTACGCTGGAAGTGGCTAACGTTTACGTTGGCCACAACCTTCAAAACTATGACGTCGCTACTCCATCAGGGCCGCTGCAGATACTCGCGGTTCCCTGGCCACGGCGCAGTGCCATACTCAGCCGAGAAGACTCGAGAGGCATGTCCATCGAGCAAGTTCGACAGGCTCTGGAAAACCGGTTGACTGACGGGATCGAAATGACGGCGGCGAAGCTGGATCCCAACGTGCCGGCCATCTTGACAGGACACGTGACAGTTAACGGGGCAACTGTTGGTACAGAACGGTCAATGATGCTGGGGCAAGATCATGTTTTGTTGCTCAGCGCCCTTGCCCGTCCCCAAGTCGAATACGTCGCCTTGGGCCATATCCACAAACACCAAGTTTTGCGCTCGGACCCGCCCATGGTCGTTTATTCTGGTAGCCTGCAAAGGGTGGATTTCAGCGAGGAAGGTGACGAGAAAGGGTTTTGCGTCATCGACCTAGACCCTGTTGCGCCTCAGGGCCACCGGATGATCAACTTCGAGTTCCATAAACTGGAGGCCCGGGCCTTCGCTACGGTGGATGTATCGATAGAACTCCAAGACGTGGACCCAACGGCCACGGTGCTTAGGGCCATCGCCAGGAAAGACATCGCTGACTCAGTCGTCCGGGTGCGTATCGCTCTGGCGGCCGAAATCGAACCCCATCTCAGGGAAACGGAGATTCGCACCGCCCTGGAGCCGGCGCACTTCATTGCCGCCATCTCCAGGGAAGTGGCTGGAGCGCGGCGGACTCGTATCTCTGCTGCGGAAGGTGAAGACCTACAACCCATGCAAGCGTTAGGGCTTTATTTGGATAGCAAAAATATAGAGGGCGAGCGCCGGGATAAAATCATGAAGAAAG
>JAKUNK010000004.1:0-27500 GCA_022451945.1 Dehalococcoidia bacterium
TGGCCATGTGGATCACGGCAAAACTTCCTTGCTGGACTCCATCAAGAACTCCAGAGTTGCCGACCGCGAAGTTGGCGGCATAACCCAGCACATCGGGGCGTATCAGGTGGAATCTGACGGCAATCCCATCACATTCTTGGACACTCCGGGCCATGCCGCCTTCACGGCCATCAGGGCCAGGGGTGCGCGGGTAACAGACATTGCAGTACTGGTGGTAGCGGCAGACGACGGCATCATGCCCCAGACCACGGAAGCCATCAACCACGCCAAAGCAGCTGAAGTTCCCATCGTGGTCGCGATCAACAAGATGGACCTTCCCGGAGCCGATCCAGAACGGGTGAAACGCCAGCTCAGCGAACAAGAGCTTTTGGTTGAAGACTGGGGCGGCGACATCATCTCTGTTGATGTTTCCGCCAAGACCGGCGACGGCATCGACAGCCTACTGGAGAATCTGCTGCTGGTTGCGGAGATTGGCGAACTTAAGGCCAACCCCAACAAGTCTGCCGAAGGCGTCGTTATTGAAGCAAAGCTAGACCGCAAGCGCGGACCCAGCACAACCATCTTGGTGCAAGAAGGAACGCTAAACATCGGCGATTTCATCGTAGCCGGTGGCGCGTTTGGCCGGGTCAAGGCCATGACCAGCGACCAAGGCAAAGCCGTTCAGTCAGTCCCGCCTGGTTGCCCCGCGGAGATTCTTGGCTTCGGATCGGTTCCAGAAGCTGGCGACCAGTTAAGTGTTGCCACCAGCGAGCGTGAAGCCCGAAGTCTGGCGGAAAAGGGCGCCAAGGCTGGCTCCCAATCTGCCCAAGGCAGGGCCCTCACCCTTGAAGAAGTCGTAAACCAGGTCGATACCGACCAGATTAAAGAACTCAACCTGGTAGTCAAGGCCGACGTGCAAGGCAGTGTAGAAGCGGTCCGTGGCGCACTCGAAAAATTGGTGGATGAAGACGCCACAGTCCGAGTACTGCATGCCGGCAGCGGCGCGGTCACGGAATCAGACATCCTATTGGCCAGCGCATCCGAAGCCATCGTCATAAGTTTCTCTATCGGGTCCGAACCGAGTGCAGAGCGTTTGGCCGACCGCATGGGCGTTGAAATCCGTCGTTACAACATCATCTACCAATTGATTGACGACGTTGAGAAAGCCCTTCACGGCATGCTCGACCCCGTTTATACCGAAGTCATCGTGGGTCGCGCTGAGGTCCGTGAGATATTCGAAGGCCGCCGTGGAACTCAGATAGCAGGCTGTCGTGTTTCTGAAGGCCGTATGGTTAGAAATGCAGATGTCCGTGTGATGCGGGACGGCCAGGTTGTTGAAGACAGCACCATCTCTAGCCTACGACATTTCCGAGACGAAGTTAACGAGATGAACGCAGGTACGGAATGTGGCGTGATCCTTCAAGGGTTCAACGACTATCAGGAAGGCGATATTCTGGAAGTCCACCGCCAGGATCGGGGTCGGCGCTAGGGTTCTGACTACCTCAGCGTCTTTAGGCTGAGGGTTTACAACCCCACGAGCCTCATCAAGCATTCCGAAGGTACACCTGCTATGTCCAGACGCACCGACCGTATTAATGAACAGTTGCGCGAGGAGATTAGTATGCTCCTCACACGTTCGATTAAAGACCCGCGGCTCAACGGAATAATCAGCATCACTCGTGTAATCTCCAGTGGGGATTTGCGCAGCGCCAGGGTCTACATCAGCGTCATGGGCAACAATCAGACCAAACAAGAAGCCTTGGCGGGTATACAATCTGCCGCCTCATTCCTGCGACGAGAACTTCGCGACCGTATCAACATGAAACACACTCCCTTTTTGACCTACGAATTAGACGATTCTATGGAAGAAGCGGACCAGCTGCTCAGGCTAATGAACCAGGTCAAACCAGAAGACCATGAACCCGATACCTTCGACCCGGAATCATCACAGGTTTCCAGCGACTAGCATGGCCACCGGAAGTTACGTCCCTAAGCAACAACCCAAGCCGCCAGTTGCCAGCGGGTTCATCAACCTCTTCAAGCCACCTGGAATAACATCCATGGACGCCCTGCGCCAAATCAGGCGCATCACCGGACCGCGTCAGAAAATTGGCCACGGCGGCACCATGGACCCCCTTGCTAGAGGAGTGCTTCCCGTCTGCTTCGGCCAGGCAACCAGGTTGATGGACCACATCGTATGCGGCGTGAAAGTCTACCGGGCTGAAATCACGCTAGGCATCACGACCACCACCTATGATACCGAAGGCGCGGTGGTGAAAACCGTTGATATTCCGGGCCTCACCCGAGAAATGGTCGAAGAAAGTCTCAAGCCTTGGATCGGGGTGGTAAATCAGATTCCGCCCATGTATAGCGCCATCAAAGTGGACGGACAGAGACTCTATAAACTTGCCCGCGCCGGCATAGAAGTTGAACGCGAAGCACGGCCCGTGGAAATCCATGGAATCGAAATCGTGGAGTTCGATTATCCCAAGTTAATCATCGAAGTAAAGTGCGGCAAAGGCACTTACATCCGCTCTTTGGCCCACGACCTCGGCGAGGCCCTAGGCTGTGGAGCCCACATTGCCGATTTAGTGCGTTTACTTTGCGGCGGCTTTCCCGCTGACAAGTCAGTGACTTTAGAACAGCTTGATGAGGCCAAAGATAGCCCAGAGGGCTGGCAGAAGTACCTCTATCCTGTAGACCAGGTACTCACGGGCCTAAAAAGCATAACTCTGCCGACTCAGGCGGAAGAACATCTGCGCAACGGTCAGGCCATCTCTCTCGGCCGCCCACAATTGGAATCCGGGTCCTTGGAAGAATGCCGTGCCTACAACTCTCAGGGGCTTTTCGTTGCGTTGGTCAAATTCGACTGGCCCACCAACACATGGCGACCGGTCAAGGTCTTCCAAACTGACACCCCTTCCCCGTACGCTCCCGACTCGGTATAACCCACTCCGCCTCCCATTCCGCTCCGTTTTAGAATCTATGATGGAATCTGTTACTATTGCCATTATTGACTTATCGTTTCGGCATAATTTAATTGTAAGTTCTTGACAAAGTCCGTCCAATTCGTGTAGTAGTTAGCATTACGTAAACCAAAGGGATAGACGGGTAGCGTAATTTAGCGCATTTTCCCAAAATCGCAGCGAAACATTTGAGGGGAATGATATGCAAGCCTATTGTTTCAAATGCAGGAACAAACGGGAGATATCCAACGCTCAGCAAGTCACGCTGAAGAACGGCCGCCCAGCAACAAGAGGGACCTGTCCAGAATGCGGTACCAAGGTTTCCCGCATTGGAAAGTCATCCTAGTGGACTAATGCCAATGGTCAGGCCGCCGGGAAGCCCAACTTGGCCAAGAGTCTCCGGGGATTTATTTCCAGCAGCGCATGGACCTCGTCGTCGCTTAAGCCTGCTCCCCGGGCCACCTTCTGCCTGATGTCCGGCGTCAGCAGGTCATCAGGCTCATGTGCATCCGAATCTAACACGGTGATCGCCCCAGCGTCTTTGGCCGTCTTGGCTACGTGACCATTGGCCAAACTGTGACCTTTGCGGGCCGACACCTCGAGGTAAATTCCCATCTCCGCCGCCAATCGGGCTTCTTCGTATGTAATCAGCCCCGGATGCGCCAGGACATCCACGAAATCCGAGCGAAGCGCCGCATCGTTGGTTCCAGGTTCCACCGGCTCAACCGGTGTTTCCCCATGCACCGCCACTAGCTTAGCCCCCATCCCTTTGGCTGTCCGTGCTACCAGGTCGATATCTTCTTTAGGCACATGGGTAATCTCCACTCCGGGCAGTGCCAGAATATCCCATCTCTTAGTAGCCTGTTCGCAATCGACCACCAGGGTTTTCACCACGTATTCCACGTTGCCCATACCCACGTGATCCGTTACAGCCATCGCCGTGTAACCGCGAACCAGTGCACGGCGTATCAATTCAATGGGTGATAGCACTCCGTCACTTAAAAAAGTGTGAGTATGGAAATCGTACATCTACCTGCTCCCGATGGCCTGACAGATCGAATGGGTTTTCCGGCCGCTCGTTTTGACAGATACATGCGGCGTTATCAAGTATAGATTTCCTCTAGGGATTTTAACAAGAATTGCTGGAACACTCGAGTTCAAGGAAAATCGCCGGGCATACGGTTCCATCAGATCCGTTGACACCGATTTTGCCTCGCCCCTACAATTGCCGATGCCATGCAGGAGCACAATCGGGAATCAGGCCGCTCCAATGGAGATACAAATATGCGCGAAGCCTTAGAGAGTAATCTCGGAAATGTCAACGAATTGACGACATGCGGCCGGTGCGGGCGTACCTCGAGGAAGAGTTGGTCTTTCCGGTTCAAGGAACCTACATCCAACGACGCGAAAGACGGTGGCATGACCATAAAATGCTCCAGGTGCGCCGTCAGGCACCACCCGATGTTACGGCGTTCATTGATAGTGGCTCTGGTTGTGGGCACCATCCTGACCTTATTGAACCAGGGTGATATCCTCTTCGCAGGTGGTTGGAAAGGCCCGCTCTGTTGGAAGATACCCTTGACATATTGTGTACCGTTTTGCGTTGCGACGTATGGGGCCCTTAGCAACGGACGGCATTAACAGGTGCATCTGCAACCACAAACCCCCGTCCTTTATCTGAGGACGGGGGTTTGTGGTTGTGCGTTATTAGACGTTAGACCAGCTAACCTAAGTTTCGAATCACGGATACGACTTTCCCACGGACTTCCACGTTATCCGCGGAACAATATATAGGATCCATCGTACTGTTCGCCGGTTGTAACCGCACCTGCCTGCCCTCATAGTAGAACTTTTTAAGGGTCGCTTCCTCTTCTTGTTTTAACCAAGCCACCACCATCTCACCATTATTGGCATCCCTCCCCGGCTTGATAATGACCACGTCACCATCATCGATCAGGGCGTCAATCATCGACGTTCCTTTCACCCGCAAAGCGAACAGTTGTCCGTGTTGCCGTTGCAGGTCTGGGGACACTTCGACAGTGTCGAACTCCTGGCTAGAACCAGCATCTTCGGTGCTCAGGGCTGGAATCGGAATGCCGGCAGCTATCGCACCGACAATGTGCACACGCGGGGCGTTCGAGATCGGTTCACCCTCTTGATCCAGTATTTCAATGCCTCGGGCTACGTCTTGGCGTCGGTTAATATACCCCGCTTCGCGAAGCTTCTCGAGGTTGTAATCCACTACGGAGGTTGAGCTGATATCACAAGCTCGCTGAATGTCTCTCACGGTAGGCGGGATGCCGTTCTCCGAGTAGAAATCCTGGAGGAAACTCAGGATACGCTGTCTGCGGGGCGGCATCTTTCTTGTAACCATATTCTCCTTTACCGTCGGTTCATTTTCGGCTGAAAAGGGGCGATTAACATAAAACGTATGTTCTGAAAATAGGCTAGCAAAGGCCTCTCTACGTGTCAACGATGCCGTGTCACGATGCCGCCGGTTCGATCTGCTCAAGAAAAGAAAAACCCGCCCTCTATAAAGCGAGAGCGGGCACCGTTTCATCGTTAAAGAGTCAGACGTTAGGCGGAATCAACCTTCATCTTATTCAGGCGGACCGCCATACGCGATTTACGTCGGTTTACATTGTTCTTATGAAGAATACCTTTCTGTACTGCCCGGTCCAAAGCAACTAGTGCGTCACGGACGGCGCTCTCAGCTTCGGCCACATCCCCCGTTTCTACAGATCGCAATGCCTTGGCCATTGCGGACCTGGTCTCGGTTCGATCTCCCCTGGTGCGTAAGGCCCTCTTTGCTTGCTGACGGCCTGCCTTCTTTGCGGGCAAGGTATTCCTCCTGCGGTTAAATGCGTCGGCGTCTGTTTATGGGTTCGCAAGGTAGTAAGGGCTGACCCGACTATTAAAGACCGACGCGTTAATTATAAACCAAATTAGGCCAAGATTCCAAAGCTACATCGTTGAGCAGCCTTCTACAAAAGCTGGTTTCCAGCTTAAACGTCCAGGTTCTGAACACTTCTGGCATGGGCCTGGATAAAGCTCTTGCGGGGAGCCACCAGTTCACCCATGAGAGTGGTGAACGTATCATCAACGTCCAGTGCATTGTCGACGGTCACTCCCAACATCTGCCGAGTTTCCGGATTCATCGTGGTCTCCCACAACTGATCTGGATTCATCTCTCCCAACCCTTTGTAGCGCTGAAGCGACGGGTTGCGGCTGCCGGTCAGGTTGGCAAGATATTCGTCCTTCTCTTCTTCGGAGTATGTGTAGTCAATCTTCCTGCCGGTCTGTATGCGGTACAAAGGCGGCTGGGCGATGTACAAGAACCCTTGCTCAATCAGCGGCAGCATACGGCGGTAAAAGAAGGTCAGAATCAACGTCCTGATATGCGATCCGTCGACATCGGCGTCAGTCATGATGATGATCTTGTGGTAGCGAATCTTCGACGGATCGAATTCTTCACCCTCCCCAGCGCCCAAGGCCGCAACCATTGCTCGAATCTCTTCATGTCCGAGAATCTTGTCCGGTTGTTGGAGGACCCGTTCCACATTAAGTATCTTTCCCTTCAACGGCAATATGGCCTGGAAGTGCCGGTCTCTCCCCATTTTGGCTGAACCTCCGGCTGACTCACCTTCAACGATGTACAGTTCCGACTTGGCAGGATCGCGCTCAGCGCAGTCTGCCAGCTTTCCAGGGAGAGACGATCCATCCAGGGCGTTCTTCCGAATCACAAGGTCGCGGGCCCGTTTGGCCGCTTCTCGAGCCTTCTGAGAGGTGAGACATTTCTCAACGACCCGTTTGCTATCGGTAGGATTTTCCTCTAGATAGCGCTGCAGGCCTTCGCTGACCACCGAGTCCACTATACCGCGGACCTCCGCATTGCCCAGCTTAGTCTTGGTCTGACCTTCGAACTGGGGGTCTGTCAGCTTCACGCTAATCACGGCCGCCAATCCTTCACGGACATCGTCGCCAATCAAGTTTGGTTGGTCGTCTTTGATGTATCCCTGCTTGCGGGCGAAATCATTAATCACCCGCGTCAAGGCGGTGCGGAACCCAGTCATGTGGGTACCGCCCTCTTCCGTATTGATACAGTTGGCGAAGGAGTACACAATCTCTGAAAACGTGTCGTTGTACTGGACAGCAACCTCAACTGACGTCTCATCCACAACCTTCTCGAAATAAAAAGGGCTAGACTGCACTGTCCGGCGGTTGCGGTTGACGTTTCGCACCAGATTGGCGATGCCGCCGTCGAAGAAATAAGTGCGCTGGATATCGCCTCGCCGTTTATCGAAATGCCAATGACTCGTAAAAGCTATCTCCAACCCTTTGTTCAGATAAGCAATCTCTTTGAAGTGAGACGTCAAAGTCTCGAAATCGTATTCGATGTCGGGGAATATCTGCCGGTCGGGCTTGAATGACACCGTGGTGCCTTGTTCGGTGGTCTTTTCGCCCTTCACCAATCCGCCTGTAGGCTTGCCACGTTCGTATTCTTGGCTGTACAACCAACCTTGGCGCCGGACTTCAGCTCGCAATTCCTCGGACAGCGCATTCACAACAGAGCCACCCACACCGTGGAGGCCGCCGGTAACCTTATAGGCTCCGCCTCCAAATTTGCCTCCCGCGTGCAGAGTTGTCATTACCGTCTCAAGGGCGCTTTTGCCAGTCTTGGGATGCTTGTCGATGGGGATACCTCGGCCGTTGTCTATGACTGAGATCCATCCGTCCACAGATATGGTGATATCAACACGCTCGCAATAGCCGGCCATGGCTTCGTCAACGGCGTTATCCAAAATCTCATAAATCAGATGGTGTAGTCCGCGCTGGTCGGTACTCCCGATGTACATTCCAGGGCGGACCCGGACCGCTTCCAGGCCTTCTAGGACCTGAATATCCTTCGCTGTGTATTCGCTTGTTTGGGTTTGCGTCATGCTGTTATTTCACCATAGGTATTAGTTGTTCAGACAATCCGGAATTCACACCTGGAAACGGAAGTCCAAAGAGTTAAATATGAGGCTATTCAGACAACCGATATTATACCAGATTTGAGGCTAATTAGCCTCAAAAACAAGCCTTCCAGAATGGTGTTTTATGTCAACTTGTGGCATCCCAATAACGGTGTCTGGAATTTCGTGCCTGGAATTGAACATAAACGGCGACCGAAACCATGCGAGTCTATAATAATTGAATCATTTTCATTAGCATTAGTCTTAGTAATATACGAATTTCAGTCAAGCCGTGTATGTCAGTAACTAAAAAAGGGTGCGAGCCACAATCTTCCGGCTCGCACCCTTCAAAACTCGTTAAAAGTGAGTTTGATTTGTGTTTATTTTGGAAGTATCCGGCGGAAAATCCCCGGTGAACCCTCTTCATGGACCATGTGAGGCCGCACCTCTGTATTCCAAACCGGAGTAACCATAGGACTCCAAGCCTTCCACCCTTCACCGTTTACCACGTCCATGGACTCCATCTCATGGACCGTGGAGTACTTGGGCGCACCCATGACCGCTTCCCAGCGCCTAGCCCGGATATAGCCTGGAATCTTCAGCGCCTCCGGCAACCGCTCTTCGTTGTAAGCCTTGTTAAACTTGGAATCAATCTCCGCCGGCACCGACATCCGCCCGACCAAAAGAACGGGCGCCATATCAGACTGTGCGGTCTCCTCAGGCAGGTCATCAGGGTAGATGCGGGTATAAAGGTTCCTGATATAGGCGGTTCCAATCACGCTAGGTGACATCCGCTTGGACCACTCGGTCGGCTCATTGAGCCACTTCTGCCAGGCGTCGGAATGCCAAGTATCAGCCGACTCCAGTTCGTAGCACGCCAGGTACTTGGGTCCGCCCTGCACCGCCTCATAGCGGGCAGCGTTGAGCACGCCCGGAATGGACAAACGCTCGGGGATATGCTCCTCGTTGTACCAGCGGTTGTATTCTTCATCGTTTTCGGCCGCTACATCACTGTAGACCATCAGCAGCCCGTTTCCTTTCTTTGCTGCCATCTCACTCTCCGTGTCTGTTTCTGTTTAACTTACTGAGTTGAACTAGTTCCCGGGGAAGTAATACTCCCCTGACCTGTAGCTATCCAATGCGTACCTCATGGCATGGAACATTGGATCTGGTAGTTCATCCAAGGGAAACCAGTCGCTGTCTATGAACGCCTCCGGCTCCATCAACCTTGGCTCTTGGTTGTCGATGTCGCCTAGAAATTCGATGTCCACATAATGCTTGCCGTAAGCGATTATGTTGCTCACGCAGAGGAACCGTAGTTCACCCACGGCCACACCCATCTCTTCCATCGCCTCTCGGCGGGCGCATTCCTCCAGAGTTTCGCCATTTTCCAGGTGTCCGCCGGCCGAAGCCCAGGTGTCTTCGCCATGCGCACCGTGGCGTTTGGCCAGGAAAACTCTGCCCTCACGTACAAAAATCACGCCCACACCCACCTGGGGCCTCTGTGACTCTATAGCCATGGCGGCGAGTATAGCATGAGATATTTAGCGGGCTCTCGCCCAAAACGATCACTTGCCCTATAATTGGCCGGTATTTAAGACAACCGATATTTGACCCAAGCTTGATTTCGGTGGGAAATCAAACTGACGCTTGACCTAAAAGTGGTAAGCACGGAGGCATGAATTGGCCGACCAAGACCGGCTTGTGAAAACCCTGATAGAGCTCATCCAAATCGATAGTCCCAGTGGCGAAGAAGATGCCATCGATGCAGAAGTCAGTTCTCGTCTGAAGTTCTTGGGACTAACCGTGTCCCACGACTCCTACAACAATGTGATTGCCAAACTGCCCGGCGAGGGAGCTCCCTTGCTGCTCTCAGCCCATCTCGATACCGTCGAACCAGGGCGCGGAATCAATCCCTTGGTGGACGGGGAAGTACTGAGGTCTGACGGTAACACCATCTTGGGCGGCGATTGTAAGGCCGGTGTGGCGATAGTCCTTGAAGGACTGGCAGCAGCTATGGAATCTAACAATGGAAATCGAGCCATCGAAATCGTGTTCACTCGCCATGAGGAAGGCGGCTTGGTTGGAGCCCACCACCTAGACTTCAGCATGGTATCCGCCAAAGAGGGGATTGTATTCGACGGTGAAGGGCCGCCGAACCGCATAATCCTCTCTGCCCCATCTCAAAACGTAGTGACAGCCGAGATTACCGGGCGTGCCGCCCATGCCGGCTTAGAACCTGAAAAAGGCATATCCGCCCTTTTAATCGCCTCCGAGATTCTAGGGCGGCTGCCCTTGGGACGCATCGACTATGAGACTACCGCCAACATAGGCTGGCTTGAAGGCGGACTCAAGCGAAACATAATCCCCGAACACGCTTCCCTAGATGGAGAATTCCGAAGCCGAAGTAATGAAAAGTTGGCCGACGTTGAACGCAAGTTCCGGGGCGTATTCGATGAGGTCGCATCCAGGTACCCTGAGGCAAAGATCAACCTGGACATAGTCAACACCTACCAGGCCTACAACGTCGATGCTAAAAGCACGACGGTATCGGTCATCAGCCAAGCGCTGGCGGCAATGGACTTGGAGCCAATATTGGAATCGACCGGCGGCGGCTCTGACGCCAACGTATTCATCGAAAAGGGAATCACGGCAATTCCAGTGGGTATTGGCGTAAGAGATTTCCACACCACCTGGGAAACAGCTGTGATTGCTGAAGTATTACAGGGAGCCCAGATGTGCGAGGCTGTTATCAAAGGAACGTAAAATCCCAAGAATCGAACCTTTCTAACCGGGCTAGAATCCCAATAAGAAAGCTAACATCTAACAATCGTTGCCTACTTAAGAAAGGGACGAAAGCCCTACTCCAAATAATATATCAAACGGCCTTTGTGCCGGACAGGATAAAAGCAATGCCTAACGACCCAAGCGAAAAATCTATACAGCGGATGCGCGTCTTTGTCGAGAAATATTGCGAGAAATCCGGCACCACCGTATCTCCTGTCGAAGGTGTTACTGAACAGGTGATACTCGGCCTTGCCCAAAACATAGACGAGATTGGTCGGCCCCTGTGCCCGTGCAGATTTTATCCAGACAAAAATGAAGAGGTTAAACACCGTACATGGATCTGCGCCTGCGACGACATGCAGATTTACAAGTATTGCCATTGAATGCTTTTTGTTAATGAGGAAGGATTCCCCATAACTGAATATCTGCCAGAAGACCACGAAGGCAGGCAGTCATATGGCCTGATTAAGGACCCCAATCCGGACAAGGGGCGCCCGATGCGAGACAAAGCAGCGGAACGGGAGAAGGAACGTAAAGAACGGCCTTCTTAGCCACCGTGCCTATCTTTCATAAAGCAAAGCCTTCTTTGGTATGATTGAAGGCGTCCGAGGAGAGGTCTTTCTAGAACCGTCGCGAGCCAAGGCTCTCGCACAAATCACCAGGAGAAAAATTAAATGGCTACAATCAACAAGAAGCGCCAATTGGGCCGCCAGGTTTCAATCGTAGGTGCTGGGTTGTCTCAGTTCGGGGCATTCGCCAACAAAGACAGCCGGGACCTATTTGTGGAAGCATTCCAGGACATGGTTAAAGATATGGACCGCGGCTTTGATATCCAGGACATCGAGTGCGCCTACGTCGGTAACTACTCGTCCGACCTCTTTGAACATCAAGGCCACACCGCACCCATCGTGGCCGATTGGTTGGGTATCACTCCCATACCCATCACTCGGATTGAGAACGCCTGCGCCAGCAGCGGCAGCGCCCTTAGAGAAGGTGTCATGGCCATCGCCAGCGGCATGTACGACGTGGTCCTAGTGGGCGGAATGGAGAAGATGACCAACCTGCCCACCGATGGTGTGACCGATGTTCTCGCGTCGGCTGCCGATGGCTTGTATGAGGTCCCAGCCGGCCTGACCTTTCCAGGCATCTTTGGCGCCATCGCCAAAGCCCATATGGATAAATACGAAACCAATCTAGACCACCTTCTTAAAGTGGCCATCAAGAACCACCGAAACGGAGCCCTCAACCCCAAAGCTCAATTCCAACAAACCATGACCCAGATGGCCGAACGACGCATGTCCCGGGCCCAAGAGAGAGGCCAAACAGTCCCCGACTACAAAACAGATCTCGACTTCCTTAACGACGAGGCGGCCAACCCTTGGATTGCTTGGCCTTTACGACTCTACGACTGCGCACCAATCACCGACGGCGCATCCTGCGTGTTGCTGGTGTCGTCTGACATCGACCACAACTTCACAGACACACCCATCAAGATTGCGGGTATCGGTCAAGCCTCGGGTAAACCTCTACACGATTCTGAAGAGCTGACTTCGTTGTCCGCCGCCAAAGCTGCCTCCCAGCAGGCTTACGACATGGCGGGCATAACCGTTGGAGACATAGACCTAGCCGAAGTCCACGACTGTTTCACCATCGCCGAGATTGTGGCTAGCGAGGACCTGGGGTTCTTCGCTCCGGGAGAAGGCCCACGAGCGGTAGATGAGGGGCGCACTGCGCTGGACGGTGACCATCCAATCAACACCTCTGGTGGACTGAAAGCCAAAGGACATCCGGTGGGCGCATCCGGGGTGGGCCAGGTCATTGAGATCTACCACCAACTTAGAGGCGAAGCCGGTGAGCGCCAGGTTAAAAAGACCCATCCTACGGTAGGAATCACCCACAACGTGGGAGGAACAGGCGGAACCTGCGTGGTCAACGTGCTCCGTCGGGAGTCGTAGTCATGCCTATTGAATTCACATCCACTACTTTCTACGAAAAGCTGAGAGAAGAAAAGAAATTGGTTGGAGTCAAGTGTCAGGACTGCAGCCACCTCTCTCCTGAACCTCGGCCCATGTGCCCGGAATGCCATGGGTTCAATATGGAATGGCACCAGTTCAGTGGCAAGGCCAAGCTGAGCACCTTCACCTGCATCTCCATAGTTCCCGTTGCCATGTCCGCAAAAGGTTACGGGCGAGACAAACCCTATTGCACTGGGATAGTGGCGCTTGAAGAAGGTCCCCGCATCAGCGCCATGATCAACGGAGTCGACGGTACTAACCCCCAGACCATCGAGACAGGCATGGACATGGTCCTGGATGCAGAGAACCTGGATGACGAGTCACCAGCCCTGGCCTTCAAACCCGCTTAATCACTACCAGCACAAACAGAAGAGCGGCCCGTCCATCGGACGGGCCGCTCTTCTGTTTGTGCTGGTTGTACCCGTTGGCTTAGTCGAAGCCACGGGTGCCAACCCAGCCGTGCGCCGAGACGTCAATCATCTCGCCGTTGGGGCCGGTGTACTTAATCTCAACGTTGTCGTGGCGAGGCCCGCCCATCCCGACGCCCAGGGCCTGATTTACAGAGTCCATGGGGGCCGAATTATTGGCTGCTAACTTCGCCTCAACATCTTCGAGGTCTTCGACCTCGAAACCAATGTGGTGGATTCCGCTGTAGTCCTTGCCGCGCTCTCCGGCAACTGCATCATTTTGGAAGTCCAGAATCGCCATGTTTACGTTGCCATCGCTGAGGAAATACCCGTTAGCATTGGCACTTTCCAATTTGGCTATCTCGCGCAATCCAAACACGTCTTTATAAAAGCCAGCGGTCCTGTCAATGTCCTGGGTGGCAATGGCGATGTGCTTAATCTTAGGCATCTCGCAACCTCTCCTGCCGTTATGTTGTGTAGTGATTCCAGCAGCAAAGATACCACGTTTGCCTAGCGAGTGTCACTTTGGCTGCCGCATGGGCGGGAGCCTAGCAAACACTTAGATCTGCTGCCTGGTTTACTTCGCTCGGCCCTGACCATACAATGGATCATCGTATTTAATATCCCGGTATCCCAGTGGACTGAGAATGCCGGGGTAACGGACGCCGACTTAAGAATGAAAACTGCCAATTGCATCGTCGAAACCATGGGTCCGGAGGACTGGGAGGCGGTCAAACAGATTTACGAAGAGGGCATCGCCACCCGTAACGCCACCGTGGAGACCGATGCTCCCGCCTGGGAGCGGTGGGATTCTAGCCACCGTTCGGACTGCCGGCTGGTGGCCAAAGACCACGACCAAATCGTGGGTTGGGCTGCCCTGAGCCCGGTGTCGGTTCGCGACGCCTATTCTGGAGTGGCCGAAGTGAGCGTGTATGTCGCCGAGCACTTCCGAGGCAATGGCGCCGGAAAACTTCTGTTAGACTCCTTGATCTCGTCATCTGAGTTATCAGGAGTCTGGACTCTCCAAGCTATGATCTTTGTGGAGAATGAGGCCAGCATCGCCCTCCACACATCCTGCGGATTCCGGTCAGTGGGCACAAGAGAACGCATCGGCTGCCTCTATGGACATTGGCGCGACACTCTTTTGATGGAACGCCGCAGCGACACTATTGGCTACTAGGCACTCCCTGCACCTACTCATGTCCCTAGTAGCTGAATGTTAGAATAGCCTATATTCCCAAACACGTTTTGAGACACTCACAGAGGATGTAAAAATGACAATCCCCAATCGAATGAAATTCGGCGTCTTCATGGCTCCTTTCCACCGGGTGGGTGAAAATCCAACCCTGGCTTTGGAACGAGACCTCGAGCTCCTCCAGTGGCTGGATACCCTAGGCTTCGACGAGGCCTATATCGGGGAACACCACAGCGCAGGCTGGGAGACCATCGCCTCCCCCGAACTGTTTATGGCCACCGCCGCCGAACGGACCCGCCACATCAGACTGGGCACCGGCGTAACCAGTCTTCCTTACCATCACCCATTCATGGTCGCGAACCGGATGGTCCAACTCGACCACCTGACCAGGGGCAGAGTAATCCTCGGCTGTGGTCCCGGCGCATTGGCTTCAGACGCTCTAATGCTAGGAATCAAACCCGAAAAACAACGGGCGATGATGGAAGAGTCCCTGGACGCCATCATGCGGCTCATGTCTGACACCGAGCCCTACTCCGTCAAAACTGACTGGTTCGAGATGAATGAGGCTGTCTTGCAACTTCGGCCCTACCAAAACCCAATAGTCCCCGTAGCCGTGGCCTCGGTTGAATCGCCGGCAGGCGTCACTCTGGCCGGGAAGCACGGTGCTTCCGTCTTATCTCTAAGCGTGCCCCGCGACACCATCCGGAAGACCTCCTTGGCTGAGCTCTGGTCAATCGCAGAGGAAACGGCCGCCGAGCATGGCAAAGTAATGCACAGGGAAGACTGGGGCGTGGTCATGGGCATGCACCTGGCCGACAGCAAAGAACAGGCAGTCAAAGACATCAAAGAAGGCGCGGGCAACGTAGTCACTGAATACTTCGGCCGCACCCTGGGCAATGCGGTTCCCGACGTACCTCGAGATCAGATAGTGGACTACATGGTTGACCACAATCAGTGGATCGTCGGCACTCCTGACGACTGTATTGCCGGAATCGAACGCCTACAGGAACTTACTGGAGGATTCGGTAAGTTTATGATGCGGGTCGAAGACTGGGCGCCTCGGGACAAGATTCACAGGAGCTACGAACTTCTGGCGCGATACGTGATGCCCTATTTCCAAGGCAGCCTGCAGGGCATCCAAACCTCGAACGAGTGGGCCAGTGAACGCCGCGAGGCACTCCAGGCCAACCGATACGTCGGGATCAAGGCGGCCACAGACCGCTTCGACGCAAGCAGGAATTAGCGATCAACTAAAAGCCATCAGCAATCAGTTGGTCAAAGCAAAAATAGCATCCCGCGTTAAGTTGAGATGCTATTTTTGCTTTGAATCTTTGGTGGCTGTCGGTTCGTAGAATACTCACCGGTCTGTTATATTTGCGATAAGTAAGAACAATCAGATTCAAAAATCGGTTTAGTGCTCGACTAATTAGAATAGTCGAAAGCCATCCCCCGTTCCAAACTCGAGGAGGCAGTCTTCATGCGAAAGACCAAAATCATGGTCACCATCGGGCCTTCTTCCAGGGAACCAGAGATGCTGGACCAGCTGATCGGCCAGGGGATTGACTGCGCCCGTTTGAATTTCTCCCATGGCACATTGAGCGAACACGCCGAGGTCATCGCCAACATCAGGAAGTTATCCGAGAAACACGGACGCCCGGTGGCCATTCTCCAGGACCTAGGCGGCATCAAATTACGCCTGGGGACCCTGAAAGAACCAGTGCTCTTAAACCCGGGCGACATCGTAGGCCTTGTCTTGGAAGAAGAAACGGATGAACCAGGAGCACTTCCATTTCCGAACCCAGGGGCCTTCCGGAATATAAAACCCGGCCACAACATATTCATCGCAGACGGCACCGTCCGGCTCACCGTCACAGCATCCAGTTCATCCAGGGTAGATGCTGTCGTTCAGTCCTCCGGAGTTGTCTCTTCGTACAAAGGCGTTAACCTGCCAGGCGTACCGATCGACGACCCTGTTTTGACCGAACACGATAAGGTAGCCCTTAAATTTGGTGTTGAGCACGGAGTGGACTGGGTCGGCCTATCCTTCGTCCGGACCGCTGAAGACATACTCTACGCCCGCGAACACCTGAACGCCGCCGGCAGCAAGGCGCTGGTTATGGCCAAACTAGAGCGCGGAGAGGGCGTAGATAACATAGATTCAATCCTGCCCGAGGTCGATGGCATCATGGTTGCCCGGGGGGATCTGGGCGTTGAGATTCCGATGGAGCGAGTGCCGTTGGTCCAGAAACAACTGGTAGCTAAGTCTAACGAGGCGGGCAAAGTATCAGTGATAGCCACCCAGATGCTCTGGTCGATGGTGGTCGCCCCAGCGCCAACCAGGGCCGAAATATCCGACGTAACAAACGCCGTCCTAGACCGGTGTGACGCAGTCATGCTCTCTGATGAAACAGCGGTCGGCCAGCACCCAATCGAAGCATACAAGATGGCCGATGCAACCGTAACCGAGACCGAGACGATCTATCCGTACTTCAGCGACTTGAGTTCCAGGGACCGCACCCAAGCCATAACATCTGCGGCGGCGCGGTTGGTTCGCTCTCTTGGTTCGAAGCCGGTGGTGGTTACCAGCACCGGAAGGGCAGCATTCGAGTTGTCTCGGTTCCGACCAAACGCCAGCGTTGTCGCCTTTTCACACGACCCCGCGGTACTGCAAAAGCTATGCATGGGCTGGGGTATCCGGCCAGGCGGAGTCATCCCTCCGCAGCGGGACGTGGCTGGTCTGGTGGCATCCGTAATCCAAGCCGGCCTAGAAGGCGGAACGATAGAAGAGACCGATGTCGTGACCATAGTCCACGGCTTCTTGCCAGGCGTTTCGGGGACCACTAACGCCGTACAAGTCTTGGACATGAGGGAATACCTGGCCCACGTCAATGAAGAGCAAACTGTAACCGCCCAGAATTAACACGTTACTCTTCGGCAGGAAGAACCAGTGCCGTGCGCCGTTCTTGGCTGCCGTCTGTACGGCTCTATTCTTAGTAGCGTGTTCCACCGAGTCGGGTTTTGCCACTCCTCCTTCTCAAGCTACCGCCAAACCGACTGCCACACCAATACCCACGACCGTGCCCTACGTGAAATTCGCGAGTGCGATTATTGCGCCTGCCGACCCGGCACGACTGGCCAAACTGACAAAGCTTATGTCCGTGATCCCTAATGGTTATGGCTCCAGCATCTACTTGGACATGGAGCGCGTACTCTCCAACGATGCTTTGACCACTTTGATCAGTCCAGAAACTCTGGGGGATGGACGTCGCCGTGCTGCCCATAGCCATTAGCCTCCTCAACACGGTAGCCGTATTGCCGTTGATTTCAAGACTCGCGATATAGTCACTCCCTTCCAGGCCGATTTCGCCATTGAAGACATTCTCGAACTGTCAGTAAGCTTCGGACTTGACTTAGACGCCGGAGATTCAAGGCCCCTCCGAAAGCCATGATGTATGGGACATTAACGCACTCGGCACGATTTTATCCATGGATTCTGCGGATGAAACGATGGGAGTCGCAACTTCTGGCCAAGGCAAAACCGCCCAAGGAGCAAGAATCCTCGCAGAGACGTCGTTAGACGCATTCGATGGTCGCTCGGCTCAGATGCTAGACACGCCTGGTCTTTTGGAATTGTTAGGCGGCGTACCTTCAGGGTTCGTTGCCGGAGTGCGATCCGATTGCGAAAGAATGTCGTTGTTGAGAGGTGTCAACGGTCTGTCTGGTTGCCTCGGTGTCGTGATAAGCGCCGATGTTCTCTCCGGCAACCGGACCGTGTTCCACTCTCTCATCGGCTTCACAGACCCCGACCTGGCCAAGACAGCCATGGGAAAAGCCGCGGAAGTGCTTGAGAATCAAAGCCCTTCTCATGGATTCGAGAATCCCGGCATGCGCCAAGAAGATCACAATCTGAGGGTGAGGGTGATCTCTGAACTCCCCAAATTCCCTTACGTGTTCGAACTATTCAGTTCCGGCCGTTAGTTTTGCCATTCAGCAGGTTAACCTAAACAAGTTACTTTGCCAGGCCTTCGTTCCAAGTGAATTAGTAAAGCCAGTTTATATGAGCTCTTCGTAGCGCAAACGGGAGAATCCCTCCCTTCTTGAGGGAAGGTCAGGCTACGAATGCGATCTAGAAGAAAGCTCGCCGGGTCCGATCTAGACGTTATCAGGAAGTGAGTGTGGGAGGAAGGTCTCTCCCATGAGGTACAGGTCCATGGCTCGGGCGGTCTCCCTGCCTTCGGCGATGGCCCAGACAACCAGGGATTGACCTCTGGCGGCGTCTCCCGCTGCGAAGACCCCAGGAACGCTGCTCATGCGGTTGCTGTCTAGCGCCACGTTGCCCCGGCCGTCCAGATCGACGCCGATCTGAGCCAGCATTCCGTCTTGCTCGGGATGAAGAAATCCCATCGCCAGCAAGGTGAGTTCGGTTTCAATCTCAAACTCGCTGCCAGGAATCTCTTCCATGGACGAGCGTCCACTCTCACCTGGCTTCCATTCAACCCTAACAGCTTGAAGCTTTTCCAGTTTCCCGCCGCTGCCCGAAAAAGACTTGGTCAGGATCGAATAATCGCGGATTCCACCCTCGTCGTGCGCAGGGGATAAACGGGACACTTGGGGCCACTGAGGCCAAGGGTTGCTAGCGGGGCGCTCCTCCGGAGGTTCGCCGAGCAGTTCCAGTTGATGCACGACCTCGGCACCTTGTCGGATGGCGGTGCCTAGACAGTCCGCGCCTGTGTCTCCTCCGCCCAATATGACAACCCGTTTGCCTTCAGCCTCTATACGCTCTCCCGGAGGAATCTCTTCGCCTGACAACACCCGGTTCTGCTGGGAGAGGTATTCCATAGCCAGATGGACGCCCTCCAACTCCCGGCCTGGCACGTCTAATTCCCTGGCTTGCGTGGAACCGCAGGCCAAGCAGACCGCGTGAAATTCGGAAAGCAGATTTTCGACTGGGAAATCGACACCAACATCGGTATCGGTCAGGAAGGTGATGCCTTCTTGTGTCATCAAATCGATGCGGCGTTGAACGACGTTCTTTTCCAGTTTGAATTCAGGGATTCCCAGGGAGAGAAGGCCGCCGAGGTAACTGGCGCGTTCCATCACGGTCACCAAATGTCCGGCGCGGTTCAACTGCTGGGCAGCGGCCAGGCCCGACGGTCCGGAGCCCACCACCGCTACTTTTTTCCCGGTACGCTTGGCCGGCAGCTGGGGCTTCATCCAACCGTTCTCGTAACCTCGCTCGGCAATCTCTTTCTCGATGTACTCAATGGTAACTGGGTCGGAATTTATGCTTAGGACACAGCTGGCCTCACAAGGAGCAGGACACACTCGGCCGGTGAATTCAGGAAAGTTGTTGGTAGAAAGAAGCGTAGCCAAGGCGCCCTCCCAGTCGCCTTTATATACCTGGTCGTTGAACTCAGGAATAACGTTCCCTAGAGGGCAGCCCATATGACAGAAGGGTACGGCGCAATCCATGCAACGGGAGCTTTGCTCACGGGCTTGTTCTTCGCCCCAAGGCTGGTAGAACTCGCGGTAGTCGCCCTTTCTCTCCGTTGGGGATCGCCTCTGTGGAGGTTGACGGCCAGATTCTATGAAGCCTGTCGGTTTACCCATTTCCGACCGCTTCAAGTTCCCGTTCCGTGCCCTCTTGGAGCCTGCGTTTCCGCTCTTCCAGCACTCGACGGTAATCCCTGGGCATGATCTTCTTGAACTGCTTCAAAGCCACATCCCAATCGCCGAGAATCTCAGTCGCCGAGGTGCTACCAGTATATTTCTTGTGGTCTTCGATAAGCCCTTTAAGGAGCGCGACGTCTTCGAGATCGGTCACTTCTTCCATGTCGGCCATGCCGTCATTAAATGAGATTTTTAGGCAATCATATTTGTCATAAACGAATGCGATCCCACCGCTCATACCCGCGGCGAAGTTCCGGCCGGTGGGGCCCAATACCACGGCGACACCACCGGTCATATATTCGCAGCCATGGTCTCCCACGGCTTCAACGACTGTCCTCACTCCGCTGTTGCGGACACAGAACCGCTCGCCGGCCATACCACGAATAAACACATCACCACCAGTGGCCCCATACATCGCCACATTGCCGATTATGATGTTCTCTTCTGGCACAAATGTAGAATCGGGATGAGGGATGACCACTATTCGGCCACCGGACATCCCCTTGCCCATGTAGTCGTTAGTGTCCCCGTGCAGGTTAACGTTTATGCCTCGGGCCAAGAACGCGCCGAAACTCTGCCCGGCTGACCCTGTAAGTTTGATGTTGATTGTGCCATCCGGCAGACCATCTTCACCATACTCTTTGGCAATCTTTCCGCTGAGCATGGCTCCAACAGTTCGGTTGGAATTGTAGATCGGCAAATCGATATCGACCCTAGAGCGGTTGTCCAAAGCCGGCTGCGCCTGAGCAATCAACTCATTATCTAGCGCTTTATCCAGGCCGTGGTCTTGCTCACGGTCGCAATAAACAGGTTCATTAGGGTCGTTGGACTCCTGGCGGTACAGCAGTCGGGAGAAGTCCATTCCTTCAGATTTCCAGTGATTCGCAGCGTCCTGGTAATCTAGGACATCGGTCCGACCAATCATCTCGGCCACTGTCCGAAAACCAACCTCGGCCATGATCTCCCGCATCTCCTCCGCAACGAACATGAAGTAGGTGACTAAGTGTTCTGGCTTGCCTGCGAACTGCTTGCGGAGTTCTGGGTCCTGTGTCGCGATTCCCACAGAACAGGTATTCATGTGGCATTTGCGGAGCATGATACAACCACTCACTACCAGGGCTGAAGTGGCAAAACCGAATTCTTCAGCTCCCAGCAATGTGGCGATGGCCGCATCACGGCCGGTTTTCAGTTGACCGTCGGTCTGGAGCACGATACGGCTCCGTAGTCCATTTGCGACCAATACTTGCTGGGTCTCAGCGACGCCCAGTTCCCATGGTATCCCGGCATGTTTGATGGAAGATTCAGGGGATGCGCCGGTGCCTCCGTCATGTCCGCTAATCAGCACCACGTCACCGTGGCCTTTGGCAACGCCAGCCGCGATGGTCCCGACGCCAACCTCGGCCACCAGTTTCACGTGAATCCTAGCGTCCGGGTTAATATTCTTCAGGTCATGGATCAACTGGGCCAAGTCTTCAATGGAATAGATGTCGTGATGCGGCGGCGGCGAAATCAACTCCACACCCGGAGTGGTCTTCCTCACACTTCCGATATATTCATCAACCTTGTGGCCAGGAAGCTGTCCGCCCTCACCGGGTTTGGCCCCTTGAGCCATCTTAATCTGCAGGTCGGTGGCGTTAATCAGGTAGTTAGCCGTCACACCGAACCTACCCGAAGCTACCTGCTTGATGGCGCTACTCCGGGAGTCACCATTCTCATCTAAGGAGTACCGAAGGTAATCCTCTCCGCCTTCCCCTGTGTTGCTCCGCGCACCAATCCGGTTCATGGCAATCGCCATGGCTTCGTGAGCCTCACGGCTAATGGAGCCTAATGAAGCCGCCCCGGTGGCGAACCGTTTCACTATCTCCGAAGCTGGTTCCACTTCATCAATGGGTACTGGCTTCAGGTCTTTCCTAAAGTTCAGCAGGCCGCGCAGATTGGCCAATCGCCGAGTCTCGTCATCCGACCGGCGACTGAATTCTTTATATGCGCCCCAGCTGTTTGTTCTGGCGGCGTGTTGCAGCTTCGCGATGATTTCAGGGTTCCATTGGTGATGCTCCCCGCCGCGTCGCCACTGATACGCCCCGCCCATATCGAGGTCCTGTTTAGTAGCTATCTTTGGCGACCCAAAGGCGAGGTGGTGACGATCTGAAGTCTCACGTTCTAGTCCATCTAGGCCGATACCGCCCACCCGAGACGGTGTCCCCGTGAAATACTCGTCGATTAGCTCTTGGTTTAGGCCGATTGCTTCGAAGATCTGTGCGCCTCGGTAGCTCTGAACCGTGGATATGCCCATCTTGGACATCACTTTCAGCACGCCTTTTTCATTGGCCTTCATGAAATTCTTCTGAGCGTATCCGGGCTTGGTGCCGTTTATCTGATCAGTCTCGGCCAAGTTTTTGACAGTGGCCAGAGCCAAGTACGGGTTGACTGCACCAGCGCCATAGCCAATGAGCAATGCAAAGTGGTGGACTTCTCTGGCGTCACCAGATTCCAGCACGAGACCTACCTTGGTCCGGGTGCCTTCTCGAATCAGGTGGTGGTGAACTGCAGAGACGGTCAGCAAGCTGGGAATCGGCACCCAGCGACTGTCTGCTCCGCGGTCTGATAATACGATTATCGAGCGGCCATTCTCGATGGATTTGGACGCCTGAGCCGTGAGTATATCCAGAGCCGTCTTGAGAGCCCCATCTCCAGCCTCTCGGTCATATAGAGCAGACAAGGTACAGGCGCGCAAGCCCGGTTCGTCTAGAGCTTTGATCTGGGCCAACTCAGCATCCGAAATAACGGGCGACGCCAGCCTAAGTTGACGGCAGTGCTCTGGCGTCTCTTCAAACAGGTTCTGCTCGCTACCAACAAAGGCTCCAATTGATGTGACCAGCTCCTCTCGAATGGCGTCTAGAGGCGGGTTGGTCACCTGTGCGAACAGCTGCTTGAAGTAATGGTAGAGAATCTGGTTCTGGTCGGACAGGACTGCCAACGGAGTGTCGTTGCCCATCGAGCCTATAGCCTCAGTACCTTTCTCAGCCATTACCGAGGTGAGCATCCTAATCTCTTCGATGGTGTAGCCAAAGGCCTTCTGCAAACGCACGAGTTCGCCAACGTCCAGGGCTGGAAGTTCAGGTGCTACAGGCAAATCTTCGAGCGTAATTTTGTTGTCTTTCAGCCATTGGCCGTATGGATTCTTTCTGGCCAGGTTGTCCTTCAGTTCTTCGTCGTCGATTATCCGGCCTTGCTCTAAGCTGACCAGGAACATGCGGCCTGGCTGCAACCGGCCTTTAAATTTGACGTCGGCCGGGGGCACTTCCAATACACCAGTCTCAGAAGCCATCACAAGCTTGTCATCATTCGTGACAAGGTAACGGAATGGCCTTAGTCCGTTGCGGTCCAGAAGGGCGCAGATACTCCTTCCATCAGAAGCAACGATCATAGCCGGGCCGTCCCATGGCTCCATCAGAGAAGAGTGATATTCGTAGAAATCCTTCTTCTCCTGGGACATGGTCTCGTGCTGATCCCACGCTTCCGGTATGAGCATCAACAAGGCATGATCCAACTTGCGGCCAGTCATCTGGAGCAATTCCAGGGCGTTATCCAGACTAGCGGTATCGCTATCGCCGGCGTTGGTCACCGGGGCGATTTTGGCCATATCTCCGCCGAACAGCGATGACTGGAACTGGGCCTCTCGGGCGTGCATCCAGTTGACGTTGCCCCGTAGAGTGTTGATCTCACCGTTGTGGGCGAGGTACCGGTAGGGGTGGGCTAGCCGCCAACTGCCTAGGGTGTTAGTGCTGAACCGGGAGTGGACTAACGCAAAGGCGCTGACCACATCCTGGTCTTGCAAGTCTTTGTAGAACTCGGCTATTTGATGGGCCATGAGCAGGCCCTTATATACAATCGTGTTGCAAGACATGCTGCAGATATAGAAGCAATCAGCCTGCTCATCTGTCAGTCCTGTCTCCCCAATAGAGTGCTCGAGTACCTTTCTCACCACGAATAGCTTCCGCTCAAGTTGGTCTTCGTCCTCGGTGTCAGGCCCTGGACCGATGAATACTTGGGCGATAGCAGGGCATACCTCTCGAGCGTCTTCCCCAATCTTGGAGTGGTCCACAGGGACGTTACGCCAGCCTAGTACGTTCAATCCTTCGGCTTCGACGACTTTAGCAATCAATCCACGGCATTCCGATTGGGCCTCAGGCGGCATGAACACCATGCCCACCCCGTACTGGCCGGCTGCAGGGAGGTCGATGCCCAATGAGGGCGCTTCGCGTTCGAACAGCTTGGCGGGCATCTGAATCAACATACCAGCGCCGTCTCCGGTCTCCGGGTCGCGCCCGGCGGCGCCACGGTGTCCAAGGTTGATGAGAACCTGAACACCTTCGTTAATAATCTGGTTGGTCTTCTGGCCTTTGATATTGGCGACCACACCCACGCCGCAAGCATCGTGTTCCTGCTCCGGTGAGTACAGTCCATTCTTAGCCAACTCTTTTAATGGGTCCATCAGTCGAAAACCTTTCTGTCTCAATGACCAAGCGCCGACATCGATTCGTCAGGGGCGGGAAACACCAAGCAGCCGCTAGGCGCGGCGTAAGAGCAACTCTCCCTGAAAAACAGGGCTGCTAAACGATTTTGTTAAATATATCACAATATCAGAATGGTACAAGTCCCAGTGTTGGTCAGCCATGCCTGGCAACCCATTCTGGCTACGGCTGCCTCAGGCTCCAATCTATTGAAATAGATTATATGGAATATGGGCAAAGGCTAGCTTCGGCGTTCGCAAATTCAAAAAGCGTGCCCAGGCACCAAAGATGCCCATTTGTTGGAACAGATTATGGTCGGCAACGGACACGCTCAGGCCCACCATCTCCTGCAAAGGTTTTGAAAAACCTTTCGATCTCTCCAGGCCTCACACCGGTCATCGAATGCATTCGCCCCCAAGCGGTGAGCACAACACGACCTTCCTTGATTTGGTCATACGGGCGGGCCACGCCCCAGTCTTCGAACAGGTTCAGGTCTTCCAAATTGTTGCGTAGTTCCGTTACCTGGGCCGGGTTGACTAAGTTATAGCTGACCACTATATTGCCGTGCTCCAGATTATGGACGATGCGCTCGTCCGGCAAGCTCTCAATATAGAACCCGCAATCCGCCCAACGGCTCCAGTGCTGACCGGATGTTGGGGGAATAGTACGGTAATCAATATTCTGACCTTCGGGCACATGGTCTGAATTCCGCTCGACAGCAATGTTGGAACGTTTAGGCACCAGGTTGGCTGAGCTACCATTACCGACATCGTCGCTGCTGCCGCCACAAGCCACGGCCTGGGCCAGAACGACAGCAAAGGCCGCTATCCCTATAGATCGAATGATGCGCATCTGTTCCTCGCCGGTTCGAAAACCGGCCGTTAAACCGTCTTATCCAGGCTACTGACGCCACGTGATTAACAAGATCCCATTGCGCGCTTGCTATAGATCGACTTTCGCCGCCTAGTCATTACGTTGACCTCAATCCACGCCTGGCCTATACTCGGAACAGTCCTAGATTTCCCTGGTTAATCAGATGTTTTGGCAAGATTTGGAGGATTGAACTGACAACCCAGAAATTGGATCCTTCGGAAGTCGCGCAATTGATTGTCGAAGTGGCCTCGGAGAAGCTTGCGTCCGACATCGTAATGCTGGACTTGAGAGAGCTGGCCTCATTCACCGACTACTTCGTGATTATGTCCGCAGACTCCTCCCGCTTGATCCAAGCCCTGGAAGACGACATCCTCACCACTCTCAAAGAGTCAAAACTTTCCATACACAGGCGGGAAGGCAGCGCTAATTCTGGCTGGGTGCTCATGGATTGCAGTGATGTGATTGTCCACATATTCGACCCAGACGAGCGCGAGTTTTTCGGCCTAGAACGTCTCTGGGCCCGGGCGCCACAGGTGGTCAGAATTCTCTAGCGCCCAACCGGTTTTAAGATATAGTGGGTCAAACACCCGTGCCTAAGCATGAGCGCCTCACCATGAGGAGATGTGTGTTTTCAACCCGCCCCTTTGGGTGTATAAACCTCAGCCTGGAAAGACTCTCTGCCCCCAGCGTTACTCTTTGATCCAAGGATCGTTCGAGCGTGTGTAGTCCAGCAACTCGCCGTCGCTAAAGAACAACGACAGTTCCCGTTGTGCCGACTCCGGGCTGTCCGATCCGTGCACGAGGTTCCGGCCGATATCCAGGCCCAAGTCTCCCCGGATGGTGCCAGGTGGCGAAGACGTGGGATTGGTCTGTCCCATTGTGTTTCTGACAGCTTCAACCGCGTCGTCCGCCTCCCAGGCCATGGCGACCACCGGAGCGGAGGTGATGAATTCTACCAACCCCCCGAAGAAAGGCCGATCTACATGCTCGCCGTAGTGTTGCCGGGCCAAGGCGTCATCCACTTCCATCAATTTCATGCCAACCAATTTAAGGCCCCGCTGTTCCAGGCGGTTTATGACCTCACCTATCAATCCGCGTTGTACCCCATCGGGTTTCACCAGCACCAAAGTGCGCTCCATATATTCCTTTCCTCCCAGGAACTTCCGTTCCGATTAGCTTTGTCTCTTTCTAGAAATTGAATGTCTTTTAGGTACGTGTGCTGGCAGAGTCCTCCAGCTTGAAGTGGACACCCCTGGACTCCATGTCCCACATAAACGGGGCCGGATCCATTGCCTCTGGTGGAAATACGCCCGGCCCCGGCAGCTCACGGTTAACCAGGAGACCTGCTCCGACCACCAAACAAGAAGCGGTGGGCATGGCATTATCTCCTGGTGGAAACGAATAGGTCATGGTCAGTTCCGCAGGGCGGCCATCCTTTATNCCTTTTACGCGGACCTGCCGTGGCAGTCTATCAACGACGCCACCACTGCCTTTGGGCGGCGACCCGGCTAACATCGCCGCCGCCATTCCAGCAGGGGAGACAGGCACACCGTCCACGATGACCGGATCTTCAGCAGAGAACCCAGAGTCAATTAAGCCTTTGAGCGTCTCCGTCGTTGTCGGATCGGAAAAGCCACGCCATACTGATGCGTGCCTCAAACTGGGGAACGAGGTTGGTATCGTTACCGTTTCCAGTCCCACAGTGTAACAACGAATGCTCGCCCAAGGGGACGGAAATTCAATGTCTTGGAATTCGGACATGCCCGGAGTCTGGGTCCATCGTCCGCAGTCATATAATAAGACGGACTGACCGAAGAGGGCCAGCCGGTGCCGCCAGACCGACTCGCTGCTGTCGCTAGCGTCATTCACCATGAAAAATCGGACCTCTTCAACAATGTCCATCCGGCCAGCCAGGTGCCTGGACAACACGTTGGTCTGGCCAGGGCTAGCGCCCAAACCCGGCAGCACGCCAACTCCCCGGTGCTTGGCCAAAGAGTCCAGGTATTCGGACTCAAATACCCTCTGAAGGGTCTCCACATCATCATTGATATCAGCGTAGGGCACCCCCGCCTCTATCACCGTCCGCATAAATGACATCGTGTCCCTGCTGAAGGGGCCGGTGGTATTCAACACGACCGC
>JAKUNK010000040.1:0-24673 GCA_022451945.1 Dehalococcoidia bacterium
CGACACCGTGTTTGACCTTGGCTGCTGTACCGGGACACTCACCGGGAATTTGAAAAAACGTTGGCGGGGCGCTGATGTTACCGGTGTCGACTCGTCAGCCAGCATGCTGGAGCGGGCCGTTGACGTTGAGACCGGAGTTCATTGGCAGCACGCAGACCTCAACGGCTGGCAGCCAAAGCACCCGACCGATGTTGTCTACTCTAATGCGGCTCTGCACTGGCTGGACGGCCACGAGCAGCTTTTTCCGCAGCTGATGGGCGCCGTTAAACCTGGCGGCGTTCTAGCGGTACAAATGCCGGAGAATTTCAGCGCACCGAGCCACACCTCCATCGCCGACACGGTCCGCGAAGGAGCCTGGGCCGAGCGTCTGGCCCCCTTTCAACGCGAGCAACCTGTCGCTGAGCCCTCTTTCTACTATGACCTCATCAGCCGCCTGTCCAGCTCCATAGACATGTGGGAAACCACTTACATGCATATCCTAGAAGGCGATAACCCGGTCGTTGAGTGGACCAAGGGCACCATGCTCCGCCCATTGCTAGACAACCTGAGCGACGAGGAGGGTGTAGCATTTCTAGCCTCGTACACTGAGAAAGTAGCGAAAGCTTATCCAAATCGCGTCGACGGCAAGACCGTGTTTCCGTTCAAGCGGTTGTTTATCGTAGCTACCAAGTAACTCAACAACGCCTATATTCGCAGAATACATCATCGATCCGCCTGTGGTGTGCCTAGTTTCTCTCCTAATGTAGAATAACTATGCCTTGAACTAGGCTCGATTCAAAATTTAAATCTGACACCGGAGGGATCTCATGCCAGACCTAACTTCCCTGGCCACACCTGCGGCAACACTATTGAAAGCAAGCGGCCAGAGTATCGCCGTTGCCGAATCGTCCTGTGGCGGCCTGATATCGGCGGCTTTGGTGTCGATACCTGGCGCATCCGACTACTATGTGGGCGGTAGCACGATCTACACACGGGTCGCTCAGAAAGGGCTCCTCCTCGTCCCTGACGAGACGATGGAAGGAATGCGCGCCAGCAGCGAGCCGTATGCGCTACTGAACGCCCAGACCATCCGAAGGGCTTTGGGAACCGACTGGGCACTCGCCGAAACCGGAGCCAGTGGACCGACCGGAAACCGGTACGGGGATTCGTCTGGCCACGCCTGTTTCGCCGTGAGCGGACCGGTTGAAAAAGTCATCACTCTTGAGACCGGTGACACCGACCGCGAGAAGAACATGTGGGTGTTTGCCAAGCGCGGTTTAGACCTTCTTATAGAATGTTTGAACGAGGCCAAGTAGACCGATGCCTATAGTTGAGTCCAGGCTCGTTGAGCTGGGATACACCCTGCCGCCGCCGCCTGAACCAATCGGCAACTATCTTTCGGCCTCTAGTAGCGGGAACATCATGTGGATGGCTGGCGTGGGTTCGCGGAGAGCAGACGGTTCCCGCATCAGTGGAAAGCTTGGGGAAGACCTGACGGTGGAACAAGGTTATGAGGCAGCCAAATGGTGCGCCCTTAACTTGTTAGCACGTATGAAAGTGGAATTGGGTGACCTTGACCGTGTCACCGGAATACTGAAGGTCTTTGGAATGGTCAATAGTTCACCAGGCTTCGAAGAACAAGCTAGAGTGGTTGACGGGGCTTCAGACCTCTTCGTGGAACTGTTCGGTGAAGTGGGCAAACACAGTAGATCGGCGCCCGGTATGGCCGTACTGCCGAGGAACACGGCCGTAATCGTCGATTGTGTGATCGAGTTCGCCGAAGTTTAGCTATCCTCAGACCGTTCACTAGGGTCTGAAAGACTACGCCCCGGCGAAATTCGCCGGGGCGTGTTGTTATTCTGTTTTCGGTATAAAGGGCGAATGAACGCCCTTCAAGGAATAGACTTACGTGAGCGTCGGCTTAGTAGCGTCCGCCGCCAGCACCACCACCCTGCCTGCTGAAGCAATCGCTGCAGTAGACTGGGCGATCACCGCGGGGCCGGAACGGCACCGTGGCTTCATTTCCGCACTCGGCGCAAATGACGGTGTGCATCTCGCGAGGACCCCGGTCAAAGCCGAAGCCGTCGGAAGAACGGTTGGCGCGCCTCGCCTGACGGCAAGAAGGACAACGCTTAGGCTCGTTCGTATAACCTTTTTCGGCATGATACGACTGATCGTCTGCCGAGAAGATGAACGATTGTCCACACTCCACGCATGTAAGATTCCTGTCCTGGTAGCTCATAGATGACTTCCCTGTTCGTGTAGAGTTGGCAAAAGTCTGGTCACCGAGACGAAAAGACGCGGAACTTCAAAGGAGGACCCTGATGGGCGAAACGCCCGTGGATTCCCGTAGACCGATCTAGTATGCCTATAGAGAGACACAGATTAATACCACCGGAGGCGAGTATAACATATATCGCAAGAGGCGGTGGGTTCGGATTGTCACGGGTTATCTGATGGCGGTGTCCCTTGCAAATCGGTTAGCCGGTCGCCCCGATTATCACCAATATCACGCCTGCCACACTGATCGCCGTGCCAATAGCCAATAGCCAGTCCAAGGCTTCCACCTGCCTTAAGAACATGTGGGCCAGTCCCAGGGTTATCAGCGGCTGTAAACCGTAAATCGGGCTCACCACCGTAACCGGCGCACGGCTCAATGCCTGAAACAAACACATTACAGCCAACCCTTGGAACACACCAGCCAAAGCGCACATCACCAGATAGTTCTTGGGTAACTCCTGAATGGTAGAGGCTACCTGACGGTGCAATAAGATAGATAAGATTACGCCGCCTACCGCCAACGCTAGACCGACAGCCACCAACGGGTCGATTAGACCGGAGACCACATGCCGACTGATGACGTCTCTGCTGGCAAAGGTCACCGCCGCGCCAATCGCAAACAGGTAACCCAATCTCCGGAAATTTGCAATCCCGTCAGTAGAGGACCCTCCACGTCTTGGCATCACAACGAAGAAGAGCCCCAAGACTATAATTGGGGTGCCGACCACGACCAATACATTTGGGTGCTCGCCCAGCAAAAGAACACCCAATGTGAATGCTACGACTGGCTGTAAGGCAGACATGGGAACAGCCCGGGTCGCTCCCACCATGGAGATGGCGGTAATGATGAAGAGGCGGGCCATGGGGTAGCCCATGATCCCCATTACCAATATCCAGCCCATGGCCTCGAGCGAGAGAGAGAATATCTCCTCGAGTCTCAGGATTAACGCTAAACCCAAGACCACAACCGTACCGCTGAGTATGGTCAGTAACGTAGCGGTCGGCGCCGGGACTTTCTGGGTGCCCACTCGGACAAGTACATTGCCGCCGGCGAAGCCCCAGGCCGCCAGGAATGCAAAAGCGATGGCTAACGCCAAAGTCCCTCCCAATACCCAACTACTGCCCTGCCAGCCTCACTGCCGGCATTGAAGTTACATGAGCACTGCTACGCAGCCCACTCGGCCACTCTCTCACCGATCATGATGGCTGTGGCGTTGGCATTGGCTCGTGGCACTTGGGGCATAACTGAAGAATCGGCGATCCATAGACCTTGAACGCCCTTAACGCGGCACTGCTGGTCCACCACGGCCAGTGGATCGGAATCGGGGCCAATCTTACAGGTCCCGGACACGTGGCGGGCCGAGCCAACGGTCTGCCTTATCCAAAGGTCTAGGGCGTCGTCATCGCTTAATGTCTCTTCATCAGGTGCAGTCCGCTCGTCGGATACAGCTTTATAGGCGTCCGTTTCCAATATCTTCACGGCCAACCGAATGCCATCCCTCATGCGGCGCATGTCCTCTGGATGACTGAAGTAGCGGTAGTCAAACTTAGGCTGCACGGTGGGGTCAGACGATGCCAGCCGGACGAAGCCAGCGCCTGCAGGCAATTCGATCACGCACGAGATGCGGCCGATACGGTCGGGAAGCGCTTCACCCGTAAAAGGGCTGAAGACCGAGCTAGTGGTCATCATCATATCGTTGGATTCCTGTGAGCCGGCGGCAGTGTACCGGAGGGCGATGCGAACGCTTGATGCGTCCGGCACCAGCGGTATTCCCTCTTTTACACGGAACGATATAGGCGAGATCGGATGGTTGCGTAGGTTGGCACCTACACCCGGTGTATCTTGCAATACTTGCACATCGAACTCATCAAGTTGGTCTTTCGGACCGATGCCCGATAGCATGAGGATATGCGGCGATTTCAGGGCTCCCGCGGAAAGCACTACCTTTTCACTCTCGAGGGTAAACACCTCACCGCCGCTCTCGGCCTCTATTCCCTTCACCTGGCCGTTTTCGATAATCACCTTGCGAACAAATACATTTCCTCTGATGGTGAGATTGAGCCGGTGGCGCATGGGGGATAGGTGGGTTATGGCGGTGCTCATCCTGACACCATTCTGGTTGTTCATCGGCACCATCCCCACGCCGGTGGGATTGACCCCGTTCATATCTTCGGTGGTGTCATACCCGTTCTGCAAGCAAGCGGTGTGGAACGCCGACTGAATCACCGGCCAGGTCTCACCCTCTTTACGGCTAATGGGTAGCGGGCCATCCGTCCCATGGAAATCATCTCTGATATCCATGTCAGTCTCTTGCTTGCGGAAATAAGGCAGAACCTTGGTGTATGACCACTCATCATTGCCCCATGACGCCCAGTCATCGAAGTCTTGCGGAATGCCTCTCAGGTAGACCTGCCCATTTATGGAACCGCCACCGCCGATAACCTTACCTTGAGCGACATGAATCTCGCCCTGCTCCTCCGTTATCGTCCCTTGCAGGGACCAGTTATGTTCGGCACCTGGCTCCTCAGCGGCGCGGGTGTGTCCGTACTGGATTTCGTAGGGTAGATTGGTGATATCAGGGTAGTCTGTGCCCGCTTCAAGCAGCATAACATTGGTGTTGGGATCTTCTGCCAGCCTGGCTGCGACGACGGAGCCAGCGGATCCGCCGCCTACGACTATGACATCGTATTTCATATCTGTTCTCCGGACGTTATTGTCTGATTCAGATGGCGTTCAGGAACTCCTGGGTGTTCACCACCGTTCCGAAGCGTGGATACACCTTTTCAGTCAAGACCCGGTGCACCTCAGTGTCTCCGTCTGAACAAGCGTCCGATACAACGACGAACTTGTAGTTCACGTCGACTGCCCATCGTGTGCATGAAAGAACACACCCACTCGTGGAAACACCCATGATGACGATTGTGTCACAGCCTAATTCACGTAGTGTGACGTCCAGATCTGTGGTTGAAAATGGGCCTGGGCGGACCTTAGTGATAATCTTCTCACCGTCGGCGGGAAGAACTCCGGGATGCAATTCAACATCCGGTGCATATTCGGTCAAAGCACCACCCCGATGAATGACGTATATGACAGGTATTCCGGCCTTACGTGCGCCCTCCAACACCGATGCTGCCTGCGTCACCACGCCGTCAGGATCACTGGCATTATTGGCGACTATCCTCTGCTGGAAATCCATGATGACAACTGCCGTTCTGTCGCGGTCGATCTGTAGTGTTTGAGTCATAGCGAGAAGTTCTCCTTGAATGAGGTTTCCGACCCTCCGAGGTTCTGCGAGCAAATCATGCGCAGAGTGGGGACAGACGCGGGTTATTATAGGGGCAACGAGTTGAACAGGGGTACCCTACTGTCACATCACCCTGATATTAACCCTGAAGATGAGAGACCTGGCAGTTCAGGCCTTAAGGAAAATTCTAGCCGTCTCTGTTTACCCAGGCCGTTATCAGGTGGTGGGCTATCGCTATGGGCTGCGGAACGTTCAGGTTCTCGTTCTTGCCTTGAAGCGCCGCTAACACTTCGTCGCGGGAGAACCACCTGACATCGTTCATCTCTTCTTCATCGAAGTTGATCTCGGTACTGGCTGCGTCGGCATGGCATCCGATCATCAACGACGACGGAAACGGCCAAGGCTGCGACGAGTGATAGCGAACCTGACCGACCTGTATACCGGCCTCTTCCATAACTTCCCGCGCCACAGCCTCTTCTATGGACTCACCTTGGTCTACGAAGCCGGCTAAAGCCGAGTAGGTATTGGTGCGGTTCAAGCGCCCTCGACGCGATTGGCCCAGCAGACAACGGTCGCCGTCGGAAACCACAACAATGATCACCGGATCGGTCCGCGGGTAATGTTCTTTCTGGCACTTGGAGCATTGGCGCACCTGACCACCGCGTTTCATTACGGTTTCTGCCCCGCAGGTGCCGCAGAAGCCGTGAGTGTTATGCCAACTGGTGTTGGCTCTCGCATGAGCAACGATCCCAGAATCCGCCGGGCTAAGAATCTCCGTCACAGACCTGGCGTCGACAAATTTGAACCCGTTACCCTCACTCAATTCTCCTAAGGCTTTTTCCTGGGCTGAGATGTCGATCGCAAAATGGGCCGTTCCATCTAGCAATCCAAGGAACATAGGAGTTGAATCTACCCCCAAACGCGCCAAATCATTCGACCCCAACCAACCCAAGCCACCTTGGCCTTGGTCTGTGACCAATATATTAAGGTCTCGAAGGGGAAGGAACTTGCTTGTGGAGTCCTTGGCTTTGTCGGACAACCATTCGTCGTCCCGACGCGCCGCTTCGCCGCGGTCGACCGGATTACCTGAATAAACGTGGAGGAAATTCAACTGTATGTCCCCTAGAAAGTATCCGTGCCCATTGGTTAATTTGCAGGCCAATTCTCGTTTATATTTTCACCCGAGCGAATCAATAAGTCCACAGACGTCGAATCGAATAAAATCCCTTAGGGATTTCACGAACTGTGGCGCGTCCCCATTACCCTTACTAAGCTGGTTGCCGCTGATTCTTTTGGACAGACCAAATTATGCTCGTACTTGAATCTTGCCCTCTTCGAGGTTCCTAGCTATCATGCGGCACAGTAGATGATCTGTAGCTAAACCTATGGAGGGAACTATGGCACGGACACCCACAGTTACTAGAGAGATGGTACCCGAGAGATATCGGGATGCCTTCGACCACGAGGTGGCAATCAGCCGGAACGCCATGGAGAACGGACCAGGCTCGGTAATGATCAACAGCCCAGAGATGCGAAAGCGGGCCAACCACCTGGTCTTCTACTTCAGGGAGGAATCTGAACTTCCCCTTAACATCCAAGAACTACTGATGATCATGACCGCACGAGCAAAAGACTGCCAATACATCTGGTTCGCCCACGCCGCCGGGGCTCGGAAGCAGGGAATCAGCGACGCATTTGTGGACGCTCTCAGGGACAAGAAGCCGCTGCCAAAACTGCAGGATGCGGAACAGATCGTAGTGGACTACGCCGCAGAACTCTTCGGCACCAACCGGGTCAGCGAAGGAACATTCAAAGCAGCGTTGGACCACTTCGGCCCTCAACTGCTTACAGAATTAACTACTATGATGGGCTACTATTCGATGCTAGCCTTGAACGTAAACGCCTTTGACGTTGACGTTCCCACAGGAGGAGAGGCACCGTTGGTGGTTTAGAGTCTCAAACGAAGTAGACCAGCCAATCAGGCGCCTCACTTAACCAGTGGATTCCTGCAAAAGCTGGGATGATGAACAAGCCTCACTCTAAAATCGAGTGGGGCTTGTTTTTGTATATCCTCTCGATTCCTACAAATCCAAGGAGTGCTTTTCGTAGTCCTTGACCTTGTCATAAACCTGCAATCGGTGACGGGCAGTCTCCAGGACGAAAATACTGTCATTGGTGTCCACGTTCACCGCCACAGGCCTCCGAAAGCGCAATTCAGGTTCCATACTAGCCCTTCTGCGAGCCTTAACGATATCGGGATTTCCGTCGAATTTCGCAATTCCAAAACGCAATAGCTAGTTCTTAAAGTCCAGTCCCTGGGTCTTAACCAAGCTGGTAAACCCGGGCTGCGGTGTCATGGAACAAGGATGATTGCTCGCTGGGAGAGAAATCATGTGCCAGCCGCTTGAAGGCATTCCACAACACCGTGTAGGAACAGGCGATCTTGTCCACCGGGAAATTGCTTTCAAACATGCAGCGATCCGGGCCAAACTGCTCGATGCAATGAAGGTAATAGGGGGCTGTCGATTGAGCCAATTCTCTAGAGGTTATGGGCATCTGTCGTTCATGCCAGTCGAACCCACAGACTGGCATGACCAGGCCACCAACTTTGACCACCACGTTGGGACAGGCGGCCACGGCGGTAATGCTCTCCTTCCACTCTTCAAATATCTGATCTCGCTTGCCAGAGTAAGGGCCGACTCCGAGGGGGCCGCCCACGTGGTTCAAAATTATGTCCACACCAGGGAAGGCGTTTGCCAGGTCGGCTAGCTCAGACAACTGAGGGTGGTAGAGGTAGGCGTCGAAACTGAGACCGAGCCTATTCAGCACAGAGAACCCTTCCCGGAACTTGGCGTCACCCAAGAGTCCTTCTGGGAACGGCCGGGGACGGGGGACATTGGGGTTGGCATCGAAGGCCGTGATATGCCTGACACCACAAAACCGGTCTGTAACTGATCGATGCGCTTCCAGCACACTCTCAACCTCGGCTCCGAGAGCCAGGTCGGCAAAACCCACGATTCCTGCAGCGACGTTTACATCTCCGTATTGACCGCTATTGTTCTGGGCGACTATACCCTGGATAAACTCTGTCTGGCCCAGCGATTTCATCTCCTCAGGGCCGTTTTGACGATACATGGCCTGACATTCTATGAAGACGGTGCTGACGACGTTATGCCCACCGCTCAGATCGTTGTACAGGTCGTCTAGGAAATATCGGTCGTTAGGTCGGTCCCAAAAGTGGTGATGCGGGTCGCAGATCGGCATGCTGGGTTCAAGGGCTTCTTCGACGGTCAGGTCGAGCCATCTGTGATGCTCGGCATTGGTGGTCATGGTCACTCCTTATTCCCTCTGCGATAGATTTCCGGATAAATTAGCATTTTCTGTCGACTGGTGCCATCAAACCGGTTAGAGCAAATCGCCTGGCGTCTCTTCGGCTCAATCGGTTATAGTGTGCCAAGCAAATCTGAGGAGGCGTGGACAATAACATGGTTGACCAATTAAGTAGGCCTAAAGATCAAATGGAAGTCTACTGGTTTTCAGAGCAGGCACAGGGATATGTCTCCGACGGCCAATTGGAAAAATTTGAGTCTGGCAGGCTAGCGTTTCCCAACGGCAACTTCGACCCGGCAAAAGCTCACAAGCTATATAACGAGTACCACGAGCAGTACGCCCTGGCTGACGAAGTTGGTTTCGACGGCATCATGACCAACGAGCACCATTCCGCGTACTGGTGCGGTAAACCAGCGGTTAACCTGGATGCCGCAGTAATAACCAAATTGACTAAGAAAGCCAAGATTGCGATCCTCGGCAACGTCATCGCCGTCAACGACCCCATCAGGATGGCCGAAGAGGTAGCCATGCTTGATTGCTACTCGGGCGGCCGCATCATCTCGGGGTTCGTTCGGGGCGGGGCCGTTGAGACTCTTCAGGCCGGAATCGACCCCACCCAGAACCGAGAACGGTTCGAAGAGGCTCATGACCTGATCGTCAAATGCTGGACAGAGCCGGGTCCCTTCCGCTACGAAGGGAAGCACTACCAGTACAGGGTGGTTAACCCTTGGGTGCTGCCAATGCAAAAACCTAGGCCCGATATCTGGTTCCCGGGAACTGGTAGCCCAGAGAGCGTGGTGTGGGCCGCACAGCATGGCCACCCATACATGAACCTAGGCGCTGTGATGGAGACTACTGAATGGCTGAAACAGATTTACATCGACACTGCTGAAGAAGCTGGGTACAAGGCAGGCCCTGAACACTTCGGATATTTGCTAAAGGTATTAGTGGCTGACACCGAGGAAAAGGCCCAAGAGATCGGCCGTCACTTCGTATGGACCGAAGGACACCGACAACGCGGCCCAAGGGAGCATGTGGACCCGCCTGGTTACCAGTCGCGGCAAGCCCTTGAGGTGAAACGCAATCGACCCACCGGAGTGTTCGCCGGCAACATGGGAGACCCCCTGTCCTACGAAAATCAGCAGGAAGCCAAAGTGATCATCGTAGGCACTCCTGATACAGTGATTGAGAAGCTTAAGTGGGTAACTGAGACACTGAATCCTGGATATCTGCTGATCTATGGTAACGAAGGCCCAATGAAACACGAGGACTCGATGCGGTCCATAGAATTATTGGGGAAGGAAGTTATTCCTGCTCTGCGGGAAATAAAGCTGCACCCTTACGATTAGGTTTATAAGCTCAGCGACCGTTAAAGAAAAGGCCCGACACTTGAAGTGCCGGGCCTTTTCTTTTAAGTGTGCTCCAACTTTCGCCGAAACTGTAAATGAAAAATTACTATCAGGTTTTATTGTCGTACCGCCTATTAGGCCTGGGCGAATTAGGTTCTCCGCTTTACCGCCGGCCCTTCGTGCTCCGCACCAGTCAGCATCGGTAAGCCTTAAAATCGTCATGAGAACCTCTATGTATATAGGGTTTTACTGTTTAAAGACCCAAATAGAGGGCCCATAGCTCTTTTAAAGAGAACGGCACTGTTTTTCACACTGTACGTGGGCATCAAGGCGAACTGCGAGTATCATTTAGAGAATTCAGACCGACGAGGTAGCAATCATGTCCGTCACGCGAGAGAGATTTAGGCAGGTGATATCCAAAGATACCTGTACATTGGCCGCTAATATCTTCGACCCGTTATCCGCCCGAATCGCTCACATGCTGGAATACGAGATATGTGTATTGTCCGGATCAGTTGGGAAAGTGGCGAATCTAGGAGTTCCAGACATCGTCATGTCCAACATGTCCGATGTTGTCGACCACTGTCGGCGCATCACCCGCATGGTTGATATCAGCTTGATGGTTGACGCTGAAGACGGGTTTGGCAACGCAGTCAATGTGACCAGAACCGTACGAGATATGGAAGCCGCGGGCGTAGCCGCGATTGAGATTGAGGACAATTTCGTTCCCAGGCGGTTCAATATACAAGATCCGGGCCTGGTTTCTGAAGAGGAGCAGAGCGGAAAACTAAGAGCTGCCGTGGCCGCCCGAACGGATCCCTCTACTTTCATAGTTGCCCGGTCTGCAGCATTTGGACTCTGTTCTTTAGCTGAGGCAGTTAACCGGCTGAGAGCATACTCACAAACCGGAGCCGAAGGTGTGATGCTCACTGGCGTCAAGACCCGAGAGCAGATCGAAGCGGCCCACAGCGCAACGTCGTTGCCAATCTTCATATTGAATCCGCCCTTGGATGCCCGCAACGACCTGGATTTTCTAGCAGCCAATGGGGTTCGCATCCTGATGCTTGGCAATCCGACGTTCTCCGTAGTTGTAAAATCTATCTACGACAGCTTAAAGCTCCTTAAGGAGGGAAATCCTATGGAGGGCCTATCTGACCTACTGGCTTCCCCTGAACTGCTCAAAGCCGTAAATCGCACCGATGAATTTATCGGACTACAAGAACGATACGTCCGGGACTAGATTCTATTCATCCAAGACAAAAGTAGGAGGCTCAAGATGGCCAGCAACGGAACTACCCTATCGGCGTTAAAGCGAAATTGGGACATGGTGAAATCCGCAGTTTCGGACGTAGACGAAGCTACTTTGTCGGTCCGACCCAATGAAGATTCTAACTCCATGAGCTGGTTGATATGGCACATGGCACGGGTCACAGACCGTTTCATCCATCTTCGGCTCAAGAACGTGCCTCAGATATGGTCGGAGGGCGGCTGGTATGTAAAATTCAACATGCCGGACGAGCCAGACGACATGGGAATGGGCTGGACCAACGAACAAGTTTCCGCCTGGCGAGCCCCTTCCAAAGACGTACTTTTGGGATACTTTGAGGCGGCTAATGCGTCAGCGGTCGAATACATCAGCGGCCTGTCGGATGAAGACATGAACCGAGAGATTCCGTGGACGACACCACCCGGATCAATGGTCCAGGATGACGCTCTAGGGATCTTGGTGTGGGACAACATCGTCCATGGTGGCCAGGTGGCGTATCTGCGGGGCTATCATCAGGGCATGGGCTGGCACCGGTAGCTCTTATAAATCTATCTTGAGCAGCTCTTCAGAAAAGACGATATCCCCTTGGTAAATGCGCTGCATGGCCAAGTTGGCGTGATAGAACGGCTCTTGCGCTGAAAGACCAGGACCCATGTGCACTAACACCAGTTTCTTGACGCCGGCTGCTTGGGCCATTTCAGCAGCACCGGTGGTACCACACTGCCCGGTGGCCTCGCCGGCCTGGGTCATGACATCCTGGTCGTCCCAGCACATGCAGAGCATCATGTCAGCGTCCCGCGCCAGGTCGATCACGGATTGACAAGGCTGAGTATCGCCGGTGAAAACCACGCTCCCGTCAGGTGTATCAACGCGATAGGCCAAAGAGTCCAAGAAGGGTTGCACGTGTTCTGCTGATGCCGCGGTCACGTGCCAATCCTTGCCAGACGCCACATCACCTGGCCCGACGTTCCTAGCTTGCGGATTGGGCGGTATTCGGGGCAAGGTTCCACCCCGGTTTACGTAGATCTGCTGACTAAGCGGATGTCCCACACGTGCCCTCCAATCGGGGGAGAACACTCCGTTCTCGCCGATAATGCCCTGCGTGATCTCTTCAGTCAGTGTCGGCCCATAGACATTCAGTTCCTGACCGTTACCAGCTGCTTGGTCCCAACGGCAGAGCAGGAAACAAGGATAGTCGATGTTGTGGTCGAAGTGGTGGTGAGTGAAGAACAGATTGTCCACTTGGGTGGGGAACAATCCGGCTTTCACTAGCTTGTGGGTCGCCGCGGGCCCACAATCAAACATCAACAGTTCATCACCGATCTTAAGTGCATGCGAGCTACCAAACCGGTCTGCCGTCGGTGTAGGGGTACCCCCTCCCAGAACGAATATCTCGGCCATGTGCTCTCCTTTGATCCGGGTGGGTTGAGGAATAGCTACTGGGCAGTGAGTCCACCGTCGATGACCAGTTCGCTGCCAGTCATGAATGACGACTCGTCGGAGGCCAAGAAAAGTACTCCGTAGGCGATATCTTCAGGCTGGCCGATGCGTCCCATGGGATGTCTCGCTTCATTCAGTTTACGGCCTTCCTTGGTGTTCAGCATGATAGGCGAAGTCATGGGCGTCTCGATGACGCCCGGATGCACCGAATTGCAGCGTATCCCCTCTGATGCGTACTGGATCGCCGTCGATTTCGAAAGGAGCCGCACCGCTCCCTTACTAGCCGCATAGGACGATGTTCGCCCACCCGTTAGCCCAGCGATTGATGAGATGTTAACGATGGATCCCCCGCCAACTTTCCTCAGCTCGGGAATCGCTGATTTAGTGCCCAGGAACACGCCTTTGGCGTTGATGTCCATTACCAAATCCCACTCTTCAGAGGTTGTATCTTCAATGGTGTTGATCCTGGCGATGCCTGCGTTGTTAACAAGGATGTCCAACTTCCCGAAACGTGTCACAGCGGCGGCCACGGCATCCTGCCAGGCAATCTCGTCTGTGACGTCCAGATGAACAAATACGCACTCGCCGCCCGACTCAGTGATCTCAGCCTCCACCTGATGACCTTCGTCCACAAGCACGTCGCCAATAACGACTTTAGCTCCTTCCTGGGCAAATATCCGGGCTTCCACAGCACCCATCCCTCGGGCACCACCGCTGATCAGTGCCACTTTGTTCTCCAGGCGCATAAATCATCTCCAACGATTGTGCAATCAAGATCCGGCTCGGATGTTTCAAGTCTCTCACTGTCAACCTTCGGCAGCCTCTGGAAACCCCTTGGACAAACGGTTTTCGAGTGAAGCTGGACTGCGGCAATCCAGTCTCGACATCCTAACCTATGGGTGCATCCTACTGATCAAGGCATCTTTCCAGTTGTCGTCTTTCGCATAGGTATCTTGAGCCGCACGTATATTGTAGTAAGTAGGAGCTACACCTAGTGGCTCGCCGTCGTCTTTAACTGTCTCTATGGCCTCCTCTAACAGTTTGCGAGCCGCGACGATGGCAATATCGGCAGGTCCCAGGAATTCCTGTGTGCGGTCTACTATCGGGCCCATGCTCTCCTGGATGGCTCGGTCTTGGGCGTTGATCCCACGGATGCCAGTAAACGTTTGGGTCTTCTGGATCTCTCTATCCAGCATGTAGTTGTTATCTCGGTTTCGGATGGACCGGAAATTGTTGGCAGGGTCCACGTCTCCTTGAAGATTGTTCCCTGAATCCTTAAGGGCGCTGTCTTCTTCGGGCAAGGGGTCGTCTCCCCAACTGTATCCCCAGTTGTATACCATGACGTTATAGTCATCCATCGGCACCCAGAAGTGGCCATCGACAACCGTCTTTCCATAACGGCTGGGCCGGAGTTGGGTGAACGGCATCACGTAGTGGTAGCCCCGCACAAAAGTCTTGTCCTCGCCAATAGACCTGATACCAAAGTACCTAAAGCCGTAATCGGTGGTTTCAACCTCTAGGTCAGGGGCCGCGCCCTGTAAAAAGGGAGAATTTGGGGAGATCCCGGGCTCATCGGTCTCGTCAGTCAGCTTTCGGTGAAGGATGGGCGCATGGGAGGTGTCTATGCCTCCTTCCATAGCCTGAAGCCAATTGCACTCCTGCCAAACCTTGGTCATGTATCGATGAGTCTCGGGCACCTGGGTCAGCTCAAACGCAGGAGGAGCCGGCTTCTTTTCTGCTGGACCCATATAAGTCCAAATGACCCCACCCATTTCCAAGGTCGGATAGGCGGTTATCTTGACCCGGTCGTTGAACTTCCTAGGCTCATTCATCTGGTCAACACAATTGCCTTCGACATCGAACTTCCAACCGTGATAAACGCAGCGTATGCCGCATTCTTCGTTCCGACCGAAATAGAGGCTGGCACGGCGGTGGGGGCAAGCTTCCTGCACAAGACCAACACGGGCGTCAGTATTGCGGAAAGCCAACAAATCCTCCCCCATAAGAGTAACCCGCACCGGAGCACAATCTGGCTCGGGAATTTCTAATGAGAGTAAGGCAGGCAACCAATAGCGGCGCATGGCGGCACCCATGGGCGTGCCTGGCCCCACCCGGCTGATTGCTTCATTCAAAGCCTGGTCTAGCATTTGATTCCTCCCTGATATGGTCTGTTAACCTGTTGCCGTTCACTAGAGATTAGAACCGGAGATATTCTACTCATAGGGGCTTTCTGAAATCTGGAAGCGATCTCAGGGTTACTGAAGAAGAACCGAGTCTTCCTGCCCAGGGCCAGATCCCTAACATCTATGCACAAGACCTCGGTGAAGAAATCTTCTTAGCATTGAGCATCCCTTACTCTTAGCGCCACATTCCTCAACATCTTGGATGTGATCACGGCACCGCAACTGTATTTCGCTATTCTTGGAACCCGATTTTATCACTGTTGATTCCCGCCTAAACAATTGCGAGCGTTATTGCGTTCATGTTGTGCGAAATAGCATAGTGGATGTGACTCGAAATGAACGCCAACAAAGAGTACAATGTTTGCCACCAGCCTGACTTCTAAAAGGGACTTTCCTCCGAGCCATAGGAGCGGTGATATATGACAAGTAACAAACGGGAAAAAAGCCTGATCGTCATACAACTTTCCGGGGGTAACGACTATCTAAACACTGTCGTACCATACGGCAACGGTATGTATTACGACTCGCGTTCAAAAGTGAACATCCCGCAGAATCAAGTCATTCCAATCGACAGCCAACTCGGGTTTAATCCCAGCATGGGACCGATGAAATCGCTGTGGGACGAAGGGAAAGTCGCCGTGATCAATGGTATCGGATACGAGAACCCCAACCGCTCTCATTTCCGGTCCATGGACATCTGGCATACCGCCGAGCCCGACGCCATTGGCAAAGAGGGCTGGCTGGCCCGCGCCATCAGAGACATCGACCCTCTGGGTGAGAACGTACTAACCGGCATAAATTTTGGCCGCGGACTGCCTAGGGCACTGGCCTGTCCTGGAGTATCTGTAGCGTCGGTAGGCGACCTGGAAACCTATGGTCTCTTCCCAGACGTACAGGACGAAGAGCTACGGATGTTTACTTTGGAAGCTTTCTCGAGGATGTACGGCAACGTGGCAGGCCGAGACCCAATCATGGACCTGATGGGTCGCACCGGTCAGGACGCTCTGCAAGGAGCCGACGTATTACGCACCGCACCTGGCATGTATTCCTCTTCGGTCGAATACGGCCCTGACTCGCTAGCTCAAAACGTGAAAAGTATCTCTCAGGTGTTTCACGCCAACCTAGGTGCTAAGGTACTCTACACCCAGCACGGCCCGTTTGACACCCACTCTGGTGAACTTGTAACCCATGCCAAGCTCTGGAACGAGGTTGCTGGCGCGATCGGTTGTCTCATGGACGACCTTAAAGACCACGGAACTGAGAACGACGCCACTATCCTAGTTTTCTCAGAGTTCGGGCGCCGTATTAAAGACAACGGCTCAGGCAGCGACCACGGCTCTGGAGGCGTTGCCTTCATGATTGGCGGTGCAGTCAACGGTGGGATGTATGGCGAATACCCCTCCTTGGCCGAAGCCGAGCAAATTGAAGGCGACCTACGTTCCAACAACGATTTCCGCTCCGTATACACAGAAATCCTGGAAGACTGGCTGGATTTGGACGCTCCCAGCATAGTCAACGGCCAATTCGAGAAATTCGGCATACTACAGTCTTAACCTGCTCACTTGAACAGAGGATTGTGATGATAAATAACGACACAGCACTGATGGCACATCTGCTCCGGCGGGCCGGTTTCGGCGCCAGCCGCACCGAGCTCGAGGAATACATGGCAATGGGTTACGAAGGCGCTGTGGATGCCTTGCTCAACCCAGCTGACCCAGGAAACATGCCGGACGACCTGATTCGTCGCTACCACGTGGAGCAATCCGAACTACGAGACCTAGCTGGTTCCGCCGCGTACTGGATGTATCGAATGATTAGTACGACCTGCCCCATGGAAGAGAAGATTGCCCTCTTCTGGCACGGTCTTTTCGCTACGGGCTACGCAAAGCTGAACCAGGCACGATCTCTACTCAACCAAGTAGAGATGTTCCGCCGGTCTGGACTGGGTAGCTTCGAGAACCTCTTAGTGGAACTCTCTAAGGACCCAGCAATGATTGTCTGGTTAGACAACAATGAGAACCACGGCTCTGCCATCAACGAGAATTACGGGCGGGAACTGTTAGAACTGTTCTCGATGGGCATAGGCAACTACACTGAGGACGACATCAAAGAATGTTCTCGAGCGTTTACCGGCTGGACCCTTGGCAACGCCGAGTACATGGCCGTCCGGGCCTCCAAAGATTCCATCTGGCCTTACGGGCGCATCGCTTGGCACTTCGACTACCGCGACGAAGACCACGACGATGGCGAAAAGACGTTCCTAGGTGAGACTGGAAAGTTCAACGGCGAAGACATCATCTCCATCATCGCAAAACAAGAATCTACAGCCCGGTTCGTAGCAACCCGGCTGTTCCAATTCTTCGCCGCTGACGAGGTCACGGAGGCAGGAGAGAAGGCTATCAAAGAGATGATAGCCACTTACTTCTCTTCGGGCTACCAGATACGCGATATGCTGCGGACGCTCTTCCACACAGAGTACTTTAGGTCGGATGAAGCCCGGTTTTCCAGAGTCAAAGGGCCAGTAGAGATGGTAGTAGGTGCCATCAGAATGTCTGGCAACTACCAGAACCCGGCTTTGGGCATCGAGAAAGTCTCCGATACAATGCTGTACATGGGNCAGGGCTTGCTTCAGCCGCCCACTGTTGAGGGCTGGCACGAGGGCTCGGAGTGGATCGACAGTGGAGCCCTGGTAGAACGGGTTAACTTCGCCGCCAAGGAACTCTCTGATGTAAGTAGTCCAGGCGTCCGGTCGATCATCGACAGGCTGCAAGCCGACGCGGCCGACGGAGTCCTTGAACCCTCGGATTTGGCGGATCGGTGTTTGGACCTACTGGGTCCTATAGAAGTATCAGATGAAACACACTCAGTATTAGTGGATTACGCAAATCGCCAAGGCGCATTGGACCTGAACGGCCATCAGCCTGGAGACTCCGCCGAGCAGAGGGTAGGCAACATGTTGCGGTTGGTTGCAGCCACTAGGGAATACCAACTGGCCTAGCTTGGCATAGTAGCCATATCTCGTCACATCAAGGGGGTCGTGAGTGAGCACGCAGTCCACTTCTAGTAACATTGCGTTGGACTACGTCAAGACCATCGGCATCGTGAATAACGGCTTCAACGGCCGTGGCTTTGCAAACCCCTATGACATAGTTGTGGACACCGCCGGCCGCATATTCGTCCTCAACCGATGCGACCCGGCCCGCGCTGCTGCCATACGAGTGGGCATCTGCACGCTCGATGACGAATATCTAGGAGAATTTGGCAAGGGCAGCGGTACTGCCGGCGGGCAGTTCGTGTGGCCCGTGGCCATGGCCTTGGACAGCCAAGACCGCATCTTCATCACCGATGAACACAGCCACCGTATAACCATCTACAATACCTCGGGCGAATATGTATCGCATTGGGGCAAAGTAGGAGCAGGGGATGGAGAACTCGATGGACCTGCGGGGGTAGCGGTCGATTCCTCGGGCGACCTGTTTGTGGTTGACCAGCATAATTCCCGTGTACAGAAGTTCACCCAGGATGGCAAATTCATCGTCAACTGGGGGTCATTCGGTAGCAGTGACGGACAGTTCAACCTTCCCTGGGGCGTCGCCGTGGACGGAGAAGACAACGTCTACGTCTCAGACTGGCGCAACGACCGCATCCAGAAATTCGGTAACGACGGCGACTTCCTCGCGTCTTTTGGGAGTTCAGGAGAAAGCAAAGGACAGTTCCGGAGACCCACCAGCGTAGCCGTGGACTCAGAAGGTTTCATCTACGTAGCCGACTGGGGGAATGAGCGTGTGCAAGTGCTGGGCCCCGACGGAAGTTTCGAGCTATTACTTCAAGGCGAGGCCACCATGTCTAAGTGGGGCGAAGAATATCTGGCCTCCAACCCCGAAGAGAAGGCCGAGCGTGAAATCTCCAACCTACGACCCGTGCTGCCCGACCACCTGAACACTCCGTACCACATTTCCTCGCAGACAGAGCCATATTTCTGGGGTCCAGTGTCAGTATCGTTGGACAATCAAGGCCGTCTCTACGTGACTGAGACCAATCGTCACCGCTTCCAGGTGTACCAGAAGCGCTAGCATGCGCCGCCCAAACACCGGTCGGTCCTATTAAGGTCATCGAAAAAACCCGGAGCTAGTTGGGGCCGCCCTAGACGTAATTGCGAATGTCCAAAACCTGGTCAAGCAAGCTTATCCGCAAACAGCTGGGGTCGCCAAAAGCCTTTTCCCTGCGATGGGTTTATCTATGGACCCATGATGATTTAACGTGGCCTAGTGAAGGGAATAGTACGCCGGCGACATCTAATTGTTGACCGAAGAAGTCTCATACAGACAAGTCAGATCAAACCAATTCGGCGGCTACTGGGCAGAGTAGCTAGATCACCCCTGAGCTTTTCAGTTCTTCCAAATCGGCTTGCGGCAAACCCAGCTCGCCGCCGAATATCTCTTGGTTATGCTCGCCGATCAGAGGCGCGCGTCGAGATATGCTCCAGGGAGATGCATTGTAGATGGCTGCCGGCCCTGGGTATATGAATTCCCTTCCCAGCTCTGGGTGCTCCACCGGCACAAAAAAGTCCCGGTCCTGCAGGTGGGGGTCACCCATGATCTCTTCCATTGTACGTATCGCGCCCCAGGGGAAATTCAATTCCTGACCGCCTTCATAGGCTTCCACCAGCGGCATGTTAGCGAAGAAATTCTTTAGCACATCTGCGAAATGCTGGCCGCTTACCTCCACGACCGCTGGGTCTTGGTACTTGTCGTCCAACAAGTCTTGGGCTAGTCCATAACCGTCCATCCACTCACCCAAAACCTTGATGCGGGCGGGCGTAAGGTTACTTCCCGAACGGGTTGTGTTGATGTAGCCCCCATCATTGGTGGCGTGCTGTATACCGGGAGACATGTCAGCAGATGCATGCCTACCGGTATGCCTTCTCACTACCTCTCCGGTAGATAGATATATGGCGATGGCGCCTTCGGTAGTTAAAGAGCACGCCTCGTGGACCGAGACATCGATATATTGGCCTTCCCCGGTGAAATCGCGGTGATACAGAGCGCCCATGATCGCGATATAGGAGTAGTGACTTACGATGTGCCAGGCGTTACCGCCCCCGGGAGCTATGGGCGGGGCATCTGGAATGTCTTCCACGTCATATCCGGAAGATGCCATCTGTCCGCCTGCGGCCAGATGCAGCAGGTCAGACGTCTGATAATCGCGCCAAGGACCGTCCTGGCCGAAAGGAGTGACCGAGCACATGATGAGTCCAGGATTGTCTTTGGCGAGGGTTTCATAACCCAAACCCAGGTCGGACAGATACCCAGCTGGAAAACTTTCCAAGACCAACCCAGCTGTAGCAGATAGTTTTCGGAAAATGTCTTGGCCATTGGGAGAATTTAGATCGAGAGTCACCCCTCGTTTGGATGTGTTGTAGTGCCAGAAGTAGAGGCTTCTTTCCGGATGGGCCTCGTCTTCCAAGAAAGGGCCGACGTTCCGAGTCTCTTGGCCGCCTGGAGGTTCGACCTTGATGACGTCAGCGCCCAGATCAGCCATCAGCTTGCCGCAGAATTGTGCGTGCTCGCTGGTCAGCTCCAGCACCCTCAGCCCAGTTAGAGGTCCGGCCAGTTTATTTCCTGAGGTCATCTCTTGGCCTCTTCATCGATAGCCTGTTGCACATAAGGGAACTTGGGTGTGGTTTCAGGCCAGTACACACCATCTTCATAACCCTGCAGCAGTTCATCGCTGCTAACACCCAAAAGATCTCCCATAATCTTGGTGGTGTGCTCTCCGATCATGGGCGGCGGGCCTTTCACTGCCACCTTAGCACCGTCCAGACGGAAGGGAGCGCCCTGGAATTTCCAGTCACCTAGCATTGGGTGCTTCACCTTGGTGAACATGCCGCGGTGCCTCAGTTGCGGATCATTCTCGATCCGGTCCTCGGAGCTTTGGACAGGCATGGCCCTGACGCCCGCGGCCTGGCATTTGTCTGCCAGATCATATTTGCCTATGGTCTTGGTCCACTGCTCGATACCTTGGTCCATCTCATTCTGGTGTTCGAGGCGGCCTTCTAATGTCACATATTTGCTGGCTTTGGCCCAATCAGGCCCACCCATCAGATCGACCAAGCTGGTCCATTCTTCATCAGATAAGCAGGCGATTACGCACCAGTCGTTATAACCGCCGTCATGAGTCTGTTGGGTACGAAATGCATTGTGAGGCGCGGCGATAGGGCCGCGGTAGTTATGTACCACCGGCGCTCCCGGCCAGACCGTCCGGTTCCCAGGGGGGTAACCTTCTCGGCGAGACTCCCGGCTGTTGATCGATTTGTCCAAGAACGCAGCTCCGGTGAGAGTGATTCCGGTAATCATCTGGGACAGGTCAACGTGCTGTCCCTGGCCAGTCTGGTTGCGGTGCCTAAGGGCGGTCAGAGTACACATGGCGCCATACATGCCACCAGTGTCGTCCAGGTAAGACCACCCCCAACCAGCAGGCTGTTGGCCTGGTAGGCCCGACTGGTGGGTCAACCCGGACAGTGCCTGGGCAGCAGGACCCATGGTGCCGAAATAGTGTTGGCGCCCGGTCTGACCGAACCCAGCCATAGAAACATAGACCACATCTGGCCGAAGCTTCGTTAATTCTTCGTAACCAAGGCCCCAGCGGGTCATGATTCGAGAGCTGAAGTTTTCGATGACCACATCCGAGACAGAGACCAGACTCTTGATAGCTTCCAGGCCCTTGGGATGACGAACGTTGATAGAAAGTCCCAGTTTACCGGCGTTGGTATCAGCGAATTGGCCGGTAGAGTTAGGGCCAGGCTCTACGCCTGGCGGCACAGTAAACCGGTTCTGCCGGAGCATGTCCATATTCTCCGGCCACTCTACTTTGATGACCTCAGCACCCAGGGTGGCCAACCAGCGTGCGGCCCAAGGCCCTGCCCTGACCCAGGTAAAGTCGACAACTCGGACTCCCTCTAGTGGGCGATCCTTACGGCGTTTGGGTGTCTCACTTCCGTCAGCCTGCATCTTATCTTTTCAGCCTCGTTTCAACTGCGTGGAGTAGTGTTCTATTTGAGCCAGGGTTCCGAAACGGCTTCGTCTGGCCAGAAGAACTCGAATCCTGCCGCCAAGGCGTACTGCCGGTCCAGGTCTTCACGGTCGCCGATGTGGTAGTAGGCCTCAGCTTCGAACCGCTCTTTCACATCGGGAAGTTGGTGTTTGGAAACGGCAAAGTCATATGCGATGCCATGTTGTTCCCAGATGGCCCTTTGGCCACTTATGGGGCGGTCGGAGCAACTGCCGACCAGAATCCCTGATTCTTGAGTCTTCCGCACGAGCTCCATGGTAAGGACCCCGGGAGGGTCACCTACCTCTAAGGTTCCATCTATGTCAAAACTTATCAATATAGCCAATCGGGTCAATCTCTCCTCGTATCTACTCTGGAAGCGGGCAGCCTCGAACTCCTTAGTCGGGAGTGGCACTCCAGACCGTGAAGTTGCCGCCCATTGGCATCGGGCCACCAGAAACGCCGATCTCAGGCTTCACTCCGGTGAGAGCCCGTGCCCCAGCTCTCCCTTGTATCTGTTGGATCGAGGCGGTGGGCATCCAGAACCGACTCCGGCCACTGCCGATATTGCCACCACTGGGCAGTACAGGGTCTGGGCCTTCGATGCTGATGTCTTTCTGGTAGAAGTCCAATGCGTCTCCGTTCTGCATACCTCTATAGCGTAGACCTTCGATATGGAACTGGTGGAACAGCGCGAAGCCGTCGTACATGTTTTCAAAAGAAAGATCGGTGGCGGTTATACCGGCTCCTTCATATATCTTCCTGCCGGTCTCTGCTGTCTCTTTCTCAACCTCATCCAGGGTTGGAAGGACGCTTCTCTGAGCGCCTCTGCTGGATGCGTGGTTAAGGATATAGACGGGTTTCTGCTTCATGTCCTTGGCACGCTCGGCGGTGGTGAAGAGATAAGCCCCCGAGACCATAATCGGGATATCGTTGTCGAAGAGGTTAGCCGGTTTGGCGATCCACCGTGCGTTCAGGTAGTCCTCAGCCGTCAACTGTTCGGGCCGGTGCTGGGCCCAGTAGCCCTCAGGGAACAACAGGCCGTTACGCCTAGAGTTAGCCATAAACGGGGCCATCATATCGTGAGACTTTCCATACTTACGGCAGTACTCCGCGAACTGTAAGGCCGTCCCATAGGAACCAGGCGCTCCCCAGAGGGTTCGGCCGGGTGCTAGAGCGAAGGAACCGGGGACCTCATCTTGGGCGCTGACACCCGACTGGTTGTAACGCCCTTCAAGGTTATGCCAGCTCTTAAGAACCAAGCAGGTATGGGTACGGCCTTCACCGACAGCTTGAGCGGCCACTACGATGGCATGAGACATGCAACCTTGACCATACATAGTGAACTTGACGTTGGTCAATTCAGGCATGTTTTTAAGGATCCATTCGGCACTCAGTTTGGCGATACCATCCAACGGGTCATCTGTAGGATTCCAGTGGTTGACCACGTCCATCGGAATCTCCTGGCCTGGAGGCCAGTGGGCTCCTGTCGTGGTTACCGGATCGAGTACCAAACCATCTATGTCAGCAGGGTCTACACCCGCGTCTGCTATGGCTTGGCGTAAGGCGAATATGCTATTCGCGCCCATCGTGTTTTCGGCGGTACCGTCCCAACGTCGAGTCGTAGGAGAGTGCCCGATACCAACGGCTGCGACTTTGCCTTTATGTTCCCAAACCCCAAGTCCTTCCGTCGTACGATACATCGAAGCCGGGGCATTTTCGGTGGTCATTGTTAACTCCTGTAGGAGAGGTGGTTGATCATCAAGGTTTAAAAGGTTCTAGGAAACGACTTGCCATTCCGGAATCATCTGGCCATTAGCGGATTTTTCAAATATGACTTCCACGCTGGCGCCCACGGGAACAACATCAACAGGTGTCCCAGGGAGATGGGAATACATCTGAATCCCAGGGTCTTCATCCAAAGTTATCACTGCAAGGTTAAACGGTTGGTCTTCCTGGAGGAGCCTTACCGGGCAGTCATATACCACGCCATAGTTATATATCTTTCCCTTGCCGCTTAACACTTTCCATTCCAGGTTGTCAGCTGATTTGCATTGGCTGCACGTGTCCGCAGGAGGATTCTGGAGGCGGTTACAAGCGCTGCAATTCTGCATCTCTAGACGCCCTTCATTGGCGGCGTCCCAGAAAGGTTTGGTCAACTCGTCGGGCACAATACCCTGCTTTACCATGTTTCGCACCTTCTCATTTTCCCGGCTGAATACGGGAGATTATCAAGCCTGTTTAATCACAAAAAACTTCACAGGCTCAACAATATTCACATTTCCCCAATATGTCAAAACGCAGAGCTAAAACGGCCATCAATGGAAGAGTACCTGATCCACTATGAACGGAAAGATTCGACGATACCGAAATCATCTAAAGCTAGATTTCTATGGGTACGACCTGATCCATCGCTCGGATCTATGGCCAGGGCACCGTGGCCAACCCTAACAAGACACCTGAATAAATTACCCCGACGGACTCACACCTAAACACGGTCTTCAGCTTCCTTGTTCTGCTAACTCTTTTATCCCTCGGAGATTCAGCATC
>JAKUNK010000041.1:0-23964 GCA_022451945.1 Dehalococcoidia bacterium
AAAGGGACGTTTGATGTAGAGATAGATTTGAGGTGAGTACTGGTCGCTTTACGTTTTTTTATTGGATCACCTTCGTCATTAGAACCAGCGAGCCTTGTCCACCACGTTCTTCAAAGGTTTGCCTTCGTTGAATAGTCGACAGTTCTCCACGAACAATTCGGTACGCCGGTCCTCTAGATACGGACCTCTTCCGGCCACATGGGGCGTTATCAAGACCCCAGGCGTAATCCACAACGGATGATCGGACGGCAGTGGTTCGACTTCGAACACATCTAGACCGGCGCCGGCGATTTGCCCTTCTTGCACTGCGTCTGCCAGGTCGTCTAGGAACACGGTGGCTCCCCTTCCGATATTAATGAAGAATGCATCAGATTTCATTCTGCGGAACTGCTCTTTTGCGAACATCCCTTGAGTCTCGGGGGTCTCCGGTACGGTTACGATGACAAAGTCGCCTCTGGGCAGCACATCATTGAGGGTTTCCGGACGGTGGATCTCGCTAACACCCGGTATCGGTCCAGCCGCCCGAGGATCCACTCCGATCACGGTCATACCGAATTCCGAGCATAGCCTGGCAGTCTCGGCCCCGATGCCGCCGGTACCTATTACGACAGCAGTGGAATCTGGAAGGTGGATAGTGTCGTATCCAGGACTCCATTGCCTCTGCAGCTGACGTGGCATATAAACGTGCAAGCCTCTGGCAAAGGCCAAGACATATGACATGATGTGGGCACTGATGTGGTCGTTATATATCTCTCGAGTATTGGTCACCGTAACGTCACTGTCTAACAAAGCCTGGTGGTAATAGCCAGCTTTGGGACCAGCTTGAGGACAGGCGATCCATTTGAGGTTGTTTGCCCTTTCAAATAGTTCTGGGACTATATTTCCGAATGCGGCATCGACCTCTCCTATAACTTCCATGGCCTCGCCAACGGAACGGGCCAAGTTGATCTCGATACCGGGTATGGTCTCCTTCAGTTTGTCTGGCCATGCATTAATGTATTCTGTTCCTTCTTGTTCGGATGGGTTCAGTACCAGCAGCTTAAACCCCATGGCTTTTGTGCCTCTCTGGTCGAGTAAATTCGGACGCAAGTTTAGATGTCGGTATTCCAATCGTCAATCGCATTGTGGGCCGAGCAATCAGACCTAGTGATCTGATACACCGGTTCCTAGTTATCCGGTGGAGACCAGGTGGAATCGTTTCAGATTTCCTCGTGGACGAACTGGCTGTTCTCCTCACGAAGGAGGAGAACGATGGCAAATATAATACCCTCAGTCGTTCAAAGGTTGAACTTCGTCTCATAGACGGGTATGGGGATTGTCACGCGTTGTTTTCCAGGAAGATTTTGTTGGCAATGTCCATCGCGGATCTGGTGAATGGTAGGCCGCCATAGAATGTGGTCTGGATGAACACTTCAATGATTTCTTCTTGGGTCAGCCCTATGTTTAATGCGCCATTGATGTGGCTGTGCAGCGGGCCTTCTCTGCCTAACGCTGTTAGAGCGGCCAGAGTGCAGATCGAACGGCTTTCCAGGTCCAACCCGGGACGGGTCCATACAGACCCCCAATAATACTCGGTGGTCAATCGGGTGAATTCCCGTTCTGCTTGAGTGACCGGCCCCGGCCTTGGCGTTCCTGTCGGAGCACCCATCAGCTCTTGACGCCGTTGGACTCCCCGTTGGTAGAGATCCTCGGGGGTCTCGCTGGGGTCGAATACCAACTGTGGGGAAAACGGGATGTTTTTGGCCTTAAAGACCTCTTGGGCCACTCCCATGGAGGTGAATGCCGCCGGCACTCCGCCATAGAATGAGGCATGAATCATGACTTCGATAACCTGTTGCGCTGTGAGCCCAAGGGTGACGGCGCTTTCCACATGCCGCCTCAGTTGGTTCTCCCTTTGTAGTACGGTCAGGACAGAGAGCACTATCATTTCCCGGTGCTCGATCTTTAGGGCTGGCCGTTGCCATATCGACCCGAACAGCGCCTCATCGGCGATGCGGTGCAGATCAGGCGCCATCTCCCGAGATCCCGGAACCGAGCCATTACTGGGCGTCCCGCCCCCAAATCTGGCGCGAATCTCGGCACCCCTCTGGGCGCGCTCGTCAAGTGTAGTCATATCAACCTCCCTCAGGCTTTGTCGTGGTTTACCGTATGTGGAAAAATGCTTGAGTCGACCACTCAAAAACTCGTTATCCGTGGTTATACCGTTCCAGGTGAATGGTGGCCTAAAAGGGCATAAAACGGCGCTAATTCATCGGCGGTACTCGTCGCCACAGTCACCAATCGCCTGGTACATGTCCCGCGACCGGCTCAACACCAGCTCGATCTCGTCCAGGTCCTCTAGCCCAAGCTCAAGGCCAAACACCCTGGCATTGTCTTCCAGATGATCTGCAACGGCCAACCTGACCCCAATGATGACCCCGGCCACGGCAGGGCGATCCACGATATAGCGCATGGCAACGTCGGCAATGCTGACCGAGTGCCGGTCGGCGACGACTTTCAGAGTAAGGAGCAGTTCTTGGAACAAGTTCCAGCCGCCCCAAGTGTCAACCATTTGCTTGTACTTGCTCAAACTGGCAGTAGTCAAAGCCGCGCGGCCGGGCTCAGGCTGACCTAGATACCTGTCTGACAGCAGCCCTCCGGCCAGCGTGCCGTACGCCAGCATGTGAATGCCTTGTCCCTGGCAATACTGGGCCATTTTTATCTCTGGCCTGCGGTCGATTAAAGAGTACTGTACCTGGTTAGAAACTACTTGGTGGCCCATATCGACGATCTTCTGAAGCTGCTGTGTATCGAAGTTAGTCAGCCCTAGGTACCGGATCTTGCCTTCATCACGCAGTTCACCTAGATGGCCCAACGCTTCCAGGTAACGCTCATCACCATAGTCCCACCAGTGGAACTGGAGGAGGTCTAAGCGCTCAACGTTCATCCTGCGCAAGGATTTATTGATATTCTCCTCCACCCAGGTTCGATCCATTGGTCCAGGATTGGGAACCCACTTGGTGAAGGCTTGGACGCCTGCCGTTGCTTCAGACCCTCGGCGATTTGCAAGCCGCCGCCGAAACTCGCCGATGAAGTCTTCGGCGGGGCCATAGTGATCGGCTAGGTCCCAGGTGGTGAACCCTGCGTCTAGATACGAGAACATGCTCTCCACGGCGTTCTCGGAGTCGATCAAACCGTGGGCACCTGAGACCTGCCACATGCCGTTAATGATGCGGCATATCTCGAGGTCTGGAGCTAGTTGGAATCTGCTCGATGGCGGCAGAGACGCTGGATGGTTGGTACGCATAGCACCTAGTATGGCAGCGACATGACTACGTGGTGTTAGCAACGAATGAGGCCAATGCTCCTGACTTGGCCCACTTTCGCAGATCGGTTGGTTTACGTATAGGGGTTAAGCATTGGCTGCCGACACATAAATAAGCGGCCGGGGAAGCATCTACAGGGAATCCCAACGACTGAACGATTTTGGACTCCGCGACCGGGTCCAAAACCTGTATTGTCCATCGCAGTGTTCTAGACCTGTATGCTGATTTCACCAGTGCTTTCGTGGCCCTGTGAGTGTTATCCCCGACTATCACCAAATGGACCATCCTTGATTCTAATATCTCACTCGCTCTGGCCCAGGCTGAAGCAGCTGGTAGGAAGAGGCGTTCCTCATCTTCTTCCACTTTCCTAAGGCCAGGTGGGCCTATATATGTCTGGCAGGGTACAACCCCGCTGAACGTTTCTAGGGTGGTTCGAGCTTCATCGAGATATTCTTCTTTCCTGGTGATAGTGCCCAGGGATATAAATGCCTCAGCAAGAAGCGCATTCTCCAGGACTGGCTTTACACCTGGCAACGTTGGGCCACTATTCGCTGTTCCAAAGTTGGCGTCGTAATGCCCGCCGTCAGAGTTCGAAAAAAGCATCCGGATGGAAGAGACCAACCGCTCGGCCTGATTAACCAGATCTCGATCGCCGGTCACCTGGTAACAGTCCAGGGAAGCCCTTAAGGCATTTACATGGTCGGTCAGCAAACACGACCCTCCGGCTGTTCCAATCTCGTGTGGCATCCTCATGGCATTGCCTTCAAATTCGCTCCAGAGTTTCCCGACTATTCCTAACGCTTTCTCTAGGTAAGCAGGAGCGCCGGTAATCCCAAAAGCCTTGGCGAAAACCGAGGCCGCCAGTGCATTCCACCCGGTGTACAACGTCGTGTCGATGGACACTTTGGGTGCGGAGTCCCGGTGATTCCAAGGCAGACGATAATATTCCTCTTCCGCATCTTGGCTGGAGTAGAACAACCCGCTGATAGGGTCCGTGAGGGTGGTCAGCATGTAATCAAGAGCAGCGACAGCCGTGTTTCTGTATGAAAGTCTGCCCGTGACCTGCGACGCAAGCAAGAATACGGAAGCCAATTGGGCATTGGTGTAGAGCATCTTTTCATAATGAGGGACACGCCAATCGCGGGTAACCGAGTACCGAAAGAAACCGCCGTCCCTTTGGTCTAAAAGCCCTGTTGCAATACCATCTAGGGTTCGGCACGCCATCTCACGGAGTCTCTGATCTCCGTTCTGCTGATAAAGTGAAAGCAAGAACTCGATCCCTTCCCATGGCGGTTGCTTCGGTTCGTTCCCGAACCCTCCAAATTCGGAGTCGTAGATTTCATCCATCTTCTGCCGCACTAAAGCCGCTGTTACACCGGAGCTTGGGGTCGGTTTATCACTTTCGGCCTCTAGAGTGATCGAAACTTTTCCAGTGCTTCCTGCATATGAGGACTTGACGTGTTCCAATACCTGAAACATCTCATCTGGGGGTGTATAAATCCTACCGGCTACAAGTTTACCGACTTCATCTAGAAAGGCGACTGAAGGGAATCCTCCTTGGTTATACCGGGCCGACAGATCTGGTCGCTGGTCCACGTCCACCTTTACTGGGATAAATGACGCGTTGACCAGATCGATAACTCGAGGGTCCGAATACGAGGTCTGGTCCATGACATGGCACCAGTGGCACCAGGAGGCTGTAAGGGCTAGGAGTACTGGCTTCCTATTGGTTCGGGCTGCCAAAAAAGCCTCATCACTCCATTCTTGCCAGGCGATGGTTTTCGCCGATATTTCGTTTGGCATCAGACCTCAGGCAAAATTGGCGTAGACAAGTCGAATGATTATACGTCGTCCTCAACGATGCTGCATCGTTACTGGGGTATCGGAGGGTTGATAAAGAAAAAATACTATTTAGAATCGTGCTATAGGATTTCTGTTTAATCTTGAAGGCTCCCCAATTCACAGATTCAATTTAAGGCATCGATATTAAGTCTCATTACTGGATTGATGGGTATTTTAATCGGCCTTTCATAAAGGTCTTTTTAGTTACTTGTTTACGATTCATGCGCTTTGACACGAGTAACTGCCAACCCTATAGTCTCTCTAATGTGGCAGATTGACGAAAGCAACTTGGATGCTATTGCCATCGGGGCTGGGATTTTAGGCACCGGTGGCGGCGGCAATCCTTATATCGGGCAACTACGAGCTCGGCAAGCTATCAAGGAACACGGACCAGTCACGGTTCTTTCGCCGGAAGAATTGCCTGAAGATTCTAGCGTAATTTGTGTAGGTGGTATTGGGGCCCCCACCGTCGGCATAGAAAAAGTCCGAAGTACCCAATCTTATTCGGCACTCCGTGCCATTGAGGAATACACCGGCCGGCGCGCAACCGCTTTGATATCCAATGAGATTGGCGGCAGCAACTCGGTAGAGCCTTTGATTCCTGCCGCTATGGCAGGACTACCAGTAGTGGACGCCGACGGGATGGGTCGTGCCTTCCCAGAGCTTCATTTAAAGACCTTCTTCGTTTATGGAGTGCCTTGGGTTCCGGTTGCACTCTGCGACGAGAAGGGCAATTCGGTCATCATTTCGGAAGCTCTAAATGCTCAGTGGGTAGAACGTATTGCCCGTGCCGTCACCATACAAATGGGGTGCATCGGTTGCTATGCCCTTTCTCCAATGACTGCTGAACAAATCCGGACCACAGCGGTGCTTCACACTATGTCACTCGCTAAGGAGGTCGGTGAAGCCGTGATTAACTCAAGGCGCGAGGGGTGTGACCCAACGAAGGCGATTCTCGCCGCGTGCCCTGGCCGAGTGCTATTCTCCGGGAAGGTTGTAGACTTGGATAGGCGTACCGCCTCTGGGTTCGCGCGGGGCACTGTCACGATCGACGGATTGGACGATTGTTCAGGTAGCCGGATGGTTTTAGAGTTCCAGAACGAGAACCTAATCGCATGTCAAGACGGTAAAATCGTTTGCACAGTGCCAGATCTCATATGCGTGATTGATTCCGAACGCGGAGAACCGATTACCACTGAACTGATGCGATATGGTTTTCGGGTGACGGTACTCGGATTTCCAGCTCCGTCACTTTGGACTACTCCACAGGCTCTAGAAGTTGCTGGCCCACAGGCCTTTGGATACGACACAGAGTTTATCCCGTTGACCGTCTGACTTGCATAATTTTAGACCGAAACAGCCTTCACTGTTCAAAGAGTAGAAGTGACAACACTTGGCCACCAATCCGTGGTTCCCTCCACTATACGTTTAGGCATTGATGTGGGCGGCACAAACACCGACGCTGTCGCTATGGATGGGCCGACCCTATTGGCTCGCACTAAAGTACCCACTACAGAAGATGTCACTTCGGGAATCTTTAGTGCTCTAGAAGAGATCCTTAACCAGATTCCGGCCGGAAGGCGCCCGGGTGCCGTAATGATAGGCACTACTCATTTCACCAATGCCTTGGTGGAACGAAAAGGCCTAACGCCAACGGCGGTCCTTCGATTAGCCCTGCCTGCGACAACCTTACTTCCCCCGCTCATAGATTGGCCTGCTGAGCTTTCTGACGCTATAGGAGGGTTCACTTTCATGGCCAAAGGAGGGCACGAGTTCGACGGCCGAGAGATCTCTCCTTTGGACCGTCGCGAAATAAGGAACATCGCCAAACAGATGCGGAAAGATGGCGTGCTGGCGGCCGCGGTTTGCGGCGTATTCTCTCCTGTGAATCCGGTTCACGAACAGGAGGCAGCGGTGATTTTGGAGGAGGAAATTCCGGGAATTCAGGTCACTATGTCTCATCAAAATGGACGCATAGGAATACTTGAACGTGAGAATGCCTCTACCATCAACGCTAGCTTAGCAGGCTTAGCGACACATACTATCGGTGGAATTCGGGCCGCTTTAGAGAAACAGGCGTTAAGCGTTCCGCTGTATCTGAGTCAAAACGACGGAACTTTGATGGATGCTGATTTCGCGGCGAAATTCCCTGTGTTCACCATCGCCTCGGGACCTACCAACAGTATGCGCGGTGCAGCGTATCTATCTGGGGTTCGAGACGGAATCGTCGTCGACATCGGCGGCAGCTCGACGGACGTGGGTGCGCTAGTCAACGGATTCCCTCGGGAAGCTTCGGTAGCGATGGAATTAGGAGGAGTGCGGACCAACTTTAGAATGCCCGATGTTTTTTCAATCGCCTTAGGTGGAGGCTCGGTTGTACGAGAGAGCGGAGAGTCTGGTTTCGTAAGTATAGGGCCAGACAGTATTGGTTACCGTCTAACAGAGGATTCGCAAATTTTTGGTGGTTGTACTCTCACCGCAACCGACGTGGCGGTGGCGTCAGGCTTAACCCAAATTGGAAATCCGAGTCTAATTCGAAGCCTAGCCACCGATTTGGTCAGTAGTGCCATTCGGGAGATTAAAACCCAGGTTGAAAATACGGTGGATCGGATGAAAACTACCATGGAACCGTTGCCGGTTATCCTAGTAGGAGGAGGGAGCATTTTGGTTGACGACGACCTCAATGGAGCATCTCGAGTTTTACGACCTGCTCATGCTGATGTTGCTAACGCAATTGGCGCTGCAATGTCTCAAGTCGGCGGGCAGATCGAAGGCGTATACACACTAGATAATATGACTCGAGAACAGGCTCTCGATGCGGCCAAAGCCGAAGCGGCGGAGCGGGCAGTACACGCTGGAGCCGCCCCTGGTTCGGTGGAGATAGTCGAAATCGACGAGATACCTCTAACTTACCTTCCTAGCAATGCGATCTTGATTCGAGTCAAAGCCGCAGGAGAATTAATAAATGTAGGCGATTAATTCTCAGAGCGGCTGGATTAAAGCCTGCCGGGAGAGTGTAAACGGTTGACTCTTAATCACCGGCTTCTCGTTTCAGAGACACCTTCATCGGGAAGGCACCGGGAGTAGGGTACTGGTGATGGTAGGGGCGTGGTTAGCTTAGAAATTCCGCCATTTAATTTTTTTAGCGACACCTCCATCGGGAAGGCATAGGGGGCGGGGTACTTGGAAGGCATGGGTATCGGCAGCCGGAACAGGAAGGTATGCGGGGTCACCGGTTCACGTTGCCGGTGGACCTTTTCTATTCGCAAACTGTCTCACTCGTCACCGGAGACCCTAGACAGACTCATGGCTTTATCAACAACCTTTTTAGTGCCTAATTTCGCGATGGCTCGCCTCGGGGTCGAACCGAGAACCTATTGATTAAGAATCAGCCGTTTTGTTCACGGTCATGTACAGCGGACCACCACCGGAAGCGGTCGGCCTTACTGAAGTAACTGAACATCTCAGGCGATTAACGGGTTGCTCGCTGGCGTCGGGGAAATGTGGCGATCCGGACAATGCCTATCAGTATATTAATAGCCTGTGCCCGGAACGTTATTTCTGAGATGTTAGGGTCCGGCGGTTAATGGAGCGGATCCTTAACGAGTTTGGTGACGGCCAACATGAATACACCGCGCCAACTGATTAACATCACGCCTTGAACCGCTATTGAGACAACAGCAAAAGACAGTATCAAAGAAGCGTCGGTTAGTACGGCTCTACCAACAAGCGCGACTAAGCCGCACAAAAGCCAGATTAACGGTATTTTCCAAGCCAATATACTCAGATTGTAGAGCGTGGATGCTTTGTACGCGCCTAACCACGGAGAACCAACGACCCATACAAACCCGAATGGCAGTGCGGTACGAAGTAGTGCTTGCCCAAGGGTGATTTCATGCTCCGCCTTGCCGAAGATTACGAACGCCAAGAAAACGGCTATGTCTCCAGCAACAACCACAGCAGTTTTGAGAATCATAGGAGTCACCCGTGGGTGACATGCCTCACATCTCTATTCATCACGGTCACATATTTTGGAACGCCTTCCGGATAGGTGCCGCCAAAGGCCGAACTTCAAGGGTAGTACGGCCAGGCCCATGACTATGAAGATTAGTATCAGGCCAAGTTCAAAAGTCATTCTATTCGGGGTCGTCGCCTTTGGAGTCCTTTATGCCAATCTGCCCAGATAGATACCGATAAAGGCCCACGTGTAAGAACGGCACACTGGCGACCATGAGGATGAATACTAGTATCAGGGCGTGGTCAAGAGTCATAAGTGTATGGGTGATATTTTACACATTTAGCTAACCGTGTAGACTACCGCCACGCGCTTACTAAGGTATTTGAGAGGTGTTCTATGGTGGCAGAACAGAAATTACATGACATGGGTCTTGAACTGGGTCCTGTGGGCACACCATTGGCTAATTTCATACCGGCAGTACGCACTGGAAATCTCTTGTTCGTGGCCGGCCATATCGCCGGGAAACCGGATGGTTCGGTGCTCAACCCTGGAAAGGTGGGCCGTGATGTTACTGAAGAACAGGCTTACGAGTCAGCCAAATTGGCTATGCTCAATTGCCTTGCGTCGATCAAACAAGAGTTAGGGGATTTAGATCGCATAAAGCGGATCGTGAAGTTGCTAGTTATGGTAAATGCCGATCCGGAATTTGATCGTCATTTCGTGGTGGGCAACGGCGCTTCAGACCTGCTGGTTGAACTCTACGGTGATTTGGGCCGCCATGCCCGTTCTGCCGTAGGGATGAGCAGCCTTCCCAGAAAAAGCTGTGTTGAGATTGAAATGATCATAGAGGTTGAGGAATAACCCTAATTGGATGGCAAGGAGTATGGTGTTGTCTGAAAATAAACGCTCCGCTGGAAGACGTTGGCGTCCGGTGGCCCTTTTCTATTGATCTGACTCGGTGCGTTAGCACCCCAGCTTTCTGCGGTCCGAATCAATCTTCAAGACGGTTGCCTCTAGTTCCTCTACGGCATTTCTATAATTTGGCGGAAGACTCGATTCAAAGATTGGCCAAGTAACGGTCGCACGAGGAGTGAGCAACTCCGCACAAGCGAGGGAGTGATTTTCGCGCGATTTCGATGGAAGACCGCCAGGTCGCGCCAGCTGCCTAGTTTACTTCCCTAACACCGCTATGATACCAACGCCTTTACAGCTATCGGCTTGATTGTATAGGTCGCCCGAGAGTCATAATAACCCATTCGACATGCCGGTTAGATACCGGTAATAACTAACCGAGTTGCATATCGAGCCTGGTGAGCGACCTCAAATTAGTAGTTGGTTCGTATTCGACTGTTGGAGAAATCAAGCTAGGCTTAAGATTTCGTGATAACAATGCACTAATTATTTCTTGAAATTCAACCTGTGATACGGAACTTCCTAAGCAATGATGTATGCCCCAACCGAAGGCAACATGCTGATTAGGATTTCGGTTTATCTCAAAGTTATCTGCGTTTTCAAATTTCATGTGATCACGATTGGCAGAGCCGATGTAGCAGCGGACTTTTTCGCCAGATCGAATTTTCTGGCCGCGGAGTTCGATGTCTCGAGACGCGATTCTATCTAGTGATTGTTGAGGGGAGTCATATCGAAGACATTCTTCTACAGCAGACTTTATAGCCATTTCAGTTGGGTCAGAAGCTAAAGATTCCCATTGCTTCGGATGCCGGGCAAACGCTAATAAACCGTTACAAATTAGATTGACAGATGTTCCACGCCCTGCCGTCAATGCAATCGCAGCATTCGAAAGTACTTCGTCTTCGGAGTACAAATCGTGATGTTTGGCTTTAGCTAAAGTCGTTAAGAGGTCATTGCCGGGTCCGTTAAGCTTAGATTCAAGCAGCGGCTTCAGGTATTCACCGAACTTCAATATCCCTCTTCGATATTTATCTACCTTATCTTCGCTAGTGCCGCTCAAGGCAGATAGGTCTGAAACAATCTCTTTAAGATCGTCAATATCCTGTTCGGGAATCCCAACAGTTAATGCTGAAACCTGCATCTCTAAAATGGTGGCGAGCTCTTCTTTAATCTCGACAACTGGTTTGGTTCCCAGGATATCTAGTAGGTTTTCGACTTTGATACGGATCTGCGACCTATGATGCTCACTAGCAGTAGGTGTGTAATGGTGGTTTATGACCCGTCTCATTTCTTGGTGTGTTGAACCCTCTTGTTGGGCAATCGAACTACCTTGAAATGAACGAATTACCTCATTCCGACTTTCTGGTGAAGTGGTCGAGCCTGTACCCTCTGTTGATTTATCATTCTTGGCGATCGCAGAGGAAAAGCCTTCGTCATTTTTTGTAATGTCAACGAAATCGTCGTAACGGGTGACCATCCAAAGGGACGCCGTGGCGTTCCAATGCACTGGGTAGTTCTCCCTAAGGTGGCTGAAAGTCGGGTAGGGATTATTTACGAATTCAGTGCTGAGTAACTCGTCGTTAAAAAGCCATTTGGTTGACATTTTGGTTAGACATCCTTTGACGGTTAGCGAAGAGTGCCCCACAGCTAATAATGCTATTAATGACACTCGTAGTAGCCATATTATATGTTCATCTAAAGATATGACATAAACTAACTCGTTTGGGTGTCAACGGACACCCCAGACAAACTCAAAGTGCTGTGGTTTAGGTGGACGTTAGATTTCTGAGAGACTCATCCTGCCAATAAGACTCAATTGAGGTATTGCAGTAGGAAGGATGCTGTACTTAGTAATCGCCACACCGCTCCCTGCGAAGCCGTCAGAGGCCAAATCTAACCGCCACACCCCCCGGAATGGCGGGTCCTTTGGTGGATAACGGGGTGATTAGAGACCGGTGTATGTACGCTAAAGTGGGTCGAGGGAGATAGCGTTGTTCGATGTGAGTTCCCATGGCGGGTTGCATGGATATTTGAGTCAGTGGTTGGAATTTGTACCGGGTGACATGCAAGTAATACCGCTCATGGATAGCAAAGAAATGAGCGATTATCGTACATCACCGACGCCCTGAAAAAATGCTGTGGTTTTGTTAGGTGTTAGGTGGTTTGGAGTTTCGAAGATTAGGTTGAATGAAAAGAGGGTAATCAACCGTGCTTCACCACCATCTGGAGTTGGGTCGAGGGTTGGCAAAGGGCTTCGAATGCCCTCTCGATGTTTTCCAATGGCAAGAAGCTGGCGTCGGAAACTAGCGGGTCCATCGTTACCTTGCCGTTGCGTATGAGATCCAGCGCGATTCGCCAATCTTCAGGGAGGGTGCCGAACGACGCTTGGAGTTCCACCTCCCGTGCCATCCAGTCCGGAGGCAAGAGTTCCGTCGGCTCCCAGGTGATGGCCACTAGCATGACCTGGCCGCTGCGTCGAACCATCTGAAGGGCATCATCTAGGGTGCTCTTGGCGGCCGCGCACTCGAATACCACGTCCGGACCGAGCCCATCGGACAACTCTACAATTCTCTCAATGACATCGGACTCTGTGGGGTCTACGACGGCGTTCGCACCCAACCTGCGAGCAGCCTCTGCTCTGGCTGGAGCAGGTTCGGATACGAACACCCGGGATGCGCCGGCCGCCCTGGCGACCTGCATGCAGAGGAGGCCGATAGGTCCTGCGCCCAAGACAGCCACCGTATCTCCGAGGCGTATTTTCGATATACGGACCGCGTGGACCGCCACCGCGCAGGGTTCGCACATTGCAGCCTCTGCGCTAGAGACGCCTTCGGGGATGGCGATGGGCTCCCAATCCTCCATCAGCACTTTCTCTGCGTAGGCGCGAATACGCTCGGTTGGGAACCCTTCGTTACGATAGTTGAAGCGGGGACCTCTAGCCGAGGCCAGTGTGGGTGGTGGCTCTCCTCCCCCTCCGATCACCCGGTCTCCAACCTTCCACCGCTCGACGCCAGATCCCACGCGTGAAATGACGCCCGAATATTCGTGGCCCAGGACAGATCCAACAGGCGCAATGTCGTACATGATCGCGTGGACGTCGGTTCCGCAGATGGCGCAGAATTCCACATCGACGACGACCTGTCCGGGAGCAGGAACAGGGTCGGACAGATTCTCGATGGCGAACTGCTGGTTACCCTGGTATACGGCTGCTCGCATAAAGCGCGCTCCTCATCTCTTGCTTGTCTCCTATTGAGGCAGATGATAGCAGATGCTATCGTCACTAGTGAATCATAGTAAGCAGAGGATTTCGTACCCAATGTATTTCTGTCCGCTAGGCATGGTTTTAGCGCTTAGCCTCAATATCGTGCCTGGTGTGGACTGCTGTGGACTGCTGTGGACTGCTGTGGGCTGCTATATACGGCTATGCTCAAAATCGCCTGACTTTTAATCAGTTGTTTCGAGATCATTGGGATAAGGTGGTCTGATACCGATCAACAGTGACCGCAATTCTTGAATAGGTAGTCAGTCACCGGAGGCCCGAGACAAACTAAAAACATTTTGGTTTACCTATTGAGGATTTTAGCCACAAATTAGCCCCAATTTATTTTCAACTGGTAGGCACGATTTTCGCCTTTAGCCTCAAAATCGTGCCTAGGAAACACACCGGTACACGCCTGTGCACCAAAATCAACTTATTCTTAATCAGTTGCTTCAAGATTATTGAGATAAAGCCGTCTGGTACCAATCAACGGTGGCCGCAAATCTGGTGTCAGTTACCGTCTATTTGACAACTGAATTGACAACGAACTTGTTAACACGATCTGACACCGCAAGATATCCAGGCAGGAACGCCCGGAGGATAATATTCTGGCCATTGGACTAAACCACGCCTAGTAATATTGATTAGAGCGATTCACACCAGACTCAAGAATCGGTAGGGGTGACCCTGTGTCAGTTCGACTCTGACCTTCGGCACCACGTTTTCAGGCACGAAAAAGCCCCGCAGACCGAAATTTGCGGGGCTTTCTTTCGGTGTAATGCTCCTGTAGTGCTTCAACCGCATCGGAAGACAATGCCACAGACCTACGGCTCTTAGCAGTCTTTGGGGGAGCGAATACGTCCGAACTGCTCTCTAAGCGGAATATCCGGCTTCGATGATTGAGTTATTTAGCTGGGAACCATGCTCCTGAGAAGACTTCCCTATTCGGTGGAGCGGCCACGAAAGGGGCCATTTCCGCAAAATATTCCTGGACTTTATCACCCGCGTCTCGCGCATTCTGACTAGCCTCATAAAGGCCTATTATCGTTATCTCGTCTTCACCAGTCACAGCGACCGCGAATCCAAGCCCACCCGGTAATTGGTTTATTTCCCCGGCCTTCTCGTCAAGAAACTTAGTTACGGCCTCCATTGTTCCGGGTTTTAAACTAACAACAGTCTTAGATATTCCAGGCATCCTCTTAACTCCTCTCAGGTGACCCGTGGGCCACTCCTATTCTGGGTCTTCACCAATGTCGTCGGTATAGATGTCGTCCAGAAGCCCCGGCCAGTTGAGGTCTACCTCTGCTATCTTCGGCGGGCCGAAGGAGTTGACCAATGACGCTGGTAATAGGAACTCCCGAATCTCCGGTTCGTCGTCCATCATAATGATTTCATGCCCGCTCAAAGCGTCTTCTGGAATCTCGACGGCAAGCATGACCTTGCCACCGTCAACAGAGACTCCACCAAGTTCATCTTGCCAGCCGTCAGGGCTATCGAACAGCCAGACGCCTTTAATCACTTGGCCGTCCTCCGTGAGGTCTTGAAAAGGCAAATCCTGAAATCCTCTTTTTAATATCGATTCAGCGGTTCCGTCTCCGACGAACTGGAACAATCTCATGGCCTTATTTTACACATTCTACGATAGGCAAATATTCTTCTTCGTTGTCAGTGATGTCTATTGGCGGGCCATACTGGTTCGCCATTTCGGCAGGAATGAGATATTCCGTGTAGGGCATGCCGATTTCATCGATTAAGGCGAGTCCTTTATCGATTTCTGAAACGTTAGACCGATATCTGCTGAAGTGTGGCAAGGAACTGCGCCCCCATAATCCCATGCGGACAGTGGTGTCTAGTTGCCGGACGACTTCATCTGGGATTTCTAGGAAGAATAGTCTGCCTTCATCGCCATCCCACGGAACGTTCTTAAACCACACGGCTTTGATTTCCGGAATCTGGTCGTAGAACCCAAGGTTTGTCCCTGTTGGGTCGGCTCTATCTTTGAAGCCGTCTCTCAAAATTACCGTTGCGACTTCCTTTCTGATTCGGTGGAACAATTTCATTGAGTTCCTCCACTCGGTTTGCGTTGATGGTAATCACCAAATCGCCGGAGAGCAATACGTGATGACAGGGTGTATGGTCGTTGGGGAAATCGATATAAACGGGCGCGCTTTTTGAAGAAGGCCTGTCGGCTCCCGGGTAAATGGGTCCAACAACGTGGTGTCCGAGGCTTTGGCGGTATCACTGGACAGACCACTGGGATGCACTATCGAGGCCTTCTTAGGCAACACTGAACTCAGCCTGGAACTTTTGACGGTGATTTCCGGATTGCCGGATTCAATGATTAGTTGTTGCCAAATGGCGGCATGTCGCCCATCGGGCCCGCGAATCCGCCGCTATCAGGGCCGTCACCAATGCCCGATAGGTCGATACCATCTAGGAGCCCGCGGGGATTAAGGTCTACGTTGTCCACCACTGGCGGACCGTAGGAGTTGACTAGTGATGCTGGTACGGCAAATTCGCGAATTTCTAAGGAGATACCATCTTCAGAAACAAAGGCCAATTCATGCTCACTTATGGCGTTTTCTGGAATTTCGATTGCGAGCATAGCGTTGCCATCCATGGCAACGCCAAGTGGCCATCCCAGTGGGTCGTTAAACAGTCTGACACCTTCGGTGAGAGGCAAACCTTCATCTGTTACCTCTAGAACCGCGTCCCGAAAGCCATCTCTCAAGATTGATTGAGCATTTTGGGTTTTGGTTTGGTAGAACAACCTCATATCAAAGGCTCCATTGGTTCATGTTGAGGCCCGAACTTAATAGCCTAATACCTGCATTTAATGTCCAGGTAAGCCTGCAAAGCTATTATCAGACCTATAATTGCAAACACCAGTAATTCGCTTGGTAGCCAACCACGGCATTATCTACCCATTATGCTACGGAACGTATTAGATTTGCCGTGCCTGGTGCAGGAAATGCCTGTCAGTTCGTCGACCAAAACGTTGACCAAACACATAACGTCTCCTGGGGTCGCGTGAAATGCATTGGTATATTGCAGTCACGATTGTGGTACATAAGGGGTCTGGTGTGGCTTAGTTATATGGCACGGGGGCCTTAGTTTTTCCCGATGGGTTCAAAGGGGTTTTGGGAATTATCTTGCACTATAGCCTACGAACCACTAGTGGCTCTAAAGAGTGAGCCCTTCGATTGTTGCATGATCGCCACCGACTCAGCGGAGGTTGTTATCTGGTGGCATGTGATACTGGAGGCATTTCCAGTCGACAAAGCGGCCCAATAAAATGTTTGGAGAGCATCCCCGACCCAGCTGATTAGACCGACGGTTTCATTGGTGGGTGGAAAACTGTTTTGGCCAAAGCCAATCTGAAGAATGTGAGACCAAACGAGTCCGAGTTTACCGATGCGGGCTTAAAAATGTGAACCTGGAAAGTGTTTACCCGGCTTTTGCCAACCATACCGATGTCGAATTCTCGGCGGATCTTTGGCTAACGCAAGCTTGACGGGGACTAATTCAACAGGTCTAGAGCTAACGGCGCTATTTGGGAATAACCGAGCTGTCACCGGAGGTTCCGAACTTCACGCAATGTCGGGTCTGTTGTTAACGCGGGCTGCAACAATCCACTGGCTGTGTTAGAACCGCTTCGCGGAGTTAGCATCGCTTTAGCTACAACTTAACCGTGGAGGGCGTTTTATTAGAAAAAAACAAAGACTAGCTATGGCCGCACCACCGATTGCTGGTATAAGCGCTGGGTCGAAGGTGCCATAATGATCGTAAACCCACCCGGCGAACACTGGCATCGCTATCATGACCCAGCTGTGTGAGAAGGTGATTATTCCTCTTAGGCTCGCGAATTTTTCACGCCCGTAATACTCGCCTAAAGCTGCCCATACTATGATTCCTGCCCCATCGCCTAGCCCCTCTAATACGACGAAGATGATTAATAGAAATAATCTCCCGTCATTCCACGAACCGAGAAACAAACAGAGAAAACCCAACGATTCTAAGGCCAGGGTCGCTCCCAGTATCCATGATTTCGGCCACTTGTCACCGATATATCCTAGCGTCATCCTGGATACAAAATTGATACCGAACATGGCTCCAGTCAGATTAGCAGCCATCTGAAGACCTACGCCTTTGCTCTGTAGAATCGGTATCAAGCTCACGAGAATCCCGATAGTAGCGAGCTGCCTAAGCCCAGCTCCGGTGAGTAATAACCAATATGCCCGGGTTCGTAGGGCTTCTTTGACCGTGTAATCACGTTCTAGGGTGTTCCCATACACTCCGGTGCTACTTTGCGTTTGAATGAGTGGTGGTTCACTGTCCCCGTCTGGACGCAGACCGATATCTTCTGGGCGATTTCTAAACAGGATGGTGAATGGGAGGATTCCAATCAGATAGGCGATTCCTGATCCGGCGATCGCCCACCTCCAGCTTAGATTTAGAATCACCAGGGACATGATGGGTACTAGTATCAGCCCTCCTAGCGAGGAGACAGCTGCCAACGTTGAGATTGCGAATGATCGGCGGCGCCGAAACCATTGGTTTATGCCTGCAAACATCGCGTGCTGGAAAGCAACGCTGTTACCGAGTGATATTATCCCGAGATACACCAGGGCAAATGACCAATAGCTGTTTACAAAACCAGCGAGTATAAGATACCCGATTGCAGCGAGAATGATTCCAGGGACCAATAATGCTTTGTTTCCGAACCGATCTATAGCCCACCCTGCTACTGGCCCTTCCAAGCCGCCTTCAGCCCTAGCGAGCGAAAAAATCAAGTTCGTCTGGGCTTGAGTAAGCCCTAGCGAATCACGTATTGCGGGAACAAAAACCGTGAAGCCCCGGAAGAATATCCCACTCGCAAAGAAAATCATCGCCGAGCAGGCTAACACCATCCACCAACCATAAAAAATACGGGGTGAAGGGTTAGTGGTAGTGTCGTTTGTCATTACGTTGTATTAGCTTCTGTTATCAAAAAAGCGCTACTAACATACGTTATGTATGAGAGATAACCATGTGGTTTAAGGGTTTTAGGCCGACGCTAGAGGTTTCAAATGTACACCCGAAGGATTAGACGCGCGCAAATTAGGGGGTCTACCATCTCAGATATCAAACCCGACTGTCGCTTTAAATCGTTGCATCGCTATAATATGGTCACTCGCGGTTTTTAGCCCTCCCCAGCGGTTCTCGATAGATAGATAACGTGCCCCCAATTCTTTCCACGCTACTGCTTCACTCATCCATTCTTCTGGCCTTCCACTGCTAGTTCTAAGACGGCCATCGAGTCCGATGGATGCTTGATCTCGCCCATATTCCTTAGCGAAAGCGTTTACTCGATCAATAGTCGCCCGGCCTTTCACGTCGGGCTTGAAATTAGGGCACCATCCGTCAGCCAATCGAGCGATTCGCTTTAAAATCATATCTGATGGCGTCGGCGCTTCAGGACTTCCGGCGCCCAACCACACGGGAATCGGCCGCTGGACCGGCAACGGATTCAACCCCGCGGAATTTATGTTGTGCCACCTCCCATGGAAGTCAACTACTTCGTTGGTCCATAGTTCGCGGAGCACTGTGATCTGTTCAGCGATTCTTGCCCCTCGTGTATGAAAATCTTCACCCAATGCCTGGTATTCCACACTGTTCCACCCAACCCCAATTCCTAAACGAAGTCTGCCTTCTGACAATATATCGATCTCCGTAGTTTGCTTCGCAACAAGAACCGTCTGCCGCTGCGGTAATATGAGTATGCCGCTGGCCAATCCGATCGTTTGAGTAATCGAAGACAGATAGCCCATGAGCGTCAATGATTCATGAACGACAGACTTATGGTTATAAGTCTGTAAAGCTGGGAAATATTCGTTGTTAGGGAATTCGTGGTACTTTGGGTCCGCGCCTAGCACATGGTCTGCGATGAATATGTAGGAATAACCCAATTCTTCAGCAGCTTGTGTGAAGTCTTTTATTGCTGCGGGGTCTGGTTCTATCTCTGTTTGGGGAAATATAACTCCGACTTCCACGTTTTGCTCCTGATCCAACCAAGATCAGCCAAGGGTATTGGCCAACGAATTAGTAGTCAAACGGGGCCATTTCGTTTTCAGACTACATTCCGTCCCAAGGGTTGCACTGATTAAATACCATTTATGGAATGTGGGGGAGGTTTTGAGTTAAGTGCTGTTTACCATCCTTACGACTTCACAAGGGGCGCAGGATATAACGAATGGTCCGAGAGCCAAAAGAGAAACTCTGTGACCGATTAGAAGATGGCTTGGCGTGTCCGGGTGGAGGAGAAAATAGATGGTCCTCGGTACTAACGGTCACTAAGTGTAATAGACATCCCAGACGGGTCAATCAAATGGATGGAGACCCTAGAGCCAAGGTGGGCCACCCGTTGAAAAGATTGCCGATTATTTCCTTCCCACTGGATTAGTTCGACTCTGACTTTCGGAACCGCTCATCCTTGCCGTTTTGGCCCACGAAAGGATCTAAGTTATTTGGACGATAGTGTGGTGTCGGGAGGGCGGCCTGTTTATCTTGCTTGCTGGAACCTAAGCGACCTAAACGAATCCATTTATATTATCCTCTCCAGGTCGCTAAATCGTTCCAACTATCAGCATCCATAAATTCTGACCAGCGTCGATAAAGATTCCGAAGGTTATCTTCACTAGATTTGGACTCAGTTATGTCTGTAACCATTCCAGGAAATTTCAAACCATCGAGCTCGAAATCAGCTTGCTCGTAACCCAATCCCTGCTCGTATGTGTAGGGATATCGGCGCGCTACCGTCCCTCGACTAGCTGTATGTGCATAGTTCCAATTCTCCATGTCATCTTGCTCAGTGAGACCTGCAGGGCCTGAGTATCGAATGTAATAGTGTCGAAGAAAATCCTTAACCTCATCAGGAGCATCTCGGTCTACGAGATACCATCGCCATACTTCAGTTTGATGAGGTCCTCGAGGATGCCAGACGGCTATAGTTCGCGGCTGCCTAGGATGCAGAGCCGTGTTCGGAAAGACCTCTCCGGGACTTCCGATAACTCTTCCCCACTTACCACGACTCTCACGACGTTTCTCTTCGCAGCGCGCAAAGTAGTCCGACACCACAGGGGAATCTTGATATGCTGGTGGTGTAATGGTGTCCTCGGGAAGCACATATACACCTGTATGGTGGCCTCGGTCTGGAAACATCACATGGAGCCTACGAGCTTGCTGGCGTTCCGACATATCTCTACGTCCAGAGCCACTCGGTCCGATTCCGACCATGTCTACTGAACGGTGGCTTATGTTGTGGTAGCTATCGCCACTAAAATTCTCTGCAGGAAATTTCCAATTACACGGAATTAGCCACTTCTGCACTCCACTGATAACTTCGCTTCCCCCTTCACGACCATCCCAAGAATCTAAAGTTAGATCTAAAAACATCTTGAAGTCTCCCAAGTACTCCAAGAATGGCGGAGCATCAGGATCCCAGGTCGCCCAGATAGAACCCTTATAGTTGCAAAGCTGGGCTACTTCGATCAATCCCCATTTAGATTTGTCTAATTCCTCGTGGTAGGCGGATCGAAAATATGGCACACCTACCAAACTACCATCGGTGCTATAACTCCAACCGTGATATGGGCAGGTGAAAACCGGTGTATTCCCTTCATCGTAACGGCAGACCTTCATACCTCGGTGCCGGCATGAATTTAAAAAAACATGAATCTGATTTTCGCGGTCACGGCAGAGAAGGACTGATTCTTCCCCCATTCCTGATGCAAAATAATCCCCGGGCTTAGCGATCTGGCTCTCGTGCCCTACGAACAGCCAAGACCGCATAAACACCTGTTCTAGTTCTTGTTGATAGATTTCATCGCTAACAAAGATTTCGCGACTAACTTGACCCGACTTAAGGTCTACTAGGCTAGACCCACTAACCGGACCTGTTTGGGCGATCCTTCCGTTTTCGGTATATATGGCCATAGCGTACCTCCCGATGAACTCTGGAAATTTCCACCAAATAGTTATGAGCTCTGATAGGAAAACATATTCTAGATCGGACTCTAGATTAACACTATCTCAATAGATGAAATGGGCCGTCAGGTTCTTCTCTGGCAATACCGAACTCAGCCTGGAGCTTTGGACGGTTGGCCTCTAGGAACGGTCGCTCGATTTCTCCCACAATTTTTCTAGCAGGGACCCCGGTGTCATGGGGAGTTGGTCAGTTCGAATTCCAATCGCGTCGGAGATGGCATTGGCCACCGCCCCCATAGGTGGGACCAACGACACCTCGCCCACGCCCCGCACCCCGAAAGGATGTCCAGGGTTGCCTACCTCCACAATCACAGTGTCAATCATCGGCAGGTCGAGACTCGTGGGCATCCGGTAGTCGAGGAAGCTGGAGTTCATCATCACCCCGTCGCTGTCCACGAAATATTCTTCGTTGAGAGCCCAGCCTACGCCCTGAACGGCGCCGCCCTGTATCTGCCCTTCGACGTAGCTGGGGTGGATGGCTTTGCCAGCATCCTGCAATGCAGTGTAACGAAGGATGTCCACCTTGCCGGTTTCCGGATCGACTTCCACATCGACTATGTGCAGTCCAAAGGCGTTGCCGACTCCGGCGGGGTTAGCGGTGCCTTGGCCGACGATTGGGCCTCCAGTACCGTTGAGCCGGCGTGCGATCTGCTTCAAGGTCATCTTTAGCTCCGGGTCTTCCCTGTGACGCAATTCTCCGTCCACAAATTCTACTTCTGCCTTATCTACGTCCCAGATGGTGGCAGCGCGTCCGATCAATTGTTGGCGCACGTCCTCCGCGGCCTGATATACGGCAGTACCCATCTTGAATGTAACGCCGCTGCCTCCCGCGCCTGAACTATAGCCGATGGAGTCGGTGTCAGCGATAGTCGGCTTGATCTCAGTGGCGGGGATCCCAAGAACTTCGGCCACGTGCATAGCCATGGCGGCCCGGCTTCCACCGATATCGGGAGAGCCCTCTACCAGGCTGATGGTCCCGTCAGGATTAACACTTGCTGTCGCGCTGGCGGGGCCAGTACCATTGAACCAAGCGCCGGCTGCGACTCCTCGGCCACGGTTTTGGCCTTCCAAGGGCACAGCCAGGTGAGGGTGCTGCTGAGCAGCTTGCAGCAGTTCCACCATTCCGATCCGGCGGTAGGTTGGTCCGGCTACCTGCCTAGTTCCTTCCACAGCGGCATTTAGCATGCGGAATTCAATTGGGTCCATACCGATCCGACCACAGATTTCATCGATCAATGACTCGGCGGCGAAGGCAGCGGGTGGCGACCCCGGAGCCCGGTAGGCAGCCGCTTTCTGGCAGTTGACGACAACATCCAACCCCTCGATAAAGGCATTGGGAATGTCATAGGGCCCAAATATGGTGCGGCAAGCAGAAGGGACCGGAGAACCGGGGAACGCTCCGGCTTCAAAGACCAGATGGGCTTCCGCGGCTGTGATTTTTCCAGCGTTGGTGACCCCTATCTTCGCTTTGATATGCGTGCCAGAGGTGGGACCGGTGCCTTGAAAAACCTCAACGCGGCTCATGGTAATCTTGACAGGGCGTCCCGCTTTTCGCGCCAGAGCGGCGGCCACCGGCTCCAGATAACAACCGCCCTGCCCTTTCCCGCCAAATCCGCCGCCGATCTCCATGGGTATGATTTTTACTTTGGATACTGGCAACCCCAATAAGGTAGATGTGTGGTCGCGGAGCGCAAAGTGGCCCTGGCTACTGGCCCAGATGGTCACCGTATCATCGGGATTCCACTGGGCGGTGGCGGAGTGGGGTTCTATGTAGCCCTGGTGGACGGGTTTTGTGTGATACTCCCGTTCCAGAACCAATTCAGCTTCCTTGAATCCCTGTTCCACGTCGCCAATGCGAAACTCGAACCGATTCGAGATGTTGGTCTGCTGGCCGTTTTCCACGTTTCCCCAACCGCCAGAGCGCATCGCTGGGCTGCTCATGGTGAGGAGCCGGTCATGCAAGATCGGAGCACCGTCTTTCATGGCGTCAAAGGCGTTCAACACCGGAGAAAGAATCTCATAATCGACGTCTAAGAGAGCGAGTGCTTCTTCGGCAAGGTGAGAGCTAGTTGCTGCCACTGCCGCAACGGCATGACCTCGGTACAGAGTTTTTTCGCGGGCCATGACATTTCTACTATAGAATCCATAATTTACGGTGGCGCCTTCCTCCTGGTCGGCCACCTCAGCGGAGACTTCCGGCAGGTCGACCGACGTTACGACGGCTTTCACTCCCGGCAGCGCCAGTGCCCGACTGGGATCTATGCTACGGATAATGGCGTGGGCGTGGGGACTCCGCAATATCTTACCGTGCAGCATCCCGGGTAGATGGATATCGGCAGCGTAGCGGGCTCGGCCCATCACTTTATCGGGGCCGTCGTGCCGGATCGGGCGAGTTCCTACTACGTTGTAATCCTCGGTTGATAAAACCATGTTGGCCTGGTAATCGACCACCATTCTTTCCTCCTACTGCCCTGCCTGGGTCTCCTGGCTGTCAACAGATGTGAGTTTAAGACTGGATGGCCGAGAACGCCAGTGGTCTGCCACCCCGGTCAGTCCCAGGCCAGTTTAGATAGCGTCATCGGTCATAACCTCGGGGACAGTCCTGTCAAAGTTGCCCACCGATAAGAGGGCAAACAGAGGGTCGCAATGCATCTGATTCGGGA
>JAKUNK010000042.1:0-23507 GCA_022451945.1 Dehalococcoidia bacterium
CTCCAGACTGCGTGTAACCACCAGTTGTTCGTATTCTTGCCGGAGGACCACCCCCGCCGGGAGATTCAGAGAACGTCCTCCTCGTTCGTCTGCCGCCATTTCTTCCATGGCGACCATATGGCTTTCCCTAAGCCGGGTGGGGTTTCCTGCGACGAGGATGTATCCTCTTCGCAAGGCCAAGCGCTGCAACAGAGGATGAAGCCCACTCAGAGCGCTCCGAGAAACCCTTACTTCCCCATCGGACTCCACGGCCATACCATGCCAGACTTTATCCAGCTCTTGCTCCACAAAATCCAGTTCCTCGGCTGCGGTTCGAGCTAGTCTAACCAGCGCGTTTCGCACCTGAGGGTTATAGTCCTCGGCCAACTTTGGCATCAGGTCCTGGCGCACACGGTTGCGGGTAAACCGCCACATGTAATTGCCGCTGTCCTCCCGATAGGCGCACCCAATCTCGTGACAGTACTCAACTGTCTGAGCCTTGGTCACATCCAACAACGGCCGGAACAACTTTAACTCCGCAGCTTCGGCTGGCCATGGCCAGTCTGAGACCTCCCCCATACCCCGCAGTCCATATAGGCCAGATCCGCGCAGAACGTGGAGCATGACGGTCTCTGCCAAGTCATCCGATGTGTGGCCCACCGTCACCGCTCTAGCGCCAGCCTCCATCGCAACCCGGGCCAGAAACGCATACCGCATCTCCCGGGCGCCCTGCTCGAATGACGAGATACCCCGCACTCTCTGGTACTCGTGAGGGTCTTCCTTGACCACGGTCACTGGAAGTCCTTGTTCTTTGGCCACCTCAGCTACGAACACGGCGTCGTCTTCAGCTTCCTGCCCTCTGAAATTATGGTTGAGATGGGCCACGTGCAATGAGATGCCGTGGGCTTCTTTGAGCCGGGATAAAGCGTGCAAAAGTGCGGAAGAGTCAGGGCCGCCCGAGGAGCCGACTACCAGCGTGGTGCCCGTATTGGAGTAACCAGCCCTGCTGAGGGCGGCGGCTAACTTGCGTTCCAGTTCGGCGGCGGTGGCCAATATAGGTCCTGTTACCGATTTTCGGGGGAGAGGTGACCGGTAGAGTTATACCCGGTAAGACGCCGGCCCCGATCGTCGCTGTCGAAAGTACAGACCGAAGCCAGGTTCAGCGACATCCGGTGGAAGAACTCCAGAGGCTGCCCCAGCAGTTCTCCAACGATAGACCTGATGGCGAAGTTATGAGAAATAACCACTACTGAATCTTCCGAGGAGTGCTTCCGTTCGATGTCCAAGATGACCTGCCAAGCCCGTTCACGAAGCTGAACCAAAGATTCACCATTCGGCATGGATATCTTTTCCGGGTTGGACCGCCACTGGGCAAACACCAGAGGCCATCCATCGCGCATCTCCTGCCCCGTTACGCCTTCGAGATCGCCAAGGCTGAGTTCCTTAAGTCCCGGCTCCTTGGACACAGACATGGGGGTAACTTTAACGATCTCCTCAGCCACCTGCACAGTTCGGAGCAGCGGGCTGGAATATATGGCGCAATGGCCCCATTCCGCCGTGGCTTGGGCCGTCTCTTTGGCTTGGGACGCACCGCGCTCGTTCAGACTAATGTCCTTGTGTCCTTGGAACCTGCCCAGCTTATTCCACTCGGTCTCGCCGTGGCGAACCAGAAAGAACTTCACCGGCCGGCCTCGTTCCTGTTGGTCGTGGTCAAGGAATGCAAGCGTCTAAGCTCCACTTCTTCAATCCTAACCCGTTCCATCACCTTTATGGTGAAGCGCAGGTCTCCATACTCCATCACGTCGCCCTCCTCCGGAATCCGGCCCAGCCGATCCAAAATAAACCCGGCCAAGGTCTGGTAATCTCCCTCGGGAATCTTCAGATCCAACTCTTCGTTAATGTCTGAGATGGCCAGTCCGGCGTCCATTCGGAAAGAGTCGAGCCCCAGGGCTGTAACTGCCTCTTCCGGAGCCAATCCCTCTTCTCCCATCTGACCCACAATCACTGCCATCATCTGTTTCAGCGTGGCAAGTCCGGCAATGCCGCCAAATTCGTCAACTGTGAGAACCACGCTGTGCCCACCTTTTTGCATCACAGCAAAGGTCTCGCTCACGCTCTTGGTTTCAGGCACGAAAAGCGCGGGCCGTAGCTGATCAGTAACTATGCTGCCATTTTCAAGGTGAATCTCGAGATTTGCCAGGACATCCTTAACCGACAGCACACCGAGCACATTCTCAATTGTCCCATCATAGACAGGGAACCTCGTATGACTGTGCTCTGAGTAGACTTCCAAAAATTCTTTCAGGGTATCGCCCTGTTCGGTCCACACTATCTCAGGACGAGGCGTCATAATCTCACGCATCTGGCGGTCACCAAATCTAAAGACTTTCTCTAGCAAAGCTGCTTCTCCGGCTTCCACGGTGCCTGTCTGGGCGCCTGCGGCAATCAAGGTACGTATCTCCTCCTCGCCCATTTGAGGCGTCACAGCAGATATTCCCAGAAGGCGGTTAGTCATTGTGGTGAAAAGCTGGAGCAGGGTGACCAGCGGAGATAGGGCCAATTCCACCAACCGAATCGGCCGTGAAACGACGAAAGCAACACGTTCAGACCGCCGCCAGGCAACGTTCTTGGGCAGGGTTTCTCCAAACAACAGGAGGAAGGCGGTCACACCGCCAGTCGCCGCCAACACAGAGAGCGATTTATTGGTGATCAAGTTCAAGGCCAGAACCGTGGCTAGAGCTGCGGCTGCAGTGTTCACCAAGTTGTTGCCCAGAAGAACGGTCGCCAAGAATCGCTCAGGGCGCTGGATGATGTGGGAGACCCGCTCCGCGCCGGGCCGTCCGCTGCGGACTAAGTGCATCAGACGAGCCCTGGGAAGGGCGATGAACGCAGTCTCAGACGCGGAGAAAAAACCTGATAGACCTAGACATACTGCTAACAATGCTAATCGCCATAAATCACCGGCATCCATAAGCGGAAGCCACCTCCAAAGGCCACGAGAAGTTGCCTCTTGGCAATATCGGGCCTGTTCAGGATGATAGCATCGGGCGTAAATTAGTGTAAAGTTGGATCCGGAAAGCCTCTCGAGGCATGACACACACTCAAAACCGCTCTTGGAAATGCGGGTGAAAACAAGTTATGGCAATAAAGATACTGGGTATAGAAACTTCCTGTGACGAGACGGCCGCAGGGGTGGTTGAAGACGGCCGAAAACTGCTCTCCAACGTTATTTCGTCGCAGGCTGAGTTGCACTCACCTCACGGCGGAGTGGTGCCCGAAGTTGCGTCGCGGCAACATGTCCGGGACTTGGTTCCAGTACTGGAGCAAGCGGCTTCGTATTCGGGCTTTGGCCTAGAAGACATAGACGCCATAGCCGTCACATATGGTCCAGGGCTGGCCGGGTCATTGATTACCGGAGTGAACTCTGCCAAAGCCATCGCCTATTCGTTGGGAATACCGCTTATCGGAGTGAACCATCTGGAAGGGCATATCTACGCCTCGTGGCTGGCCAAAGCTAACTTGGAAGAGGACCCTGGTTTTCCGCTGGCCTGCCTGGTCGCTTCGGGGGGCCATACTGACCTTTTATTGATGGAAGGACACGGTAAATACAAGTTGGTGGGCCGTACTCGGGACGACGCCGCAGGAGAGGCTTTTGACAAGGCCGCCCGTATCCTCGGCTTGGGATTCCCTGGAGGGCCCGAGATTCAACGGGTGTCCGAGGGAGCTAGAGGCGACGAACAGCTGCCTAGAGCCTGGATGAAAGATACCTTGGACTTCAGCTTTAGCGGGATAAAAACCGCCCTCCTTCACATGGCCCAAGACAGGGGAATCTACCCATCTCCAGAAGATGGGACTGACCAAGAGCGGATGGTCCGCGAGTTGGCATCTGCGTTTCAGGAATCCGTGGTAGATGTCATCTCCGCCAAGCTTGTGGAGATGGCCGCCAAATACAAGGTTAAAGGCTTAGTGCTAGGAGGAGGCGTGACAGCCAACGCCAGGCTTCGCGAGGAAATCGTCAAGCGCTCGCCGTTGCCGGTAATCATCCCTCCGCCGATTCTGTGCACTGACAACGGCGCTATGATTGCAGCCTGCGGCTACTTCCAATACCAGCGTGGCGAAGAAACAGGGATGGGCATTGACGTTAGTCCTGGGCTGCCACTGGGATAAGGGCTTTTAATCAACCGACCACTCGGCGTCGCTGCTAAGTGTTTGTCGGGCGATGAATGCCGCGTTAACTAAAATGTACATCTCATCCTCGGCTGTCTCTCCCCGAAATGGGAACGTAAACTTCACGCCGTCTCCTTGGAAGGTCACCTCGCCGTCTGGCTTGGTGAAGTACATCTGGGCCAGCAATGTAATTCCAGTCAAGATGGCCAAGAAAACCACAAAGGCGACCAGGTCCATGCGGATGATGGGCACAGTCGGACCATCAATGCGGCCGGTCAGCCAATAAGCTAATATCACATAGAAGAACACAGCGGCAACAATCATCATACCGCCCTGGAACAACGTACCTTTGCTGCGCTGTCCGGCGTTTACGGCGACTGCTTTGACCTCTTCCAATGGGACCAGGACCGTCTCTCTGACACCATCTTTCTGGCCAAACATCATGACCCTTCGATTGGTCAGTATCAGCATCCGGCCTTTGGGCAGAGGTTTCGAGATAAGGCCGTTTTCGGGGTTAAAAGTGTAGCCGATGGACTCTCCAGGAAGCAGACTGACCTGCCGAACGAAACTACCGGAATGACAACGTCCAGAAGGGACAGTCCCCAGAGAACCATGGGCGTGGATTGAAATGGTGGGATAGTGGCTAGAAATAGGTTGGACACGGCCCGCATCTGGGTGCAGCCCGGAATACAAACTTTTATGAAGGTTTTGGGAGATGTTTCCGAAGAGGCCAACCGGCGAGCCAGGACGGGTTACCGCCTTTACCTTGGTCTTTCTTTTGCTCCGCACAATCGGCGGAAGTTGCTGTGGGTTCGGGTACAAATATTGCTCCTTCAAGAAGTCATCCTACCATAGGGGGCGCGACAGATGGCACGTAATTCCATCAACTGTTATACGTCTGGAACAGGATATTTTCCCGAAACTTTCACTTCAAGGTTAGCACGAAATATTGACACTGGTAGGGGCATTTGGTAACCTTCTACACGAAAGGCTGTGATGGAGACGAGTAGGCAGAAGTAGGCGCCTAGCGAGCCTGGTACGGTGAAAGCAGGCGCGCTGAAGCTGACCGAAAATCCCTCCGGAGCCGCCAGTTGAAACCCCTCTAAAGATGAAAGAGGGTGAGTAAGCCAGGCCGGGGTTCGTGCCCTCGTTAAGAAAGACGGGACATGCTTGTGTCCTGCTAGAGAGGTCCCGATGCAGTTCGGGATAATTAGGGTGGTACCGCGGGAATATAACGTCCCGTCCCTATGTTGGGATGGGGCTTTTTTATTGCCCGGCAGCGGCTCTTCCGGTTCCTTTCTCTGCAGGAGAAAGTCCTACCATTCATGGAGGCTGCTGAACGGCTATGAATCTGAACGGTAATTCCAACGGAAAGCTAAAAGGCGCAGAGATCATCTGTGAAAGCCTGCTTCGTGAGGGAGTCGAAGTAATCTTCGGCTATCCTGGCGGGGCCATCCTCCCATTCTACGATGCTCTCTGGTCTTACCCCCAGTTGCGCCATATATTGGTGCGCCACGAACAGGCCGCCGCGCACGCCGCCGACGGCTATTCCAGAGTCACAGGCAAGGTCGGCGTATGCGTCGCTACCTCTGGCCCCGGCGCAACCAACCTGGTCACCGGTATCATGGGCGCCAAGGCCGACTCCGTGCCCATGGTCGCAATCACCGGGCAAGTCGCCCGCGCTGCCCTGGGTAGCGAAGCCTTCCAGGAATGCGACATCTGTTCCATCGCCGCGTCAACTACCAAAAAGACTTTCATGGTGATGTCGAGCGCTGACCTAGCCGAAACGATCCACGAGGCGTTCTATATCTCCCAAGACGGCCGACCAGGGCCAGTACTAATAGATATTCCTCGTGACGTCCAGATGGAACTCACCGACGCAGTGTTCCCGGAAATCACTCTTCCCAAGGCCCCAGAGGTTTCCAAAGACGCGTTAGAAGGCCTTAAAGACGCCGCCCGATTAATAAACGAAGCCGAAAGACCGTTAATCATCAGCGGCCACGGCGTGATGACATCCGGGGCCAACAAAGAGCTCCTGTCGTTGGCTGAACGCTCTGGAATCCCAGTTATCACCACCCTGTTAGGTCTCGGCAGCTTCCCCGGCGGCCATCCTCTGAGCATGGGTATGCTAGGGATGCACGGGATGTATTGGGCCAACCTATCAGTAGACCAAGCCGACCTCATCGTAGGTGTGGGTATGCGGTTCGATGACCGGGTGACTGGCAAAGTGGACACCTTTGCCCCTCATGCCCGGATAATCCACATGGATATCGACTCCTCCCAGATAGGCCGCAACGTCCCCGTGGAAGTGCCGCTAGTCGGTGACGCCAAAGCGCTCCTCCAGAAGCTAACGCCCATGGTGACAAACACACCCCGGCCCGATTGGATGCAATACATCGAAAACTTGAAGCGGGACCATCCCTCTCTAAATATTCCCGCCAGCGACATGCTCCAGCCCCAACAGGTCATAAGCGCCATGGATGCCTTGGTGCAAGAAGACCCTGAGACCACGATTGTGACCGGAGTAGGCCAACACCAGATGTGGGCAGCCCAATTTCTATCCTTCAACCACGAAAACACCTTTGTGTCGTCCGGCGGTCTCGGAGCCATGGGATTCGAGTTGCCTGCGGCCCTAGGTGTCCAGGTCGCCAAGCCGGAGGCACCGGTATGGGTGGTGGCTGGTGACGGTGGTTTTCAAATGACCCTCCAGGAACTGGTCACCTTAACGGAAGAGAAGCTCCCGGTGAAAATAGCGCTGGTCAACAATGGGCATCTGGGCATGGTGAAACAGTGGCAAGAGATGTATTTCGACGGCCACCTGAAAGCGGTGCCGGTAGATGGTCCAGACTTCATCAAACTGGCTGAAGCCTACGGAGTGGGTGCGGTCAGAGTTACAGAACATGAAGAGGTTTTGCCCGCATTGCGCCAAGCCCAGGCCCACGACGGTCCGTTCTTGGTCGAGTTCGTGGTAGACTCATCGACGAACGTATATCCCATGGTCCCGCCAGGCGGATCTCTGGCAGACACCATTGAAGACCCTGCCCCTGCCAAGGATGCGGTAAGTTAACAGGATCTGACACCCACACGGAAGGAATCAGCGGAGTCCACGTGGAAAAATTACCGATAATCGAAGCCTCCCGTCGGCTGAATATCTCGCAGCGGGATATCCGAGAATACATCAGAACCGGCGAGTTGAAAGCCGAGCGCGACCCGGACTCAGAACATGGTCGCTGGCTGGTAATCATGCCCGGCGATGAATGGCAGGACAAGTTCAAGGCTTACTTAGACGAGTTAGACGCCAGCATCACCCGCTGGTGGTGGGTGAACCAGAACAAGACCGGACAAGTCCATTATCTGGAGAACACCGGCATCGAGAACCTGGAACCGGACTACCTCTGTGGCCTTCGCGCCGAGAACCTGTGGTCCTCAGCCGGTCATACAGCAAGTCAGCGCTGCATGGAATGCCTCATGCGGGCAACCGAGCAGGGTCTGCCACTCTTTAGCGATGATGTCGCAGGGACCTAGTCGTTAGCCTCCACCTGCGGGCCCACCGGCCCCGATACCGGGCTCGGTCATGCTCTCCGGTTTCAACAGTGCATCCAATTCCGCGTCAGACAGTTCTGTCTTTTCCTTGGCCATTTCCCTGATAGTCGTACCCTTGGCCGAAGCCTCTTTCGCGATGGACGCTGCCGCGTCGTAGCCGATGGCTGGTGCCAGGGCCGTGCCCAGCATAAGCCCTTTCTCCACCATGTCCGGCCCGCGGGTAGTCGCGGTGATCCCTTGTACGCACTGGTCGGCGAAATTGTAAGCCGATGCGGCCAAGAGCGAGATGGACTGCAGGATATTGTGGGCTGCAACAGGCATCATCGTGTTCAACTCGAAGTAACCGCCTTGGCCTGCCAAGGTGACCGATGCATCATTTCCCACTACCTGGGCGACCACCTGTATCACCGACTCTGAGATCACCGGGTTTATCTTGCCAGGCATGATCGAACTGCCCGGCTGGACCTCTGGCAGGGAGATCTCACCCAGTCCAGCCCGTGGTCCTGAAGCTATAAACCTGATGTCGTTGGCGATCTTGTGAAGGCTGATGGCAATGGTCTTCAACTCCCCGCTAGCCTCAACCAATCCATCAAGAGAAGCCTGGGCTTGGAAGTGGTTACCGGTCTCTTTGATCAGCACTCCGGATGTGTTCGAAATGGTCTCGCAGGTACGGGACGAGAAGTCCTCGTGGGTATTCACGCCCGTGCCAACCGCAGTGCCGCCTAGGGCGACCTCTGCTAGAGCTTCTTGGGCCCTTCGCAGACGCTGAACGCTGTACTCGGCCTGCCCAGCGAATCCTTTGAACTCCTGGCCGAGACGAACCGGGGTCGCATCCTGTAGGTGAGTGCGGCCTGTTTTGACGATGGGCCAAAACTCTTTGGATTTCTTGTTCAATTCCGCGGCCAGGAATTCCAAGGACGGTATCAGATCTTCTTTGATGGACAACAGAGCAGCCAGGTGGATGGACGTAGGGATGACATCGTTGGACGATTGCCCCATGTTCACATGGTCGTTGGGGTGCACTAACCTGGAACCCAAGTCACCGCCCAATATCTGGATGGCCCGGTTGGCGATGACCTCGTTGGCGTTGGTGTTGGTCGACGTGCCTGAACCCGTCTGAAAGATGTCCAGCACGAAATGCTCATCCAGCGCGCCGTCGATTACCTCTTGAGCGGCAGCAACGATGACGTCGCCGACTTTTTCGTCCAGCAACCCCAGGGACATATTAGTCTTGGCCGCCGACTGCTTCACCAATCCTAGGGCCCGTATGAACGGCCGAGGGAAGCCAAGGCCGCTGATCGGGAAGTTCAACACCGCCCGCATGGTTGACGCACCATAGAGGGCGTCTGCTGGGACTTCCATCTCACCCATGGAGTCCCGTTCGATTCTCACGTTGGGGAGTGTGGACATACTGGTACCATCCTAAATCAAGGGTGTTATGCGAATTTGGCTAGACCATTAGGGATTCTAGCCGCTGAAAGGCGGGTTGGGTAGTGCGAGCTCCAATCCCGTCATCCTGATGAAGACCCGAAGCTAGATTTCCTACGTCAGCCGTACCTCATTGCATGCGTACTAACCCAGCAATGTCGTGCCCCTGTATCGTTCTTCATGATAAAACCATGGTCTAGCGACCCTCTTTGATCCAATCGGCCACTCGTTCGGCAATCATGATGGTAGTGGCGTTAGTGTTGGCGCGGATGACGTCGGGCATCACCGATGCGTCCACCACACGCAAACCCTGCAGGCCGTGGACACGGCTGAACTGGTCGACCACAGCCATAGAGTCGGAGTTTGGCCCCATCTTGCAGGTGCCCGAGATGTGGTGTTGGGTATAGCAGTTGGTCATGATCCACCGATCCAATGCGACGTCGTCGGCCAGCTCTTCTTTGGTCGGGTTCACTTGCTCCGTTACATGGACCGCGAAAGCTGGTTGACTAGCGACTTCCTCGGCCATACGTAACGCACCTCGCATCCTCTCTCGGTCGTATTCGGCGGAAAACAAATCGTAATTCAGATTGGGTTGATCGTTCGGGTCGGTGGTGTTCAGTGTGAGTTCTCCAGCCGATGTGGCGTTCTGTAGACCGACACTGATCCCAAAGTGGAAGGTATCGCCTTCATATGTGACACTGGCAGGACGGTGCTCACTACTCATCAGTGTAGGCGTCATCTGGAAATCTCCCCTGGTGGGGGAGTCAGGCAGGCTGAAGCGCAGACCAACCTGCAAGCTGGGCGTATCCACATCGGGGGGGTCACCTTCACCCTTAAATAGCATGTACGCAGCCGGGTGGTCGCGAAGGTTCTTGCCTACGCCAGGCAAGTCATGGACTACGTTTATGCCCATGGACTCCAATTCTTTAGCCGGACCAACCCCGGACAGCAGAAGCACCTGAGGCGAACCGATGGTTCCACCGGACAAGATGACCTCATTCCCTTCAACGGTGAAGACCTCACCGCCGCTCTCGGCCTCAACACCCGTGGCACGATTGCCGTCGAACAGCACTCGCCGTGTGGTTACTTCCCCACGTACAGTTATGTTAAGCCGGTGCCGGGCCAAGTTCAGGTAGGTGAGGGCGGTACTCATGCGGACGCCATCAATGTTGTTCAATGGGCGGGCCGCCACGCCGTTGGAGTCGGGGTTGTTCTGGTCTGGGTCTTCGGGGAACCCCGCCGCCAAGCAGGCCTGATAGAACGCCTCGGCAACCGGGATCCAGTCCTCACGCTTAAAACGCCGAACAGGCAGGGGGCCTTCATTGCCGTGAAAGTCATCTCCAGGGAAATCCCAGTCGTTTTCCATCTTGCGGAAATAGGGCAGTATTTTGGTGTAGGCCCATTCGTCGTTGCCCCACTCGGCCCACTGGTCGTAGTCCTCTGGCAGGCCACGGAACACCACTTGGCCGTTTACGGCACTCGAGCCGCCGGTTGCCTTGCCCCTAGGGATTATGATGGGTTCCGGCTGGAGCGGGGTAGCCGTGGCCCGATAATCCCAACTATGGGGTCCGTAGGCGGATCGCCAAACGTTGTAACCCTTCTTGAGGTCATCGGGTAGATGCTCGAAGTCAGGATAATCCGGACCCGCTTCCAATAGTAGGATCGTCTTGTCTTGATCTTCAGACAGTCTGGTGGCTAATACGCAACCGGCAGAGCCAGCCCCAACGATGATGTAGTCGTATTTCATGGTATTTCCCTGGCACCTTTCATATGTTTCTTGCGATATAGAGTTAGGTGGAATGGCTGGCCCATGGATTAGACCGGTAAATTGGCCGTTGCCGAAAACTCAAATTATTTGACGCTCACCAATATCTCTGTCAGTTCTTCCACGTTCTGAATCTTGCGTACGTTTCGATGCAGCCCGAAGTCAGTCATAGCGTCTTCCGCGATCTGACCGATATCGTCTTCCGAAACGCCAACCTCACTAAGCCTTGTTGGAAGACCCAGTTCTTTGAATAAGATTTCGATGGCATCAGCGGCAGATGTGGCAGACTGGCGGTCGTCCATGCCGTCTTTCTTGACTCCCATAGCTTTGGCGAACCGGGCCTGCCCTTCGATATTGGATTCAATGTTGAAACGCATGCCCGGAGGAGTGAGGATCGAGTAAGCGTCACCGTGGCCGCATTCAGAGTAGCGGGTGTCCAGCGAGTGGGCCAGAGCGGTGACTACGCCCAAAGCGCTTCCGCCAGCTCCAGCGTCGGTCGCCCTGTTATAGAGAAACGCCGCAGCGCATAAGTTGACCCGCACTACAGGGTCGTCGGGTTGTGAGTTGACCAAAGGAAGGTTGACCAACAGCAGCCGCAAGGCCTCCAGCAGGTCACTTTCCGCTAGCGGGTTCAAATCAGTGCGCTGGAGGGCTGACGCCACACCAGTGAAGCAAGAAGCAGTAGCGTTCAGACAGAGCCAGGGCGAGGCTGTCAGCAAAGCCTGGTCATCCCAGATCACGGCCGCCGGGCGGGTCTTGGGGTCGAACAGCTCAAGCCGGTGGCCAGATTCAGGGTCGACAAGGGCGGTACCGGCGCGGGTGGCCGCTGTCGTAGATGTGGTAAGCACTATGAAGTTGGGTATCTTGGCCGCCATCAACCGGGGGCTGACCGGGGGCTTTCCCTCTGGGTATCGGGTGCACAACTCCTGGGCAGTTCCTTTCTCGGCTAGTAATACGGTGATGCCCCGCGCTGTGACCACAGCGCTTCCTCCGCCCACGGCTACTATGCCGTCCGCATCAGCTTCGCGTGCCGCTGCTACCCCTTCCAACACCGATGTCAGAGGAGAACCCGTCTTCCCTCCAGTGAACACCCCAGCCACCCGGTCTCCAAGGACATTTTTCACCCGGTCAATCAGGTCTGTGTTATCAGCAACAGACCGTCCGCAGACCACCAACACACGTTGGGCCTTAAGGCGGTCGACCTCGTCAGCCAACCTGTTGATGGCTTCCTTTCCCGCATGGACACGGATGGGATAGCCAACAAAGCGAAATGAATCTGTGGTCACGGTCGTATTCTCCTGGGCAGTAGCAGGCACCTATGTTCCCACCGGAGGCATGATTTGGCAACCGTGGTTGACAGGCATGCTCTCTAGGATATGATGAGCTGGCCTTTCCACGCCTAAATATTCGACAACCGGAGTTGCAACATGGCAAAGATGACAGGCGCCCAGGCGTTGACCCGCTCGCTGGTTAGAGAAGGGGTTGAAGTGGTTTTTGCACTGCCGGGTGTCCAGATAATGGAGGCATTCAACGCGCTCTACGACGAGCCGTCCCTGCGGCTGGTGCTGGTTCGCCACGAACAGAGCGCCGCCTACATGGCCGACGGCTACGCCCGCACCACCGGTAAGCCTGGCGTGGCCATGGTGGTGCCAGGCCCTGGCGCGCTGAACGCTACCGCTGCCCTGGGAACAGCCTTTGCGTCATCTTCCCCGGTGATGTTGATATCAGGCCAGATAGAGAGCTACAACCTCGGCGTGAACCGGGGTGCGCTCCACGAAATCGGCGAACAACTAGACGTCTTCAAGCATCTGACCAAGTGGTGCGACCGGACTACCGAGAGTTCCGAGATTCCCACCCTGGTTCACCGAGCCATGGAACAACTCACTACAGGACGCCCCAGGCCGGTGGAGATAGAGGTCCCTTGGGACATACTACCCAACCAGACTGAGATAGAACTGTTGGAACAAGAAGTGCATCCGAAGAGAAGACCAGAGCCGGCCGACGTCAGATCGGCGGCGAACGCCTTGGCCCACGCCAAAAGACCTCTCATCTGGGCTGGCGGCGGATCCAGAGAGGCGGATCTATCGCCGGAGTTGTTGGAGCTTGCACAGGTGTTGAACGCCCCGGTCATCACCACTCCCGAGGGTAAGGGCGCCTTCCCAGAGGACAACCCCTTGTCGTTAGGCACGATCTATAACGGTCATGGGCCCGGCCACAACGTGGTACCCCAGTCCGACGTCATCTTGGTTATCGGCAGCCGGATGCACATGGTCCCGCAGGTAGACTGGAGCCCTCAACCCAACCAGACATTGATCCAAATTGACGCTGACCCGGAGGAAGTGGGTCGCAATATACCAGTTACGACCGGCATGGCCGCCGACGGGCGACTTGCCCTGCAGGACCTGTTAGCCGAATTGGGCGGAAAAACCCGCGCCAGTCAATGGACCCTGGAGGAACTAGATTCAATCCGGGCCACCACAAAAGAAGAGATTCAAGCCATGGCCCCGCTCCAGGTGGAGATTATCAACAGCATCAGACGGGAGTTGGATGACGACGCCATCATGGTCAGCGGAACCACCGAAGTGGGCTACTGGAGCCACTTGGCTTTCCCGGCCCTGACGCCTCGCTCGTATCTGACTTCAAGCTACTTTGCCACTTTGGGCTACGCCTTCCCAACAGCCCTTGGGGCCAAGGTAGGCAACCCCGACCGACAAGTAGTTGCTACCTCCGGCGACGGCGGGTTCGGCTACGCCTCCAGCGAACTGGCCACCGCGGTCCAGGAAAGGCTAAACGTAGTAACCATCTTGTTCAACAACGAGTCATTTGGCGCGTCATATGCTGACCAGGAGAACCGGTTCGGAGGCCGAGTGATCGGCACCCGCATCCACAACCCGGACTACGCCAAGCTGGCCGAATCCTACGGTGCCGAGGGGATAAAACTCTCAGGACACCAGGATTTAGGGCCGGCCCTGCGTGACGCGCTCAAAGCGGATGGTCCGGTACTGATAGAGGTGCCTATCCCAAACCTGGTGCCTCCGTTCCAGATCCCACCACCTGGGATGATTAGGCACACATAGCAGGCCTATGCTAGTGGTAAACTCGAAACTAAACTTATGCCAGAACTGAACAAGAAAGACGAAGACCGGATGGTACGCTACCGGGGCCAGAGCCTGCGGTTGTTGCAAGACGCCATGGAAGAGATTCGCGTCGGCCGCTGGGACCGCTGCGAGGAGCTGCTGTGGGGCAGCCTGACTCAGGCGGTAAAAGGAGTGGCATTGGGCCGGGGCCGGGAATTGAACGGACCGAAAGCCGTTGAGGATTACGCCCAAAAGCTGGGCCAAGAGAATCAGGACCGGCGCATACGGGAGTCCTTCACCAAACTTTCTTCCTTCGGCGAGACCGCAGAGAAGGTCCGTGAGTCCAAAATCAGGGCCGACCATCTGGTGCAGACTCTTGAAGACGTCACCGGAGCTGTCGAGCGCCTGTGGGACCTGGCCCCTGGAGGTGACCTGATAAGCGCGCTGCTGCGGGGTGACATGGACGAGCCCGACGAGGTGGAAGATATGAACCGCGACTTTCTCAGATGAGCTCGAACAGCCCTAAAGTTGCCATCCACACCCATGGCTGCAAGCTTAACCAGGCCGACAGCCAAGTTCTGGCCCGGCAGTTCCAAGAGGCCGGTTTCACAATAGTGAGGTCGGCTGCTCAGGCCGACGTTGTAGTGCTGAATTCCTGCACCGTTACCGCCAACTCCGACTCCAAAGCCCGCCAGTACCTGCGCCGGGCCCGCCGCTCTAATCCTGACGCTCTGGTGGTGGCCACCGGCTGCTACGCCCAGCGGGCCAAAGGAGACCTATCCGCCATGGAATCTGTCTCCTTAGTTCTGGACAATCGAGACAAACCTAACCTGGTCGCCACCATCGCAAACAAGCTTGAAGTCGAATCCGGCTCCTTCGCAGAAAACCTGGCTGCGCCGGCTCCTGGTAGGAGCCGGGCTATGGTTAAGATTCAAGAGGGATGCGACCAGGTCTGCTCCTATTGCATCGTTCCCAAAGTGAGAGGCCGGGAACGCAGTATTCCACCCGAAGAGATCATTGCCCAGATAAACGAGCGGGCTAAATTAGGCTGTCGAGAAGCCGTGCTAACCGGCACCCAACTAGGGACCTACGGGTTCGACCTGCCTGGCATAGACTTGGCCGGTTTGCTCCAGCAGGTCCTGGTAGAAACCAGTATCAACCGGCTGCGCATCTCGTCACTTCAGGCCCAGGAGATCACGCCCGATCTCCTGGGATTGTGGGACGACTCTCGACTTTGCCCTCACTTCCACATCCCACTCCAGAGCGGGAGCGACACCATCTTGAAATCGATGCGTCGGCGTTACGACACGGCCCGGTTCGCGGAGACCATTGCATTGGTTCGGAAGACGATTCCGGACGCAGGGATCACCACAGATATCATCATTGGCTTTCCGGGTGAAGGCGTAAGGGAATTCGCCGAGAGTTACAGTTTCGCTGCCTCGATGGGTTTCAGCGACATGCACGTCTTTCCATATTCCATCAGACCAGGGACATCTGCTGCTCACCTAGACGACCAGGTGATTGATGCGCAGAAGAAAGAACGTTCTGGGGAGATGCTCGAGTTGGCGGCAGCGTCAGTGAAGAAGTTTCGACAAGGAGCCCTGGGTCAGGTCAGGCCGGTGCTCTGGGAGCCGACCCAAGGGAAAACTTGCGGAGGAATTTGGAGTGGTCTTACCGACAATTACGTGAGGGTTAAGGCAAATAGCGGTCGAGACTTAAGCAACTTGATAACAGACGCGCGGTTAACCGGTCTCGACGAAGATTGGGTGACGGGTGAGGTTGTCTCTCTCTAGCTGGTACGGATTTCTCGGCCCGGCGGTGGGCCATCGGATAATAGCAACGGCCCACTCTAGCCGGGGAAATTCCGAACAAGATTGAGGAGACTATGAGGAAGTCACTGGCATTAATCCCGACCGTACGAACCACTCCGGAGTGCGGCAGTTAATAAAACAAGCGAATAATCAGGCTTTAACCGGCTCCTTCAATAAAGCCGGTTAAATATCGTTTAAAGATCAACCGGCCTGAGGTAGCCCATCTCTCCCCGGCGCTCCAGATATCCTGCTTTGACGTCGTGGCCGTGAGAGAATACCAATAGCCATCCTTGGGCTTCGGCCTGGCTAAGCAAGTCTCGCTTCTGTTCTAGGGTCTTCTCTGGGGAACTATCAAAGGCGGAAATGGCCACTAGGTTCAGATGGTGGGGAGTGGGAACGATGTCCCCCAAGAACACCACCCGCTCGCCGCCATGATTGAACATAACCATCTGATGCCCTTGGGCATGACCATCAGTAACGATTACATTGAGTCCGGGCATAATCTCGGAATCGCCATCCAGCAACTCCAATTGTCCCCGTTCGTCAATGGGCAGGAAATTCTCTTGGCGGTGGGAACCGTGGCAACGCTCGTTGGGGTTGCAGGCTTCTTCCCAGCACTTGCCCTGAACGTAATACTTAGCTTTGGGGAAGGTGGGCACCAGGTTTCCAGCCCGGTCCAGCCGGGTGCAACCGCCCGAGTGGTCAAAGTGCAGATGGGAAAGCACCACCGCACTTATATCCTTGGGGGTGAGGCCCACGCCTTTCAAGCCCTTCAACAGCCGGCTTGGAACCAACCCAAGATTCTCTTTGTCTTGGTCTATCTCTTTTGAACCTATCCCAGTATCGACCAGGACGTTCTGCCCGCTGACTTGCAGTAGCAGACAATTCAGCCCCAACGTCATCCGGTTCTTACGGTCGGTGGCCACACTGCTATCCCAGGCAACCTTAGGCACCTGGCCGAACATGGAACCACCATCCATCTTGATTACCCCATCACTGATGATCTTCACACCTGTTGACATCATCGCAACACCCAAACCCTCAATCAATTTTTATCGAACGCTCCGCCCAACCTTTGCACCGTCACCACCTGACGCCATCAAACCCAGGAATCTCCGAGAGACTCTATATGTGTGAGAGAGAATAGAGTCATCTGCTTATGTCGAGACCGGTAAGTCGGGTTAATGCCGCCGGACGCGTTTTAGAAATGTCCATCCGGATCCGGCAACTGGCCGGCAGATAGATCCAATTCTGCTGCAATCTCCTTGTCATTCTTGACGATTCGAAATCCTTTTACAAAAAAAGCCGATGATCCGAAAACCTCGGCCACCGGCTTTGAGTACACGTTGGTCACCATCACAACCACACTTCCCACTCTCTCCCGCTGACCCATTAGCACATTAATGTAAAGGAGCCGCCGTCTGTCAAGGGGAAAATCGATGGATTATACCCCAATCTTTTGAGGAATATTAAACTTTTTTTAGTCCTTGGTCAAATCTACGCCTAGACCGATAAAATTATGTCCAGCAACCATTGAGGAGGTGGCTCTCTCTAAGTCTATTTTGGAAATGCTATACTACGCCGAACTCAATATTGCTCATCAACATTTACCCAATCACGATACGTGATTCACCGAGTCCAGCGAGTCGAGTTGGAGGCCACCCAATGGTTGATAAAGAACTGGGACTGATCGCCCACCTGATGCGGAGGGCCGGCTTCGGCGCCACCCTTCGTGAGTTGGAGGTCTATCAAGGGAAGGGCTACGAAGCCGCAGTCGAAGAACTTCTCCACCCCGAAGAATTACCCGAATGGGACGACGACCTGGTTCGCCGCTACCAGCCTGACATGAACAGCGTCATGTACTTCGAGAGCGCCCAATCGTACTGGATGTACAAGATGATTAACTCCAGACGGCCACTGGAGGAGAAGATTGCCCTGTTCTGGCACGGCCTTTTCGCCACCGCCTATGGCAAGCTGAATCACGCCAAGGGAGTCGTCAACCAAACTGACACCTTCCGCCGGCACGGGTTGGGCTCTTTCCACAACATATTGATGGAACTATCCCGCGACCCGGCTATGATCTTCTGGCTGGACAACAAAGACAACCACAAAGACGCCCCCAACGAGAACTACGGCCGAGAGTTGCTTGAGCTCTTCTCCATGGGAATCGGCAACTACACTGAAGACGACGTCAAGAACTGCGCCAAAGCCTTCACCGGCTGGACCATCGCCAATGACGATTATATGAGCGTCCGGGCGTCCCGAGATTCCATATGGCCCTCAGGCCGCATAGACTGGCAGTTCGAGTACCGCCCAGAGGACCACGACGACACGGAAAAGAACTTCCTAGGCCGCACTGGAAATTTCAACGGCGAGGACATCATAGACATAATCGCCATGCGGCCCGCCACAAGCTGGTTTATTGCAGGGAAGCTGTACAACTATTTCGTCTCAGACACACCGAACGAAGAAGCCACCGCCTTCCTGGCCGAGGAGTACCGCAAGTCTGGCGGCGACATCCGATCTATGCTGCGGGCGCTCTTCTTGTCTGAGTTCTTCAAATCGGAAGACGTTTGGTACGCCAGGGTCAAGAGTCCGGCCGAGCTGGTGGTAGGAACAGCACGACTGGCCGGCAGCTACCAGACCCCGGATTCGGGAATCATCAATCTGGCCAACGACGCCAATTTCATGGGCCAAGAGATACTGAATCCGCCCACAGTAGAGGGCTGGCACACTGGAACCGAGTGGGTGGACACCGGAACTCTTGTGGAGCGGGTCAATTCCTCAACCCTAGTCATCGGCGATACGCTGCAACCTGGGATCCAGGCCATGATTCAACACCTTAAAGACCGCCAGGACAGCTACCAAGCCGCGGAATTGGTAGAGGAGTGTTTGCTGCTATCCGGAGGACTGCAAGTCTCGGACGGTACTCGCCAACGGTTGGTGGAGTTCGCCGCCAATTTCGGGGAAGTGAGCTTCACCCCAGACGACGCCGCATCCTGCTCAGAACAACAGGTAGTAGAACTACTACAACTGATCTTAGCCACCCGCGAATACCAATTGGCTTGAGCCATGCCGGTAACAGATAACAGATGGAACTCAAGTTACTCTTCTCATTCCAGCCGTTTCTGCAGTCACCTCAAAAGAAACGAGAGTTCTTCTTGCTTGCTGGGCGCGAAGCTTCGCCACGGTGAAACTTTGTTGGGAATCATAGAGTCTTAAAATAAATGACGACGACCAAAACCTTCACATATAGCCATACCATTGGGTTCTTGGCCGCCACTGGGCGGGGATTCACCAATCCTGTTGACCTGGCCATGAATTCCCAGGGTATCCTCTATGTCCTAAATCGGGCCGGCCCCGAGACGCCGGTACGGCTGCCTTCCAAGCGGGTGTCCATGACCACTTTGGACGAAGAGTGGCTGGGAGAATGGGGTACCGGCGGCAGGAACGACGGAGAGTTTTGGTGGCCTAGCTCCATCGCCATCGATAGGCAAGACAACGTCTACGTGGCCGACGAAGCCCTGCAGCGAATCTCCATATTTGATAAAGACGGAAAGTTCTTGAATAAGTGGGGAGTAAAAGGCTCTTTAGACGGACAACTGGAGCATCCGTCTTGCATACGTTTCGACGCCGAAGAGAACCTGTGGCTGACCGACAGCGGCAACCACCGGGTCCAGAAGTTCACTAAGGACGGCCAGTTCTTGTCGGCTTGGGGTGACCGCGGCGCCGGACCGGGCCAATTCGAAGGCCCTTGGGGTCTAGCTTTGACCGGCTCTGGGGGTGTCTATATCTCCGACTGGGGCAACGACCGTATCCAGCGGTACAACACCAATGGCGGTTTGATCGAGGAGTTCACCGGACCCTTAGAAGGCGACTCCAGACACCGCCCAGCCGGCCTGACGGCGGACGCAGAAGGGAACATCTACGTGGCCGATTGGGGCAACGAACGGGTGAAAGTCCTGGGCCCTGACGGCAGCCTTGTGGCATCGCTCCGGGGTGAGTCAGTCGATTCAAGATGGGCCTCGGACTATTTCGCCGTCAATCCTGAAGAAGGCCTATTGCGGTATGAGTCAGACCTGTTTCCGGAACTGGACCCCCCTGCCCGCCGCGACCGGGAGATATCAGCCGGGGTAGAAGGCTACTTCTGGGGCCCTTCGGCGGTGGTCCTGGGCGACGCGGGGCGGCTCTTTGTGGTGGACAGCTTACGTCACCGCCTGCAGGTGTACCAGGCTAACTAACCGTCCTTACGGGCCTGGTCCATCCGCGACCATGTATCCCTCAACGCTACGGTCCGATTGAACACTGGGGCTTCCGGAGTGGAGTCAGGGTCTACCGTGAAATAGCCCTGCCGCAAGAACTGAAAGCTCTCACCCGCCTTCGCTTCATTCAAGCCCTGCTCAAGTTTGGCGGACTTCAGCACCACCAGTGACTGCGGGTTAAGATTGTCCTTGAAGTCACCGCCTTCCGGAACGTCGTCTGGGTCAATGGTCGAGAAAAGGTGGTCGTAGATACGGACTTCGGCGTCCACAGCATGATCGGCGGACACCCAATGGGAAGTTCCCCGGACCTTGCGGCCGTCCGAAGATGTACCGCCGTAGGTCTCCGGGTCATAGGTGCAGCGCAACTCGATTATCTCTCCCGTGGCCTCATCGTTTATAACGTCGGTGCAGGTGATGTAATAGGCATCTTTAAGGCGCACTTCCCGGCCTGGTGACAGCCGGTAGAACTTGGGCGGCGGCTCTTCTCGGAAGTCGTCTTTCTCGATATAAACGGTGCGCGAGAATGGGATCTTCCGTTCGCCCATGCTCATATCTTCAGGGTTGTTCACGGAAACGATCTCTTCAATCCGACCTTCGGGATAATTCTCGATGACTACCTTAAGAGGGTCCAATACTCCCATCACCCTAGGCGCCCGTTTGTTCAGGTCATCCCTGAGGGTGTGCTCCAGGAGAGCAATGTCTACCGTGTTGTCCCGCCGTGCCACGCCGATGCGGCCGCAGAAATCCCGGACTGCCTCTGGCGTGTAGCCCCGCCGCCTCAGGCCTGAAATGGTTGGCATGCGCGGATCGTCCCAGCCATTCACGTGTCCTTCGTTGACCAGTTCGATCAACCTGCGTTTGCTCATGACTGTATGGGTGATGTTCAGGCGGGCAAACTCGACCTGCTTAGAGTGGTAGATATTCAGCTCGTCCAAGAACCAGTCGTACAGCGGCCGGTGGCCTTCAAACTCCAGAGTGCAGATCGAATGGGTGATGTGCTCTATGGAGTCTGACTGCCCGTGGGCGAAGTCATACATCGGATAGATGGGCCATTCGGCGGCGGTGCGATGGTGGTCTTCCTTCAGGATACGGTAGAGCACCGGGTCCCGAAGGTTCAAATTGGGTGCGGCCATGTCTATCTTGGCACGGAGCGTGTGCCTGCCTTCATCGAACTCTCCTTTCCGCATGCGTTGGAACAGATCCAAGTTCTCTTCGATCGACCGGTTGCGGTAAGGACTCTCTTTCCCTGGCTCTGTCAGGTTGCCCCGGTACTCCCTAATCTCGTCCGAGTTCAGGTCACACACATACGCCTTGCCGTACCTGATCAGTTGGAGGGCATATTCATATAGCTGGCCAAAATAGTCTGAGGCATAGAAAAGATTGCTTCCCCAATCGAAACCCAGCCATCGGACGTCCTCTTGGATAGACTCAACGTATTCGACCTCTTCTTTAGAAGGGTTGGTGTCGTCGAAGCGAAGGTGGCAGACGCCGCCGAACTCTTCCGCCAAACCGAAGTTCAGACAAATAGACTTGGCATGGCCGATGTGAAGATAGCCATTGGGTTCCGGAGGGAAACGGGTTACCACGCGGCCATCGAATTTTCCAGACTTGTTATCGTCGGCAATCATGCCGCGAAGGAAGTCAACCGAGGATTCAGCCTGTGTCATTCTTGTTCATCCTGTATTGATGGCTGTTAACCCGGGACGCTCAACCGTTCAAGCGCTTTCTTAACACGGCTCACCATGCTGACCTTCCCCATGACTTCCATCATCTCGAACAGGGGAGGAGAAACGGCCCGGCCGGTGGCAGCAACGCGGAGCACCCCGAAGAACTGACGGCGGGATAATTCCAGCTTCTCCCCGGTAGCGGTCAGCATCTCTTCCAGCTTCTCAGGAGCGTAATCGTCTGTACCATCCAAGTCATCCAGGGCTGCCTTGAGGGCGGACAGAGTCGAATCCCGATCCATGCCTTTTTGCACCAATGCGCCCGTATCGAACTCTTCGTCTGCATGGAAGAAATACGAGGTGCTGTTGGCAGACTCTTCTAGACTCTTCATTCGTTGCTGAAGCAGCGGAGCGATCTGGCGCAAATATTCCTCATCAACCGGGAGCATTTCCTTGGGTAAGTCGCGCTCCAAGAAGGGCATCATCGCACCAGCCAGTCGCTCTGGGGATAAATCGCGGATGTACATGCCGTTCATCCACTGCAACTTCTCCTGGTCGAATATGGCTGAGGACTTAGTGATCCGATCCAACGTGAAATTATCGATGACGGTTTGGATGGGGACAACGTCGGTCTTGTCATCCAACGACCAGCCCAGCAGCACCATGAAGTTTAGCAACGCTTCAGGCAAGCACCCGGCTTCTCTGTACTCACCGATGGCCGTTGCGCCATGGCGTTTGGATAGCTTGGCCCGGTCCGGACCCATAATCATGGACAAGTGGGCGAACTGCGGCGGTTCGAATCCCAACGCCTTGAATAGTTGCAGATGGCGGGGCGTGCTGGGCAGCCACTCTTCGGCTCGCATAACATGGCTGATCTCCATCAGGTGATCATCAGCCACCACCGCCAGGTGGTAAGTGGGAAAACCGTCGGACTTCAGGATTATGAAGTCGTTCAGCGTCTCGTTACGCCACTCCACTTCGCCACGTATCAGGTCATTGACCTTGGTTATGCCTTCTTTGGGCATGGCGAACCGCACGACGTTAGACTCTTGTCCGCCGCTCAGATTCGCAATCTCTTCCAGTGTCAAATCCCGACATTGGCAGTCGGCACTGGCAGACACCCGGCGGTCACGCTGCCGCTCGTCGTCGTTCTCCGGCGGTTTCTGGCTACAATAACAGCGGTATGCGTTGCCTTGCGAAACCAGTCTGTCGGCCAGTTCGTGATAAATATCCAGCCTTTCCGATTGGAAATATGGGCCGTATGGTCCGCCAACTTCAGGGCCTTCGTCCCAATCTATATTCAACCAGCGGAGGCCATCGAGCATCGCCTCGATTGAGCCCGGTACCAGACGCGCTTGATCAGTGTCTTCTACTCTGACGATGAACTTGCCGCCGTTATGACGAGCAAATAGCCAGTTGAAGAGGGCCGTCCGAATATTGCCGATATGGGGCAACCCGGTAGGGCTGGGCGCGAACCGAACGCGGATATCTCCGGGCAAATTTACTCTCCAAGCGAATGAAGATGGGCAAAGATTATTGTAGCACGGCACGGGCATAATCTTGGGCCTCTACGCACGTCCGGCCAGCGGATAACGCCAAGTTATCCGTTATTCTGGTATTCTCCAGAATCCGACTGGCTGTTTTGGTCGAATACATCCCCGAGAGACCTTCCCGGACCCCTGTCCTCGCCTGAGCTTCCAACAAATGAGCAAGGGGATCGAACGGGATCCTGTCAATTTCCGCAGCGGGTGCTCCTGCTTTTGGCCTAGCTTCGTCCTCGCTGGAAGGAATCGGGGTCACCGGTATCTGGG
>JAKUNK010000043.1:0-23163 GCA_022451945.1 Dehalococcoidia bacterium
TGACTTCACCCACGAAAACGTGTGGCATTTCCCTGGTGTCGCGGTCCGGCAGGCGCGTAAGCAGGGTAGGTGTAGCGGTCGGCGTAGTGGTAGTGGTAGGAGTAGGAGTAGGAGTGGGAGTGGGATCAAGGGCAGGAGCAAGAGCAAGAGCAAGAGTGGGTGTGGCGTTCGGCTCTGCGATTGGAGTCGGTGATGGAATAGGCTTTGCAGTTGGTTCTGGCGGATGTGTGGAGGTGCTGGCGGGGAACGGTGTCGGCGAAGTGGGAGTCCTGCTTACGCCCGAGGCACACGCAGACAAAACTAACAGCAATGAAGCTATCACGACAAGGAACCTTGTTGGTTTCATCTTAAGGCACCCCCCTTCCACACCGAGTCCATAATGATATACAACTCGTCCAGAGCCTTAACCAAGCATAACCTGGAATTGCCAGGCTTAACAGACCCCGATTAACGCACTCCGTAGGGTTGTGAAGCCAAATTGGACGGCAGGCTCAATAGGAATGCAGTATGGTGGTCGCCGTCGGCCCGGTCATCTGTCTCTACGGTCAGGTCGCCGCCTAATTGCCTGGCCAGACTGCGGGCGATGAATAATCCCAACCCGGAACTGGATTTCTCCTCTCTCCGGACCACCTCAGGCGTCCATCCCCGGTCAAAAAGGTGCTGGACGTATTGAGCGCCGATACCTGGACCATCATCCCAGACCCTCACGAAGAAATGGCTGGGATTGTTGGACAGCTTCACTTCAACATGGGTACCGGCATACCGGACTGCGTTGTCAACGAGATTGGTGACGATGTGCTCGATGGCGTTGGAATTGGCGTAAACCAAGCCCATCTCAGCAGGTTCTGACCACCAAGTTATCTCTTTCCCTGCCTCTACTGCCACGGCGGTATACAGGTCAGCGATGCGTCGGACGATTTCCGTGGGCTCCACTGGCTGCAACGTCTCTTCGCTGTTCGGAGATTCCAGTTGGATAAGGACCTGGATGTTGGACATCATCAACCGGAAATTGGGTGTCTGCCGCTCAATCTCGTCTAGCAGGTCAACAACTCCGGCGTCCGCTTCTCCAGGAGCTGCCTGAAGCACAGCTCTCAGTTCCCGTTCCTTCCCGGCGATTCTTCTCAGAGGTCGGCCTAGATCGTGGTCAAAGAGCTGGAAGTATTGGAGAGTGGTTTCGCTCCAACTATTACCGTTATGGCGACCATTTACGGTTTGAATGGATTGGAATTGCTGCTCGGCCGCTGCGTAGGCTGCCACCGCCGCGCCAAGCCCAGCGATAATTAGAGCTCCGCCGATGTAGGTGAAAGGCTCCAGTGCCCAAAGAAAACTGAAGACCTTTTCGCCGATCAGAGGCGCAAGTATCAGTAATACGACACCGGCCAGAACCATCGCTCCGCCGCCAATCTTGACCGAGGTTAGAACGTTGCTCATGGTTTGGGTGGCACCAGACGGTATCCTTGGTCTCTAACGTTCAATATCAATTCGGTGGGGCCGAACCGGGTGTTCAAAGCATTGCCGATGGCATCCTTAATCTCCCGTATTCTAACCCGTAATGAGGCTCGAGGATCTTCTCCATCAGAGTAACGCTCCAGGCGTGAGAAAGCCACTAATTCGCCAGGGCTGCGGTACCAGGACGCGGCAAGCTCCCGGAATATCTCGAATTTCATTCCCTGAATCTCCAAAGCAGCAGCCCGGTTTGCACCCGAACCGACAAACACTTGGCGTGTCCCCACATCAACCAATATCTGGTTCCCGATTGGTATGGACTCCGGAGATGTGCCAATCAGTCTTCGCAGGCGCAGAATCACTTCGTCCGGACTCGCCAGTTTGTCTATAAAGTCCACGGAAGAGTCCCACTGCAAGGAACCCCGCACGGCCGTCTCTCGTTCCTGGCCTTGGGAGTATTGGGTAAACATCAAGATAGGGAGTTTGGGCCACCTCTCTACAATCTCACTGAGTATGCTGAGGCCACGAAACTGATCGTCTCGGTGTTCTCCGAACCTGACATCCAGCAACACTGCGTCCGGAAGTTCTTGTTCGATGGAATAGATAGTTGCAGCCTCGAATTCCTCGCCAAGCGAATACCCGGACTCAGGCTCAATGATCGCCGTTTCCCAACCCTCTTTTTCCACACGGCGGCGGATAGCACGGAGAATCGCCGACTCCGATTCATCGTCTACGACCAGTATCTTGCGTCCTGGGTTTACTTTAGCCATGGTGGCGTAGTCCGAGCTTGTGGCCAGCGCGACGGCGCAGCCTACGATTTTACATAATTAAATCTTATCAAATACCAAGGACGGTTGGTTGCGGACTTTGTTGTCGTTACTGGTCAAAAGCCAGATCAGACTGCGTTAACTGAGGCCGTGACATTGGATTGGCTCAGCCTCAGGTTGACAACCCGCCAGGCCTGCATAAAATGGGCAGAGATACCCACTAGGCCTAGTTACTCGGGAGGGAACGATGATTACCAAATTCGGAAGCCTGTTCGCCGGACACGTAGATTTTGAGGACATGGGCTTCGACGCAACACCAGTGAACGAAAGGCGCCTCTCAGATGAGAGATTGGCGGGTGTATTCGACAAGTCGGAAGCAATCATCCTTAAGATGGAGGAGCTCGACTACGACACCTTTTGGTCAGCCGAGCACCATTTCCAGCCTGAAGGATACGAATGCATACCCAACCTCCTCATGATGTATGTCCACTTCGCGCACCTAACCAAGAACCTCAAATTCGGGTGCGGGTTCAACGTCAATCCCATGTGGCATCCTCTCCGTCTGGCGGAAGATTACGCCACCGCAGATATTCTGACCAAAGGGCGGGTGATATTCGGCGTTGGCCGAGGCTACCACACCCGAGAAGTGGATACTTTCGGTGTCCCTAGTACCGAAACCGACTCCGATGCCAACCGTGAGGTGTTCGAAGAACAGGTCGAGATTATGATGAAGGCCTTCAATGAAGAGTCCTTCTCCCACCAAGGCAAGTACTACACCCTCCCGCCAGAGGTCCCATACCGTGGCTACACGTTAAAGGAGCTGACCCTGGTGCCCCGGCCCCGCACGCTGCCCGTGGAAACCTGGCAGCCCATAGTCAGCGCTAGCCAACGTGCCATGGATTTTATGGCCAAGCACGGCATCAAAGGCATAATAGGTGGGGGCGCCGCAGCGGGCGGTGCCCAAGACCAGGTGGTGAGGCAGTGGCGAGATACTTTGGCCAAACACGGCCGAGAGACCGAACTGGGCACCGACTTGTGCATCGGTTACACGACCTACATAGATGATACAGAGGAGAAAGCCGTTAATAATGCCCGGCGTTATTTTGAAGAGAATATGAAGATGTTTGCGCCACTTGGGTTCGTTAGAGGCCTGTCTAAAGATCAGATAGGCGCCTTGGGCCGCGGCGGAGCGGCGGCCAGAGCTGCCGAACTCCCGACTTTGGAAGAAGGGGTAGGGGCTGGGTCTTGGCTTTGCGGTTCGCCCGAATCTATCATAGAGAAGCTAGAAGACCTGCAAGATCGTTATCCCGGATTGGAGGAGATCAATGCCGGGTCTGTGGTTGGCACTCCGCAGAGCGTAATACTGGAACAGCTTGAGCGGTTTGGAAAGGAAGTCATGCCGCACTTCAAGAAGTAGGCTGTGCAGACTTTTTGAGCAAATAAATCCACTTGAATTATAGGACCGTCAGAATAGACTGGCGGTCTGATTTTATTAACCGGTCAATATAAGCCCTAAGCATGGAGGTGGTGTAATGACTCAAAAACTAACTGAGGCAGAACTACTAGAGATCGCTCGCAAATACAGCTTCCGCAGCCGGATTGACTCCAACTCCGTCGCTGGACCTATCATGGTTTGGGGGAGAGGTTCTGTCGTCCGCGATGTGAACGGCAAGGAATACCTGGATTTCAACTCCGGGCAGATGTGCGGTGCCCTAGGCCACAATCACCCTCGCATCGTGCAGGCGCTGCAAGAGAGTTGTGAAACTTTGATTCACAGCCACATGAGCATGTTCAACGATAAGGAGATTATTCTGGCCGGGCGTCTGGCAGAGATTACCCCGGAAGGCATGGATCGCTCCATGTTCCTAACCTCGGGCAGCGACTCGAATGAGGCGGCCATGGCGATCGCTAAGCGGTATACCGGTGGCTATGAGATCGCCAGCCCGGCGGTGAGCTTCCACGGTATGAATGATTCGACCCGTGCCGTCACTTTCTCAGGTTGGCATGAAGGTTACGGCCCTTATGCGCCGGGACACTACCCCATATTGGCTCCCTACGAATACCGATGTGCGTATTGCAAAGACCGGGGCGGGTGCGACTACACATGTCTCAATACCAGCTTTGATCTACTGGACGCCCAGGCAGACGGCCAACTGGCCGGGGTTATCACCGAGCCGTTGTTTAGTGCCGGCGGGGTCATAGACCTGCCCGAAGGCTGGCTCAAAGAGCTAAAACGCCGATGCGAGGAACGCGGCGCGCTGCTCATCGTCGACGAAGCCCAAACCGGATTGGCGAAACTCGGTTCCATGTGGGGTTTCGATCACGAGGGAGTAGTCCCGGATATATTCACTATTTCCAAGCATTTCGGTGGCGGAGTGGCAATCAGTGCAACAATCACTACCGACGAGATAGAGGAAAGAGTCTCTGGGTCAGGCCTAGTCGTGGGGCACTCACACTCCAACGACCCGATGCCCTCCAATGCCGCCATAGCCAGCATCGACATAATCATGGAGGAGTTACTGGTCGATGTTTCCCAACGGATCGGCACCTACTGGCGGGAGCACCTGGAACGGCTGGCGAAGAAGCACGATATCATCGGTGATATCCGTGGCCGCGGGTTGCTGCAAGGGATAGAGCTGGTGAGCGATCGTCATACTCGGGAACCTGCCTATGACCAAGGCCGGGCCATCGGCCGGTTGTGTTTGGAGAATGGACTGATCCTCAGCGTGCGTCGGAAGGGGTCAGTGTTCAGGTTCGTGCCGCCATTCACCACCACAGAGTCCCAACTGGACGAAGCAGCGGACATCCTAGATCACGCTATATCCCAGGTGGTGTAAGAACTGGTCGATTGCTGGTCCAACCCATCAGACATTATAATCTTGAGAATCACCGCCCAACATCCTGAGAGTCCCCTAAAAGTCCCTACAGGAGGCCTGGTATGGTCAGATTAGGCGGCACTGCTTCTAGCTCTCATATGGAAGTCTTTCAAGGTCTTGAGAAGCTATTTCGAAATCGAGGAATCGATTTGGACTGGGTATTGTATTCAGGTTACGATAATATGGTTGACGCCTTTGTTAGAGGCGAAATTGACCTGGCATGGAACGGCCCTCTCAGCCATGTCAAGATGAGGCGACTGGCAGCTGATGGGTGCAGGGTTATTGCCATGCGTGATGTGGACATCAACTTCACCACACACTTCATCGCCAGGGCTGGCTCTGGCATCCAGACCGTTGAAGATCTTAAGGACAAAAGCTTTGCCTTTGGCAACCGGTCCTCGGTGCAGGCAGGACTTCTCGCTTATTCTTTCCTCAAAGACTCGGGGATAGACCCTCGAAAAGACCTGGTGATAAGCAGTTTCTGCGACGACCGTGATTCTCAGTCCAAGTCAGATGAGCGGGACGTTGTGGAGAGGGTGGCCAGTGGGGAATTTCACGCTGGGGCCGTTAGCCAAAGGGCCATGGAAACCATGGCTGCAGATGGGACTCTACCGAGAGATGATGTCCGGATTTTTTGGTCTAGCCCCGGCTACTCCCACTGTTGTTTTACGTCGCAGAAGGACTTGGATCCGAAGCTGGCTTTAGAGATAGAGTCAGCCTTCCTTTCAGTGACTTCCGACGACCCAGTTGGAAAACAGGTATTAGATGGCGAGGCGTGCAATCACTTTGTGCCTGGTACTGACGAAGGCTGGGACCTGATAGAAAAAGCGGCGGAAGCCGAAGGCCTAATCTAACCCCAAGCGAAAAAAGCTCCTCTCCTTTGTAACTGGGAGGGCTAGGTTGGAGGTACGCCAATCCCTTCCCGCAATGTTCCGACAGGTTCATGACGAGCAGTCGTTGCTTCCTGTCATTCCAGTCAAGATGGAACAAAGGCAAGACAGACACTACGTGAGAGACCGCTGATTTAGGATCGCGTCGATGGGAAAAATCCCTACTCCTCCTCGTCTGGCTGGTCCGGAGCATTTCGGAGAATGTCCTCCAAGGTCGCGTCTAAAGCCGGGTCCAACGAGACTGAAGTCTGGAAGGGCACCATATTATAGTCCTGCTTGGCCCGGTCGATTAGTTCTTTGGCCGTTGGGTTAGTCTCTGCGATTTTCTGGAGCGTTTCCACCAATTCTTGAGACTCAGCTTCGCCCAATGACAGCAGTTCCGAAAGGTCGATGTCCAAGTCGAACATTGCCTTTATCCTGCGCATGATGTCGTAGAAGGCCCTGTGATCTCGGTTGATGCCTACGGGGTCGTTGTTAGAGGTCAAGAATGGATACATAGGGGCCATGGCGCCCATTCGGAGCATCTCAAGCTCGGAGTGTTCGTAGTGCGCCAATGTTACCAGGGCCATGGCGATGGTCGGACCGTTCTGGCTCTGGGAACCGTAATTAGAATAACGAAGGCCGTATTGGTCCAGATTCTCTTTCATGTCTGCCCGACTATAGATACAGCTAACGCTGCGTTCCATTTCCGGTGGGGCAGCACCGTTATAGCCCTCCACAGCGACGATCTTGGGAGAACCCAAATCTGCAACCGCCTGGAAGAATGCCTCCGCATAGACGTCTATGCGGAACCAGGGTTCCTGACCCAGGAAGATGATTAGTCCATTCCCTGCATCGTAAAAGCGGTTGCGCCGGGTCATGGGTTGCACAGGTAGGCCTTCGTTATAGGCAACTCTGGGACGGTAGGTGTCGTGGGTGCCGGGCACCTGGAATGGATAACAGAGCTTGGATACTTCGGTGCCCATCTCGCCGACCTGTGTTGCGCCCAGTTTGCTGATTAGATACCGGGGCAGGCCTCCCGATATCTCACCGCCGTCAGACCACTGTCGCCGCCATCCCGCAATCAATTGCTTTGCAACCGGCTTTGATTCCAGATTAACTAGCTCGTCTGCCATTTCCCATCACTTCCCAGTCGGGCGGTCGGCTCGCGGGTCGCCAGTGCAGGTATACCCCCAGGCTCGCGCCTCGATTATTAATGGTTTCATTTTGACAGAGCTCAGGCTCGACCGCAATCCAGCCGGACATCATTTGACTGGACATGACATGCGCAGGCGAGGACAGTGTCGAAACCTTCTTTTCATGTTGTTTGAGACCTTATTTAAGAAGACCCACCTAAATCGGCCCCTGAGAGACCGATACTTTCATTGGGAAGCTTGTGGTCAAGATGAATGATTAGCCCATTTTCAGAGAAATAGCGGTATTGCCTATGCCTGAATGATGAGCGTGGGCCATGAGGGAACAGGAGATCAGGCTGATTTAGCCTCAAAAACAGGGTATAATTGTCAGTGTCCCTCTTCTGCGTCCCAGTAGCTCAGGGGACAGAGCGGCTGCCTTCTAAGCAGCGGGTCGGAGGTTCGAATCCTCCCTGGGACGCCACTCCTTCTTTTCGAGCCTTCGATACGAGACGTCACGCCTATAGATGGTCAAGGATTCGTGGCAGTTTTAGTCCGATCGCCGCGCCGATCCCGCATAGAAATCGGAACGAAACTCCGAGTAAATCGGCCTATCAGGCCTGCTTGAAATGCCTCTGCCGACTCTTGCAATAGCTTCCGATTTATTCCTGGTTTACGAAGCGTGTCTCCTGATATTTCTGCAGCAGTGCCTGGATCCAAGACTAATCGGTTATCTATGTCGTCGTTGTCCAGCCCTTGTGCCATGAGGACAAGCATGTCTGCTCTTAGGAGCCTTTCCCGGACTTCGTAAATCACATCCCCGGCCACCGTTTCCAAGAAGAACCACTCTTCAAGGTCATCCGGGGTTGGGAGCGTCGGCGAGGGTTTGGATATCGCCGCTTCGCTATAAAAGGCTCTGATATCAGCTGACAGATAGCGCAGCAACTCGGGCATCGGGTGGCTATAACCATTCGGAATTGTCATTTCAGCGTCAGCCGAGAACGTTGCCAGTATCTCTAGCATCTCGCCGATCGATTCTGCTCCCTTGCCACTGGTTCCGACTGTAGTACGCCCTCGTTTGCGTACTCCTTCATCGAACCAAGGCCTCAGAAACTGAACTTCCGTGCGTAATTGGACTTTTAAAGCGCCCGACTCCGTCTCTGGTTGAATACCAGGGAAAACCACCGGGCAGGACCAACCGTCTTCGGGTTGGATATCGTCCTCAACCGTGTCGGGATAGTCGATTAATACCGGGCCGTTAGGTTGGTTTACTAAGCCCAGCGTTTGCCGTAGGACGTCTAGTTGAACATCCGACCGGTTAGGTGGACCCAGTGGCCGGCCGAGAGGAAAAGGCACCCATAGCGCACGGGGTGGCCGTACGGCTTCGGAGACAGGCCTAATCAGGCTCACCTGCACTGTAGCGATACCAGCTCCACCGTTTTCCGGGATCCGTTCTATGTATTGAGAGAGCACGCCCACGGCGTACGTGCAGTTAGGTCAAACTGGTATGAGGAGTACCAGGTTGACGTTATCTCTTATAAGGAGTTTTGAAACCTCAGTTGCAGCGGGCTCCATACGTTGGGGGGCCGTTGATCCCATGAACGAATAATGCCAATCCGCGACAGACCCGATTTCCTCCAAACCGGCAAGAGTCCTAAGGTGATCTAAGGGAAAGCAAACATTTACATCCTGCTGGTAAGCACTGCGATCAAAGTTCGTGCTCGAGTGTGTCATTGCTAGGTCGTTATAGTTGATATCGCCTGGTACTACGCGGTAATCCCCTTCATGACCTGCGAATGGTCGGTCATCGAATCGATGAATCGCAGCCGTTGTTACGATGGCAACCCTGGCATCTTTCAGTCTTGGGGCTTCAACCCAAGGAGTCTGTTCGAAGGGGGCAGAATATCTTCGATTCAACCGCTCTTTCAGAGTTGCCTGTTCATTCGGATGTATATCTTCCCAACGGACCATTGCTATGCCTTGCGATTGAGCACGATTTTAGTGAACTCGATTCAGAGAGTGTATACCAAATAAATGCCGCCTTCCGTTCGTGGAGCGGTTCCTGGATGGGAAAGTTGTGTGCAGACAACCTCATTGACTATAGTGTGGAGACTTAATCTTAGGAGAGCACGCACCATGGCAGAAAAGATTCGCCTGGGATTTGTGGGAGCTAACGTCAACTCGACCTGGTCCTCGCAGTCGCACTACCCGGCTTTATTAGCTAGCCCTGACGTCGAGCTTACAGCGGTTTGCACCTCTAGGCCTGAGAGCGCGGAAGAGGCGCGCCAGGCATTCGGAGCGAAGCTCGCTTTCCACGACTTCCGAGATATGGTTGTTTCATCGGAGATTGATGCGGTGGCCGTGGTCGTGCGTGTACCGTTGCACTACGACCCGACTAAGGTTGCTATCGAAGCCGGAAAGCACGTTTACACCGAGTGGCCGTTGAGTCGGACTACCGCCGAAGCCGAAGAGCTGGCGAAACTAGCCAAGGAGAGAGGAGTCCAGACGGCTGTCGGCCTGCAATCTCGAGTCAGCCCAGCATTGCTTTACATCAAGGAACTGATCGATAGCGGGTATGTGGGCGAAGTGCTGTCTTGTCACGTCACGACGATGCGCGACGGTGCTCTGCAGCGCCCTTCTAGCCGAAATTGGAATCTCGATATCAGCCAAGGCGCCAACACTCTGACCATCGCTAACGGCCACGTTATTGATGCCTTGCGCATGGTGTTGGGAGATTTCAAGCGAGTCGCTTGCATGGTGACGACCCAGATCAATCCAATCTACGAGCCCGATACCGAAAAGTCGGTAGAACCTTCATCCCCTGACAACGTGCGAGTCTCGGGCCAGTTGGAGCGCGGTGCAGCGGTGTCGGTACACGTTGGGGCGGTCCCTTGGGCCGGGACTGGGTACCGGATGGAGATCTACGGCCGGGAAGGCACACTGGTCACTACGGGGAGCGTGTCCTCTCAACGCGGGGAGATGTTGCGTGTGCAAGGCGCACAAGGAAGCCAAGAGCTGATGGACCTGACCATACCCAATCGCTTCGTGTATGTCCCTGACGACTTCCCTAAAGGAGACCCTTTCAATGTTGGGCAGATGTATGCCCTCTTCGCAGATGCCATCCGTACCGGGCAGAACCGCCTGCCGACATTTGACGACGCGGTTGATCTCCACCGCTTTCTTGATACGATCAAGCGGGCGTCGGATACGGGCCAAGAGCAACTTGTCTCCTGAATAGGAGCATCCCCAGAACGGAAGTCGATCAGTGTCTCAGCAAATTGGCCCAGTTGATGATTCACATTTAGATCAGGATGTTTTACTAGATATAGATTCCGAGGCTGCGGGTATCGACTAGCCACTACGACCGCCATCGGGAGATGTTGAATCAAGCAGTCCTGGCGGAGACTGGGGCCTTCAGAGCGTTTGAGTGACCCTCAGTAAACGGGCTAGGAGCGATGGACACACCAGCACATATCCTAGCCATTGGTTCTAATGCTCAGATGCATCCAAGAGCTTCACCTTCCGATTCCTAGCGCTTCTGCTGATTAACAGAACAGCTTCTTTCCCTGTATAATCCGTAGCCGATTGAAACCGCTAAGGCCCGATTGGCGGATGACTTTTCTCTGAATACGAACACTCCGGAGTGTATCTGTGACTTTTTCGCTGCTCCAAGGTCTCCGCGTGGTGGAACTAGGAGAGTCGGTGTCTGCCCCTTACTGCACCAAACTCCTAGCCGATATGGGAGCCGAAGTTGTGAAGATAGAACGGCCCGGTGTAGGGGATCAGTCCCGGGAATACGGACCGTTCCTCAATGATCGGCCCCACCACGAACGAAGCGGCCTGTTTCTCTACCTAAACTCCAACAAACAGGGGATCACGCTGGACCTAGATACGCCTACTGGCCGGGAGATATTAGGTGCATTGTTGGCCAAGTCGCAAGTATTCGTCCACAATCTGCACCCCACGGAAATGGACCGACTTGAGGTTGATTACGAGATCCTTCGAGCTCACAACGACCAGCTCGTCATGGCATCTATAACGCCCTTCGGATTGACCGGCCCGTACCGCAATTACAAAGCCTATGACATAAACTTGGCAGCCGCCGGTGGTATTTGCGAAGGTCTTGGCAGCCCCGATAAAGAGCCGTTGACCTTCGGCACTCCAGAAGTCGGATACTTCGCTGCCATGGCAGCGGCTTCTTCTGTCGTCATAGCCTTGTTGGCGGGGCAAGGTCAGCACATCGATATCGCAGAAGTAGAGTCCATGGCCGGCATCTACAACGGGCCTGAAGCTCTGATGGCTGTCTACCAGTGGCGCATGACTAGGAGGACCGGCCACCATGCTCTGGACTTCCCTTACCCTAACTGTATCCTTCGGTGTAAGGACGGTTACATCTTTGTCGGTTCTCCGGAAGGGAGGCAGTGGCGTGCATTGTTAGAGGTGATGGGCGGGCCCGAATGGGCTAAAGAGGACCGCTTCCGCAACCGGACGGCTATGAACAATGAACACGCCGACGAAGTCGACGGTTACATGGAGGAGTGGCTGTTACAGCATACCAAGGCAGAACTCCTGGCCCTAGCGTTGGAGCACCGCATCCCTCTCGCTCCAGTGCGTGATTTCAAAGAAGTACGGAATGACGAGAGTCTGGCTGACCAATTCGGGGTCATCTATCGTCCTGATACCGGGCCGGTCTCCTTCGCTGGGCCGCCATACCGCCTTTCTCCCCAAGAAGCAACTCCACCTAGTCCTGCTCCCTTGCTGGGGCAGCACAACTCTGATATCTACTGCGATGGGTTGGGCTATTCCAAAGAAGAACTCGTTAAGCTCTATCAGACAGGAATCATTTAAGATATGACTCAAAACGACCTAAACCCAACAGCCGGCCCGCTCGAAAGATATCGTGTACTGGATTTCGGTTGGGTTTTAGCAGGGGCGCTGCCCGGCATGATTCTGGCTGACATGGGCGCGGAGGTCATCAAGGTTGAGACCCGCCAGCGCATGGACTACATGCGCTTGGGGCGACCCATAATAGGCGACGAACCAGACCCGGAACAGCATCCCCTGTTCCACAACGTCAACCGTGGAAAACTCAGCATAGCCGTGAACACCACCAAACCAGAAGCCATCGATCTGATCAAAGGCCTGGTGTCCCACTGCGACGTAGTGGTGGAGAATTTCTCCCCGGGTGTAATGGACCGCTTGGGCCTGGGTTATGACGTCCTCTCTGGTATCAAACCAGACATTGTCATGGCATCTATATCTTCCAATGGACAGACGGGGCCGTTACGAGACCTACGCGCTTATGCCCCGTCCATCGGGGCTTTATCCGGCCTTGATAGCACCATGGGCTACGAAGGAGAAAGGCCACTGGGCTTGAAACACGCTTATGCGGACATTGCGGGGGCACTGCATTCGGTCTTCGCTATCGTATCGGCCTTGCATCAGAAAGAACGAACCCACAAGGGCCAGTACATCGATGTTTCTATGCTCCGGGCGACAGTCGCAACGATGGGCGTAGGCCTGATGGAATACGAATTGACGGGCAATGTAATGGCCCCCAAAGGCAACTACGATCCAGTGATGGCGCCTTATGGCAACTACCCTTGCCAGGGCGACGACGCCTGGGTGTCGATCGCCGTCCGCACTGAAGAAGAATGGCAGGGTCTCAAGGTGGCTATGGGCGAACCGGCTTGGTGTGAGGAAACACGGTTTGAAAGCCGTTATTCCCGCCAGGAGAACCGCCGGGAACTGGACGAAAATCTGGCAACATGGACACGGGCGCGGACCGCTGAAGATATAACGGAGCAACTTCAAGTCAATGGAGTTGCGGCGCTCCCCGTGATGGGTGCGGAGGACCGTCTTTTCAACCCACACTTCAAAGATAGGGGCCTTTATTCGGACATAGAACACCCTTCATTGGGGACCGAACCGATCTACAACATTATGTGGAACCTGGAACAAACCCCTCCCTCCATCAGGAGGCATGCACCTTTGTTGGGGGAGCACAACCAGCAGATATTCGGAGGCCTTCTGAGTATGGGAAAAGAGGATATCGCACGACTGGAAGAAGACCAGGTTCTCTGGTAACGTACCCTGCAATTGTCAACTCACAGCTAATACGTTTCGAGGTAGAAATGGCACAACAAAATGAACAAGAACGGGTCACTCAGACCTTACCGGAGGTAGAGGGGATCACGCCTAAGATGATCTCCGATGCCAAAGCGATGATCGGGACCCGACTTCGCACCGAGAACTTCATCCGGGACGCGTCCATGGGAGCCATGCTCAACTTTGTGAATGGCATAGGCGACAGCAACCCTATATTCCGCGACCAAGAGTACGCTTCCTATTCGAAATACGGGTCTATCATCGGCCACCCTTGCGCGCCCTTTATGAGGCACTGGTCCGGTCGGACTCGATGGGGGCTCCCCGGTATCCACGGCTTCTTCGCCGGAACTGACTGGGAATTCTTCCGACACCTCCGCCCTGGCGATGCCATCAACGCCATCGAACGAGTGCTGGACGTCCAGGAGAAGCACAGCGAATACTCGGGCACCTTAGTTATCCAGTTCGTAGAGACGATCTACACCAACCAGCGCGACGATATGATTGCCAGAGTTGTGGGATGGTGCACCCGGCATCAGCGTCGTGCCGCCCGAGAACAGGCCAAGTATTCTGAAGTTCCCAAGCGCCACGAATACACACCACAAGAGCTGGAGGAGATCGACGAACTGGTCCTCAACGAAAAGGCTAGGGGAGGCATCACCCGGTATTATGAAGACACTCATATCGGCGACGATATAGACACTGTCCTCCGCGGGCCGCTCTCACTGCAAGACATGACCGCATTCTTAGTCGGTACCGGACGTTCTAGCGCCCACGGAGTACTGCTCCGCGAGGCCCTGCGTCATCCGAACCACTTCTTCCGCAATCCGGAGGCCGGTGGCGGCCTTGAGTATACCGGTATCGGTCACTTGAGAGATTCGGTAGCCGAGGCTGTGGGCGTGCCCGGGGCCTACGATTACGGCCCTCAGAGAGTATCCTGGATGGGAACATTGGTCACCAACTGGATGGGAGATGACGCCTTCATCAAACGGCTTCGCGTGGAATGCCGCCGTTTTAACGTCTATGGAGATACTCAGTACCTGAAGGGAAAGGTTATTGGCAAGCACATCGACAATGGTTCCCCGCTGGTCGACCTAGAGATCTGGGCCGAGAACCAACGGGGTGAGATAACTGCGCCCGGACAGGCCACCGTGTTGCTGCCATCTCGCGACCCACGTGTGCCTTGGTTCACCGACGGTAGCGAACTCCAACTACGCTCGGTTGGGCATAGTGAGGGCATGCCACCTATCCTTCCCGAGTGAGCTAAGTAAAACCCGGCAAAGCCCGGACGTCGAATTTAGATATAAATGAGTACGCTTGAAAACGTTGCCCCCACGGCTTTGGGTGGGCTGAAAGTGCTGGAGATATCTAGCATGGTGTCCGCCCCTTTCTGTGGCAAACTACTGGCCTCTTTGGGGGCTGAGGTTATCAAGATAGAGTCGCCGAAGACCGGAGACCCTTCTCGGCGTAGAGGACCGTTCCCAGATGATGTGCCCCATCTCGAACGGAGCGGGATGTTCCTCTATCTGAATACCGGGAAGAAGTCGATCACGTTGAATTTGGACGACCAACAAGGGCGGATTATCCTTTGGGAATTGACCACAAAAGTAGACGTCTTAGTCCACGATCTTCCTCCGTCGCGAGCTACCGAGTTGGGCATCGGACAGAAACGACTGGCCGAAGAACGTCCGGATCTCATAGCCACGGCGATCACGCCATATGGAAGCACCGGTCCGTATTCGGAATACCGGGCCAACGACGTCAACATCTTTCACGCTGGAGGAGAGGGCAATCTGCTCCCCAACGGACTGGCTCTAGACGTTTTCCCTGACAGAGCCCCACTGGCTGCCGGCAGCAATATGGGCTCCTATCAGGGCGGACTTTCCGCTGCAGTAGGTCTCTGCGGGGCCATATACGCCAAGTGGGGCGGGTCTCCTGGTCAATTCGTTGACTGTTCGACGCAGGAAGCCGAGTTGACCATCGGCTACATGCCTCTCCAAAGATTGGAATCTGAGGGAGTAGAAGAAGACCGCTTTACCCGGTTTTTCCGTGTAGGTGGCGTCATGCCCACCAAGGATGGCCATATTGAGCTCCTGACATTGGAGCCAAGGCAATGGGAGAACCTGGGACACTTTCTCGGCGACCCAGATTGGGCTTCCCCAGAAAAATTCGCCGACCCAACGACCTACGGCGCCGAGATAAACCGGAACCTTAGGGAATGGACTGCCGATAAGACCAAAGATTGGCTCTATCACAACGGCCAGGCTGCGGGGGTCCCGTTCGCCCCGTTTTACACGCCAGGAGAGGTGTTCGAGAGCCCTCATCAACGTGAACGGGGGTTTTTCGTCTCTGTAGAACATCCTGAGGCGGGTACCTATGACTATGCTGGCCCTCCGTATCGTATGACGGAAACGCCTCCGGTCCTCGACCGGTCTCCATTACTGGGAGAGCACAACTTAGAGTTTCTACAATCCCTCGGCTACACATCTGAAAAAATAGTTTCATTGGCCCGCTCAGGGGTGATTTAATGATTGACGTCAAAGGACCTTTATCTGGGATTCGAGTAGCGGACTTCTCGACACATGCAGCCGGGCCTTTTGCTGGACTGATGATGGCGGAGATGGGCGCGCAGGTGATCAAAGTGGAGAGCTCCGCTCGGTTGGATATCACCCGCCGGCCGCACCCCATGTATGGCAAACCTGCTCCTAGCTTTGAGCAAGTGAACGCCAATAAAATGTCAGCGACCTTGAACCTCAAAGAGCCCCGCGCTATCGAACTAGCGTTGGAGCTCGCTAAGGTATCCGACTTGGTCTTGCAGAGTTTTCGGCCAGGTGTGTTCGACCGCCTGGGCTTTGGTTATGAGGCTTTACGTAAGGCAAAGCCGGACATCATCCTAGTATCTCTTTCATCCAACGGCCAGAGTGGGCCAGAGTACAATTACGCTGGCTACGCCCCTCTGTTCGCAGCGATCGGAGGCCTCGGAAACTTGACAGGATATCCAGATGGCCCTCCTGTGGAGCTTCGACACGGGATGGATCACACTGGTGGAATGTTGCTGGCATTCTCAGCGGTTGCGGCCTTATGTGCCAAACGACGCACCGAATTGGGCCAGCACGTAGACGTTTCCGTGAGAGATCTGGGCTCGTCTTTCATCGGACAATCCCTCATGGAATTCGCCATGAACGGACGAGAGACACAACGGCAGGGTAACCGTGATGAGTCCGCTGCGCCTCAGGGCGTTTACAGATGTTTGGGTGAAGATGAGTGGGTCAGCATATCCATCGGATCACAAAACGAATGGCAGGATTTCGTCGAGGCCATGGGAACCCCAGAATGGGCCCAGGGTGATAGGTTTGGCGACGCATTCCGCCGCTGGAAGCAGCACGACGCACTGGATCATTTGATCACAGAGTGGACTGCCAATTACTCTTCCGAGGAAGTCACAGAAAAACTGCAGTCCCGAAAGGTGCCCGCATTTCCATCTCTCTCTCCGAGTCAACTAATGGTTGACGCCCACTTGGAAGCGAGAGAAGCATTCCCAATCATTACCCATTCTGAAAAAGGTGAACTTCGGGCAGTGGTTCCTCCGTGGCGGTTTTCGGAAACACCATCGAGGATCGACACTTGGACTCCAGACCTGGGTGAGCACAATATGGATGTATTCCATGGGATACTAGGCCTCTCGAAGATCGAAGTGGAGAACCTTCAGGATTCCCAGGTAATCTGGTAGGGCCGAATCACGCAGAACAGTCGTCAATCAGTGGAACGGTACTCGGATTCTGGCAGTGATGTACCCGGCAAGCGTGGGATGTACCGTTGCCCGTTTCACCCACAACCCAATCTCTGACGAGGATAGGAAATGCCAGTCACCAAGATGGAGATCAAATCCCGGATTCCGTTCGCTAACGGCCAGGTCTTCGGGGACGTCGGAGCTTACGAGCAATTGGACGGCGTCGTTCATTTCGCAGCCGACCCCAACCACGGAGCCAACGAGACCATCGCTGATTTGGGATTGGCTCCCCGCAATGCTGATGGGCTGGTCGAGTTTTCTTCGGACTTCCGCATACTCCTCCCTGCCGATCCTCAACTTGGGAACCGCCGGATCCTATTTGACGTTCCCAACAGGGGAAAACCACTGGCGCTGCGGAACATAAATAGCGCACCTGAGGTAACTCCGGATGCACCAATGGATCCAGGTAATGGGTTCCTTATGCGGAAGGGATATACCGTTGTATGGTGCGCCTGGCAGCACGACGTCCCTGATGCGCCGGGGATGCTGCGGGTTAAAGTGCCAGATGCCGTCACGACTGATGGCCCCATTTCAGGGAAAGTGGTTGTTACTTTCCAGCTGAACGTTCCGTCTCAGGTCGAATTCCTTTCCAGCAGGAACCACCGCGCCTACAAAGCGAGCGATGTCAACGAGCAGGGCGCCGTTATGACGGAGCAAAATCATGAAGATGGACCAGAACGTATCCTACCAAGGGATCAGTGGTCATTTGCCCGCTTGGAGAACGGGATAGCGGTTCCAGATGACAGCCACGTACACCTGGCTTCAGGATTCGAACCAGGCAAGGTCTATCAAGTTATCTACACCACTACCGGCGCGCCAGTGGTGGGTCTTGGGAACCTTGCGACAAGGGACATCACGACTTTTCTGCGGTACTCATCGCCAGAAAAGGGTAACCCTCTGGCCGGTCAGATAGATAACGCCTATAGCTTTGGTGTCTCCCAGAGTGGCAGGTTCTTAAGGTTGTTCCTCTACCTCGGGCTTAATCGTGACGAAGAAGGCCGCATCGCTTTTGACGGATTTATCCCTCATGTGGCCGGCGGCAAGATGGGCGAGTTCAACCATAGGTTCGCCCAACCGTCCAGCCAGGCTACCCGGAGCGGCAACAGCTTGTTCCCGTTCAGTGATGTTGCACAGGCAGACCCGGAGACCGGAATATCCGACGGTTTACTTTCTCGCCTTTCTTCGCAAGGCGACCTGCCTAAGATCATGTACACCCATACCCCGTCAGAGTACTGGGCTGGCCACGGTTCATTGATGCACACGGACATGACCGCCAACCGCGATTTGGAACCGCCAGATGAGGTGCGTATCTATGTCTTTTCAAGTACTCAGCATGCCTTGGCGACCTTTCCACCTGCGTACAATGACGCCGACGGTTATCACGGCCAATATCCATTCAACGTCGTAGATTACCGCTCTCTTCTACGAGCAGCCCTGGTCAATATGGACCGTTGGGTGACCAACGGAGAATCAGCACCGCCGAGTCAGCACCCGCGCCTTGATGACGGTACGGCAGTTAACCCGCAAGAGCTTTGCGAAAGTTTTGAGAAGATACCGGGAGTTAAGCTGCCGAACCCGATGCGCCGGTTCACGCGTTTAGACTTCGGCCCTGATCCTTTCGTCCCAACGAAGATTCCGGCTGAGGTCGGTAAGGTCTATCCCAACCTGGTGTCGGCGGTGGACGATGACGCCAACGAACTATCGGGGATCCAACTACCCTTCATCACGGTCCCTTTGGCAACCCACATGGGTTGGAATCTCCGTCACCCGGATATCGGAGGAGCAGATCAGGTGATTGGCACCGGAGGTGCTTCGGGCGGGACATTGCGCGGCTCCACTATCCCGTTCGCCGCCACCCGGAAAGACCGTGAAATGTCTGGCGATCCTAGATTGTCGATCGAAGAACGGTACGAGTCCAAGGAGCAGTATCACGAACTGGTGGAGCAAGCTGCTAGAAAGCTGATCGCCCAGCGATATCTACTTGAAGAGGACATAGAGTCTGTGAAAGGGCAAGCGACTGAGCACTACGACTTTTTCTTCGGTAGGACGTTAGAGTCTCAGGCCTTCGGCGATTAGGTCTGGGCATTAGAGGTTGAGCGAGTGCTCTTCGTAGTCCTTGAGCTTGTTGTAGATCTGCAGCCGGTGGCGGTAAGACTCCAGGACTATGATTCTGTCATCGGTGTCCACGTTCACCGCTACGGGTCTGCGGAACCGCCATTCTGGCTCCATATCGGCCCGGCGTCGCGCCTTGATAATCTCAGGGTTGGCGTTGATATAGGTCTGGGTCCAGGGTGAAGGCTCTTGAGCATCGCCAACTAACATCGTGATATATCGGCCCTCGGCGTCATATATCTGTACGCGGTGGTTGCCCCAGTCTGTAACGTACACATCACCGTCTGAGTCCACTGCCACTCCTGATGGGCCCTTCAGGTCACCCACTCCGTTACTGGATGCCTCAAACTTTACCAGCAACTCTCCGGCAGGGGAGAACTTCTGAACACGGTTGTTCCCCCAGTCTGCGACATAGATATCGTCATTCTTATCGATACAAAGGCCCCACGGCATCTCGAAGTTAGCGTCTGCGCTACCTTGTAGACCGAATCCGGATCGGAACTCTCCAATCACGCTGAAATTCTGGACCCGGTGGTTCATGCTGTCCACAACCCAGATTGTGTCATTGGAGTCGAATGCTACGCCGGATGGCCCGTTGAGGGAGCCTACTTCACTGCCCGACCTCCCGAAGTGATACCGGAAAGCTCCTCCGCATCAAAGACCGATATCCGGTTCAGGTACTCGTCTGAGACGTAAACCCGGCCGTCCTGGTCGGTATCGATAGAGCGCGGCCACATAAAGCGGCCATCCTCACCGCCGAACGAACCGAATTGACCTTGGAACTCGGAATCAAAGTTGATTTTGCTGACCCGTTGGCCCAACTGTTCCACGCCGCGGCTCAGCACATAGATGCGGCCATTCTTGCCTAGAACAAAATCCTGGGGCGCCCAGAAGCCCTGTCCTGATTGGCTGTACATGCCGATGCAGTGGCTATAGTCGAAGACCCGCCCGGCAGCAACTGTGGTTAGCATGAGCAACTCCAGACGAGTAGATGTGGGCTCCGCTGCATCATAGAAATGACATCTGCTCGAACTTTCCACCGACGATGGGGACGGGATCTAATCCCAACCACTGGTCCACCAATGACGAGTAGAAGCCCCTGAAGTCGTAGTTCGGCGTCAGATCCCCTTGGTTTAGGTCTTCGGGTTTGAGCGAGGGGTATTGCCCAAACATTCCGCCCTTTATCCGGTCTCCGATGACAAACGCCGCCCCTGCAGCTCCGTGGTCGGTGCCTGTCCCGTTGTCTTTGACCCGCCGTCCGAACTCGCTGAATAACATTACGACCACGTTTTCGCTGGCGTTGTGCTCCTTCAGGTCTGCGAAGAAACTGTCCAAAGCCTCTGAAATCTCGATCCATAACTTGGCATGGGAGCCAGATTGGTCGAAGTGGGTGTCGAAGGGCCCGTGGGATGTGTAGAACACCTGGGTGCCAAGATCGGCCAGATGGACCTGGGCGACGTCTTTCAAGGACCTGGCAATCGTATTGTTAGCGTATTCGATTGTTGAAGAATAACGTTCCGGCGCTAGTTTGATGATGTCAGCGCCTTTTAAGGCATCCAGGCCAGTCTGTCCAAGGTATTCCATGGTAGGACCGGTGCCGATAGCCGGGGCGTACATCCGAGCGAAGCTATCCAATAACTGGGTACGTTCTTCGTTGGAAGTAAGGCTACGGACAGATGAGAACACGCCATATGTTGCCAGGTTGTTCACCGATGTTACCGGCACTCCCCGCATGGCCATTGCCCTGGGCAGGCCTTGACCAAAATTCACGCCTTTCAGTACGTTCTCTCCAACCGGGTCCAGGTCACGGATTACCTTGGCGACCCACCCGTCTACGCCGATGCTGTCGGGTTCGCAGGTGTGCCAGATATCCATGGCACGGAAGTGAGACCGAGGCGAATTCTCAAATCCGATACCGTGGATTATGGCCATGTTGCCTTTGTCGTATAGATCTTTAAACGACTCCACTTCTGATCGGAAGGCGAGTTCATCGTTAATAGGAAGCACCAAATCTTGAGGTATGTTGACCTTGGGCCGGTTGTCCCAGTAGAGCGGATTGGTGTATGGCACGATGGTGTTCAGGTAATCGTTGGCGCCGGTGAGCTGCAATATGACCAATACCGGGTCTTTCTTAATTGACGTCAAGTTGGCCCTCCCAGGGTGTCGAGGCTGGTATCTGATTAGGCAAATTGATAATCTCTCGATGCGGCGATTAGTGTGAGTATCTTGCCCACCTTGTTTTCCGATTCCACAACAGCTTCATCCGAATCCCAGGCCAGGTCTCCGGCCTTGAGGGCGTGAGTCAGCAGTTCCCTAAGTGTGGCGTCGCTGACCATCAGAGGCCCTATGGCATCGAGACAGGCCGCGATTGTTTGCTGCGGAGTGATGGCGCCGAACGACCTGACCCTATCAATCATCACCCGTACGCCAGGGAGCGAGGTGTCTCCCAGAACCCCTGCGGCGAAATTAACGCGGCGCATCAGGGCTCCGGCGTCGATCCACGCCGGTCCGGTGTGCCAACCTTCCACGCTGGGCGGGTTGAGTAACTCCTGTCCCTGCCATCCGCACTCCAGCGCCAGGTTGTTGTAGCCTGGTCGGAAGCCGTCATGACTCCCTGCTATCCGCACCGTTCCCACAATCAGTTCGGCGGGGCTCTTGACCCGGGCGTACTGGGAGTTCTTGAAGAAGTCGGAGTTGAACAGGGCTCTCAGGATGGACCGGATATCGCCGTTAGATTCGTTATACGCGTCGACCAGTATCTCGATCGCCTCAGGGTCCGTGGGAGGGGTAGTGTTCCAGCTGGACACTGCTGGCTCGTCTGCCACGAAGAACCGGTAAAGATGTCGGGCCAGGAATCTAGGGGAAGCCGGTTGGTCAACGATGATTCCCATGATGTCTTCGCCGTTGAAGTTGCCGGTGTGCCCTAAGAACGTCTTTTCTCCTCCATCGTGGTCTTCGGGCTTATAGGCGAACTTCCAGTAAAATCGGCCTAAGGGATTTCGGGGAATCTTGGGCGCTATCGACCATCCAGTAAAGGCCCTGGCGGCGTTTTGGATGTCGTTCTCGGTGTAGTTTCCCTCTCCAAGGGAGAATAGCTCCAACAATTCCCGGCCCCAGTTCTCGTTGATGGCTCCGTCGTGATTGCCGTGATTGTCCAGCCAGAAAATCATGGCCGGTGACTTGGCAAGTTCGATCAACAGGTCGCGGTAATTACCTAGTCCAAACTCTCGGAACATAGCTATTTGGCGGGTGAGTTCAGGAGGGTTGTCCACCTTGGCGTTGCTGGTGGCGAATAACTGATGCCAGAAGAGGGCCATTTTCTCTTCCAACGGCCGCTTGGTGTTGACCATACGGAAGACCCAATCAGCCTGGTTGATTGGTGGACCCAGAGCCCCTTCGTAACCTGGAAGGATGCGGTACATGAGTTCGTCGCTGATGGCGGGCTGCTCTTCCGGGTGCAGCAGCTCTTCAACCACGGCCTCATAACCCTTCGCGGTCCTGGCGTCCAGCTCCCACCTGGGCTCGCCGAATCCAGCTCGCCGCATCAGATGGGCCATCAACGCTATTTCTTGTCTGTTGGGCATCCACAAAACTCCAGAGAAAATGGAGACAGCGCCGTCCCATCGTAGGATTGGGCACCTAAAGTGTCAATACACACGGCTGGGCGTTGCTGCAATCTCTGGACAGATTCGAGCTCCGAACGCGGCTGAATGGTATCATTTCAGTCACGGGGCCCAATCCAACATATCGAGTCGAGTCACGAGGCTTTCCATGAACTTTGACCTTGAACAAACTGATGCGTTGTTAAACACCACAAGAGCAGTCCGGAAGCGGCTGGATTTCGAACGACACGTGCCGGATGAATTGATACTACGTTGTATCGAGTTGGCTGAACAAGCTCCGTCAGGCGGGGATATCTCCAGCCGTCGTTGGCTGGTGGTTCGTGACCAAGAGATAAAAAAGCAGTTGGCGGATTTTTACCGCGCTGCCGGAGGCAGCAGCATCATCGAGACAGCAGAACAACGGAGTGGCTCGGATCATCGCAAACAAAAGGTTTTGGAGTCC
>JAKUNK010000044.1:0-22187 GCA_022451945.1 Dehalococcoidia bacterium
CAGTGGTTCATCATGGTCATGACAGTCAGCCAGCCTGCTTGGCCCTGGCCGACGGACATAATGAAGTAGGCCAGGTATAACATCCACAGGTTCTGGACCTGGCTGAACAAAAAGAACCCAATGGCGAGGACCGTGAGCCCGGTGAAAACCATGAACCTGGTGCCCATTCGGTCTACCAGATATCCAGCAATTGGCCCGGTGATGCTTCCCTCAACACGGGTGAAACTGAGGGCTAAACCCAATTGAGTGCGACTCCAACCGAACTGGGACTCCAATGCAACAGCCCACACTGCTGTTGCCTGGAAGATCGGCACGGAGGTAATAACCATGATAAAGCCGCCGACGACCACCATCCACCAACCGTAAAACCGTCCCTTAGTTTTGGTCCAGGGGTTACCCATACTCAGCAGACTAAACAAAAATCACCCAACGCGATTCAAACCAGAGCCTGAAATAGCGTTTGAAGAACCAGAATTTCTATGCATATATCAGATTAGAGAATATAACAGCGCTTCTATTATTACAATAAATAAGCCTGGTCGCCTACGGTCGTGCGACCCCTTTGCCAATTGGAATTTGGCCGCTAGAATGGTGTCCTTCCGCCTTCGGATGGCGCAAACGTCTTTCTTGGAGTTGTCATGCAGTACGGAGTCTTTATGATGCCCTCTCACCCGCCGGAACGAGAGGTATTTGAGGCCCATCAGTGGGACCTAGAGTGCCTGGTCTTGGCCGACAAACTAGGATTCTCAGAGGCGTGGATCGGCGAGCATTACACTGCGCTCTGGGAGCCGGTACCGTCACCCGACCTGATGATTGCTCAGGCATTGATGCTGACCAAGAACATTCGCCTCGCGACCGGCGTTCATCTGTTGCCATACCACCATCCCGCCGAGCTGGCCTGCCGGGTCGCATATTTGGATCACATGGCCCAGGGACGGTTCATGTTCGGCATCGGGTCCGGCGGGCTTCCTACTGACTACGATATGTTTGACGTGGACGGTATGAACGGCCAGCACCGAGAGATGACCCGAGAAGCCATCGACATAATACTCAGACTTTGGGCCGAGGACGAGCCATTCAAGTACAAGGGAGAATTCTGGAATGCCAGTTTACCTGAACCTGCGTACGGGACTCTCAAACATCACATCAAGCCATTCCAGAAACCCCACCCTCCCATCGGCGTCGCATCAGTAAGCCCTGGTTCGGAGACTCTCAAGATTGCAGGAGAACGCGGCTTCATTCCCATGAGCTTGGCTTTCAACGCGGACTACGTAATAAGCCACTGGGATGCAGTCCTTGAAGGCGCCAAACGTAGCGGAAAATCTCCGAGCCGGAAAGACTGGAGAATCACCCGCGATGTTTGGGTCGCCGACTCCGACGACGAGGCTTACGACAACGCGGTAAACGGTATGTTAGGCAGGGTCTGGGGCGACTATCTCCTTCCACTGTTTGATCAATTCCAGCTACTCCACGTCATAAAACACGATTCCAGCATCCCTGACTCGGCGGTAACACCAGAATACATGGCCGAGCACGTCTGGCTCATCGGCTCACCCGACACTGTTGAGAAGAAGATATTGAGCTTGTATGAGATGTGCGGTGGCTTCGGAACTCTGCTATCACTGGTATACGACAACATGGACAACCAGAAAGGCTGGGAGAAATCCATGAAACTGCTGGCTGAAGAAGTCATGCCCCGGTTCTCGGATATTAACCCGGAATAGGTCTGACATCGATGCGCGGACTGACGTTAGAGCGGCATGCTAGCGTTTAGGTCCAACCATAACATCTGCCATTCTGAGTGAGGCGAAGAAATTCTTTATCCTGTTTAGCCACGCAGACATACAGCAATGAGATTCCTCGGCTAGCTCGTCGGTATGACAGAATACTTCGACGAAATAAACCAAAGAGGCCGCCAATCCGGTTAGCGGCCTCTTTCCTCATAGATTCTCTGCACCTGACTTATAGCTTCAGGCTTTCTTCTGCCGTAAGGGACGGCTCACCTCGTGTAGGAAGCCTAATATCTCTTTATGAGATTGCCAGACCCCAGTCTCATAGTAAGGTATCCCCTTTTCGGTGCAGAAGTCCCGGACTATGACCTGAGATCTTTTCAGATTATTTCGAGGCATGTTTGGGAAGAGGTGGTGCTCGATCTGGTAGTTAAGTCCGCCGTACCAAAAATCGGCGATCGGACTGCCCTGAACGTCTCGAGCGGTCAGAACCTGCTGGTGCAGGAAATCCATCTCATCTTCTTTCTCCAATATAGGCATGCCCTTGTGGTTGGGCGCGAATACAGAGCCCATATAGATTCCGCCCAATGCCCGGTGAACAGCGATGAAGGCCGCGCCGTACCACGGACCCAGGAAGAAGAAGATAACCGCCAGATAGGAAGCCAATCCAGCAACAACCAACACTGGCTCAGTGATGGGATAGCGCATTCGCTCTTTGCGTATCTGGTAGGCTATGCCACCAAACAGCAGGCTAAGGGCGGTGAGCATCAGAAGCGGATAGAACAAAAAGGCCTGATACCTCACTGTCAGGCGACCGATGCCCCGCATGGTGCTGGCTTGCTCCTCGGTGAAGGCGAATAGAGAGACTTCGATATCGCCGTCTACATCGATTTGGTTGGGCGCTCGGTGGTGAGTGTTGTGCTTGTCCTGCCACCAACTGGGCGTCATGCCTGTTAGGAACCCCACACCCAACAGCACCCAATCGTTATGCCGAACTTTCTTAAACATCTGGCGGTGCCCAGAGTCATGCCCCAGAAACCCTAGGTTCGTGAAAGTAAGAGCCAGGAAAGCGGCGTTCACCATCTGTACCCACAACGTGCCGCTGAACAAGACCATCACGGCAATACTGGCAGCCACCATGCCCACCACACTGAGAATCTTCCAAGCATAGTAGAAATACTGCCGGTCTAAGAGTCCGGCCTGTGTCACCCTGCGTTTCAGCTCGAGGTAGTCGCGGTCTCTTTCTTTGTTAGTGACCGGTTCAGCGGACTCAACTTCCACTATGGGATTGGCAGCAAAGCCAAACGCGGACCCGATCAAATTTTCTGTACTGATTGTATCTATCTCCCGTAAGTTCACCGTGGGTTATGCAGGCTCCGGCAGACAATTGGTACGGGCCGATAATTTCCACCGGATATCGTTCCAAAGTATAACGGGTTGCCTTCCTAGTCACCAACAATAGCAAGAGCGTATTGGAGCGTATCCGGTTAGGTTTCCAATCCCATGTTCGCTTCCTTACGTATGGTCTCCGCTGAGGCCTTCAGAGCGTTCAACACGATGGTCGGCGGCGCCGGGGCTACCGAGCTGTAGTTGACGCCCATCGCCAGCAAATCTTGAGGGGTGAACCGGCAAGCGGCGTGGTTCACCGGGATGTAAACCCCGGCCTTACCGACGGCCTTGACCTTAGCGGCCAATTCCTCGAACGTCTGCTTCAGTTTGGGGTCTGCCGGGTCAGTCATTCCTAGCGCTGTACTAATATCCGTAGGACCAAGGGCAATCAAATCAACACCATCGACTGCGGCGATATCGGCGATGTCGGCCAGACTTTGTATGTCCTCGGTCATGACGATCAGAAGAATCTCTTCGTTGGAGGTCTTCATGTGCTCAACCCATGGCACCGAGCCGTAGCCGGCGGCACGTGTGCTGCCAGCCCCACCCCGGTCACCAAAAGGAGGGTAACGCACAGCTTCAACAGCTTTCCTCGCTCCTTCCGCTCCGGCGATGTGCGGCACCTGGATCCCTTGAGCTCCCATGTCCAACACCCTCAGTATGGTTTTGGGGTTCTCGTCTGGAACGCGAACAACGGGAGTGATGTCGCATAGATCCGCTACGCGAATCATCTCTCCAACTGTCTGCAGATCAAATACTGAATGTTCCATGTCAATGAAAGCGCCGTCGAATCCGGCTTTGGCGATGATCTCGACAACCGCCGGGTCAGCGAATCCAACGTGGCTGACGAGAGCCAGACCGCCCTCACGCATGATTTGCTTTATCCTATTGGGTTTCATGAACATCTCCCTGTTTAACGCCTTGCCACCAGATGTCTAAACGAGGCTACAAGAGCGGGACTTCAAAGCTGGATGGAGTGTAGACAGGCGCTACACAGGTGTCAAACCAAATGAATCTGGTCAACAGACTGGGTCTCGGACCAGGTCTACCTCGTCGCCCAGTGAAACCGTACCGGCGGATTCAACAGCGCCATAGACACCAAAGTATGCAGCGCGTGAGCTCGGCCGGTAGCTGAGCACCAACTTGGGCACGTCGAAGTCCCGTTCTCCCGTGTTGGGATCAAGGGTTGTGATGGCACAGCGAGGGTCAGGAGACACCAAATTTATCCTAAGATCAGGCCCGATCTTTAGCACGGCGCCCAACCAGGTGTCTTCCTCATGAGGGGAACAACCTTCAAGCAGAAACGTGGGCCGAAAGCGTCTGCCTTCGAACGTCATCCTGTCGTTCACCCTGGCCCCTAGATATTCCAAAGAGGCCTGGGAAAGGATGGATACCGGGTACTCATCGAAGCTCTCCCCTGAGGAATCGGTCTTGACTAACCTGACCGTGGAACCGCAGAAGTTTGATAATGCGTCGTTCCACGGCCCATTGACTTCCCGACCTGAAACCCGGCGGCCCCAGATCACGGTAATCACTGGATCACCAAGCTCTGTCGGCCCATCTACGCGCTGGTCGCCGGGAAAACTCAAAGTCAGCGTTTCTGCGACCGCGGAATACTGGGATTGCACCTGGACCAACTTGCCGTGCTGGCGTTGGGTCAGTAACCGCCCCTCCGCATCGACCAGATGAAATCGGCGGTCTTCTACGATTCCAGAATATCCAACGGCCACGGACTGGGGCTGGTTTAGTGCAAGAGATTTCACGGGCGAGGTGAATATAGCCGCGACATTACGCAAGGTCGACCCCTTTTAGCATGCCAGTATGGACTTAACCGGGACGGGTTCCTAGTACAACTGGTAGCTGTCCGATTGTGCCGTTGCCGTGGATAACATCCAATATAATCTCATCGCCAGGGCGGGTGTTCTTGGTGAGATAGGTAATGAGATCAGTCATATCTCGGACCTTGAATCCATCGATTCCGGTGATAGTATCGCCGCCTAGCGCATATTGCACTCCGTTAATAATCTCGGTCCGATCACTACCGGCCAGACCGCCTTCAGCTGCAGGGCCGGTAGCGCTGACTGCGATAACCAACGCACCCTGTGTACCTTCGGGTAGTTCCATAACCTGAACGACGGCTGGCGCTACGGCCTGCCCAGAGATGCCCAACCAGGAGTATTCGTACTTCCCGTATTCAATGAGTGCTGGAACCACCATCTTGGCGATGTTTATAGGCACGGCAAGGCCTACACCAGCGTTGCTGCCGGAGCGGCTGATTATCTGAGTGTTGATTCCAACCACTTGGCCGTGGCGGTCCAATAAAGGTCCGCCCGAGTTGCCCGGGTTGATTGGAGCATCAGTTTGGATGACCTCCGGAACGCTGAAGTTACTGGAACCGCTGCGAATGGTCCGGCCCACGGCGCTGACTATGCCACTGGTCATGGTGAAAGATTGTCCGAAAGGCGCCCCGATAGCTACTGCTAATTGCCCTACCAAAACATCGTTGCTATCACCCAGGTCTATGGGCACCAGTCCTTCGATCGGCCGCTCTAATTCCAGCACTGCGAGGTCTGAATCCGAGTCCCCTCCGAGGACTTTCGCCTGCACTTGCGTTCGGTCAGAGAATATGACGGTGACTGTCTCGGCTCCTCCGACAACATGCTGATTTGTTACTATCCGGCCTTGGTCGTCCCATACGAAGCCGGATCCTTCGCCACGTCTGCCAAAATCTTCGGGCAATCTGGGTATGTTGGGAAATTCACCTGTCCCGTTATTCTTTTCCAACCCTGGGGCGACTTGGATGTTTACCACCGACGGCAGAGCCTTCTGGTAAATCCTGGTCATCACTGTTTCTTGGGCAGCGACCAATGAGTCAGCATCCAACCTCCCCACCATCGCGCGCTTGTCTGACTGAGTTGTTTCCGTCGATACCACGCTTTTAATGGAGCTTGTGGCCTCAGATTCAGGATTCGGAGTGGGCGTTCCACTGCAGGCCATGATAACCAACAACGGTAATAGGATGGCTCCAGAAATCAGCCAAGTCCTGAGGGATTTTTCAGAAGGGTTTTTTGATCGGTTCATATCTTTGCAAGTTGATGGTTGTGGCTTATAGGTTTCCAATATGCGTCAGGTACGTCGTTCAATCGCCTCAGAGATTTCGTTCCGGTTCAAGCATGCTTAACCGCTGCGTTTCTTGCCTGTTTTCTCCTCGAACAATTGCCAGGTAAGGTCATTGAACGGGTAGTATTTGCCGGGGGAGCACTGCTCGATCTCCAGTTGGGCTTTGATAACCTCTTCGACCTCCTCTCGCTCATGGGCGATGCGAATCACCTCATCCACAGCCGTGGCTGGCACCACCACTGCTCCGTCATCGTCGCCTACCACGGCGTCTCCGGGTCGAACGAGGACTCCGCCACATTGAATGGCGTCATTGACCTGCCAGGGCCAAAACTCGGCCGGACCCTGCTTGGCGGTTGTATTAGCGGCATAGACCGGGAAACCATAACCCTTGAGAGAATTGCTGTCGCGAGCGGCGCCGTCAGTGACCAAGCCACCGGCCTTCCGTTGCATCATGCGCAGGAATTTTATGTCCCCCCCGATGGAGCTGTATTCCCAGCCCAAGGCATCGATGACCAGCACTTCCTCGGGACCGCACAATTCGATGGCAACATATTCAGCCGACTGATCGCCCTTGGGTTTGTCCGCAACCAGGTCGGGCCGGTGGGGCACGAACCTAAGCGTCACTGCACGGCCGGCCATGTGCTGACCTGGTTGGAGTGGTTTGGCACCGTGGATGAAACTCATGGGCCAGCCCATCACCCAGAGTCCATCAATCAAGGTTTGCGTAGGAATGTTGCGTAGGACTTCTAGGGTTGCACTGGAGATAAGTCTGACGTCGGGCATGTTGGTCCTCTTTCGTTTCGGTAGATCGAATCCGGTTGCATGCAGAATGTCTATGTCTTATACGGGACCGTTAGAGAGCCGAGGACGACCGGCTTCTGTCCAATCTTCCTACCTGTTTTGGTGAGCTCGTCGAAGTATTCCTGTCATTCGGTTACGTTAATCTTAGGCAAGCAATTGTAGGCGGAGACCACCATCTCCGATTAATGTTAGAGTCTCGACGTTGAAAGAGCTAATCCTCTCTTTTGCATGTAGGAGTAGGATTTACTGTGTCTGAGGTCCTACCCCTATAGATATCTGGTCGAGATGATATTCGGTATCGCCCAAGTTGGCTTCGGAGATCTTTGCGCGGGCGGAGTAGAGCTGCATGTCATGTTCAATGGTGAAGGATATCCCAGCGAAGATCGAGTGTCCGACCTCAGTGGCGGTCCGGCTTAGTGCTCCTGACTGGGCTTTGGCCATCGACACTTCATCATCGGCGAGCAATCCTTGATCCAATCTCCAAGCCGCTTGATAGGTGAGCATCCGACCACTGTCTATGGCAACTTTGAGGTCAGAGCAGCGGTGCTGGACGGCCTGGAAAGTACCGATAGGCCTTCCGAATTGGACCCTCACACTGGCGTATTCAACTACCATCTCCAGCACCTTTTGGGCCCGGCCCAACGTCTCGGCGCACTGAACCACTATGGCCCGCTGTACCGCTGCGTCCAACACCGGTCGTCCTTCTGCTATATCACCCAGCAAGGCCTCGGAAGGTAGGCAAATATCGTCAAATTCGACCAGGCACTGGGGATAGTTGGCGATGGATTCCATGGGGGTCTTGAAGACCTGATCGCCCTCCCCATCCACAAGCACCAGCGTAGTATCGGGCCAGGCCCCGACCGCAGGGCGGGTCGCGCATATGATATGGTTCGCCACTCCGGCGTGCGGGACGAAAGCGCTCTCGCCACTCAACGTCAGCCCTGTTTCGCAAGACGCGGTCTCTAGGCGTTCTCCCCGGGCTAACGTCAAAATCAGTCCTCCGCTGGCTATACCGGGAAGCAGACTCTCCTTCTGGGAGTCATTTCCAGCGTTGAGTACTATCTGAGATGCTAAGACTGACGATACTAGTAAGGGTCCAGGAACCAAAGCTCTGCCAATCTCTTCAAACAACACCACCTGATCCGTCAATGAGCCGCCGGTGCCACCGTAGATTTCAGGTAGAGACATGCCGAGCCATCCTAGATCGGCCATTTTTCCCCAAAGCTCTGGCACGTGGCCTTGTTCAGTTGTTTCGGCTTCCCGTACCACCGCCGCAGGACACTCCGCCTCCAGAAATTGACGGGCAGAGCGGCCCAAGATTCGCTGTTGCTCTGTTAAGGAGAAATCCATTTCCAGGTACCCTTAGCGCGGCATCCCAAGGCCGCGTTGCGCGATGATGTTGCGGTGAATCTCTGTTGTTCCGGCCCCGTGGAGGTGCATCGCCTCCCGGTGGATACCTTCTATATTCCCCAGGATGGGGGCCATCGGAGAACCGTTCTTAAGGGTGGCATATGGGCCTAAGACTTCCATGGCCATCTCGGCGAATCGCAGCCGTTCTTCACTGCCATAGAGAAAAGCTATTGAAGCCTCTGCGTTTGGCACTGCGCCAGAACTCTGCATCCAGGCCACGTTCCAGCAGAGCAGTTTCCAGGTCTCCATACCTAGTCGCCGTCGGGCCAGTTGGTGGCGCACCAAAGGATGATCAGCCAGGGGTTGACCGCCGTCTGGCGCCGAGTCCTGGCAGAAGGTTGAAAAGTCGTCGAACACCCTGCGCACGTTGGCGTACCGCCACAGGCCGGAGCGTTCATAATCCAGGGTAGTCATGGCGTGGTACCAGCCGCGGTTCTCTTCGCCAATCAGGCAAGACAACGGTAACCGAACGTTGTCGAAGGTGGTCTGGGCTGCCATCTCTCCATTTATATACGGCAGCGGGCTCAAGTCGATCCCAGGGGTCTTGAGGTCGGCGATAAACAGGCTGATTCCACGATGCTTCTGGGCTTGAGGGTCGGTACGGGCCAACAGGTACATGTAATCGGCATGAAAGGCGTAGCTGGTAAACATCTTGGAACCGTTCAGAACATATTCGTCGCCGTCACGCTCCGCCTGCAATTCCAGAGAACCAAGATCCGACCCGACGTTAGGTTCGCTGAAGCCTTGGCAATACTCCACCTCGCCCTTAGCGATGGGGGACAGGTAGCGGTCCTTCTGATCCTCCGTACCGAATACCATGATGGCAGGCCCAACAATACCCAGGCCGATGGACCCACTCTTGGGAACACGCCAGTAGCCCAAATCTTCATTTAGGATACCTTGTTCTATGGGTCCTTTCCCGCCGCCGCCGTGCTCCTTTGGCCACCCGATGGCCAGCCAGCCTTGTTCCGCCAGTTTTCGGTTGATATCCCGGCCGAACTGATACTGTTCTTCGGTCAATTGGCCGAAGACTTCCTGTTTCTCAACAGGCACTTCAGCCTTCAGAAATTCTCGGAGCTCCTCCCGGAACCTGTTTTGTTCTGCAGTGAAATCGAAGTCCATTGTTCTGCCTGCTAGGAGAAGAAGTTTATGCCTCAGGCGGAGTATATCAGGCGGGTGCGCAGGCATGGATGATTTCCAGGGCCTGTTCTTTGGCACCTTCGCCCATGAATCTGGGGGAAACGATGGGCAGGGTAATACCAGCCTTGCGGTAGTCGGCCAATTTTCTCTGAATTTCTTCTGCGGTGCCAACAAGGCCGATCTTATCAATGAGTCCATCTGGCACCAAGTCCAGGGCATCCTGGGTGTGCCCGGCTTGCCAGGCCACCCGAACGTCTTCTATTTCCTCCGGAAATCCGGCATCAATCATGAGCTTTCTATAACGAGGAAACCGGCCCGCATAGGACGCTATCGGCATGCGCATCAGATCTCTCGCAGCATCTCGGTTGTCGGACACGGCACATGGCAGCAGGCTGGCCACGTCCACGTCCTCGGGACTTCGGCCGGCGTTGCGGGCGCCCAGTCCCACTGCTGCCACGGCTTTTGACGCGTGTTCCAGGGTGCACCAGGTCAGGATGGCACCATGGCTGATCTCTCCGCAGACCTCCAGCATCTTAGGGAACACCGCCGCCACATAGACCGGTATCTCTTTCCGAAGGGGTTGGAACCAAAGGTCGAACCGATCGATGTCATAAACTTCTCCGTGATAATTAACGTCAGAGTCTTTAAGGATGGCCCGGACTATGTCAACGCACTCCCGTAGTCGTTGGACTGGCTTGGTGAATTCCAGGCCATGTTCGGGCTCTACCTGGACCTTATGACTAGACCCGACGCCCAATATGAACCGCCCATTGGAGAAATAATCCACTGAGGCCGCCGCCATGGCTATGGTTGGCGCAGTGCGGACAAAGACACTGGTTATGCTGGTTCCTAGCTTGATTCTTTCGGTGGCCAAGGCGCAAGCAGTAAGGACGGAAAACTGGTCTCCGCCGTGGCCCTCAGCCACCCATGCAGACTCATAACCAAGCTCCTCTGCCACTTTCACGCATTCGACTATATCCTGAGGTGACATTCCTCCTGAGAACCCTACTCCGATGCGATCCATCCGTTGCCCCCTATCGTATTCTCTTGTGATATGCCGATTATTTGGCTTTAGTGTCTGTTGAGGGTCTATGATATGCCATGCCGTCAACGAATCGCAGCCTCGCTCCTATCGAGGCCGGACCCAGATAGTATTGTCACCTGAGTCTTCACTCACCTACAGCAGATACCGGTGGGCAGTCATCGGAATATGGCTGTTCTCCAGCGTTTCTTCTTTCATGGTGTTAAACACGCTAGGTATCCTGCTGCCGGCCATCAGCACTGACCTGAGCTTGTCTCCTAGCCAACAAGGGCTGCTTGGATCAGCTTCCCATTGGGGCAACATTACCCTGGCCATACCCCTCAGCTGGGCCACCTCCCGGCTCTCTCCTAAATGGCTCACCGCAGCTACCCTGATGATGGCAACCGGATGCCTTTTCCTTCAGAGTTGGGCGCCGGTTTTTATCGTGCTACTCGCCGGTCGGCTGTTGTTCGGCATCAGCAACATAGCCCAGATGCCGGCCCGAGCGCTGTTGACCCGTCAGTGGTTCCCACCAAGAGAGGTGATTTACGTAAATGGCTTGTCCAACGTCTTCTTTGGACTGGTGGTCGGAGGCGGCTTGGTGATGGCGCCGGTAATCTTGGACCTGACCAACGGCGATTGGCGGATGACTCTCCGGATATTCGGGCTTTATTTCGCGGCCATCACGGTATTGTGGATCGTTCTAGGAAAAGACCGGGCCAACGAGGCCGACAGCGAAGTAGCTTTAACCCAAGGGTTGGATGTTGTCAAAGGGGCCCTCGCTCACCGAGACCTGTGGATCGGCGGACTCGGATTCGCCGGCGCAACAATGGCTTTCGGAGCGTTCTTGGCCTTCTATCCCACTTTGATGCTACAGGAGTACGACATCTCCTTACGCCTATCGGGCGGGATTCTCGCACTGGGAGTAATCGTTGGCGGTATAGGCGGCATGGCTATCGCCTGGGCCGCGTCAACCACTGGCCAGGAGAAGAATTTCCTTCAGGTCCTTGGCCTGTTAATGATTGGCACCAACCTCGGCATGGTCTTGACCGGGTCAGTTCCAGCGTTGTTCGTGTTGTCTTTCTTCAACGGAGTGGCATGGGCCTTCTTCCCGATCTTAGTGACAGTGCCGTTCCATCTGCCGGGGATCAGACCCAGGGAACTGGCCGTGGCCTTCGCCTTCACGATGATGATGACCTCGGTAGGAACATCACTGGGGCCGCTTATCACTGGATTCTTGCAAGAAACGCTCAACGACCTAAAGATGGCTCTCTTTCTAGTTAGCTTCACGTCGGTCAGCCTGATACTAGCGGGGAGTATGCTGCGGTTTAGGACTCAGCGGTAACGAGCGAACAGCGATCGCCTTCAGCGGGTAGCTACTCCAACACTCCATCTTCTTCCAAGGATTGGTACTCTTCGTCGGTTAGGCCAATCAGGTCTTTCAGCACATAAGAAGTGTGCTCCCCTAAGAGTGGGGCTGGAGTGTCCAAACTTCCGGGGCTGACCGAAAAATTCATCTCGCTCCGGTCAGTGGCGTACGGGCCAATCTCCGGGTGGTCTAACCATTGGAAATGACCCCGATACTGCAGTTGGGCGTCATCAAACAGATCCCTGCAATCATTTACCATCCCTGCTGGCACTCCTGAACTCTGCAGGGTCTCCATAAGTGCTCCCACCTCCCAAGAACTGGTCCAGTTAGTTAAGAGCCCGTCCAGTTCGTCCTCGTTAGCTTTCCTTCCGAGCAGGGTGTCGAAATCAGGCTTGTAAGGCCAGCCATTACCATCGGGGGCGATGGTTTTTTGAAGACCCTCCCATTGAACGTCTGTGAAACAGCCCAATGCCAGCCAGCGATCGTCTCCGGCGCAAGGATAGACGCCATGGGGCGCGGCCCCTGGATCCCGATTTCCCACACGCGTTTGTTCCCGGCCATTGACGGCATAATCCAGAAGAACCGGCGCCGAGAAATGCAGGGTGGTCTCCAGTTGAGACATATCGATATGGATTCCCTCGCCCGTGCGGCGGCTTCGGTCCAGTCCGGCAAGTATGGCGGCAACGGCAAACCGGGGAACAATAAAGTCGGTATACGCACCGTAGGGATTGACCGGGTCACGGTCGGGCCAACCGGTCAGGTTGGTCAATCCCACCAGCGACGAAAGCACAGGTCCGAAGCCGGGCTGGCGTTCCATGGGTCCGCCGCGACCCATCATGGAAGTACTGAAAAGGACTATGGCGGGGTTGACCTTTTTTAATTGTTCGAATCCAAGCTCCCAGCTCTCCATGGTGCCGGGGGTGAAGTTCTCGGTTACCAAGTGGGCCCATTTCGCCATGCGCAGCATCAAATCCCGGGCCCTGGGATGTCGCATATCTACGGTGATACCCATCTTGTTCGCGTTATAGCTTGCAAAATAGGCACTGCGGTTCAAGCCAGAGATACCGTCTTTGAAAGGTGCGCCCCGGCGCAATGTGCCCGGCCGCTTGACAGACTCTACCCGGACAACAGTTGCCCCGTATTCTCCTAGGTATTTGGTGGTCATAGGGCCGACCGCTACCCAGCAGAAGTCCAGCACGTTTACGCCGTCGAGGGGTTTGTTAGGCTCTTGGGGACCTTTCATATGGCACCGTTCCGCTTCAAGGATTGGAGTTCTGCGTTTGAGAGTCCCAACTCCTCCTGATATATCTCGACGTTGTGCTCTCCTATCAGCGGCGGCCGCCGGTATATCCCGGCTATGTCTTTACCGTCTCCCGACTTGACGAAGGCCCCTGGATACCTCACAGATACTCCAAGCTCTGGGTGTTCAATCTCATGGAAGTAACCTCGGGCTTCCAGCTGGGGGTGGTCGTCCAAAGCTGCCGGTGTGGCTACCGGAAACAGGAGTATCCGGCGGTCAAGGCTGCCTTGCACCAACTCGGCCCTCGTGTGGCTTTCGAAAAACTCGCCAATAGGCCCGCTGAATTGGTCCATCAGCTCGGGGGTGACTGCTCCATACCCCAATTCTTCCCAGTCAATAGCATCTAGTTCCGCCGTGTCCAGGCCATCTTCTTTGGCCCAATCTAGCAATGCGCGGGTGCTGTAGGCCACGGTCCCGCCCTGGACCATATAGTTGACATAACCGTCTTTGCAAGGCCAGTTGATGCGGACTCTGTTCTCTCCAGAGGTCTGCCGGTAGACTCCCATACGTTTGAGAATCGCGCCTTCTATGTCCCATATCTGAGGCGCATGGGCCAAGGTCTTGGCCACGGCCTGCTGACAGGACACATCGACATACTGTCCCTGCCCTGAAACTACCCGGTGAGTATGGGCTAGCATGGCTGCCGTGGCCCCGGCGGCGCTGCCATGGAGATAGAAATGAGGGAAACTGATCCTGACAGGTGCGCGGTCGTCATCCCCGGTGAGATACATGAATCCCCCTAGGGCCATACCGACGATGTCTGTCGCCTGATAGTGGGAGTAAGGCCCGTGCTGTCCGAAGGGTGTGATAGAGACCATGACTAGTTTCGGGTTAATCTTGGTCAGACGTTCATAATCCAAACCCAGGCCTTCCAGATAGCCAGGCGAGAATGATTCGATCAGGAAATCGGCCTTGGCGACTAGTTTCTCCAGAAGGGCACACCCGTCCTTCTGTTCCAGGTCGAGGGTGATGCTTCTTTTGTTAGCGGCGTAAGCCCACCAGAATAAGCTTTTATCGGGTAGCGGGTCGTCGCCGTAGAATGGGCCAACATTGCGGGCCGGACTGCCGCCAGGTGGCTCTATCTGAATCACATCGGCGCCCAGATCGGCCAGTATTTTGCTGGCAAGCAGGCCGCGTTCGTCGGTCAGGTCCAGAACGCGGTAGGGTTCAAGCAGAAAATCGACTCCCGTTCGGGCACCGGACATGGTCACTCCTGGTAGTCAAGCTTGCGAAGAATTATACCGGCTCGCCGGGTTTCCTGGGTAGGGTCATCGGCCGTTTATACGGCTCTCTCGGCATTCTGCACATGGCCTCAAGAAAGCTGTGTTTGCTTGTACGAAAAAAGCCGGGGCTGTAGGATGGAGTCAATTAAGCGTAGTTTATTTCTATCTGGGGTTAACAGAGAACGATGTCCACCAGGACCAACTGGTACAACGACCATCCGGCAGCCTGTACGTGCGCTTTCTGCAACGAGAAACGAACCATGCAGCCGGAACAGGGCAAGATTGGCCGTAACGCGAAGTGCCCCTGTAACAGCGGAAAGAAGTACAAACGCTGTCATGGCAAGTAGCCAGTTCATTTCCAAGCAACTAAAAAGGCCTCCCGATATGACCGGAAGGCCCTTTTAAATTCGGGTAACCACTTAAACCGCTAACCCTTCATGATGGAGAGTTTCACTTCATAATTGGCCAATTCCCCGCCGATGATATAGGTGGGATGAGGTCCGGCGTGAGACTCTTTGAAAGAGGCGCTTTGAGTCCAGTTCAAGAAGTCTGACTTGTCCTCCCAGCGGGTCACCACCAGGTAAACCTCATGGTCGTCTTCCATTTCCAAGCTCCACAGCTCAAAGCTCTTGAAGCCAGGCTCATGTTGGACACTACCTCGTGCGCCAAAGACTTTCTCCAAGTCATCGCCGTTACCTTTCTGAATCTTGATGCGGTTAGTGACTGCGTACATATCTCTACTCGATGCCGGTATCTCCGGCGATGGTATGTCGTTGAGTTTGGCGGATCTTATCTCTAATGTATGCCCGGAGCAAGTTCACCGGTCAGAGGAATAACTCGTATACCAATAACCCTACAACGGCCCCGGCTCCAGCCCCAATAGACCCAGCTTTCATGCCGATGGCCATAATCTCTCCGCAGCTGATAACTTCGCGGTGTCGATACTCAGGGTCCAACGCCCGAGGCGTCCTGATCCCCAAGTCTCCTCGAACCAGTAACGTTCCGAAGACAACGAGAGCACCACCTATTATTCCGCCAATGACGATGGCAGATAATACCATTCCCGCCTCCGGGAGGCCCGCTTCCCAGGTAGTCATCAATACAAACCAGTAGTGGCGTAAGTTTAGTTGGGTATCATCTTGAAATTCAACGATACACCGGCCGGGAAAGAACGCGTTACTCTACGGTACAACCCCTCAGTTCTACGCCAAATAGAAGCCTGTCACCCCGGCCTTTCATAGACACTGTCTGGCCTTCGGATAAAGTGGCCATGACCGGATCTTCGTTGTCGCTGAAATTGCAGCGGACCCCGGCTTCCAGTTCTACGTAGGGGGTATATAAGAAACCTCGGTAAACCTCACTGATAACTCCAGAGACCAAGATTACCTTGCCTTTATACTTGCGATCGGCAACCGATTCGCTGGCTTCGTAGTCCGCGACCAACTGAATAGCCGAGACTTCATACTCTGGGTCTTTATCGGAGATCTCCTTGGCAATACCCGTTTCCGTCTGGCACCCAACCAACAAAATGAGCAAAAGTAAAAAGACCGCCGCTATGAAAAACTTCATGTGCATGTCTGCATTTCAGCCAGCTTATCTAGGTTGTACGAGATTAACATTGCCCTGATCTAGTATCTCGGCCGCCTAGCGGCTTTGGCGCTAGAATCCCAGAACGTCCAGCATTGGCCGCTGCTTTAAAAATCCCGGATGGAACCTACCGGTGGAGTTCCTAATCGGCAACATAAGGTTCAATTTCACCTGCAGCCGAAGCCCCTGTAGCTTTAATGAGTCGTAATTCTTCGTAGCTCAGCGCATCATACAAGAGCAGTCTCTCTTATTCCCGCTTCTGGCACATTTCGAGATAACTATTGTTGGTTGATTTTATGGTACCACCACAAAATCTATGCTGATAACACGCCTTAAACGTTCCCTTGCCTTAAACACTTATTCCCGTGCAAGGCATAACATCCAGATAACATTCAAGGCGAACTCTCGGCCTCTTTACCCAATCTGATTAGGGGAGGCCAGAGTAAAATCTTTTGGGGTATCTGCCAGATATGTCCTGATGCGAAACCAGGTATAAATAACAGCGCATATAAAATATGGTAGGCTTGTCCGACTACTGAGCCAAGCAGATTGGAGATAAATCATGCGGGTTATGATAAAGGCAATTTTCCCGGTAGAAGCTGCCAATAAAGCGATTACCGACGGAAGCTTAGGGGACACCATCGGTTCTATTCTGGGTGACCTCAAACCTGAAGCAACTTATTTCGGTCTACAAGAAGGGGCTCGTACTGCATTTGTCGTGGTAAATATAACGGACTCTTCTGAAATTCCCCGACTTGTTGAGCCTTTTTTCCTAGCATTTAATGCAAGCGTCGAATGTTTTCCAGTGATGGTTCCTGAAGACCTCATTGCCGCTGGTCCTGATATCGGAGCAACAGTCCAAAAATACGGTTAAGGTTTACTACGACCTTAGATTAAAAACCAAGGTTTGGTGTAGGTGACACCGAACCTGACGCTCCAAAGTTAAAACTTGCTTTGGAACCTACGAGCACACCTTATCCTCACCAGTACCTGCTCGATGGCTTCCCGATGTGTGGCGTCACTGAAACAGAAGACCTCCCTCAAACGAGGGAGTTTATACCACCTTCGTCACCGGGCAAAACGAGCGGCTTCAACTAGGTTCTATGGATGTCCCAATACCCCCATTATGACGTAGGTAACCCTTTTTATTCTGTGCATGGAATCTGGATCCGATTGCTCCGATTGGAAAATCCCCCTTTGCGGTGGTTCCATGCATTTGTAGTTTGTTCCGTAGCTAGGAATTAGTTTTGTAGAATTCGCGGCTCCTTCGCAGGAACTGACGCTGGTCGGAAGGCACTTTAAATTCGTCGAAAATGGCGTTCACTGGGCAAACTGGTTCGCAATAGGAACAATTGATGCATACTTCTGCATCAATGAAATACATATCTTCGGCATCGGTAGTCGAGATACAGCGGACAGGGCAGACTTCCAGACAAGAAGCGTCCTTAACTCCAATACAGGGTTCGGTGATTACGAAACTCAAAGCATCCTCTTATTCACAAGCGTCGGATCTCTCCGGCGCTTTGTTGAGTTATGGGAGGCGGTTAATTTTTTATTGAGCCGCCTACTTGAGTTGATTATACAGGGCCAAGCCTATGCTCCAGTGATACCTTGAGCGTCAATCATTACTGATATTGTAGGCGTGAAAAGATTCCTAGATTTATGGTCTGTGACGTCCGTGTTTCCCAATCTGCTCAAAAGAGTTCTAGCTGAGTTGACTGACAACGCCCACATCCAGGCTAGAACGCTCTGCCTTTGATTTGAAATGGTTCTGAGGTCGCATATCGCAAAGTTTTTATGCATTTAGTGTTCCACCGTCCGCCAGGGTCGGTTTACTATCCCATCGAAAGTCCGAACCATGCCAGTGTTATTATTCCGTCAAAGCGGCGAATGAGCTGGTAGTTTTATCGTCATAGCGTTGACATTCGGAAACCCTAGCAAGTAGCATGATTGTGGCAGTATAGGCTCATTGGGATGAATAATTAGCAATAACTGATCCTGAAGGGGGCTTACAGAATGGCAAGTCTCAAAGAACATAAAACCTATTGGGAACAAGCCAAAGAAGCAGGGTTTGATCTCAGCTGGTTAAACCAGATTAAAGAAAACGTCGTCGAAGACGGGATCGGCGAGGTATCTGAAAACTTAACTGGCCGCGTTTCAGGGTCGATTCCGCGCCCGGGGGTGGCAAAGTTCGGAGCATATCCGTTCCGTACGAAAAAAGAAGTTTGGGGATATAACCTCCGAAAGCTGTACGAAGAATTCGTTTCTCGTCAATGGAGCTCCGCTACAGATATCCCCTGGGATACCCTGGAGGCGCTACCTGACGATGTCGAAGCTGCCGAATGCCAATTAGCTACTTTCTTCGCCCAAGTTGAGTTCGTCGCAGCTGATGTCCCTGGTCGTTTCATAGCCACCATGTCCCCCGATTATCAAGAGGTTCGTATGGCTCTGTTGGGCCAAGTGATGGACGAGTCTAGACACTTAGATGTTTTCCGGAAACGGGCTCTTGCAAATGGTGGCGGATTAATGCGAATGATCGATAGCGTCTCCGACGTCGTAGGAGGCGGGACTGACAATGCTCGTGAATATACAGAACTGTCCACTCGTTTGCACATCGTAGGGGAAGGCAACGTCTTAACCCTGTTCCGATTGGGTGAATTGATGGCGTACAACGATGCGGAAAAGACTATATATAGGCGTTGTGCCCAAGACGAAGCGAGGCACGTAGCTATCGGAGTGCTCCACGCTCGCTATATCAAGGAATGCAGCCCTGAGAGGATTGAAGAGATGCATTCATATCTTGATGAAGCTGAAGGACGCCAAGCCTCCGGGGCAGGCGGTGAGAATCCAGCAGCTCGGAATATGCTCACCAGTGAAGCACTTGCCGTGTTGTTAGGTGGAGGCAAGGACCAGGCAGACGAAGGCCAAAAGATTCTTATGGCCGTCCGGCAAAAACAGGTCAAAGAGTACTTCCAACGCTTGAAGTCAGCAGGTCTAGACGACCGCATCAGCAATGGTCGCGTAAATCCGGCGCTCTTGGAAACATACAACCCTAACTAAGCATCTCTTGGTTTCTGAATAAGGCCTCCGCCTAGAAAGGAGGCCTTATTTTTTTCCGAGTTACTCACGTTTGTTCCAAATCCAACGCGAAAGGCTAACACATGGCATCTGTCTCAAAAGGGAACGATCAAGACCCGAAAAGTGGAAATCAAGCCGAACACGATACGATTGCCGACCAGCCAGAAGAGACAAAAAAATTTACTTGGATGGATGACTCGCCTCAATGGGGCACCAAGGCCATACCAAGTAAAAGAGGCCTAACTCTGGATGACATCAATATGGGATTCTATGGAGAAGTCCCGAGCCAGAGTGAAGAAATGACGCGGATGCCTCGAGGCGCGAGGCATGTGCCTGGCATACCAAGACTAGAATTCTATCCACTTAGCAAAAAGGAAGAAATTTGGGCGGACAACGCAGGTACTCTTTACGAAGAGGCGATTCAACGCCGTTGGATCGCCCATCTTGACGTACCATGGGATTCGCTGCAACCACTTCCCCGAGAGTTGGAATTGGCGATGTGCCAACTCTGTACAGAACTCGCGCAGCAAGCAACGATAGAGACTGACTCAATCGGTCAATGGGTCGGCCGGATGAATTATGCATATTATGAGGTTAAGACATTCTTAGCGACTGAGCTCTACGATACCGCTAGACACTATGACGCGTTCCGGACAAGGGCCCTCGCTAATGGAGGGACATTGGGTTTGGAGAGCCCTGGACTTATCAATCGGCGCATCATAGAAAGCCGGGCTGGTTGGACGGAAACCGCTGTTTTAATGTACATACTTAGAGGGCCCTTTACCCTCATGCTTTACCGGTATGGTGAAGCTTACGCTTTGAACCCAGCCGAGAAAATCTTATTCCGCCTATGCTCGCAGGATAAAGCCAGGCATTTGGCGTATGGGATGGCTCATGTTAAATATGCTATCGCGCAAAAAGGCGAAGACTACGCCCTCGGGTTACTCCGGATGATGAGAGGAGTTGAACAGGACCTAGTTACCGAGATGAAGGATCCTGTTCTATGGGAAGCGATGGCTATAGTTTGTGGTGGTGGCCTAGAAAACATATCTCTGGGCATGGACGTGGTTAAAGGCTTCCAAAGACGATGGGTTAACGAATACATAGCCCGCATGCGATGGGTTGGAATAGATAAAACTCTCGATAATTTAGTGCCTGAATTGGCTTCGTATGTCAAACATGGTGGAACACAATAAACTAGCCCACCTGCTTGAGATCTGATATGCCCATCTACGAATATCGCTGCCAGCGCTGCCAACAGGTCAGTTCCCATTTCGTTAAGACCTATGGAGCGGCACCTTTGTCGGGATGCACACATTGCGAAAGCCCAGACTTGCAACGGATCATGTCATCGGTAGCTTATATACGCTCTGAAGCCGATAAACTTGCCCAATTGGATCCTAAATACACAAAGATGGTAGACCGAGCTTTAGCCAAGGCTCCCGGTGATACAGATCCGAGTCACTATGTGAATAAGATGGTCCCGTTTAGCAAAGCGAAGGAACAGGGAGAGCCATACTTCAAGGAATAAGACTCGCCAAACCAGATCTAAGGTGCGCATTAGAACCAAGGCTCCGTCTACCGGATGTCATACCGTAAGGTTCGAACGTATGCCAAGTAAGTAACGCGAACAATCAGGAGAATATTATGAGTCCCGTCGCCGACCCATTGGTGTTTCCATCAGTCCAATGGTTCCAAGGGCTACAACAGCTAGTAAATGTGGACCCTGAATTCCGGAGATTAGGCACAGTAGACGCCCAGATGGGAGTCAAGGTAGGATCAAGAGTATTCGTTATCGTATTCGAAGCTTTTGAATGCGTCGACGTGAAAGAGGGAATCGAAGGTGACCTAGAAGATTTAGATTTCTATCTAGAGTTGAGTGAGGCTGATTGGCGGGAGTTAGTCGAAAACACTAAAGCTAATAATGGCGCCGATCGGCAACATACACTGAACACACTTGATTTAACCAAAGATGATGGCCTGTCGCAAAATGCCACTGGCGACCAACTCAGAGGCGACATTTTTTTTAGAGTAAATGAAAGCCTCCAATATTTTTTTGATCTTTCCGCTCGATTAGACACAGTATTTAGATGAAGGTCTTCAACGCGCAACAAACTGCTATTCATCGGAGGTTTGCCGATTCTAGGCATGACGCTCCGCAATTTGTTCGGTAGCTCAGACCACCTGCCCAACACTTCTCAAACCTTTTCTGCCGCGCTTCTGGCCCTCTCAGATTCGGCATAAGAGACCCCAACTCGGAGTAGTTACCTCGTCTAAATAGCAATCTCGATTCCATCCCTGAGGCTATTTAAAGCGAACCCTGCACGGTCACCCTGGGTTTATGTGGTTTTCTTCATCACATTCCGGTTGACTAGGATTCTCCAAGTCCAGAATTGAAAGCAGCCGTCCGTAACCGATAAACTGACCCGTAATCATCCCCAATTCGAAGATTTCAGGATCTGTAAACTCAGACCTAAGATCTTCAAAAAACCCGTCTCCGATACTGTTGTGATCGGTAGCCATGAGCTCAGCAAACCGAACAGCAATCCTTTCGCGTTCCGTTATATCGGCGCTCTCAACATCGACCAGGCTATCTATCATCTCCTCCGTCATCCCTTGCTGTACCGCCGGCACAGCCCTGCCCAATTTTCAAGTAGCACATTGGTTAAGGTCAGCGATCTTAAGGCGGACTAACTCTTTCAGTCTTTGTTCAAGCAACCCTTCCAGCTTAAGAGGAGCGTAGAACTTCCAAAATGATTCGTAAACACTCGGTAAGTTTCCCGCTGCCCGAAAGATTGCTGGGTTCAGTTTGTGGACTTCCGCACCCTTGGCAATCTCGCGAAGCCCAGGAGTTAATTCTTCGGTCGGAACCAACCTAATCCTAGCCATGTTCAACTCCTAATCGAAACCGATTTCCAAATAGAGCTTGCCGTTGCTGGGAGGTTACAGAATATTATTATGGACTGATATTTACAAGCGACATTTGATCTTGGGCATTGTCCTACGGTTTGTAAGATTT
>JAKUNK010000045.1:0-21794 GCA_022451945.1 Dehalococcoidia bacterium
CAGACTCATTTCAAATCCGATGTTGCAGATGTCGGCGTGTCCGGCTACAGATCTGAGGAGGTGTCTCTCCCCGTGGCCTCCGATCAACACCGGAGGGTGAGGTTGCTGCACCGGCTTAGGCTCGTTTACGGATTGCTCGAGACTGTAGTATTTTCCCTGGAAAGTCGCTTTTGGCTCTGTCCAGGATTTCTTGATCAGTTCCACAGCTTCTTCCAACATCCTTACTCGCTCGGCAGTAGGTGGGAAGGAAAGCCCGGAAGCCAGGTGGTCGCCCGTTCCGCCGCCAGCGCCGATTCCTAGTTCCAACCGGCCCCCGCTGATCACATCCAAGGAGGCGCTCATCTTGGCCATCAGGGCTGGAGGACGGTAAGTGTTGCCCAGCACCAACGGTGTAAGTCGAATACGCTCTGTTAGGGCAGCCAGGGCCGACAGAGCTGTCCAGCACTCTAGCGCAGGGGCGTTAAGCAGGTCATATAAGGTAGCTGAGTGGTACCCTAGGCGGTCTGCCTGGGTCCACACCCGCTTCAAGTCGTCGAAGTCGTAACCGTGCTGGTGCATTCGGACGCCGAACTTGACGTGGCGACTCATTTACAACTCTCCCTGGGAAGTAACGTGTCAGTATCCTAACAGTGTGCGATGGAGAGCGGAAATGGTTACCAAGATTTGGGTCGGTCCGTGGCCGCCTACCTCTATCTAAACAGGCGGCCCACGCTAAACCAACATCTCTTGCAGTCCAGTGATTACGCTAAAGGACTGGAGCCCGAGCCTCTGATTTGTCTGTGTACAGTCCAGCCCTAATATGTCTGGCCTGAGGCCGTGCTCTGACCCGTCCAACTTGGCGTTCCCGGGTGGTAGCTCGGCTGATACGGAAACCGGATGTACCAGTCTGCTATCCAGGTCAAATACCCCTGCCACGGCATGGCCAAATTGGTACATGTTCATCCAATCTGCCCCACCGATGTGGAATATCCCGGGGTGATAATCGGCCACGAGCTGCGTGATACCTTCCGTCAGATGTTCAACGTAGATGGGAGTGCGGTAAGTACGAGTATCACCTTCGTAGGTCTCACCGCTCTTCAAGCGGTCAATTATGACGGTCGCCAGGTTCCGGCGACCGGTTAACGGCCAGCCATACACAAGGCTGGTCCGGACGATACTCCACTGGGAGGCTTCATCAGCAACTGCTAGTTCGGCTTGCCATTTGGTACGGCCGTAGTGAGTGTCGGGGGAAGGTGAGTCATCCTCCTGATAATTGCCGCGGTCACCTCTGAACACATACTCACTCGACAGGTAGATCAGCCGTGCGTGGTGCTGCGTGCAAAGCCGAGACACTTGTCGGGCCCCGTCCACGTTGACTTCTGTGGCTCTCTGCTGGCCCATTTCGACAGTTTTAACGTCTGCGATGGCGGCCAATAACACCACTACCTCTGGCCTGACCTCCAGGAATACCTGATCCAAACGATTCTGATCGGTGATCTCCAGTGAGTACCAGGACTGATCGGTGTCTTTAGGCGCCCTGGAGTCGTAGGTGCATGTGACGTCAAAGCCGGATTTTTGTATGAGCTGGCGTCGTAGGTAATACCCGATGAATCCGCTACCTCCGATGATCAATACTCTCAACAGTTCTGCTCCTGTCTGGTGAACTTTTTAATCGCAATGATCACTGGGTTGTTGCGATTTGAGCCTGGATGTAATGTTTGTCTAACCAGAAGCTCCTACGAGTCTGTTGGCCGTTGTGCGGTGTAGGAAGAGTGTCGAGTCCGCGCCCCCTACCGTGGGTCCGGACATGGCAAACATGATTGAAACGTGCCCCGGGAAGTTCAGCTAGATTACCTGATCGGATGCAATCTTGAGCTTGTTTCCAGACCGGGCGTACATGCCTTTCAATGTCAACGACTGGCATGGACCAGAAAACGACTTTGGTCAATCGCTCGCGCCCTGAGTCTTTTTCGAACACGGCGAATAGGAATCGTCTGTCTTCGAGTGTACGTTTGATAAGGGGGATCGCACGATTATCGCCAGTGCCATCCTCGTCCTCTTCATCGCTGTCTATCGCATCCCAATCCTCCGTCAATATGCTTCTATCGCCCATGTATCTGAACGTAGGGAAAGACATATGTTCACGGGAGAGGCCGTTCTCGTGGATCAAGATGGTCTTGAGTTCTATGCCTGCCCGTTCAAACTCGGCTACTTTCCTGGCTGATACCCCCATGATCAGTCGGACCAACGTGGCCCGGTATCCCTTTGCTTCCCTATTCGGTGATACGGTCAGTCGGTCCTCGATCTCGTCTATGGTGAGGTCCAGGAAGGGATGGAACCTTTCGATCACGGCCTTTTCGAATCCTCTATCGCCGATCTCTGTCGGGTCACTGATGACCTCCTGCTGATCGATTTCGGTATGCTGTGCGTCGGGGTTTAAATATCTTCTGACAAGACTGGTAAGATAGCCCGCTTTGAAAGCGAACGCCCTACGTCTTGCCGGTTCTTCGCTGTGGGGTTGCGGGACCCTGACCGAACCATCCCGGCCCTTGGTAGCCGCCTCAAGATACCTGGTGTCAGAACCTGATAGAAGGTGGGCTTGGCCGTTTCGGACCTTATGAGCTATAAGGTTCCAGTCTTCCTTGATGATCTGTTGGTCTGACTTCGGCAGTCGATTGAAATCGATGAGGTTGGCAAGTTCGATCTTTGCATCGACCAAGAGGTCGTTTTCGGTATGGCGGCGACTGATAAGCATCAACAGCCGGTTCTTTCTCATGAAACAACTGGTCTCGAAGGTCTCAGATACGATCTCGTTGTATTGGATGTCACCAAGTGATAGCCGTTCTTTGGCTGAGAAGCCAGACCGACCTCTGGTGAGGGAATGGGTCTTCAACTCTACTCCAGCATCTTTGAAGTCCGGCGAACAAGGTTGGTTACCGGGGTCGATCCCGTAGTAAAAGCTTTCCACGAGTTTACCGAATGTACCTTTGGTATGAGCTCCTTCGGATTCGCTGGAGTACTCAGACGGTATCTCCTTCAATCCCTTGGTTTTTCTGACGGTACTCCCGACGAGACGTCGCCCGAATGATTCTATGCTGGTTGGTGACGTGTCCGAATATGATGGCTGGGTCATTGATGGATATCCGTTCCTCTGGACTAGCAACCATTGAAGTATCTGACAAGCTCGACACCGGATCAAAGTGATGGTATTACACCTGTAGATCTGGTTCAAACATATGGTTCTCCGGTCTGAGAATCAGAATGCTAGTATCCGACAGAAACAACGTGTCATTGCAGAATCTGAAAATATGCGGACCTGATATTGCCAAGTAGACTCGGCTCAAATCCTCCGCCGACATCAGAAGTGACGTCAAAGGTGATGCGCGCTAACCGAGGACGCAACACCGGACCGGAGATCAAAGTGCGAAAGGCCCTTTGGTCTGCCGGGATACGTGGATACCGCCTACATTGGCGGAACGTGCCGGGAAGGCCTGACATCGCATTCCCGGGATTGCGTCTGGCGATATTCGTACTCGGTTGCTATTGGCACCGATGTGAGCGCTGCAACCTACCTGTCCCTAAATCTAACACTGAGTTTTGGATTCGGAAGTTCGAGCTCAATCAAGAACGGGACCAGAGGAAACGGGCCGAATTGGAGGATATGGGTTGGGATGTGTTGGATCTTTGGGAGTGCGACATCAAAGATTCGTTGGACGAGTGTGTCCGTCTTGTAGGTGACATGCATAACCGCCTCATCTCGAATAGAGAGGCATGATCAGGACACCGGATACCCTTTGACTACAAATTGATCGATTTATGGACAGAACGTACTTATCTATCGGGACCCCTTGCGGATACAATATCGCCGCATGGACTCTAAAGAGACAGTGCAGGTGATCGACCATTCCTGAAATGGGTGTGGCCCTACCTGAGATGGAGCATATGGGGAAACCTCGTGCCATAGAATTGTTCGCCGGAGTGGGTGGGTTTAGGCTTGGTCTTGAACGTGGTGGCTGGGATGTAGTCTGGAGTAACCAATGGGAACCCTCGACCCGTCGCCAGCATGCATCTGAGATATACACGACCCGCTTTGGCGACTCCGGCCATACTAACCGCGATATCCAACATATCCTCGATGATGTAGAAGCAGGTACCTATGAGATACCCTCCCATGACCTTCTTGTCGGAGGCTTCCCTTGTCAGGACTATTCAGTCGCTCGTGTGCTAAGTCAGGCCAGCGGTATCGTGGGTCAGAAGGGTGTGCTCTGGTGGGAGATCCTTCGGTTATTGCACCAGAGTAGGCCAAGATTCGTAGTCTTGGAGAACGTGGACCGCCTTTTGAAATCTCCCGCCACGCAACGCGGTCGAGATTTCGCTGTGATGCTTTCATGTTTGTCACATGAAGGTTATGTCGTGGAGTGGCGGGTCCTGAATGCTGCCGAATATGGCTTCCCTCAAAAACGCCGCCGGGTATTCATCGTAGGCTATCGGTCAGAGGAACTTCCAACACGAGTGAGCCCAACCAGGTGGATTACCCAAGATGGGGTTCTGGCGCGTGCATTCCCTGTCCGAGAGGCTAACGAGGCTTTCCAAATTGATACAGGGATCGATCCCGATATAGTCTTGTCCCCGGATCTCAAAAGGTTGAGTGACGAGTTCGGTGCCGGTGCCAAGATCACACCGTTCAGTAATTCAGGTCTCATGGTAGATGGGAATGTATGGACCAGACGGGTGAGCCAATCATTTGAGGATCGCTCAACCATGCTTAGTGATGTTTTAGAGTCAGACGGTGAAGTGCCAGAACGTTTCTTCATCTCGGACAGCGATCTTCACCGTTGGAAATATCTAAAGGGATCTAAGAACGAGGACCGTATACATCGTGCCAGCGGGACACCTTATCATTATTCGGAGGGTGCTATCCCGTTTCCTGACGCTGTCGACCAACCTGCTCGTACCATATTGACTGGAGAAGGTGGGAGTACCCCCTCGCGCTTCAAACATGTGATCCGTACGGGAAGCGGACGTCTCAGACGGTTGACACCGGTGGAGCTAGAGCGCTTGAACGGGTTCCCTCCAGGCTGGACTGATGTCACTGGTATATCTGATGGTCGGCGTGCGTACATGATGGGCAATGCTTTGGTGGTGGGGTTGGTCGAATCGATTGGAGAACAATTACTGCCCTATGCCAAGTCGATTTCGACATCGTCTGGTGAAGTGGATACAAAGGCAGTGGCCGTTAATTCTTGAGCCCTCGGTGGCCCTGTCGATCTCGATCAAAGACGATAAGCCAACGAACCGATCAGAAGACCATCGTATCTTGTCGAATGTCCCAAAACGCGCCGTTAACGGGTATCCTTTGGGCTTTTTAGATACCCGATTTGGGGACTATAGGTATCTAAGCTAACGATTGTCGCAATACATCTGCCACCGGAGCTGGGTTCGTGATGTCTTGCATACGCACGATCTGACGCTCACCCACTCCGCTTGCCACAACAACGGTCCCACGATTGGTCAATAGTTCAAAAAAGCCCCGTGCTTCCGAGATAGAAACTATCCGAGAGACCGGTATCTCTCGGGTATTCAACCAGAGGAATCGGTACATCTTCATCGCTCGAAGGTCTGTAACTACATACGTAGTGTGGAGGTTGCGGATATACCGGATAGCACCTTGGAAGAAAAGATACATGCCGACGATAAAGACTACGAATGGGTATATATATGGAATGGTAGTCCCCTGGAACAGGTAGCCTGCTACCACGAGAAAAGGTAGACCGATGATCATCCTGGCAATAGCAGGTTTCATCGATGGATGGCGTCTAGCCAATTCAGTCTCAGTATCTTGTAGCGGCGGTTCGGGGGCCACAGCGCGAAAACTTATATACACGCCGATCATCAACAAGAGTACGCCAATGATGAGGGATGCCAACGTAAAAGGATTTAATCGGCTATCTATGATGAGCGAAGATATTCCGAGGACGAAAAATGGCCCAGAAACCAGTACACTGATCGTTAAGTTGGAGATAATTTTTATCATTTCATACGACCTGGCTGCGCGAATATTGGATCAGCCCTACAACGCCGCCTCCTAGATTGAAAGGCCAGACGAGCCAATGATGGTTTTAATTAATCGCTTTTAAATAGTGGGATTCCTGCTGTGATCAAGGTCAGTAGAATCCCTACGATTGAGAGTAAGTTGGCGTCGATATTATTCCACGATAGCTGTGATCCGAATTCTCCAAGCGGCGGGTTTACTAAGAAGCCGCGCGTTTTCTTTAGGCGGAAATCGATCTCAGAGATATTCCCAGCCTCCCAATGGCCAGTTTGGTCTAACAATATGCCTTGTGCGTTATCTTCGTTGTCACCGTTCACAGACAACCAGAACTCTATAGGAAGCCCTCCGAAATCCTTGTCCAGGGGCTGAGAGATCAGCAAAGAATATGATCCATCTGATACGTTGGTTTCGCCGGTTCTCTCTCCATCTATATAACTAGATATCGTAGCGTCGTTAACCATTTTTGTATCGTCTAAATAGACCGTTCCAGAAAAGCCAGCTTCGGATTTCGAGAACTCTGATATCTCTGCTGGTACACAGAACACATTGTTTGTCTCATCAGCTTCTTCGACTAGATTCCCTGGATCGACAACGGCACAGAGTCCATATTTCCCGGGCCGGATCTCATTGGGGAGAGGCCCGATTCCTACTCGAATAACGGCCGAGCTGTTGGCGCCTAACGGGGGACCATCATCCAGACGACCGGGGTCGATCAGTACATCTTCAGTTATGTTAGGACCTAACGGAGGGGCGTATTTAACTGGCGCCGTCAAGTCAGACGACAAGACGATATCTACTATGTAATCAGTGACCGTTACGCCACCCTTATTTCCTACGATTATCGGCCACTGGTTCGGACTTAAAGCCGAACTACGACCGCCTTTATCTTGAGTATTGGATGCCTGGCATAGGACGGTGTTCGGGCCGCTAGTCTCCGACATACCGCTGCAAAGAAGTTTGATGGGCTCACGTTTGAGACCCGTATCGATCCGCACGGTGAGATCACTCGATGATGTAGCTACGGACGGAGCTTTGATAGTCCGTGAAGGTTTTAACGAATCCTTCGGCGTCTTCGTAACTATAGGTCGTAGCTTAGGCCTTGGAGTAGGCGTAAGTGTGGGCTTGACCAATGGTCTGGGGACCTTAGTGGCTAATGGTCGTAGCTTAGGCCTTGGAGTAGGCGTAAGTGTGGGCTTGACCGATGGTCTGGGAGTTTTAGTAAGCAGCGGTCTTAGTGTTGGGATTGGAGTCGGCGTAGATGTTGGTCTGACTAATGGTTTTGGCGTAGCGGTTGGGTTTGGTCGTAGCGTTGGAGTGGGCGTTGGTTTTGCAATCTCGAATACGTAAATGACGTCTATGTCGGAGTTCATCGTGAAGTAGCATTCACCACTTCCGCTTATATCACAGCCAGGTCCAAAATCGTCTGCAGATTGGCTCACTTTGTGACCTACCAACCGACAATCATTTGCAAGACCGTAATATCTTGTCTCCACCTTGGAGCCAGCTAGATATTTCCCTCCGCCTTCTATACGCGCGCAGTCGGATGGATCAGCGGTTACGGTCAGACTAAAGTAGGATTCCTGGGACTCAGGTTGAGCGTATGCTGTGATGGGTAGGAAAAGGGCCAGGAAGACAGCGATCAATAGCGGATTTATAAAAGCAACCAAGAATCGTTATACCAACGTACGAATTTATATTTTGAGCCAACAAGGTCTTCAATCGGGATTGATTTCTACCGATCTTATGCGGAGTTACCAACCAGATCAGAAGGATCCAGACAGGTGCAGTGTAGGGTGTTTTTGACCTCGTATCAATTCGTCGATGGAGACGTCCGGACCTTGTAGGCTGATGCCTTGCGGGAACAAACTGACACACGCCATCTCGAGTACATCATTCGCTCTCAGATAGGGCAGCGGGTATCATGTAGTTTATGGGACCAGTTGGCCATACTGCTATATCTACAGTCGTCGGAGCATCCGTTTGGGGAGTGACTGGATCGCCTTTGGCCGGGGCCGTAGCTGCTGGCATGGGTGTTTTGGTGGACGTCGACCATTTGGTGGACCTATATCAGTCTTGGATCAAACGAAAAACACACTTGGTCATAGTGCCATTCCACGGTTGGGAATACTCGATAGCGGGGATTTTGGTTCTTTGCTTTGCGTTCTATCACCCGATCTTTCTTGCGGCTATCATCGGTCATTTGAGCCATGTTGCAACTGACCATTTCCACAATCGACTGACACTTCTTGGCTATTTCGTTCTATATAGGGCCTGGGTCCGTTTTGACGCCCGTAAGATAGCACCAGGACGGGACTCGGCTTACTTCCACCATAATTTAACCTCATTCTTCCCATTCAGGAGCTTATGGGAACCATGGTATTTGCGGAAGGTTGGGCCATGGTTCGACGCTAGAGGACACAATATGTCTGAAGACAGAATTACTGAGTCTAAAAGTTGACTTCCGGTTGATACATGTCATGACGGCTCCAGTGGACCATATCTAGGCACACAACCCGGGTTCAAAACCGCGGCTGTGCTCCGATGAGAAACTAGTATTTTGGTGAAGTGCGATCGATCGATCCGCGGACAAGAATACAGGCCGTTTGCTAGGTTCTTTTCAAGGACACTACTCCAGAAATCTAGTCATTTCTTGTGGCGTTGGGACACGGCATACATCTCGTTTCCCAAAAATTCTGTACCGTAGTTTAGCCAACCGATCGTAACCAAAATCCCTTACAACTCGAGGTAAGAAATAAACCAGACAACTTACTTTGTAGATTCCCCCAAGGTCCCATAGTATCGAAAGGACTGCGTCCGATTTTATTTTGATGTCGTTACGCTGGAGATACACGATATTACTAAGATTCTTGATGGTTGCTATCGGATATCCTCTTTCTGAGAGGACTCTGTGAGCAAATTCTGATTGCAGCGATGCGAATCTAAATGTAGCCAAAGGGTCTCTGGCTAGGATGAAATCGATTGATTTACTGCACAGAACGCAGTACCCGTCGTAAAAGACGATTTGGTCTGTTCTGCTTTCTGAATCGGAACTACTAACCATTCTTTTCTCTACCAAGGGTATCCTGTGATTGATAACTATAACTCACGTCTCGGCGGATCGAAGTTACAAGTAGTCTTAGAAACATAAGGTATTCGCAAACGGTTTGCCGGCCTCATCTCTGGAACAGATAGGTAACTTGACGTCGAGACCATTGGTCATTAACATCAACAGCCATTTCAAATCTGTCATATTAGGAGCAACACGTTGAAATACGACACAATCGTAGTTGGAGCCGGGTCTGCCGGGTCGATCGTTGCATCCAGATTGAGTGAAGACCCTAATCACTCGGTCCTTCTATTAGAAGCTGGGCCTGACTACCCTGATTTCGAGCAACTGCCTGAGGAAGTCAAACAAGGGTATGCAACTGGTCTGGATATCATGACTAGTGACCACAACTGGCAATTCATAGGCAAGGCTACAGAGACTGCGCCTCCGATGATGGTTCCTAGAGGTAAGGTTACAGGTGGTTCAAGCGCAATCAATGGGCAGGTATTCCTCAGGGGAGTGCCAGAGGATTACGATTCATGGGCGTCTATGGGAAACGACGAATGGGCGTTCCAAAACCTCATCCAATACTTCAGAAAAGTTGAATCGGACACAGATTTCCCTGACGATGATTTCCACAGTTCCGAGGGAGCTATAGTCGCGAGGCGGTTCAAGCAGGAAGAGATGAGGACCGACCAGACCGCGTTCTACCAGGCTTGTCTCGATTCAGGATTCGCGGACAGTCCAGACCATAATGCACCAGACGCAAGTGGCGTCGGTCCCACCCCTTTGAATAACCCCAATGGAATCAGGTTCAGTACAGCACTGGGGTATCTGAATCCGTCCCGCCACCGATTGAACCTTACGATTCGACCTAACTGTACTACTCGAAAGATAATATTCGACGGAACTAAGGCTATAGGGGTCGAGGTAGAGAGCGGAGGGGAACGTTTCATAGCAGAGGCCAACGAGATAATCCTGAGTTCGGGCGCTATCGGATCGCCACACCTCATGTTACTTTCCGGCGTTGGGCCGGCAACGCATCTTCAGGATATGGGGATACCGGTTGTAAAAGACTTGCCCGGAGTGGGACAAAATCTCCGTGACCATCCTGTTGTATTTGTTACTTGGAGCACGAAACCTGACCATCCTCTAGATGGTTTTGCTCCCCGGCTCCAGACCACTCTGAGGTGGACTGCGGAGGGTTCGGACCTCCGGAACGACCTACTTATATTCATGTTGTCATACGCGACCGACCGTGCTTACCGAGGTGTCGGAGATATGCCACCGCTGGGGATACGGATGATGGCGTCTCTCGAATTGGCGCTGAGTGCCGGAGAATTGAAATTGACTTCTACTGACCCGGATGAGCAACCTTTCTTGGATTATCGTTATTTTCAGCAAGAAGACGACCTCAGGAGATTGAGAGAAGCAGTCCGTTTGTGCGTAAGCTTGGGGGAACATGAACGGTTCAATGACATCATTGAGTCCAGGATCGAACCCACAGATGAAGAACTTGCTTCGGATGAAGACCTAGATACTTATATGATCAGGGAAGTAACAACGGGACAGCATATATCGGGTACCTGCAAGATGGGGCCAGATTCAGATGATATGGCCGTCGTTAATCAATTTGGAAGAGTAAGAGGGGTCCAGAACCTTCGGATCGTAGATGCATCGATAATGCCAGACTGTATACGCGCGAACACTAATGTGACTACTATGATGATTGCGGAGCGGGTATCGGACTTTATCAAAGATGGTAAGTGAATTGTACGTGCTCTTAGGACTACCGTAATTCGTATAAGGGCACACGTCCATTGATCTTTCACTATCATCGATCCCCGTTTCCTGTGGATTTCGGGCAGTGGGCGTTGAAACCAGAAAGCCCCCTCAAACGAGGGGGCTTTCTGGTTCAGGGTTGAAACTTATTCGAAGTTCCAACTCGCATGTCACAGACTCTAGGACCTTCCCTACCATGATTCAGTGCGCTATTCAGGCATTAACCCCAGCTGTTGCATCATCGACATTTCATTCGATAGGCCCCAATGCTCCGCCATTTTCCCGTTGGCTACCCGGACCATATGCATCTCTCTCACGGAGAATTTTTTACCAGAAGCTGGCATTCCCATGAACTCCCCGGTTTGAGTCCCCTTCGTGGTCATGACTCCCACAACTAGATCCCCTTCGGCAACCCAATGTTCAACGACTACATTTAGGTCCGGGAATGCGCCGACAAACATCCCCATCATATCTATCATGCCTTGTCTGCCGGGCGCCATTCCTGGCATTGCGTCATTGTCCACGAAGTCGTCGGCTATTAGGGACTCCATAGTGGCCATATCCTTCGCATTTAGCGCACTCATTAACTTCTCAAACACAGCCTTATTCTGCTCTGACAAAATTGTCCTCCTATCGAATCAGGGTCGAAGCTCATATTAGTTATGAACACAGGAGTTGTCTAACAGGCGGATGCGGATATCTCGGGGTAATCGTCCGTGTATCATAGGGTGGATATACAGTTGGAGGAGCTTTTAAATGTCTGTAACCGTGTTCCTGGAATTGAACCTAAAACCTGAAAACGTTGATGACTTGACGTCATTTTTGCGGGACGGCCTTCATCACACCCGTGGGTTTGAAGGTTGCAATTCCATAAGTATCCAAAAGAATCAAGACGACCCTTCCAATATGGTGTTCGTGGAGAACTGGGACTCTAAAGAACAATTCGAAAAATATTTGGGATGGCGTACTGAACGAGGAGACGTCGAGAAGATGGGCGCGTGGCTCGCAGGGCCACCCAGTATCCGTTATTTCGACAACGCAGGTGTATAGTTCACTGGTCGAGTTCCCGGTTCGTTGCAGTTGCGTCTGGATCCTTTGGCCAACCATCTAACTTCGAAAATCAAGCAACCGATATCTATCCAGAGGCACTGAATAGGTTTTTGCCAGGACGGCCTCATGCTTTTCTAAGCATTGGTCTGTTGAAACCGCTGTTTTCCGGCTGGGCGCCGCAACGTCACAGGACTCCTTATTGGGACTGGGAACGAGGGCTTCCACTGGGCTGGATTTTACCTGAAGAGCATCATGGGAAGGGCCATTTCCTGGTATCTCTGTTGTGGTCCAGCAAGCTGATCCGCGATAGTCAAATGATCAGAGGTCCCCTACCTCATTCGATGTCAGGCCTCAGGGCTTCTCGGTCAGTGGTCTGCTCGAACGTGTGTCCGATCCGGCACAGTATGGCCTCTGAAAGGTGTCTTCCCACGAACTGGATTGTGAGCGGCAACCCTTCGCTATTCTTGCCACATGGCACAGATATACTGGGGGACCCGCTGAAATCATAAGGTACCGTAAACCGGCCCCAATCTGGGTTGTCAAGCAAAAACGTGGGTCCGTACATCTCCTCCAAGGTGATCGGGAACGGTGGAGAAGTCATGGCGGGGCAGCAGATGATGTCAACGTCCTGGAATATATTGTTCAGAAGCCCACGACAGGCAGAGCGGACGTTGTTGGCCTTCGCATATTCAGCCCCAGTGACCAGGGCGCCGTTGTCCAGCCACGCCTGGAACCATGGCCCGTAGTCATCCCGTCGGGACGGGTAGGTCTCTTCATGGGCGGCTAATGCTTCGGAAGAGCATAGGACTCCCCACGCCTCCATATAGCCACTGATGTCAGGCATTTTTATAGAGACAATCTCGGCACCTAAACCTTCCAGTGTTCTGATTCCCGACAGCACACTCGCCGTCAATTCTGGATCGGTATTATCAGATATGTACTTCTCGTCCAGGCCTATACGGAGGCCGCGGACGCCTTGTTCGATACCTTCGAGCATATCGGGTACCGGGTCAGGTAACGATGTGGGGTCATCCGGGTCTAGTCCGGCTATCGCCTGGAGCATGATCCCCGCGTCGGCTGAGCACCGGACCATGGGGCCGATGTGGTCCAGAGACTCGGCTAGGGCAAGCACACCGTAGCGGCTTACTCTCCCCCAAGTCGGCTTGAGTCCGACTATGCCGCAGGCTGCAGACGGGAACCTTATGGACCCACCGGTGTCGCTACCAAGTGACCCGTAGCACAAGCCCGCCGCGGTGGCAACGCCGGAGCCGCTCGAAGATGCCCCGCTCCAGAGGTGAGCGCCCCACGGATTAACTGGTACCTGGAAATCTGGGTTGTAACCAGCCATGGCGCCTTCGGTGAGGTTCAGTTTTCCTAGGATAACGGCGCCGGCTGCGTTCAATCTTTGTACCACTGTACAGTCGAAGCCCGGGACATGGTCTTTCAGTGATTTGGTCGCGCCCATTGTTGCTACCCCTTTGGTGAAACACAAGTCTTTGACGGCGATAGGCACACCGTGGAGGGGGCCGATGTAATTACCGGCAGCGATGGTCTGTTCTGCGTCTCGGGCCGATGCCCGGGCTTGATCCGCCATGACCGTGGCATAGCTCTTGTAGTGAGGGTCTTGCTGATTGATGCGTCCTAGCGCTGATTCCGTCACTTCGACAGGCGATAGTGCTTTCGACTTGATTAGGGATGCCACTTCAATGATCGTCTTGAAATGCAGCGGTGTATCAGCCATCGGTAGACTCCTTGCCGTCTCGATATGATTGGGAAGATGCAGCGACAACCTGGCAACTACGGTACGTATGCGAGCTTATTCTAACGAAGTCTTGTTGATTCGGTAATACCGGATGCACTAACCGGTCTGACCATCGGCGGTATTTGGAGTTGTGATGCCGGATACAATTCGCCACTTCAGCGGAACTCGCGCGAAGGAATAGGCGTAGGTGTCGCGGACTTAGGTCCTGATCGATGGCATAATAGTGAAATGGGTATCCCGCCTTTCACATCTCTTTATCCGAGCGAAATTTTAAGGGTTCTAGTTTCTTGTCAGCTAGGCAATTGCGAAAATGCAGTGGCTGTAAACCTGGTTTCCAAGATATGCCTGGAGTCTAGTCCACCGGGGCCTTGGATGCAGCGACCAGCGCGGCGGCTGCGAAGAAGGACACTATAACTGCCACGAACGCCCATTGATAAGCCCCGGCGACGTCGAACCACACGCCCACCAGTACCGGGGCTGCCGCGCTCATCAGCAGAGCAGGAGGGTTTCCGGCCCCTCTGATCGAGCCGATGTACCTTCTCCCGAAGTATCGTGCCCAGGTGAACTCGGACAACGGGATCGTACCGCCGAATCCGAAACCATAGAAAAAGAAACCTACCATGAGCAGCACCTGCAGATTCAATGACCCGGCCGTCAGGATGAGGGTTACCCCGGTAGCGGAAACCCCGAAGGCGACAGGGACCAACAGGCGTGGACTGAACCTACCTAAACCCCAGCCCCAGGCGACTTTGGAGACCAGGTTACCGAACCCGTTTATCGAAAGACCAATGGCTGCCACATTACGGTCAAATCCTGATTCTGTGACGAAAGGGAAGGCATGGATTAGCACCGCCATCAATGCGGCCTGGTTCAATCCAAACCCGACGGTTAGTTGCCAGAATGCCCGGGTATGGAGGGAGTGGCCGAGGGTTAGTGACCGGTCGTTGTTGGAGGATCTGCTTTTGGCCGGTACTGCACTTTTGATGTTGGAGCGCTCACCGTCTGGAAGCAGACCGTGGTCCTCTGGTTGACGGCGCATGATGAAGGCAATCGGAATGATGACGACGGCAACAAACACCGCCAGAGCCATGTATCCGCCACGCCATCCTGACCAGGCTACCACTGCTGTCATAGCGAGAGGAGTGATCAGGCCACCTAAGGATACGCCAGCAGATCCGACCGCCAGTGCCCAGCCTCGTTTCTGTACGAACCATTTGCTCAAGGTGGAGCTGACCACTTGTGGCCCGAAGAACGACCACCCGATCAGGCCGTTCAGCACGCACAAGGACCAGAATACCCACAACGACGACTGCAGGGACAATCCCCAGAGGCAGAGTGAACAGACCGTAGCTCCTAACAACAGGAGCGGCCTTGGTCCTTTCCGGTCCAATACGGGCCCGGCGATCATTCCGGAGAGCGCACCTACGGCTGTTCCCATGGAGGCACCCAATGTGAACTGCCATATCTGCCAGCCCATCTCGTCCACTACTGGACTCATGAGCACGCCCACCACTACTTGGCCGACACTTAGGAATGTGAACTGACACACCACGGCCGCGCCCACGAGCCACCAGCCGTAATAAACGCTGCTGAATCCGGCCCTGTTCCGGGCCAATCTATTGATCAGGTCCAATTACCGTTTCGCCCGTGAAAATAGTCCTGTAGCAATATACACGGTGCACGCAAGACGAAATAAACACTGTTCTCAGTTACCGTACCGAACAAGGAGCATCACTCATGATTCCGCCGCCGGTATGATGAGGGATTCAATGTTGATTGAATCGGGGACGCGGTGGTTATAGAAACCTGATTTGGGCCTTGTCGGCTCATTCCAGCCAGATTTCACGACGCTTGAAGTCTCCGCAGTTTGGGGGCCAGTACTGCTAACAGCAGCGCCAATACTATACCCATTGTTCCGACTACGGCTGCGGCTAAGGGCGGGCTCCAAAAATCGGCAATAGCCCCTGATGACATGCTGCCAAGGGCGAAGGCATAGATCGCCAGAGACCTCAAGCTCATTACTCGTCCCCGGTACTCTGCCAATGAATTTCCCAACAACGCCGAAAGCATGAAGAACTGCGTAGACGCGAATCCTGCTCCTGTTACTACAAGGATTGCCATGGACACATAGAAAGATTGGGAGGTAGCAAATACCAGGATGCTGGCATGCCACACGACCACCGATCCAATCATGTATCTTCCGACCGGCCGGCCGCTTCCGATCATAGCCCAGACTAAAGAGGCGCTCACCGCCCCGACTCCGAAGGCGAATAACAATAATCCCAGCCCGCCGGAATCGGCATTCAACTCGTTACGCGCGAATATGGGCACGAGCGTTGTGTGAAATGTCCAGCCAGATGATTCAAAGATCAGGACCAACACAAGGGTGGCCCATAGAACCTGTTTTCCCTTAACGTACCTCAATCCGCTGATCACGGAGCGAGCCACCGACTCCGGTGCTCTGGCGATCTCTCCTCCTGATGACCTCACGTAGAGGGCGACCCAGCCACTCGCCATATACAGGGCCGCTATGGCGATAAAGGCTCCTCCGGGCCCAAAGCCTTTGAACAGAACGCCCCCCACCAACGGGCCAATCAGCATAGCGATGTTTCTACCCAAGGTATTAAACGCAGCTCCGTTGGCGATACGGTCTTGGGGCAGAGTATCAGCAACGAGAGCTTGAGATGACGGCATCTCAAAAACCCGAACCATACCGGTGGTCATAGCCAGCAGGAAGATGTGCCAGGTCTCCAAAAACCCGCTCAGGATCAGGAGGATCATCACTCCAGCAAATGCGGCCATCAGGAATTCCACGGTGGCAAGCACTCGTTGTTTGGGGACCCGATCAGCGACGGCGCCAGCGAAAAGGGCCAGGATGTTGAGTGACATCCGCGCCGCTGATATCACGCCTACAAGGAAGGGGGAGTCGGTCAGAGTGAGGACGAACCACCCCATAACTACCATCTCCATCTGGGTTCCCATAGTTACCAGGGTGGTAGACGACCAGACGAATAGGAAATTACGGTGTCGGAAAACGGAGAACGCGTAGCCTGCTTTAGCTATGGAGGCCTTAGATGTCGGCAATTAACGTCAATCCAGGCTCCCGGATCGACGAGAGTCGTCCTGCGGAAGCCCCTAGCTAGTCCCGACCCTGCAAAGAGCGCAATCTTCGGGAATGGAAAACCCTCGGGTCAGATATCTCAGGCTTTTCGGTATTATGTCATGTTATCGTACAACGTGGACATCACTCTGGTCCGTATCTAGGACCGATATATCCCATGGAGGAACGACGATAACTAGAACGTATAACTCGGATCATTCTGCTTCCTGTCCCGTTACACTACTGGCCGTCCGTCCACATCCGGATGATGAGAGCAGTTCGACCGGCGGGATGCTCGCGTATTACAGTGCACGCAAGGTCAGGACAGGAGTTGTGATCTGCACCGGAGGAGAAGAAGGCGAGATACGTGACCCAGACCTCGACCCGGTTGCGGACAAACCTCGATTGCGGGAACTCCGTACCAAAGAAGTAAAAGATGCCTGCGGGATCCTGGGTGTGGCCGAGCTGCGGATGCTTGGGTTCCGGGATTCGGGGATGGCAGCTACAGAGGCCAATCAACATCCCGATGCGTTCGTGAACGCTGAACGCTCTGAGGCTGCGTGCCGGTTGGTACAGGTTATCAGGGAGCTACGACCACGTGTGATCGTCACCGAACCACCTGGAGGGGCATACCCCCATCCGGATCACATCATGTGCTACGAGGTTACGATGGATGCATTTGAAGCCGCGGGGGACCCTGGAGCCTTTCCGGAGGCGGGGCCGGCATGGCAACCAGACAAGTTGTATGGTGTTGCACAGGTAGACGACGGGGTCTGGGAGGAATTGATGCCGAGGTTCGTTGCAGCAGGGTTCGATATGGACTGGATGAAACGGAGAGAAGGCCATTCACGGGAACCCGGGCCCGAGACTGCGACAGTAGCGCTTGACGTCGCCCCTTACAGTGAAGAACAGCGTCAGGCCCTGCTCTCACACCGTACTCAGATCTCACCGGATAGCTTTTTCGTCAGTTTACCCGCTGAGCTGCGCCGGCTCGCATTCGCAACGTCCTACTTCGTTCGGATTTCCCCTCCTTGTGTTCCGGGGGAACATGAGCCGGACCTCCTGTACGGACTAGACTAGACCTACGATGAGGTGGGGAACCGGAAGGAGATAACTCCTTAGGGCCGCTCTATCGGTGTTTGGTCGACTGGTGAGGACTGGACAGACAATTACTGGATTGGTAGTCCTTATAAGACTTCGAGACACCGGTATTTTTACAGACCCCGCCCCAAACTCACACACAAATACTAACCCTAAAGGCAATGTCGGAGAAACGATGGACAACCCGATTCCCATTGCACCTAAAAGGCCTAAAAACATAACTACTCACGGCGAGGCTCGTAATGACCCGTGGTTCTGGCTTCGGGATGTGGATGATCCAGAGACCATGGGATATCTGAGGGCCGAAAATGCTTATACCGAGGCAGCCATGGCTCCGGAGGAAGCACTGCAAGAGCGCCTATACCAGGAGATGAGAGGGCGGATCAAAGAGGACGATTCTACGGTCCCGGAGAAGGAAGGGGATTACTATTATTACACCCGGTTCGAAGAAGGCTTGCAGTACCCTATCCACTGCCGTAAACACCTGTCTCTTGTTGCTCCGGAAGAGGTCTTGATTGACGTAAACGAACTGGCGAAAGGCTTGGATTATTGCCGAGTCGGCAATTGGGAGAACAGCCCAGACCATAGATGGCTAGCTTATTCCGTCGATACCGATGGGTCCGAGATATACACCATCGTGATCAAAAATCTTGAGTCTGGTGAACTTCTAGACGAATCCATCTCGGGTTCTTATTATTCACTCGAATGGGCTAACGACAGCCAAACTATCTATTATGACGTGCTTGATGAGAACCATAGGCCAGTAAAGATATTCAAACATCACCTGGGTGACGACCAATCCAAGGATGGATTGGTCTACGAGGAGAAAGATCCGCGTTTTTTCGTAGGGGTGATGAAGTCGGCCAGCAAACGTTTCATATTCGTTACCTCAGCTGGCAATAACATGTCCGAATGGCATTTCATAGAAGCCAACGTTCCGGAAAGTGAGTTAACCTTGGTCCAACCAAGGCGTGAGAACTTCGAATACGACGTTGACCACCACGGAGAGCGTTTCCTGATCCGTAATAACGGTGACGGGGCTAGGGACTTCAAGGTGTCTGAAACACCGGTGTCGGCTCCCGGATCAGAGAACTGGAAAGACTTTGTTCCGCACCTCCTCGGCCGCCCGATTGCCGGGTTCGGGGTTTCACAAGACTATTTCGTCCTCTATTACAGGGCTAATGGCTTACCGCAAGTACAGATCACTGACCTTTCTAAAGACGTAACCCATGATCTGAGTTTGGACGAAGAAGACTACTCTGTCAGACTTCAAGGGAGCCGGGAATGGGACAGCCCGATCCTGCGTTTTTCATATGCTTCTCTGACTACACCCGCGACTGTGTACGACTACGACATGGGTACGCGTCACCGGGAATTCAGGAAGCAAGTCCAAGTCCTGGGCGATTTTTCGTCGGAGAAATATCAGTCCCGGAGGGTATTTGCTACAGCAGAGGATGGGACCCTGATTCCCATATCTATTCTCTATGCTAAGGACACTCCATTAGATGGTTCGGCCCCGTTATACCTGTACGGGTACGGGTCCTATGGACTCATAGTCGAGTCTGATTTCGGATCGGCACGGTTGAGTTTGGTGGATCGCGGATATATCTTCGCTATCGCCCATGTTAGAGGCGGCATGGACTTGGGATGGGATTGGTACGAAGAGGGCAAGCTCTTAAATAAAAAGAATACGTTCACCGATTTTATCGCCTGCGCTGAACACCTTATCGCCGAAAGGTACACCACCAGAGGTCAGATAATTGCTTCAGGAGGTAGTGCCGGCGGCATGCTGATGGGTGTTGTAGCCAACATGCGCCCGGACCTGTTCAAGGCGATTATAGCCGATGTTCCATTCGTGGATGTTCTGAACACTATGTTGGATAACACCCTGCCCCTGACGACGATGGAATATAACGAATGGGGCAATCCTGAGGACCGTCAATTCTATGAATATATCAAGTCTTATTCACCGTACGAAAACGTTCGAGTGCAAGATTACCCACACATGCTTGTCACAGGAGGGATCAGCGATCCGCGGGTGACTTATTGGGAACCAGCTAAATGGACCGCTCAATTGCGCGAGTCAAAGACTGATGACAATCTGCTGCTATTGAAGATTCATATGGATTCCGGGCATGCCGGTGCGTCAGGACGTTTCGATCGCCTGAGGGAAGTTGCATTGGAATATGCTTTTATATTGAAAGTGTCCGCGAATCAATAAACGGGACATTCGCTGCTTTAAGATTTAATACTGGATTATTACAGGTCGAATGGAAGCAACGCGAGCCGCCGATATCTAAGAATCTACTAGGATGCTTCATGAGCTTCTAGAGGACGTTAGGGGCTGGCTACGTACGCCAGGCTGGAATTCGGGAGATTTTGCACGAACTTGGAGGTAGCTAAGCTTTTATATAGCAAATTGTCTCTGGTGCTTAACTCTGGTATCAGACCGTTGGCGGCATCTACCGAATTGGATCTCCCGAGTTCAAGCCATAGAACCATCAGACCGAAGTACCCGACCGCATCTGCATGGATGTTCTGAAGAGTGTCAGGCGGCGAGATGGTTGTAATCTCGCCCACGATACTTTCAGCGTCCTGGACCCACTCCGTATACGCTTCGAATCTGCCAGCTGAACCTGAGTTGAGAAACTCGTTACGTTGGTCGTTGATCGCCTGTGATCTAGCCAATAGTCGGTCTATGATTTGAAAGTATTCATCTGATTTTGACCGCTCCGAGTCATCCCAACTGGATAGCCAAACTACGAACCTTGATTCAAAATCTTCATAAGTTGAGTTTGTCGCCATCTTTAACGCCACTGGAAGGTCCGCGCCATTTGCGATCTCCTGCAACACATCGAAAGGCGAAGAGATGCCAAAGGTCTCAATCATAAACCGAATGACCATGTAGGCCTGGTCATATTGAAGATCAACTTTCTCTGGGTCGGTCCGATTATTCCATTCAACGCCACTTTCCAACGAAGAGAGAGGGAATAGAGACCCAGAAAGAGCAGCTGACTTAGCATTGTCGGCACTAGATATCATTGGCATCTTAAATGCATCCGGACGAGGCTGTTTCAAGCCTAATTCGTACATGTAGAATTCGGAGATGCCTTCATCTAACCATCTGGGCAATGCGTGTATTTGTTTTCGACCGACTAACTCTTGATTCACGTGATGGAGATATTCGTGGACAAGAATAGACTCGAGGTCAGCCCGGAGCCGGTCGGAATTGATGTAGATTCCGGGTTTGAATCCTTGGCTACGATAGTAGCCACCCTCCCAACCGATGTTAACCAAAGTTGCACGGCTTAGGAGATCGAGGGTCGCTTGACCTCCTACAAGGTACACGTCTGGAACCGGGCCCAACGGAATGCCAATCGCTTGTTCCATTTCCACAGAGGCTAACGCCAATCTGGCCTGGATGTCAGTTGCAAGTGCCGCGGGCACGTCGTCTGAAAAGAAAACACCTGCGTCCGGCCCAATGAGACCACTCATACGTGGTCCGAGATAAAACCATTCTAATCCGCGTAACTTCAGCTCCTCTAGCTTGTATGGGACAGACTTCTTTCGGCTATCAAAATCTAGATTAACTCTCCAGGTACCCTCAACATCTTGGATACCATATCGGCTCCACGACGCGGTTCCGGTTCGGTCAGCGTAAACCGTATAAGGGCCGGGGACGTAGGTGTACTCCGCATCTTCTATCCATCCGACGATTTCGCCGTATGGATCGGCGAAAGTCACTTCCACAGTTTCCCAAGACGAAAGACCGGTCAGAGTGAATGCTACTTCGCGCCCAACAATGGGTTGTTCTGGGGATACAAGTAGCGATACTCCTTCGCCCAAATCGAACACAGCAGTATTAGGTAGGACAGGTGCAGGTGCAGGTGGAGGTGGAGGTGGAGGTGGAGGTGGAGGAGTA
>JAKUNK010000046.1:0-20439 GCA_022451945.1 Dehalococcoidia bacterium
GGTCGCTCCAATGCTTACGAGCAGACCGGCCAAGGAATCGACCCCCGAGAGACCCGAGAACGCTGGGACGAGGCTCTGTCCATGCTGCCCCAGATCTGGCAGTCCGACAAATTCTCCTGGGACGGCAAATTCTGGAACGTACCGGAGCGGCAAGTGCTACCCAAGCCTTTCCAGAAACCCCATCCAAGGATGTACCTGGCATGCACCCAGACCGAGAGTTTCCGCTTAGCAGCTCAAAAAGGCATCGGCGTGCTCTCCTCAGCGTCCTACGCCGTAGACATCCTCAAAGAGCACGTAAAGGTCTACCGTGACGCCATCAAAGACGCCGATCCAGTAGGCGCGGAAATCAACGAGTTCTGGGGCAATAACGTCCACTCGTTCTGCGGCAAAGACGACCAGGCCGCCAAGGAGCTTTGTGCCGACTCCATGAAGACATTTTTCGGGCCGGACAAGCCTTACATACAAGGCCGCATCAACGCCTATGAAGAGCTGCTGGAGTCATGGGGAGGCGTTCCTGACAACCTGAAGGCGGACTTCGGCCGCTGGCTCCGCCAGTCAGACGACGACCACAAGGCCCAGGCAGAGGAAGCAGGCATATCTCTGGACTCAGGTCCAGGCGCCGCACGTGCTGCTGTGGCAGAGTTGGATGCTAATGTTCTGGCTGACCGTGGGGTCATCATCGCCGGAAACCCAGAGAGTTGCATAAAAACCATTCAGACCTACGAAGACATCGGCGTCGACCAGGTTATGTTGATCATGCAGACAGAGACCATTCCCCATGAGAAGGTGATGGAATCCATCGAGCTGTTCGGCAAAGAGGTTATCCCGGCCTTCAGTGGTGCAAAGGTATAAACGAAGACCCAGCGCCAGGAATCATAAACACCCGGTCTTACTAGTTGAGACCGGGTGTTTCTTTTTGCGCATTTAGGAGAGGCTATTGCCAAGAACTCTCTTAAACCTTAGTTCTCACTTCTGAAATCAATGTAGATGCCAAGCGTTTCCCCGCTTCTACTGAACTAACTTTATATCCAGAAACGCCGCATTTCAGACTGGCTTGGGCTGTGGCGAAGCGGGCGCACTGCTCCAAATCCCATCCCCGCAAACTCCCGTATATGAAACCAGCGGAAAAGCAAGATCCAGCTCCGTTGCCATCGATCACATCCACAACGGGCGCTAACACCATCACCCTCTGCCTGGCATTCGCCACCACACTGCCTCGACTACCACCTGTGACTATAACCGTACCTATCCCGGTTTCCAGTAGTTTCTTAGCGACGGATTCCATATCCTCCTTCGCAGAGGTTCCATCCACCGATACTTGGCAGACAGTGGAGTATGGGAGCAGCTTTAAAAGCAATTCGTCGTTATCATGTTGGTCTTCCAGGTTTACGAAGACCTGTATCCCCAACCCGGAAGCGGCCTGCATAGGGCGAAGGATGTGGTCGCCGTCGTACCAGTCCACGTATAGATAGCTAGCACTTGCCAAACGTGTCAGGTCTGCAGAGTCCAGCGTTGCCAACAATTCAGGCGTCCGCTTGTAGAAATAGGTCCTGGCACCACTAGGGTCTGCGATGGATAACTCGGCAACCGTGGAGACGTCCGGATTTACTTCAAGCTCAGCCGGAACCCCCAGATGTTTAACAGTCTGGGCCACTCTGCCGCCCAGGTCGTCTGCGCCGACAGCGGACGGAATGAACCTTGCTCTCTGGCCCCATTGGTAGAGCATCCAAGCCACTATGCCGGCATCGTCACCGAACGAATCGGTCAGCTGGCTGATGGGAGTACCCCCGTTATGGACAGGTACATGATCCACAACCATCAACTGCAAGTAGCTCAACACGCCAAAACATATGACCGCCCCGTCTGAAACGGTATCTGATGTTCGATCGTTATCCATTTTTCGTTCTGCTGAGATAATCCAATAACTCCACGATGGCGTATCCTTACAAGCAGGCAGTATAGTCAATGATGAAAGAACCCAGTTAATCGATGCTGCGCCTCCCCAACGAAAAGTTTCCTTCTAATTACGCCCAGTTCAAACCATAATCAATGTTCAACAGGGGGAAAAGCAGAATCTGATACCGCCGGCGGACCCGGCGCCGCTATTACGGCTTTGCTTAAAAGGGACCAACATGAAACCCGTTTTCGCTTTACTATCGTTGCTTGTAATGATGGCAGTAGCGTGTTCGTCTGACTCGACGACTGATCAACGTGATGGAAGCAATGCTACCACTGTGCCGCAAGGCTCCATCGTACCGGCGTCAACACCTACACCCACCCCTCAAGTAACCGCTAGACCGTCAGACCGCTCCGGCAGCGGGAAATTCGTCGACGGAGGGTCGTTCCTCCAGTTAGGTTCAGACCCGCCCACTTTAGACCCGCACCTCACGACCGACGTTCACTCCGCCGTATACGCGGTCGAGATTTACGGTGGCCTTATGACCATCAACAAAGAACTTGCCATCGTAGGCGACCTGGCTGAGACATGGGACGTTAGTCCAGACGGAAAGACTACCACCTTCCGGCTCAACCCAAACGCCAAGTTCCACAACGGCAGGACAGTTACCGCTAATGACGTAAAATGGTCGCTGGAGCGGGCCACCGACCCTCAGACCGAGGCTTTTAACGCCAGCGTATTCCTCAACGACATCATCGGCGCGGAGCAGAAGCTCAAAGGTGCGTCCACAGAGATCGCCGGTGTTCAGGTAATCGATGACCGGACCGTAACCATCACCACCGATGCACCCAAGGCATATTTCCTGTCCAAGCTGACCTATCCTGTAAGTTTCGTTCTGGACCAGGCAAACGTGGAATCTGGCAAAAACTGGATCTTTGAGCCGAACGGCACCGGCCCTTTCAAACTGGCCGAGTACAATCCAGGCGAATTGCTCCGTCTCCAAAGGTTCGACGACTACCACCTAGGCCCGGCCATGGTAGATGAAGTCGAATTTCTGATCAGCGGCGGCAACGGCATGCTGATGTACGAGAATGATGAACTTCACATCACAGGCATCCCGTTGACCATGTTAGAGGGTGTCTTAGACCCATCGAACAAGCTGAGCAGAGAGGTCGTAGCGGCGCCTCCAAGATTCGACGTCGACTACTTCGGGATGAATACCAGTGAACCTCCTTTTGACGACGTAAAGGTTAGACAGGCCTTAAATTACGCTATCGACCGGCAGTCGTTGGCCAGCACTTTGCTCGAGGATTTGGTGGTACCTGCAGCCGGTATATTGCCGCCGGGATTCCCCGGCTACAATCCCAATCTTGGAGGCTACAGCTATGATCCGGAGAAAGCCCGGCAATTGATCAGTGAATCAAAATACGGTGATCTTGAAACCCTTCCTCGGATCACTCTCACTTTGCCAGGCAGTTTCGGCGCTACTGTCAGCCCTTCTATAGAAGCCATGTTGGCCATGTGGGAAAAGACCTTGGGACTGGAGATCTCTATCTTGCAAACGGAGTGGGCGATATTCCTGCAAGACTTGCACCGCAACCGGTTCCAAATGTTTGGTGGCCTCGGTTGGATCGCAGACTATCCGGACCCAGAGAATTTCCTAGACGTTCTGTTCCACAGCGAGAGCAACAACAATCAATCGGAATACACCAACAGCCAGGTGGACATCTTGTTGGAGCAGGCACGGATCGAACTCGACGAAACTGCCAGATTCGAGCTTTACCACCGGGCAGAAGAGATGATCGTAAACGACGCGCCCTGGGTGCCCCTCTGGCACTCCAATGGCGGCTCGGTCCTGATAAAACCCAATGTGAACGACTACTTCCTATTCCCACTCGTTATTCCGAAGTACCGGTACGTCTATTTCACCAAGTGACTAGTTTGGGTCGATACTTGTCGAGACTTAATGAAGAGGCAATATGAAGATCCATCTGGTGGACGGCACATATGAGTTGTTCCGGTCTTATTTCGCCCTTCCGCCTATCCCAGCGCCCGATGGACGGGAAGTAGGCGCGGTACGCGGAATCATACAGAGTCTCCTTTACTTGCTGCGAGAAGACAAAGTGACCCACATCGCCTGCGCCTTCGACCATGTGGTCGAGTCGTTCCGGAACGGCCTCTACGACGGCTACAAGACCGGCAAGGGCACACCGGAAGACCTGCTAGCCCAGTTCGATCTTGCTGAACGAGCCGTGGTGTCGTTAGGTATCCAGATATGGCCGATGACTGAATATGAGGCTGATGACGCCTTAGCAACGGCCGCCAGTTACTGCAGCGGACTTACCGAGGTGGAGCAGGTCCTCATCTGCTCTCCCGACAAAGACTTGGCCCAGATGGTCAGAGGTGATTCGGTGGTCTGCTATGACCGCCGCAGGGAAACGATAACGGGCGAATCGGGCGTAGTCGAAAAATTCGGTGTTCCGCCAACTTCCATTCCGGATCTGCTGGCTCTGACTGGAGACGCAGCGGACGGTATTCCTGGCATCCCCAAATGGGGCGCCAAGACATCAGCCCAGATTCTGGCGCATTACGGGCGAATCGAAGACATCCCGAAAGACGCCGCCACTTGGGAAGTGAAGGTGAGGGGGGCCGCATCTGCCGCCGAGAGCCTGAACGCCCATACCAGTGAAGCTATGTTGTACAAAAACCTAACAACCCTACGAACAAACGTCCCTTTGGACGCATCGCCAGCGGCTTTGGAATGGCAGGGTGTTAACCGGGCGGGCTATGAGTCACTGTGTGACGAGCTTGGGTTTGGCAGGCTAGCGAATCTACCCCACAAATGGTCAGACGAGGCCGGCGGGGCCAAATAACACCCTGGCAAAAACCTTTACTCTTGCATGCAATTGATTAGACGTAAGATTGGAAGGGCATTGTAGGATTGAAGGTTTGCGTGTTCAATACTAGGAAGGTGATTTAAAGTCACCGTGCTGGTTAGAGAACTAGGGCTGAAGAATGGCTGGGGATGGAGGGGTCGAACCTCCGCTTCCTGATCCAGAGTCAGGCGTCCTACCACTGGACTAATCCCCAACAGAGTTTTTGTAGCGGGGCCGCCGCTAACGGACGACCGCTAATCCTATGGTATTGACGGTCTAGAATCGTGTCAAGGAGTGCGTAGGTTCAAACATGATGCCCTCAATCGACACTCTCGCTCAGGCAACTTGACATCATCCTCCTTTTGTAACAAAATCGTTGTGCCGAGCGCCAGCCTTGGATAATAGGCTGGTCCCTTTATATGACATTCCGATACAAACACCTTGCATTAAAATCGGCTAAGACGAGGGACGATTCATGACTCTAGCGAAAACCGCAAACCCAACGACGGTAACGGTTTCTGGGCACAAAGTAGAGATGCACAAGGGCGGGTCGGGACCGGCCTTGCTATTCCTCCACGGAGGAGGCGGTTTCGGCACATTCGACCCCACCAACAGTGCATTGTCAGAGCGGTTCACAGTGTACGCACCCTCTCACCCCGGCTTCTTCGGGACCGAGCGCCCCGGTTGGCTCTACACCATCAACGACGTGGCCCATTTCTACAAAGACTTGGTAGCTGAGCTGGGTCTGGGCGAATACGTTCTGGTTGGACACTCGGTCGGTGGCTGGATCGCCGCCGAGATGGCGTCCATGGACCACCACAACATCAAAGGATTGGTCCTCATCGACGCCGCCGGTGTCCGCCCCGAGAAGGGCGAAATCGCTGAGGTCTTCATGGTCTCCGGAGAGACAAGACTGAAGCTGGCATTCCACGACCCCTCACAAGTACCAAATTACGACGTCATATCCGCCGACCCGGACGCCGAAGGCGCGGCAACCATGCACGCCAACATGGAGATGCTGTCCAGGCTCTGCTGGCGGCCGTACCTCCACAATCCCAGTCTGCCTCATTTCCTGGGCGGAGTGAAAACACCATCTTTGGTCGTCTGGGGCAAACAAGATGCCATCATACCCGTAGAGTGCGGAGAGATGTACTCAAAGCTGCTTCCCAACGCCACATTGAAAGCCATCGACAACTGCGGTCATAGCCCTCAGATGGAGAAACCTGACGAGTTCAACGCCGCCGTAACCGCCTTCCTGGGTGAACTCTAAACAGAAACCCAGGATCAATATCGATAAAAGAGAAGGCCACGGCAATGCCGTGGCCTTCTCTTTTATCTGCTGAAAGCGGTCAGCACCTAGCTAGCCAATCACACCACTGTCATGCCAAGCATCAACCTGTTGTTGGGTGAAGCCTAAACCTTTCAGAATTTCGGATACGTGCTGCCCCAACGCGGGTGATGCTTGAGGAGGATCGGGCACAGTGCCCAAAAAGTGGGCCATAGGACCTACCATTTTGACTTTCCCTTCCTGGGAGTGTTCGACCTCGGTTACCAAGCCGTTGGCAACGACCTGAGGGTCTTCGAATAACTCCTCAATGAAGCGCACCGGGCCAGCCGGGATGGCCCGTTCCTCGAAGATGCAAAGCCACTCCTCACTGGACTTCTCGGCGATCAATTCCTCCGCCCGCTTCTCCAAAGCTTGGCTGTAGGCCCTGGACTCGGGTTTGTATGGGTCCCAGTCCGGCTCCAACCCGTCGTCTGTAAGGCCCAACGTGTCCAAGAGGCGGCGGCGGAGCGGGTCGCTGAGGCAGCCGACCCCTATGGGTGCGTCTTTGGTGTAGTAGATCCGGTAATAGAGGTTCCCATGGTGCTCGCGGCGACGGCTCCCTGGAGAGACTGCAACCATATCGTCGTAGGTGGCTCCGTCAGCTCTCATGGTCTCCAACTCTTTCAGTGTTTTTTCTCTGGTTTCTTTGTCTAGAGATTCAACATGAAGGAACCTGGCGCCCATCAAAGAAAGGGCTGACGCTAGGAGGCTGGTTTCGATCTTCTGGCCGACGCCGGTGCGTTCCCGGGCGTAGAGAGCAGCACATACCGTCCAGGCCATGCAGATACCGGCGGAAGTGTCTATCAGCGGACTGGACCAGACCCACGACGGTACCCCGTCCAAGGTCTTGGTCTCAGAAGAGACCATCCCAGTCATTCCCTGGACAATCATGTCGTAGCCGGGACGGTCGGCGTCTGGCCCCTCTCTCCCGTAAGCCGTCAGCTCGCAATATATGATTCGTGGGTTGATAGCAGATATGGTCTCGTAGTCCACGCCCAACTTGACCGCCACGTCGGGACGAAAGTTAACTAGGACGATGTCCATCTCTGGGATAAGCCGCTTTAAAATCTCAGCAGCCCCATCTTTAGTCAGGTTCAGGGGCAGGCTGCGCTTGCCCCGGTTGTATGTCATAAAGGTGCGGCTCTCGGTGGGGGTAAAACGCTGGGTGAGGCGCCAGGGCTCCCCCCAGGGAGGTTCAACCTTGATCACGTCCGCGCCCAAGTCTGCCAACAATCGGCCGGCCAAAGGCCCAGCAATGATCTCGGTGAAGTCCGCCACTTTAACGCCGTCCAGGGGTCCGGGCATTAGGAGTCCCTCCAAGGATGGAGATGTCGGCTAACTGACGTCAGCTTTCAGCCATTATGCCGAAGGTCTCAGAGTGCCGCAACGGGCGAGGTAGATGTCCCTTCTCCGATTCGGAGGCAAGGTTAGGGTCGGCAGGCCCCGGCTTACCGGATGTCAAAATGTTGCCGCAAACGTCTCATTTCCTCCCTAGCTTTCGGGAAGAGGAAGATGTCTCTGCAGGCAGATTACCGAGCACCGATAGCTACCTCCCAACGCCTGGCTTGAGAGTGTTATAATTGCTGTGCGTCGGGGTGTGGCCCAGTCCGGCAGGGCACCTGCATGGGGTGTAGGGGGTCGTCGGTTCGAATCCGACCACCCCGACCAGAAAAATAAAGCTGTTAACGAGCCAATTGGGGCTAGCGTTAACAGCTTTTATGTTTGGAGAGTTGCCCGGGCGGCGGGAATCTAATGCCAGTTAGGCCGCCTTTGAGAGCCTATCCGAGTAGTAAATCTTTCAAATGAGGTGTGGTATATGGTCACGGCAACTGAATGGGAGATTAGCGGTACTTATTTCGAGTCTTGTAACTGCGAGATAGCATGTCCTTGTGTATTCTTGAGTGCGCCTACTACAGGTGACTGCAAGGTGTTAATAGCTTGGCACATCGACTCTGGAAGCTTTGGCCAAGCCAATCTTAATGGTCTTAACGTGGCCCTAGCGGCATATTCTCCCGGGACCATGACCGACGGGAATTGGAAAGTCGCGCTCTACATAGATGAGCAGGCTAATCAAGATCAACAAGAAGCTTTGACCCAGATGTTCGGTGGTCAGTCTGGGGGTCACTTCGCCCTGTTGGCCGGCTTCATAGGCGAGGTCTTGGGTATCAACACTGCCGCTATTGATTACAAGGCCGACGGAAAGAGTCGTAGCCTAACAGTAGGGAACGTTGCGGCAATGGAAGTACAAGCTATCGACGGGGGTGACGGGTCTGAAGTAATCATCAGCAACAATCCTCTGGGGGTAGTCCCAGGAGAGCCCATGGTAGTTGCCAAAGCTAGCCAGCTTACTTATCACGACCATGGTATGGATTGGGAACTTTCAGGCAAGAACGCTTATTATTCGCCATTCGCTTACAAAGGGCCCTAATTGTTGATCTAATTATTAATTGACCTGTGGCCGTAGGGCCCAGGCAAATAAACTCTCGATGCTAGGTATTCCGATGTATATGTCATTCGTCCATAAAATTTGGTCTGCTGTAGGAACCAGACTCCGGTAGTCCCGTGAAATCCTGTTCCCACATAGCACGGTAGTATGGCCCCAGATCACCAGTCAACACGGACCCGTGGTGGCAAGCTATGGTCTTGATCTCTAGGTCTTTCATCTTTTCCAGAGCGGCCCGTATATGGGCCATTGAGGGCATTAGACCTATTCGTCTGTAGAGATCCACCATTTGCTCAGAAAGGTCCTCATCGGTCAATGCCTTTCCATGGCCCGGCTGGATAAACAGGTCTGAGCTAAAGAAGGTCCCCTGTGTCTCTTCGACGGCCAATAGGCTGTCCCAAGCATGAACATATGGCGTAAGAAAGAAGCGCAGCTTCCTCAAGCCGGTAGCCAGTTCCTGTCCATCAGCAATCACGAGGGGCTCCTTTCCGGTGAAATCGCGAATTGAACTGGAGCCGATAGGGCTGCAAACAGCGACAGCGTTAGGTGCAGCTGCCAAGAATTTGTTCAATCCTCCACACTCGTCTCCCTCGAAGTGGGGAACGACGATCCGCTCAATCTTCTCCAAAGCCACAACTGATTCCACTGCTATTTTCACTTCATCGAAAACAGAGGCGAAGCTGGTTTCTATGAGCGTTGGGCTGTCATCGTCCACCAAGAACAAACTAAAAGACACAGGCCGGTCTGGCAGTACCACGTTGATCCGGTACACACCGCTTGCTATTTCGGTGATGCTAGCCACAATCGACCTCCATATAAGGCATTACGAAGTTGATTTAGAGCAACCCAATCCAGTGTTTTATTTCTTGGTTTAGGCATGGCGGCGGCCCTTTTCAAGGGAATTGTTAGGCGTCCTCCAGAGCTCTGGCCTTCATCATCTTCATGATTTTTTTCCTGGTCACAGTATCCGCGCGTTTCTTCGCCCTTCTCTCTATCCGTGCCGCCCTCGTTTCTGGGTTTCTGTGGGTAGTCTCTTTCGGCATCTTTCCTTCCTTATGCTGTGTGTGAGGTTAATGTTTAAGGATGCGGCTATAACGCCAAACAGCTATACCGCCGCCTATTAATGCGAATATACCGACAATACCAGAATTAGAATTCCCGGTAATGATTTCGACTACCGACCCTAGGACTCCTCCGGCAACGATTCCAAGAAAACCTACAATCAAATATTTTCCAGAATTTGTCATATCGGTGGCCCTTTTTATCGATGCTTCCTAACCCACCAAAGAGTCATAGCGAAGCCGATTCCTCCAAATAGTACAGTCATGCCAGATATCCCGGTTACGATGGTGACGCACGTCCCTATGGCTCCTGGGATAATGAATCCACAAACACATAATGAGACTTTGACTGGTTTGCTCATTTCTTTCATATACGCCTCAGATCTCTTGTCTTGTTAGGAATCCTTCCTAGAGCAAAATAGGAAAACTTTCCCGTTTCTATCAACCTACGAAAAGTATAACTGGTTACGCTTTTTAAGTTACTGGCTTGAGCCGTGGCAGTGAAGGAAATCAGGCCCTCACCGGAGGCCTCAAGTAAACTTAATGTAGTGGTTTAGTCCTCCGGTATCGAACAGTAGTCTCGTTTTATGTGCGGGAAACTATATTTCAGTGAACTCGATTACACAATCAATCATCACCGCCGTATTTCTCGGCAATACAGCTAGCCCAACTCCCGATCTACTATGTTTGCCTGATTGACCGAACAGCTCCACGAACAGGTCTGAAGCTCCGTCTAACACTTTAGCTTGGTCTTCGAATCCCGGTGAGCAGTTGACCATCCCAAAGACCTTCAGTATTCTCGCGACGCGGTCAAGGTCACCCAACTCCGTCTTCATACGTGCTAACAAATTAAGGGCGCACCATTGGGCCGCCTCATAGCCCTGCTCCACCGTTAGATCCTCGCCCAGCTTTCCGATAGTGTGTGAACCGTCCGCGCGCCTTGAACCCACACTGGTCAGCCACATAATGTTCCCACTGCTGGTAGCCGAAAGATAGTTGCCAATGGGTTCTGGCGGTGGCGGCAGAATATAGTCGAACTCAGCTAATCTTGATTCAACTACAACCATGAGATAGTCCCCCATTTGAAGATTAAATCTTTGAAACAAGCCTGGCGTGAAGCACGGCTATTTTACATCTTTGATCGGCAAAATATGGGGCGATACTTACCTATCCTAATAAGCATCAAGAGGCGAACGATTTCGTAGGCAATTCCGCACAACAAAATTCGATCTCCATTTACATCGGAGCTTCCATTGTCTATTGGCTGAAAATTGCAGCGAGTTTCATCCTTCTTTCGAGAGGCCGACAACAAAATTTAAACCTGGGACTTTATGTAGTTCTGCCGGGTTGATCTTAAGTTTCGAAGATCGACTGCCTGAACCTAAGATTACGTAGTCCAGTGCCAGTAACTTCTCGTCTGCATAAATCGGCAATCCGGCAGGCAGTCCAAAAGGTGTGACACCTCCAATCATCATGCCAGTGAGATTCTGGGTTTCCTCGGCCGATGCGAACGACAGCCTCGATACGCCCATCAATCTCTTGACCGTTTGATTAACGTCAAGTCGTTCTGAGCCTCTAACTATGCATGCACAATATTGCCCAGGGGGTTTCTTAGCTGCCACGATAATCGTATTTCCGCAATGATCGAGTGGGAAGTCATATTGTTCGCAGAAAGCCGCCGTATCCGCAAAGTCTGAATTAATCTCTATCAAGTCATGAATGATCTTCAATTCATGCACATATGAATCAACTGATGCCCAAATGCCATCTGGTGATTCCATGACATACACCTCAAGTTCGATTTTTGCCGTTAAATCGATTTGATGCCAGTGACGAAACCCTTAACCAAAGGACTCAAGGAAACTTAATGTTGTAGTTTGTCTAATACAGGTTTTAGTCACTTTCGCTATTCGTTGCTAGCATATATTTCGATGTCTAATCAGCGATGGCGAATACTCCTTGGACATTCACGGTTACGTCCAATTCTCCCGCCAGGATGCTGGTGGACTGGTCTCCACCAAACCCGAAGGCCGCGGCTTCCATCCGCGCGAACGACTGAGGAGGGGCTCCGCCTGACTCGCTAAGGAAGACCAGTTTTCCAAGTTCTACGCCTGACAGAGTCGCCATAGAATTGGCTTTAGCTATCAGATCAGCGATTGCTTCTTCACGAGCAACCTCCAAAAGCGCTTTCGTGTCTTCGATGGCGAAGTTAACAGCGTTGATTCGTACAAGGTTTCCGGCAGCCTCGGTTGCGCCATCGATGATGCTGCTCATGCTTTCTAGGTTCCTGACCTTGACTGTGAGGAGGTTGGTTACCTGGTAGCCGATGAGGACTCGCTCGAAGTCGGTGCGGCACTCGGTCCCTTTTCCGTCCTCTTTGAGACCATCAGTGCACCGCCTGATCTCTTGCATGTCGTACTGCGGGTTGATGCTGAACTGACTGGTCTGCAAGTCTTTGTCTTGGATATTGTTAGCTTTGAGCATAGAGACAGTTGCGTCGATTGCCTTGGCGGCCATGTCGCGTGCTTCGGAAGCCTTGTCTGCAAGAGCCTCCACGCCGAGTTCGAGTACACCCAGATCAGGGTCTCCCGTGGCTTTGCCTGTGCCGTTGACCCAGATGCCTGTGCTGTCCCCGGAACCTGGTTGCAGCCATTGGGACGAAGAGCTAGAAGCAAAACCTGATGGTGATGATCTGGGTATGGTTGACGGCGGCTCGACCTCAGAGCTGTCGGAACTACACCCCAATACTAGTACTAGGGCCAATGCTGATCCCAGTAGTGCCATCACATACTTATTTCGGATCACTGTTTGGGGCATCATGTCTATATCTCCTAATACTAGACCATCGTTTAGGAGTGACGGTGGCCCTCTACTGTATCAGTGCTTGGATTCCTTTTGATAATAGGCATTAAAAACAAAAAAGCCCCCTCAGAGGAAGGAGCTTTGGCATCGTTATCGCGGGGCAAAAAAAGAGCGCCTTCACTAGTTTGTGAAAACGCTCCGCTATTCTAGCATGCAGAACCTGTTTTTGTCAAGCGTTTGTGCCTATATTGTGAAAATACCCTTCGTCAGAACGCCCTGATTAACAGACTTTACTGATTAACCAAAGAAGGTAAATAAACGTATGGTTGCAGTATCGACGGTGTTCAATATGAAGACTCGAACGTTATCTTGCCGCCAAATCGCTGAGGAGCTGGGGATTAGCCCCGCTTACTTGTCTTACATGCTTAATGATAAGCGGCCGTGGCGGAATGACTTAAAAGAAGCCTATGATCTGATAATGAAACGGGGTTCTTCCACAGACCACAGGGCGGATAAATCTGGTGTGGCCCAGTCCGGCAGGGCACCTGCATGGGGTGTAAGGGGTCGTCCGAGAATACGAAGACCTCATGCTATTATGCTTGAGTGACGCCTAGCCGTACCCAAGACAACCTGCCTACGATGGTACTCGTAGTGCTATCCGCCTGCTTCTTTTTAGTGATGGCTGTCTCTTTGATGATGGGGCCATTGCTGGTCGGTCTGGCAGATGAGTTCGATACGTCTCTGGCTGTAGCGGGTCAGTTCGCAACCGCGAATTTCATCGGCTGGGCAATCATTGCACCACTGGTTGGTCCGATATCGGATTCATACGGAAGACGGCCTATAGCCCTCACAGGGATCGGACTCATCACTCTAGGTCTGATGGCGTCTGCCGTATCAGTAAATTACGAGATGATGTTTGCCTTCCGAATCGTCACGGGCTTAGGGTCGGGGATGCTTCCGCCCAACAGCGGAGGGGTCGTAGCAGACCTAGTGTCACCAAAGAACCGCGGGAAATATTTTGGAAGGCTGATCGGAACCGGCATCATCGGTGCTGCATTGGGTGCTCCCGCTGCGGCCGTGTTCATGCAAATAGGCGGATGGCAAGGGTCATTTGTCGCCTTCGGATTGTTGGCTGCCATCATCTGGATACTAGCCTGGAAATGGTACCCCAGGACCCGGTCGAGCACCGGCGATTCGATAAGCCTGGTCGGGCGTTACAAACAGGTAGCATCCAAACCGGTGTTATGGTTCCTCTTCTCAACCAATGTGGCTCAGCGCATGGTGTTTACTGCAGTTCTTAGCTACCTAGCAGCCTATCTCACGGAGGAATATGGGCTAAGCACCGAAGACACAGTTCTGCCGTTAGTATTGGTCGGGATAGGCGCTATCATCGGTGCGTTCGCCGGAGGGGTAGTGGCAGGACGCCCCAACCGGCTTGGCACGACCATGTTCTGTTTCTTGGGCGGAGGGGTTGCTTCGGCCATATTGTTCTCTACAGGGATTTCCGAGTGGCTCGTGATAGCGTTGGCATTGGGTGTCGCTTGTCTCTTCAGTGTTGGCTGGCCGATATTGACAACCCGATTGACCGAACTCGCAGAGTCGTCAACCGCTACAGCTCTCGGATTCTGGGCCACCAGCAATCAACTGGGGGCGATCGGAGGCTCTGCCATCGGAGGGTTGGCACTGGCTTTAGGAGGGTTTTCCATGGTTGGAATAGCCTGCTTGATCGCGGCCATCGCATCCGCATCTATCCTATGTCTCAAGGTACCTGAATCTCCAGATTTCACAAGATAGATTCGAACCGACCGGTACGCCTTTAGATACCAACCTCGATCACCGCAACATTTTGAACCAACGCCAATCGTAGTCTGCATTCTATTCACCGGAATCCTTGCCCTGCTTGTAAGCCATCCCCAAGTCACCGCTGGCGGGCTTACCCATATCAAAGGACCCTTGGACTAAGAGGAAGACGCCCTACTTATTTGGTACCTATGGTCTGCGAAAACATTCAGCATTTGCTACCTCCGTTTCAGATTCAGTGGAGGAACGGCACCTTTCTATGTCGATGCCAAAAGACCTGACACATCTGGGCGAACGCAAGATAGAGCCGGTCCTCTCTTAGTACTTGGCACTCAAGAGGTAACCTAACTCACACCTCGCCAAACCAGAATTATCCCAACGGCCATCAGCACATAGCCCATGGCACCCACCAGGGTAGCCAGGTCTACTTTACCGGTGAGTTTGGCACCGCAGTAACTGCCGATAGCCGCGCCTGTGCCCATGAGAATCAGCAATTGATAGTCGACGTCACCCTTCAAGGCATGACCGACCCAGCCCAGAGAACCCATCACGAAGCCGATCACCAGGTTGGTTCCTGCCGCTATGCGCGGGTCGACCTTCAGGACTCTGATCAAGGCTGGAAGGCGGATGCTGCCCAGAATAAGTCCGACAGCGCCGCCCAAAAGCCCGACGGCCAAACCCATACCGCCGCCGACAGCCATTCTCCTACCTGAGTACTCAGTGACGAAGTCGTCTGCAACAGCGGTCGCTCTTCCTCTCATGCGAAGTTCGACGCCTTGCCATAGCACCAACAGCCCGGCTGCGGACAGGAGGATCGATTCAGACACCCGGCCGCCGAGGAAGCCGCCGATGAATGCACCTACGAAGGCCGGTCCTCCCATTATCAAAACCAGTTTGAAGTTGACACGCCCCTCGCGCACATGTCTGGCAGCCCCAAAGATGGAACTGATGCTGCTGACCAGGATATTGGTGCCGCCTGCGGTGGGCGCGGCCATCCCCATAAGAAGCATCGCTGGCAGGCGCATCGTCCCCAAGGCCAGTCCAACGAACCCTCCCAATAATCCTACCCCCAGCGAGACGATCATCAGGACCACAGCATTCCAGATAAGTACGTCTGAGCCCCAACCCAGGGTGGTTTCCATCTTGTTCCTTCACCGGCGGTTAGGCCGGGAATGTACAAAAAATCGGAGCGCCGGAAGCGGTGTCATCCACATTCCGGCGCTCTTGCGATACTTATTGACCTTCCGTCAGGCAGTTTGAAGGTTAGACGCGTTTCTCCACGTTGAACTTGGGCATAACCTCTTTGCCGAAGCGCTCAAGCTGCTCAATCATGACCTCCAACTCGACACCCATGCGGTTACAGCCGACGTGCATGTACTCTAGCCCTGGGTACTTGTCTTGTATCTCCATGATACGTTCGGTGACCCTCTCCGGAGTACCACAGACCCAGGCACCCGCCGCGATGGTCTCTTCCATGGTTGGGAAGCCGCCTGTGGGGGCCTTCCTGGGGTCGCCGAGAGTCGCGATCATCTCCGGAGTGAATGACCGGAAGAACCCCAGTGGAGCGAACATCTTCATGTCCTCTTCCAGGTATCTCCTGGACTGCTCTATGGCTTCTTTGTCGGTATCGGCGATAAACGTAGGCAGACCGACCACCAATCGGCTGCCCAGCTTGACGTCTTTATAACCATGTTTGTCCAAGGTCTCGGTCCAGCGCTCGATGACATCATCTGACGGACCGCCAGTGACGGCTCCACCGCCTATGATCGGTTGGATGTTATGCTTGGCCATGAAATCCATAGCGCGCTGGCTAGAACTGACCATGGGCTGCCATGTCTCCACTGGCAGATTCTTTGGGCGCGGTACCAAAGTGATCTCTTTCAGTGTGTATCCCCGGTAAGGGACTTCCGGCGGTATGGTGTAGTGCTTGCCTTGATGCGAGAAGGACTCCTCATTGAAAGCCTTCATCATGATCTCGATCTGTTCTTCAAACACTTCACGGTTGGCGTCGTTGTCGGAGTTAGTACTAGGCACGCCAAAGGTATCCACCTCACGGGAATGGTATCCGCGCCCGACGCCGAAGATCACCCGTCCGTTGGTCAGGATATCAGCTGTGGCGTAGTCCTCCGCCAGCCGGAGGGGGTGCCACATCGGGTTGACGTTAAAGCCGCAGCCGAACTTGAGCTGTTTGGTGATGTTGGCCAGATGAACATATAGCAGCAGCAGGTTCGGAATGGTCTCGTTCCCCTCGTGCTGGAAGTGGTGTTCAGCCGCCCAGAAGCTATGGTATCCCAGGTCGTCCATGACCTTAACTATCTTCTCCACTCGTTCGAAGATGGTTATCAGATGGTCATTATCAAAGCGCCGGTCGTTGACTGCCGTGGCACCCAAGCCTAGGTCTCCCAGGTCGACGTGTCCGGCATATAGGCTACCGAAGTTTTTAATCATGTTCAGGTCCTCGTAGCTGATTGGCTCCTGACATTTTAATGATGCGTACCTGGATGTCAAACGTCGCCTCTGCTGCACTCTTCACAGTTGACGCTTGATCGAGCCACCAGTATCATCTGGCCGACCCCCGTCCAAGAACCTGCAAAAGCCAACCCAACTGGTTTACATAGAGGGAACGCAAAATGAAATACGACGTTATCGTTGTTGGAGCCGGCTCGGCTGGCTCGATCATGGCTTCCCGGCTGAGCGAAGACCCAGAGCGCTCTGTCTTGCTACTGGAGGCCGGCCCAGACTACCCGGAGTTTGAGCAGCTGCCAGATGAAGTGAAATTTGGGTATTCCACGGCAACAGACATCATGACCAGCGACCACAACTGGCAGTTCTGGGGCAAGGCCACCGAGACTTCTCCCCCCATGATGGTGCCACGAGGCAAGGTTACCGGCGGCTCCAGCGCCATCAACGGCCAAGTCTTCCTGCGGGGTGTGCCTGAGGACTACGACTCTTGGGCGGCCATGGGTAACGACGAGTGGAGCTTCACCCAGTGCCTCTCCTATCTCCGGAAGATCGAGACTGACACCGACTTCCCCGACGATGATTTCCACAGCTCTGAGGGTCCTATAATCGCCCGCCGTTTCAAGCAGGACGAGCTAAATCCCGACCAGGCTGCCTTTCAAGACTCCTGTCGAGCTGCCGGTTTCACCGATAGCCCGGACCACAACCATCCCGAGGCGTCGGGTGTCGGCCCAATTCCTTTCAATAACCCCAACGGCATACGTTTCAGCACCGCCTTGGGCTATCTGAACCCAGCGCGGCATCGCCTGAATCTGACCATCCGGCCTAATGCCACCACCCGGCGAATCATCTTCGAAGGCAAAAAAGCCGTCGGTGTCGAGGTTGAGAGCGGTGGAGAGATTTTCGTTGCTGAAGCTGACCAGATCGTGCTGAGCTCCGGTGCCATCGGGTCTCCTCAGATCATGCTGCTATCAGGCATAGGTCCAGCGGCTCATCTACAGGAGATGGGTCTGCCAGTGGTCCACGAACTTCCCGGAGTTGGCCAGAACCTGCGGGACCATCCCATGATCTACGTGACCTTCAAAACCAAAAAGGACTTTCCCCTAGACGGCTATGCCCCAAGGGTCCAGATGGGCTTACGCTGGACAGCGGAGGGGTCTGACCTCCGTAACGACTTGATGATCCTTATGCAGTCCTACGCAACTGAGCGGGTCGATCGCGGCGGAGATCGCATGGAGCCTCTGGGTGTGCGTATGCTGGGAGTGCTAGACCTGGCCATGAGCGCCGGTGAACTGAAACTAACCTCGACCGACCCTCACGAACAGCCTTTCTTAGACTACCGGTACTTACAAGACCCCTTCGACCGACAGCGGATGCGGGAGATGGTACGCACCTGCGTCAGCCTTGGAGAGGGTGATACCTTCAAGGAATTCGTGGAATACCGGATAGAGCCCACAGACGAAGAATTGGCCTCCGACGACGCTCTGGACGTCTTTTGTGCCCGCGACGTCACCACCGGGCAACACATCTCCGGCACCTGCAAGATGGGCTCGTCCTCTGACAGTATGGCCGTGGTTGACCAGCACGGGCGGGTGCACGGTATAGATGGGCTGCGCATCGCGGACGCCTCGGTCATGCCCAACTGCATCCGCGCCAACACCAACGTAACTACTATGATGATAGGTGAGCGCATCGCCGATTTCATACGGAACGGAGGGTAACGATGCCAAGGGTCGCATTGGACCTGAACAACGCAGATGACCGGCAGAAGGTAAATGGCGAGTGGCGAGTTGGAGAAGGACTCGTGCCGGGCGAACCCAACGAAGGGCTCACCGCCCGTCTCTTGGCCTGCCCACCTCGGGAAGTAGACTTCGACGACTCGGATTGGAGGGTCTGCAACGATATCCGGGCGAGCCTCTCTGAAGGGTTCACTTTCGCCTGGTACCGGATAACAGTCGAGCTGCCAGAGCTGGTCAACGGCATGCCCGTTCAGGGCGCCAGACTCTGGTTCGAAACCAACATCGACAACTATGGTGAGATTTGGGTCAACGGCCAGATCGATCGCAGTACTGGTGTAATCGTGGGGATAAACGCACCCCAACGGGTCGAGTTAAATCCCAGCGCCACACCTGGCAACACGTACGTCATCGCCTGCCTGGTAGCCAACGGACCCTTGGCAGAACCGCGTGGCGGCATCTTCATGCGCTTCGCAACACTGTCCTTTGAAGTCACTGACGATTAATCAGCTAAAGGAACGAAATCATGGTGAAAAAGAAAGGTTCAGCCCTGATGGTGGTCTACGCCGACGTCGACATTGAGTACGATGCCGAGTTCAATGCCTGGTACAACGAAGAGCATATCCCGGAGCGAATGAGCGCACCGGGATTCCTGGATTCTGCACGTTATCAAGCGCTCAAGGGCGGTCCGCGCTACCTGGCTGTCTACGAATTGGAATCGGTTGAAGCATTAGAGTCCCCCGAATACAAACGAATGAGCCAGAACCCCACGGACTGGACCAAGCGCATGTCCCCGAATGTCATTGGGCGGGGTACCGTGCGTAACATCTGCACTCAGATATATCCATCGGAGATCGACCCAGACAACACAGGCCGAGGCATGGCCCCTGCGCTGCAGATCGGCCGCATGGAAGTGCCGGCTGAGATCGAAGATAAGTACAACGACTACTACGACAACCAGCGGACCCCGCGCAATCTGACGATTCCGGGCTGCCTGGCGGTGCGCCGTTACCACGTGGTTGATGGAGCTCCCAAATACCTGACGATGTACGAGTTCGAACACGAAAAGGTGCCTGAGTCTTTACTCTGGGAAAAGTACCGTACCGAGGACACCATGCACGACTACATCGGCGGTCATTACAGCCATCCTCCGGGCTCTCCGGGGGTCTACCGACGCGTCTTCCCTGTCCGTGCTTTCTAGCGCCTACTTCTCGAACAGCAACGGCAGGCGGTAGGCTTTCGCGGCGGTGTCGTGGAACAGCCATGTCTTTTCGGAGGCTGAAAAGTCCTGGGTCATGCGCTTAAATGAGTTCCAGATGGCTGTGTACGAGTAAGAATTCTTATCTACCGGGAAGTTGCTTTCAAACATACATCTTTCAGGCCCGAACGTTTCGATGGCGTGCAGGTAGTAGGGGGCGGTCTTTTCGACCAGTTCCTCCGAGTTGGGCGGCTCTGGCTGAGAGTCCCAACCGAATCCGCTGACACGGTTGCCCAGACCACCGACCTTGACTACTACGTTGGCCCGTTCCGCCAAGGTCGTCATGTCTTTCTTCCAGACTTCAAAAACCTCATTACGGTGCCCATCATAAGGCCCGACTCCTAAAGGCCGGCCGATGTGGTTGAGGACGAAAATCCCATTTGGGAATGCGTCCACCAACTCTATGAGCTCAGAAAGCTGTGGATGGTAGACCAAGGCATCAAAGGCATGTCCTCTTCCTACAAGTTTGGTCAGACCCTCTCGAAAGTTGGCTTCTGCCATCATTCCCGGCCAGCCTGAGCGGTGTGACTGTAGTGGCTCATAGGCGTCCCAACTACAAGTATGCCGTACGCTACGAAAGCGCCCGCTGCTGGCCGACTCCATGGCTTCCAGGACCGGCTCCACGGCCGCTCCCAAGTTGAGGTTGGCATACCCCACAATCCCGGCTGCCACATTTGTTGGGCCGTACAAGCCACTATCGCTCTGAGCCCCTATCCCCCGAACCCACTCGGCCTCTCCAACTGGCCGCATCTCCTCTGGCCCTGCCGCCCGGGACATGG
>JAKUNK010000047.1:0-20106 GCA_022451945.1 Dehalococcoidia bacterium
AATCAGGGTCACACCAGATGGCATGATTGTGGACTACGTCCTTTGCGCCGAATTCTCCGTAATCTTTACCACTACTAGAATTCCACTTGGCACCTTTGGCCAACTTAAGGTTCCAAGACATGCTATCAGCTGCTATCTCGTATTCGGTAGCAAGCCAAGGTCCGAACGTGTTGGTCTCAGGACTGACTTCGAACAACCACTCCATCATGGGGTCATGCTTTATGACTTGGTCTGCGGTTCCCTTAACCCAAGACCTAAAATAGTCTCTGGTAGGGGAGATCAATCCCATGATCAGCTCGTCGACTTTTGCCCCTTGAGTGGCTGCTGGTTTGTCGGCTGATTTGGGTTTTGCCGTAGGTGCTGCGGAACTAGATGCCGACGAACTAGCCGGCGAACTAGATTTTGTGTCGGTAGAACTTCCGCTGTCACCACCGCACGCGACGGCGAATAGCGCTAGCATCGCGATGAATAGATGGATTCTGAGAACGCCAGTGACCTTGGTTAAACTACTCATGAGCCTCCTTGAGATGAGGGAATTACGTTTACTCCCAGTGGCCGCCCAGTAGATGCGAACCACAGGTGTAAGAACCTAGAAGTTTCACGGAGTGCAACGTAACGAAACTAGATAGCTTTGTCAAACATAGTGTATTCATTTTAGTCATATTAGTGTAGGTTTAATATCATAATTTTGTGGTTGGTGTTATGTTCTTCACGGGTTACGACTATCTAATGACTGGAAAACTCCATTAAATAAATAAATATTGGTGACACCAGCACCAACGCTACGAATATCGGATTGAAAGTGGATGGGCTAGAATCGGGTTTGGCCGATTGGTTAAGCGAGAGTTTTACTCTTAAATTCCTGGAGCTGCGGAAAAGGAGTAACGCATTTCGCTCAGGGACCGGAAGCATAGCCGCGATTTCAATGCCATAGTGGTCACGGAGATTGTGAAGAGTAAGACCACGGTACTCGATCAGGTCACAAGTACGTACGAAGGTTATCTCGGGCAAGCCGAAGCTTGAACGAAGCCGATGGAGAGCAAAGGTTTTGGAAAGGGGTTTCGCTGAACGCATCGTGCTGGATTGACGACCGAATCCTGGCAAACTAGACGGTTAAAAGTTAAATAGACCAGTGATTTTAGAGATTAAATGAAATGAGATTATCCCTACAGATTAATCATATTTACCGTGGTTGGTGGCTAGCTGGACTTGGCGCGGTTGTTATGGCTCTCGGGACAGTCCCGTTGTTCCAAGGTATGCCTGTATGGAATCCAGTACTGAGAAATGCGTTTGGATGGACCGCTGGACAGATGTCTTGGGCCTTTGCGGTGACTCGAATCGAAGGTGGTATCCTCGGCCCTCTAGAAGGGATTCTCATAGAGCGTTTGGGACCGCGTCGGATGGTCTCGATCGGCCTCCCCATATTGGGAGCTGGTTTCATTTTTCTGAGCCAGACGTCCGAACTTTGGCACCTTTACGCTTCTTTTGGAATCATGAGCTTTGGAGCCGCTTTGGGCGGTTGGCTGCCAATGATGACCGTCATGAACCATTGGTTCGTCCGCAAAAAAACGCAGGCGATGGCGGTGGTCATGGAAGGGTTTGCTGTCGGAGGGATTGGCATACCATTTTTCCTTGCTTGGTGTATAGGGGGTACTGACCCAAATATCGCCGAACGATTCGGTTGGAGCACAACTTCTTTTGGCGTAGGCATCACGATAATACTATTTGCATTCCCGCTGGCTTGGTTGATACGCAATAGACCAGAAGAGGTCGGGTTACGCCCGGATGGAGATGTAGATGATAGATGCGACTCTTTAACGAATTCTGGTACCTCAGCCACTACAGAGACGGAGTTGGTTGGTTATTCCTGGCAGCAGGCCATAAGGACGCGTACATTTTGGTTGATTAGCTTCGGACATGCATGTTCATCTATCGTCATAGTGAGCATCATGGTGCATCTTGGGTTACTTCTCGATGATAGGGGTTATTCTTTACCGACGATTAGCGCGATCGTGGGTACCTATACCGGCGTTAATGCGGTATTTATCTTGATTGGAGGTTATCTGGGAGACCGTGTGCCGATACGTTTCGCAGCATTTGGATTCTCATTTATACAGTCTTTCGCAGTAGTAATATTGGTTTTTAACGATGGTATAGGGATGGCGTTTTTGTTTGCGGTTGTATTGGGGATTGGATTTGGTGGGCGAACCCCTGTGACAACCTCGATTAGGGGTGTTTATTTTGGGCGGCGAGCTTTTGCTGCCATTACGGGTATGTCTATGGTACCCATGAATGTCATGTTATTCGCAGCGCCGCTTTTCGCCGGGTATATGCGAGACGCTACGGGATCCTACACTATCCCATTCTTGGTCATAGCCATCGTTTGTATGTTCGGCTCGTGTTTGTTTTTGCTATTAGGGAACCCGCCTACGTTCCTTGAAACTAGCCAATCTTCCCAATCAAATTGAACCTATGACCCTACATGAGGAACCGAGCAGTGCGAAATAACGGTAATCTTGTATTCCGGCCATGATTTCTGATTTTGGTTGGCGGAAGTACAGATCTAAAAGTGAAACGGCTTCGATTGTTCTGTCGGCCGATCCGGTTCAGAGTTTCATCATAAACGAGTGCTGTTTCGGACCAACCTGCACGTGGTACCTGGACGTTTTATAAGTTGGCGTTCCGCCCTATTCGAACCTGTCGGGGCGGTAGTCGCTCAAGAATTCCACCTGTGCTCCATCCACTATCTCCATAGTAGCCATCTGGGCCATGAGCGGTGCTAGGGTGACTCCACTGTGGGTCAAGGCCAAGTATAGGTTGGGTGCTTTTCGCGAGAAGCCAATCACCGGGAAGCCATCTAAGGGCATGGGCCGGTAGCCAACGGGCACTGGTATGGCCGAAGCACCTTTGAGGGCAGGAACGTATTCTGCCGCCCGCGCCAGCAGTTCGTCAGCGTGGGGTTGTGTATCGTCTCTGGCCAGGCTCTCTTGGCTGCCTTCCCCGATCATGGCTGTACCGTCTATGGATTGCCTCAAGTGAATCTCGGGTCGTCCTGTTTCCAGTGGTGGGGCGTATACCACCGATACGTTGGACAGCAGTGGCTGAGAGATGGGGTTGGTGCGAATCACCACGCCTGGGCTGTCCTGCTGGGGTATAGATATCCCGGCCATCGCCGCCAAAGGGGTGTTGTCCACGCCACCAGCCAGCACGACCACGTCGGATTCGATGTTTATTCCGCCTGCCACGACCTTGGCGGAGCTGGAATCCGATGTTATGTCAGTGACCTCAGTCTCAAGCATGGCGGTTGCTCCGTGCTTGGTGGCTACCCGGATACAGGCTTCCGCCGCGAGCGTGGGTTCCACTGCGCCGTCTAGTTCGCAATAGATGGCCGCCGTTACATTTCCAGGAGAGATCGAGGGCTCCAGTTCCGACATTTGGATGCCGTCTAGAATCTCGCAGGGGTACCCCCAAGAGTGGAGCTGCGCGGCACGAGATTTAAGCTCTGCCGCTCCTTCTTTCGTGGCAGCCCATTCCATCTGCCCGCCCCAGCGCAGGCCGATGTCGATGTCCAGGTTCTTGGCGAACCGGTCCCACATGACTAAAGAACGGCGGTTGAAGTCGTGATAGGAAACGGGATGCTTTGCGGTGGCGTTGATCCAGGCAAAGGAATGGCTGGTGGCTCCGCTGCCGGGTAGGCTTCGGTCGATAACCGTTACGGCCGCGCCGCGTTTGGCGAGGGAATGAGCGATGGCGGCGCCGACTATACCGGCGCCGACCACGGTTACTTTGACCAGTTTGCTAGAAGGACCGGTTGACATAAAAACCTCAGACCAGATGGACGAATCTGCCCTATTATCCAGTCTAAGGTCAACAAGACTCAAGGTGCGATTAAAATAGCAATCACAGCCACAGCGATAGCGCCCCGTTTCTTTCCTTTTCTTGAAACTCTACAGGGCTTGGGATTTGGTGTGCTCGTCGACATTTGTGTGTTCCCAGCCTGCGAGATCGGCGTGGAACCCGCGCATCTCGTTGGAGAGCACTTCGATGAAGTTCCGTACGGCCTGTCCCAGAAACTTGCCCTTCAATGTGCAGACTCCGATGACCGAGGATTCGAAGATGTGGTCCAGGCGCACCACGCCAAGCCGGTCGTGATCCCTTTGGTGGAGCGTGAAATCGGCGCAGACGGCAACACCCATGCCAGTCTCGACATAGCGTTTGATGGACTCGGTGTCGTCCAATGCCAATACAACGTCCCAAGTCACTCCCTGGTTTCTCAGTTCCTGCTCTACCCTCTGCCGAGTTAGACTCTCTGGACCTGACAATATTAGCGGCCAAGGAGACAGGTCTTGCAAGGTCACGCTGGCCCGTTTTAACAGGGGATGGTCTAGGGGAGTCATTAGGCATACATCGAATCGGAATAACTCCTGGAATTCTAGGTCTGGGTCTTCCGAGGGCGGCGGCGCGCAGAATGCCAGGTCGACCTCGCCGGACCGCACTAGGCGTAGCAAAGGCGTGTACGGGCGCGCCAATAGCTGTATCCGAACATCAGGGTAGGTCTGACTGAAGACCTGGATGCCCGATGGCAGGTGATGCATCACCAAGTCCGGGTAGGCGCCAACGACGAATGATCCGCGGCGTTCGTTATAGTCCATCTGGGTCTTTAGGGCGTCCACAGCATGGACCACAGGTGTAACCAATTCCAGCAGGATAGACCCTTCTGATGTGAGCTGAATCGGCCGCTTTATGCGGTCGAAAAGCACGATCTCTAATTCATCTTCGAGCTTGCGAAGATGGGTAGTGACCGTCGGCTGACCCAATGCCAGTGTACGGGCCGCCTTTGAGACGCTTCGCAGCCGGGCTACGTGGTAAAAACTGACAAGCTGCCGCAATTCCATCTGGCGTTGCCTCCCTAATTGGCATCACGGCTGGCAATATAACATATCAATCTCTGCAAGGGTAGTAGGAGCCGGGTTTCCATAACGTCTGAGGTTCTGAGACTCTCTATGCAGTATTCAACGTCGCGTTCAATCGACCAGTGATCATCGCGATATAGGATGTTTTTTCGAGAGCTTCTACAAGTTTGATCTGGGTTGACTGTCATCATAGAGGCCCGAGATTTGGAGACTCGTTGTTTCTACGCTGAATAAACGAATAAACACCGCAGCGGCAAGAACGTTAGAAGCTTAATCCAGTTCTATCAGAGGGTCGTTGGTGCGGACGGAGTCCATGGGCTGGACCATAATCTCTTTGACAACGCCATCTCTGGTAGCGCGGATGCTCTGCTCCATCTTCATAGCCTCAACCACGCATACTTCCTGGCCGGCGGTCACCGATTCTCCGGGGCGAACTAGGATGGAGATAACGCGTCCGGACAAAGGTGACACGATGATATTGTCAGGGGCTGAGCTGGCGGAACCACGCGTAATGGGAGGCGGTTCCAGGATACCGCGGGTTTGAGTGCGCCCACGCCGAGGGCGTACTGGCGGTGGACTAGGCAGGCCTTCTATTTCCACCAGGAAGGTCTCGCCTTCAACGGTTACCTGAACCGGGGATTGGGTCAGATCACCTACTTCGACTTCGTACCAGTTATCCCCAACCTTTACCCGAAGGGTAGTTACTGCCAACCCCGGTTCCCCAGTGTTCGGGAAAGAAGCTGCTCCCGGCGCCCGTAGACGCGCCACGGACTGAAGGGGGCAAGCGAGACAGGCTGAGCGGACTTCATGGTCATAGCGAGGGATACCCCAATGGCAGCGGCGATTTCACGTTCGCCGTTCTCGTGTCCAGTTTTGTGACCATTCTTGGCGTCGTTAGCATTGCCGCTTTTGTGTCCGTTGCCGTTCTTATGCATCTTTCCGTTGCTGCATTTATTTTGAGCCCTAATCTGAAATTCTTCGAGCCAGATAGGCATGGAGCCGGTATGGTATGTGGCCGCCACAAATTCTTTGGTGGCCAGGATATCCCGTAACAATGGGACGTTGCATTTGACGCCTTCTACACGGAACTCCAACAGGGCCCGTTGTAGGGTTTTTATCGCTTGATCGCGATCCTTGCCCCAGGCCATAATCTTAGCCATAAGCGGCTCGTAGTCTAACTGAACGGTGTAATTGTTGCAAAGCGCGGAGTCGATGCGGATGAATTCGCCCTCAGGCTGGTGCAGGTCTGTGATATCGCCCGCATCTGGCATGAATGTCTTGGGGTCTTCGGGATATACCCTGACTTCGATGGCATGGCCGTTGATGGAGACATCCTCCTGGCTTATCGGCAGGGTCTCTCCAGCCGCAGCCTGAATCTGAAGTTCGACTAGGTCTAGTCCGGTCACCAGTTCTGTGACGCCGTGTTCGACTTGGAGCCTCGTGTTCATCTCAAGGAAGAAAACACTGCCGTCTGCCGAAACCAAAAACTCGACGGTGCCCAGGCTGGTATAGCCGATGAACTTTCCAAGTTTAGTCGCCAGGCTACTGACCCGCCGGCGCAGCCTTGGGGTCAATTTTGCCGAGGAAGGTGTTTCCTCCACCAGTTTCTGATTGCGTCTTTGTACGGAGCAGTCACGCTCGTGGAGGTGGACTAGGTTACCGTGCTTGTCGCCAAGAAGCTGTACCTCAATATGGGAGGCGTCTTTCAGATACCGTTCGAAGAATAGACGAGAGCTGCCAAACGCGCTCTCTGCAATCTGCCTGGTCCGGTCGATCAGCGGCATCAGTTCTTCTTGATTCTCGATGATGTGGATGCCGATACCACCACCGCCATCGGCCGCTTTGACCATCAATGGGAATCCTAATTCCCAGGCTTTGGTAGAGGCGTTCTCGTTAGCTACAGCTTCGTCGGTGCCCGGAAGAATGGGAAGGCCGGCTTTACGGGCCAGCTTGCGGGAGCGCATCTTGTCTCCCATTTTCTCCATCACATCTGGGTCCGGGCCGATAAAGCAAATGCCCGTCTCTTCACAGAGACGAGCGAATTCAGCATTTTCAGACAGGAAACCGTAGCCGGGGTGGATAGCTTGGGCGCCGGACGTTTCGGCGGCGTCTAAGATATTACCCATATTGAGGTAGCTGTCGTGAGGGGGGGCTTCACCGACTAGATAAGCCTCATCGGCCATCTTGACGTGCAGAGCTTCCTGATCGACCGTCGAGTATATCGCGACAGTCTTTATCCCTAACCTCTGACAGGTACGAATGATCCGGCAAGCAATCTCGCCCCGATTTGCAATTAGTATCTTGGTAAACACAATTTACCCTTCGTATCAAGGAGCGGTAGCCCGGCTTTTAAGTGTGAAAACGCGGGCCCCGCTCAAAAAATGAGCTATAAGCTTTAGATATATACCTCAGGCGGGGTCTCATTGCGTAGGTGTTCTAAGAACGAGTTAGAACGAATTTCTTTACCCAGCCAATAGCTAACGGTCGTGGATAGCAGGCTTTTCAACTCGTTAGACAGAGCGCCGTTGATGGAGAGTTTGCAAGCTTCAGCCAACTGGCTGCGATCCAAAAGGCGGAGCACTTTCAGGGCCCTAAGGGACAGAGGTCTTAGATGAGCGTCCTCGGGGCTGCACGCCAAGCACAGCGTGCCGCCCACGTTGGGGCTGAACCGGTGGGCGTTGGGCTCCAATTCTTCTCGGCACTCTACGCAGTGGTACAGTTCCGGCATGAGCCCAGACACTTGGAGGAGGTGATACTCGAAGTATCTGAGCGCCATTTCGGATTCAGGGGCGGCTTCGATCACCGTCAGAGTGTCGATCATCAGTTGGAACAGGCTAGGGTTGGGGCTAGACTCGGCGCCGAACCCGTCCACCATCTCCGCTAGGTACTGTCCTTTGGTGATACCCGTTAGGTCTTCTTTCAGCGTTGAGAAGCTGTTTATGACTTCCGCCTGGGAGATTATATCCATGCTCCGGCCGTGGGCCAGGAACAGCTTGACCGCGGTCAGTGGTTCTAGATGGCCCATAAGCTTGCTGGTGGACCGTCGCGCGCCTTTGCCCACCGCGTGTACCTTCCCTTGGTCTCTGGTGAACATGGTAACCAGAAGGTCGGCCTCTCCCAGCGGCTTATAGCCTAGGATGATGCCTTCGCAACGATAGGTCTTTGGAGGGGCCATACGCCAAGCTCCGGATCAGGTTTCTTGCCCTAGATCTCTTGTCGGCCTTGGAAGGCCCGAGTCAACGTGGTTTCGTCCGTATATTCTAATGATCCGCCTACGGGCAGCCCCCTAGCAAGGTGAGTAATCTTGATGTTGCCCTGGGACTGATGGCGGCGTATATACATGGCTGTAGCCTCGCCTTCTAGTGTGGGGTTGGTGGCCACGACCATCTCCGCCACATCGTCTCTCGTGAGTCTATTGAATAGTTCTTTGAGCTTCAACTGGTCTGGTCCAATACCGTTGATGGGTGAGATTACCCCGTGAAGAACATGGTAGAGGCCCCGGTAGCTGCGGGTGCGTTCCATGGCCAACACGTCCAAAGGGTCTTCAACCACGCAGATTGTGGTTCGGTCCCGGTGCGGGTCGGAACAGACCTGACATGGCGAGGCGTCGGTTAGATTTTGGCATTCCTCGCAGAAGACGATATTTTGCTTGACAGATGTAACGGCGTCGGCCAAAGCGTAGGCATCGTCGTCGGGCAGCCTGATAATGTAGTACGCCAGCCGTTGGGCGCTCTTGGGGCCGATGCCTGGTAGCCGGTTCAGTTCCTGTACCAGCCGAGACAAAGAAGGGGAGGCTCCGGAGATGTTCTCTTGAGTCATTTATAGAGTGTGCGCCGGCTTAGAATCCTGGAATGTTCATGCCGCCGGTAACCACGCTCATCTTCTGGGCGGCCAGTTCCTGGGCTTTGGTGGAAGCGTCGTTGACGGCTGCTAGGACCATGTCTTGGAGCAGGTCTATCTCTTCGGCTGCCTCGGGTTCGATGGTCACAGACTCCACGATCTGTTTGCCGGTCATGACCACTTTCACAGCCCCTCCCCCGGCGCTGCCTTCTACAGTGAGGCTTTCTAGTTCTTCTTGAATCTTTTGCAGTTGGGCAAGTTGTTTCTGTGCCTGACGCATCATATTTTTGTTCATTCTTCTATCTCCTCTAGGACTCTGGCGCCCATACCCAAGGCCGTGCGCACCAAGGAACTCTGTTGGGCGGTTTTAGCTGTGTTGGCGGTGGCTCCGCTTCCGTTGGCCATGGTGAGTTGGAATTCATAGGTCGCTCCGAAAGAGTCGGTTACGGCTTGGCTGACCTGACGGCGGGAACCTGGGTCGTCCATCTCCTCTAGCATCCGTTCCAGATTGGCTTTGTTGGAGAAGCCCAAGACTAGGGTGTTTCCCTCCAAGGATACGGCGTTGGGTTTGCAATCTCTGAGAAGGGCCCCCAGGTTATATTTCTTGCCCTTCAGCCGGTTAAGCACTTTGACAGCCGCCAACCACTGTGTTCCGAGCTCGGAGATTGGCTCCGGATCTAGAGCTGGGCGGCGTTGGCTGGGCGTTGGGCGGGCGTTGGCTGCCTGTCTGGCTGCTGCGGGCCGATGCTCATCGGCCGTGCGCCGCTGCTGTGGCTGCGGAACGGCTGTAGCGCGGGCGGGTTTCGGTGGAGCTGCTGTCCGTGCCGGTGGAGCAGGTGCAGCCGGCTGGCCTGTCGGAGGCGCGGTGGTTTCACAAATCTCTACTACCGCAAGTTCCAATGGAAGCGTGGATGGAGCGTCATACCGCATGTTGACGTCACCCCAGACCTTTAAGCTCCCTACGATGCGCCAGGGCGGCAGACCTCCAGCTAGCTCCTTGAGTTGGGCAATGACGTCGTCAGGAAGGTCCACAGCTCCCTCAGATCCCCATTGCAGATGCATACACGCTCTTAGCAATTCTGTGCATTGATTATGCAGTTGCCGAAGGTCTGTACCGCTCCAGGCGGCTTGGTTAACTGTCGACAGAGCAGCCGAGGTGTTGCCCATGAGCAGGTACTTGACTAGCTCCAGGGAACTCTCGCCGTTGTCCAGGCCCAGAAGTTCTTCAACCTGCTTCAGTGTAACGTCCCCGGTAGATGACACTACAAGTTGTTCCAGTAGATTCTCCGCGTCCCGCAGGCTGCCGGAGGCATTGCGGGCCACTAGCCGTATCGCTTCCGGGTCCACGTTCACGCCCTCGGCTTCGGTGATGTCCGTCAATCGGCCATAGATTAGTTCGGAGCCGATGCGGCGGAAATCGAAGCGTTGGCAGCGGGAAATGATGGTTGGCAGGATGCGGTGCGCTTCCGTTGTACACAGCACGAAGATTACGTGGGGCGGTGGCTCCTCAAGTGTCTTCAGGAAGGCATTGGAGGCGGCGTCGGTCAGCATGTGGGCTTCGTCGATGATGTAGACCTTGCGCTGACCCTGGGCTGGGGCGAAGTTTACTTTCTCCCGGATGTCGCGAATCTCGTCAATCCCCCGGTTGCTGGCGGCGTCGAGTTCAATGATGTCCATGAACTGGCCGCCGGTGATGGATCGGCAATTGTCGCAATCTTCGCAGGCATCGCCTTCTCGGTTGTTGAGGCAGTTCACTGCCTTGGCGATTATCCTGGCTGTGGTGGTTTTGCCGCTGCCTCTGGGCCCGCAGAACAGGTAAGAATGGGAGACTCGTCCCTGTTTCAGAGACTGGCGGAGTGTGCTGGAGACGTGGTCCTGTCCAACCAGCTCGCTGAAGCTGGCGGGCCGCCATTTCCGGTAGAAGACCTGGGCGGCAGAGGCAGATTCAGTTATAGCCTGGCCGGTCATTGCAGGTGGGTCTCCATCGTGGTCGTCTAGCCTGTATGTCAGGCGTGAATGTTAAGTTTCGCAAGAGCTGCTTGCTCACGCGATTGCATCAATTCCGCCTCTTCGTGCTCCAGATGGTCATGTCCAGTGAGATGCAGCACACCATGTACTACCAGAAGGGCTAACTCATATTCAAGGGGTACGCCCTGCTCTTCCGCTTGACGTTGCGCTTGAGGGTAGGACACAATCACTTCACCCAAAGGAGTAGGCTCGCCGGGAGGCAGGATGAAATCGAATCCGTCTGGTTTCTCCGGAGGATCTTCTTCGCTTTCCCAATGGCCTCCGTGGTCCGTCGAGAAGGACAATACATCAGTCACTTCGTCCAGGCCTCTGAACTTAGCGTTGAGACTGTGGACGGTATCGTCTCCCGTGATGAGCAGGCTCATTTGCGACGGGTCAGCTCCCTCCGACGCCACGCCCATCGCTTTTTCCGCAACCGAGGTCAGCCAATCTTCAACTGATGAGCCGGAATTATCACCCAGAATGTCTTTCTGGATACTAACGACGAATGGCTCGTCTACAGATAGGTAGACATGACGTTCTTGCCGGCTGTTCAAATAAGAATCTCGAGCCTAGAAGAGGTGTCCGAGCGGCCGGTTTCGACCACGATGCGAGACTGTGGCAATCATAGCACGGTGTCCGGAATGGGGACAACAACCATCGGCCAGCATCACTAAGTCATGATGCTCCAACCGCTCCTGGCGCAAAGCTGCCGACTTCGGTTTCGTCGGTAGAACTCATACCAATACACAGGCGTAAACCCAACGGCTCTTTTGAATGACAGCCTGTCTAGGTGTTTCCGGCGGATCTGCCGCCGTCTACCATGTATACGCCGCCGGTGCAGAAGCTGCTATCGTCGCTGGCTAGGAATAGCATCACCTTCGCCACCTCCTCAGGGTACCCGTAGCGCTGGAGCGGTATGCGCGATGCGTAAGACTGTTTGGTGCGCTCCACAGTTACTTCTGAACTGTCTGCGGCTGCGACCCTCATCTCTTCTAACGAGCGCATCATCCGCGTCTCGATTGGCGCTGGGTTGACGGTGTTCACCCTAATACCCATGGGAGCGCATTCGAGTGCAGCAGTGCGCATCATGCCAATCACTGCATGCTTGCTAGTGGTGTACGCTGACATACCCGCCGTGCCGCCGATGCCCGCTGTGGATGATGTGATGACTATGTTTCCGCCGCCACGCTCACGCATGACTGGAATCACGTATTTGAGACCTAGCCAGACTCCCCGCACGTTGACGGCCATGACTTGGTCGAACATGTCATGTGGGTAGTCAGGAATCGAGGAGACCATGCCCTCGATACCGGCGTTCGCCAGGTAGATGTCGATACCTCCCCAGCGTTCAATGGCGGCTTTGACGTAGTTTTGAGTCTCGTCAGATTTGGTAACGTCCGCTACTACAAAACTAGCCTTGTCTTCGCCGATGGAGCTGACCACGTTTTCCAAAGCGGCTTCTTCGCGGTCAACCAAAACGACGTGTGCACCTTCATCTGTGAATAGCCGCGCTGCCGCCTGGCCGATTCCTCCAGCACCTCCCGTAATCAAAGCGACTTTTTCTGATAGACGTGGCATGGCTCATCTCCTTCGGCTCCAATTTATTACAGTGAAGCACGGCAGGGAGCAAAAAACCCCGCGGTAACAACCGCAGGGTTTAATCGTGCTTATCTGGTACCCCGGATGGGCTTCGATCCCATGATCTCCACCTTGAAAGGGTGGCGTCCTAGGCCAGGCTAGACGACCGGGGCACGAGGGATATTCTACTATAGCTACACGGCTAATGGTAGGAGCTAAACGACTGTTGAAAGCTTATTGCTGATAGAGCGTCTCTACGGGTAAACCGCTAATGATTCTAGGGATGTTTCCTCTGGAAACCCGCACATGATGTTCATGTTCTGTACGGCCTGACCGGCGGCGCCCTTCACCAGGTTGTCCAGGCAGCTGATGACTATAAGGCGTCCTGTGCGATGGTCGATGGAAGGGTGCACCAGGCACAGATTGTTGCCCAGGGTCTGCTTGGTCTGCGGGGGAACTGGCACGACTTGCACGAACGGGTCGTCTGTGTAGTAGTCTCGGTACAGATCCATAATCTTCTGTTTTCCGTTGTCGCCGGCCCATTTGCTGGGATCCGCCAGAGTGGCATAGCATGAACTCAGGATTCCCCGGGTCATGGGAATCAGGTGCGTCAGGAACGTCAAGTTCAAGGGCTTGCTGGCGAGTGGAGCTAATTCCTGGGTAATCTCCGGCAAGTGCCGGTGCCCGTTCAGGGCGTAGGCAAACACGTTTTCATTCACTTCAGAGAAGTGGTTGGTCAGGGTGAGGCTCCGACCTCCACCCGATACGCCGGATTTGCTGTCGACGATTATGTCCTGGGTAATGATTCCTTCTGCTACCGCCGGCGCCAGACCGAGGATAGCGCTGGTGGGATAACAGCCAGGGTTGGCAACTAGCCGAGACGCTTTGATGTCGTCCTTGTGCAGCTCTGTGAGGCCATATACGGCCTCTTCCAGGAAGGTCGGATCGGGATGGTCGACTCCATACCATTCTTGGTATTCATCGGCCTGTTTAAGCCTAAAGTCGGCACTGATGTCTACGACCTTCACGCCCTGCTCCAACACCGGGATGCACGCTTCTGCGCTGGCTTTGTGGGGCAAGGCCGAGAAGACCAGGTCTAGGCTCCCGCTCAACTCAGGCTCGATGGTCAAGCCCATGGCGTTCAGATGAGGGAAGACCTCGTTCAACGGCTGACCGGCGGCGCTCCTGCCTGTGACTGATGTGACTTCCACTTCCGGGTGACGGTACAAGATGCGGGCCAACTCACTGCCTGCATAGCCGGTGATATTGATGATCCCTACTTTCATGTCATTAACTCTTTCTATCTATAGGGTTTCGGATTGGGGGACGTGGGGCATTGGTGCTCCGCTGGTTCCCGCCAAAGATTGCTCTTCCTGGGCTTCTAGGTCAGCCAAGTCCATCTTGCTCATGAATTTCTTGCGCGAGGGACAGAGTCCGCCGACCACACACTCGGGACAAAGCGGCCGCTGAGCCCGGCACACTTGGCGGCCGTGGTTGATGTACGAAACATGGAAGTTAAACACCTCATCGGGTTCTACTTTCTCCTCGAGGAGATCATGGGCCTTGTCTGCGCTCACCTTTGGGCCGATGACGCCCAATCGCTGCGAAACCCGATAGATGTGAGTATCTATGGCCATGGCAGGCATACCCAGGGAAAAGCTTAGCACGATTCCAGCTGACTTTGGGCCGATGCCTGGCAACTGTCGTAACCACGCTTTGGCGTCTCTTAGTGGCATCTCGCGTAGGAACGATATGTCCAACGAGCAGTTCAACTCAAGAATCCGGTTTAAGACCTCTTTGATGCGGGGAGCCTTGATCTTGGCAAGTCCGCCTGGAGCTATGGCTTTTTCGATTTCGGATATATCTGCAGCGGCTACGGCATCCAGAGAGACGAACCGGTCCATCAGGCGGCGGTAGGCTCGGCTGGAGTTGATGTCAGACGTGTGCTGAGACAGTATGGTGAAGACCATCTCGTCGGTCGGAGGAAGTCGAGGTTCCTGGTCGAAGGGGCCGTACTGTTCGGTCATCATCTGGATGGTCCGCGCGATTTCGGCCTTGCTCTTGGTCCGGGGACCTCTCTTTTTTACGGTCGTTCTGGGCATGATGTCTGGCAGGATTCTAGCATCTGCATGTCTAAAGTAAAGAACCGGGAGGCTAGCCTCCCGGTTCTTAGATGTTCCTTTTGATGCTCGGTACTTTAGAACAGGTGGCAACTCAACGTGTGTCCGGGAGAGATCTCTTTGGTCTCGGGCTTGTCTATGGAGCAACGGTCCATGGCTGCAGGGCAACGCGGGTGAAAATAACAACCAGGCGGCGGGTTCAACGGTGAAGGAACCTCGCCCTGTAGGATTATCTCTTCCTGTTCCATATCAGGATGAGACGGCAACGCCGCCGACATAAGAGCCTTGGTGTAAGGGTGAGACGGACTTTCATAGAGGTCCTTCACCGGTGACAGCTCTACTACTTCACCCAAATACATAACCGCTACCCAGGTGCACATGTAGCGCACTGTGGCCAGGTCGTGGGCGATGAGCATGTAGGCTACGTTGTACTCGGACTGCAAATCTTTGAGCAGATTCATGATCTGCGCTCGGATGGATACATCCAATGCTGATACTGGTTCGTCTAGGACGATTACTCTTGGGTTCAGCGCTAGTGCGCGGGCGATGGCCAGGCGTTGGCGCTGTCCTCCGGAGAACTCGTGGGGAAAGAGATTGGAATGATATTCGTTCAGACCAACGTCGTTTAGGAGTTTCAGGACCCGCTCTTGTTGTTCAGCCCTGGTGATGTCCCAGTTGATAACCATGGGCTCGGCGATGATGTCCTTGACCCGCATGCGTGGGTTGAGTGAACTCCACGGGTCTTGGAATACCGCCTGTACCGAACTGCGGTAAGACTTTCTTACTGCAGCACTGGAACTGTGAACATCTTGGCCTTCGAATAGGATGTTGCCGTCTGTGGGCTCCTCAAGCATCAGCATCATCTTGGCGGTGGTGCTTTTGCCACAGCCGGACTCCCCGACGATGCCAAGGGTCTCACCTGCACGGAGCTCGAAAGATATGTCGTCAACGGCCTTGATATGTCCAGTCACCTTGGATATCAATAGGCCTTTGGTCACAGGGAAATATTTTTTGAGGTTCTTGGCCTCAAGGATCACAGTACCCGGTTCGGTGATCTGGGGTGTCTGCTCTGCAGTTGTCATTCTGAGGCTCTCCAGCAGGACGAGATGTGACCGTCTGACACGGTGATAGAGTCTGGATACTGCTCGCGGCATTTGTCCATCACTACCGGACAACGGTCAGCGAAGGAACAGCCTACGGGCAGGTCATGGAGCGGCGGGGGTTGGCCTTCTATGGAGAACAGCCTTTCTACATCTCGGTCCATCTTTGGAACTGAGGCTAGTAGCGCTTCAGTATATGGATGAGACGGGTTGTTGAAGATGTCCCGAACACTGCCGTGTTCTACGATACGGCCGGCGTACATCACCGCGACCCGGTCGCACATCTTGGCGACGATACCGAAGTCGTGAGTGATGAATATGAGGGACAGATCAGAGTCTTTCTGAATGTCTTTCAGCAGTTTCAGGTATTGGGCCTGAATCGTCACATCTAGAGACGTGGTGGGCTCATCGGCGATGAGCACCTGGGGCTGGCAGGAGATTCCGATAGCTCCCACAACCCTCTGGCGCATGCCGCCGCTCATCTGATGGGGGTAGTCCTTAACCCGAGACTCGGCGGCAGGGATGTTTACCTTTCGCAGAACCTCGAGGGCTCCCTGCACGATCGAGCGTTTAGGAATGTCCTGGTGGATCTCAATGGCCTCTTCTACCTGGTTTCCTATTGAGAAAACTGGGTTCAGCGAGGTCATCGGGTCCTGAATGATGAGGGCGATTTTACTGCCCCTGACCTGGGCCATTTCCTGCTCCGAGATCTGGACAAGGTCTTCCCCGTCAAGGGTTATCGAACCGGAAACGATCCGTCCCGGGGGCATCGGAATCAACCGCATCAGTGAGAGCATGGTTACGGACTTGCCGCACCCGGACTCACCGACGATCCCAAGGGTTTCCCCTTTGCGCAAATCAAATGATATCCCGTCAACGGCCTTCACCGTTCCCCAACGGGTGGTGAAGTATGTTCTTAGATCCTCGACCGTCAAGACGGTCTCTGTGTTCACTCTGGCATCTGTGACCATTGAATCTACATGCCTCCCAATATGCCGGATAATTTGACTTTCAGATATATACCAATAGGAGTTTCGGTCACTCTAGTTGGCGCAACCGAGGATCCAGTGTATCCCGGAGCCAGTCACCAAACAGGTTCAGCGACATGACCGTCAGCATGATGGCGACACCCGGGAAGGTTGATATCCACCAAACGCCGCCTGCCAGCTTGTCACGACCGTCCGAGACCATCGAGCCCCAGGCGGGCGTGGGAGGCGGGACTCCGGCTCCCAAGAAGCTGAGGGTCGACTCCAACAGAATCACGATTCCGACCTGGAGCGTTGCCACCACGATTAATGTATTGATCGTTCCCGGAAATATGTGTATGAACAGAATTCGGGCAGTGGATGCCCCGGAAACCTTGGCCAGGGACACATAATCCATGTGTTTCAGCTGCAGTACTTCGCCGCGAACCTGCCGGGCGAATCGTGGCCAGATGAAAAGACAGAGCACTGTGACAATGATCCATAGCGATTGACCCAGTGTTATCACTAGCACAAGGGCGATCAGGATCAGCGGAATGGCTAACTTGATATCGACAAGGCGCATCAAGAACTCGTCCATGAAGCCACCGTACCAGCCTGCTGCCAGACCCATCACAACACCGATAGAGCCTCCGACCGCTAAGGTTATCAGGGACACAATCAATGAGATACGGGCGCCATAGATCACCCGTGAGAGAACATCACGCCCCAGATGGTCCGTCCCCAACAAGAACCTAGTGGTCCCTTCGGGCTTAGTGAAGATCTCAATCTGGTCGCCAACCTGTGCAGTAGGATCGATCGCTTGCGCATCTTTCAACGTGACGCTGGTTGCCCGTTCGTTTATGGACAATCGCTCGACGACGTTTTTTGCTGATTTTTCGCCACTAGCCCAAGCTGGTGGTAGATTGCGCTCCTTAAGGTCTCCTTTTTCAGGATCATGAGGCGAGATCAAGGGCGCAAATAACCCTGCGAAAACTACCAGGCCTAGCAGGAAGAGTGGTATCACCGGCCAGCGCCTGAGCTTCCGGTAGAAACTGGCGGCTTTAGCCCAAGGCGTAGGTGGTGCAATGACAATACCGCTGAGATCTGCTGCCATCTTTTGCTCTCCTACTTCCTAAGCGTACCGGATCCGTGGGTCTATGTAAGCGTATAACACGTCTACGGCGAACGCAGCTGTTACATACAGCAACGTGAAGGTGATTACCACTCCCTGAAGCAGAGGGTAATCGAAGGCGAATAGCGCCTCGATTGCCAGCCTACCAAGCCCCGGCCAGGCGAACACAGTTTCAGTGACTAGTGATCCGGTCACCAATGCGCCTAAGGTTACTCCGGCGAAGGTTAGAGGCGGGATGAGGGCGTTCCGGAAAGCATGCTTCAGGATGACGGTCCTGGAGTTAACGCCTTTGGCCCTGGCCAGCTTGATGTACTCCGAGTCCAACACGTCCAGCATGGCTGACCGGACCAGCCGCAGGTTCGCGGCGGCGTAATACCACCCTAAGGTCACGGCGGGGAGAATTATGCTGTTCCAGTCTTGTTTACCGTAAGGCGGGACCACGCCCATTTTCACCGCGAAGAAGAACATCAGCATGATGCCCAACCAGAAGGGTGGAGCTGATTGCCCGACCAAGGCTACCATCTTTCCAAACACATCCATGACAGTGCCACGTTTCACCGCCGAGAGAATACCCAACGGCACTCCGACAAGCAATGAGAACGCGAAGGCAACGACTCCCAGTTGTAGAGTTGCTGGAGCCCGTTCAAGTACAACCTCTGTGACAGGCCGCCCTTCTCGGACCGACTCTCCAAAGTCGCCTTTGACGGCGCCTTGTAGGAACAGAACGTATTGCTGATAGTAGGGCTTGTCTAATCCTAGGACTTCACCCATGCGGTCCCAGTCTTCCTGTGTCGAGTAATCATCTAGGTAGATGTGTCTGGGGTCGCCCGAAACACGGCTCATAATGAAGATGATTAAAGACACCGAAAGCAAGGTCACAAAGGCGAGTAGGAACCGGCGAGCCAAATATTTCTGCATATCGTTTAACCGTTAGTGCACTGCGTTGTGGAATTGAGTCGGCCTTTTTCTTGTCAGTAATGCCCTGGCCGAAGCGAATGCGACTCCTGCGATGTTGGCCACTACGGCTGATCCAAGAGCTGTGTAATAGACCGGCGAGACGGTTGGCATGGCGCAACATTTAACCTCTTGCGCCGAACCGTATTCATAGCCGCCCCAAGCTCCGGCAATCCCGGACCCTATCACGACTAACGCCGTCAGCCCTAAGACTAAGCTGTTTTCGCGGTCGAGGTGCAGCCAAGCTACGAACGCCCCTATTCCTGCGCCTAGCCCTGCTCCGAAGAACAGCGAGCTTAACCAAGCCTCAACCGATTGACCCCCAAAAAAGATGAACAATGACCAGGCTACCGCGATTCCAGTCATGCTAAGGACCACGCCAACTACAACCCCTGCTACAGTTCGCCCGATTGGGACCAAGAATGGGCCTAATCGCTCCCTTAAATCCCTGTTAGGCGACGAATGCACCTAGTGTAAAACCCCCTTGGTATACACGCGCCTGAAAGCGCTTTCTGAATCAGCCCAGTCATAGTAAATTAATTTGTGCAGGAACGCCAGCTATTCCTGCCGGTTGACCAGAATGTACAGACTGGTTTCACCGAATAGGTCGTACAGCTGCCACCCGGCGAACTCGAAATCAAACGCTTCACACACCATAATAAACTTAATTGTAAAACGCGCCGCACTGAATGGGTTATCAGATATATACTATCTACTTTTGCAAGTCAATAGTTGAGGACGACGCCCTAGCAGTTACTAATCAAAGCATCGTTGAGGCCGATGGTGTGGAGAATACGGAGAGTTGTTTGCGTTGGTTGTCAGCGGATGGTCGGAATACTACCAGAACAGGTGAGGAGCAGGTCTACAACCATATCACCTTATCCTTGAGGATTCAGTGGAAGTTTACCTCAGCTTGAAGAAATCACCCGCCCCAAATATGAATCCGGGACGGGTGATTGCTCTAGTTCGGAACTTGCCTCAGCAGACCTGGTCACCGAGCAGAGTTTCCTGACGAATGAACATTTGTTAGCGAGGTGTTATGTACTCGAACCCGTTGATCTGGCGGAGGTCTCCTTGTTTGACGAAATCGCCCCACGGAGCTATTTTCGGACCGACAGGCCACACATTGTCGACTGCATACAGTCCGGTCTGGCCGAAGACCTCATCTAGGTAGAATTCGGCGATCTGATCCTCGTATTTTATCCTGTCGGCTGCCATCACAGATTTCTGAGCCAATGGAATCAATTCTTCGGTGATGGGGTGCTCGGAGCCCCAACTGAAGTTTCCGCTGTTTAGGAAGCTGGCCATCCCTTGAATCGGGGACAACCGTGGGCCGACATTGTGGCATGACATGCCCTCGTAGGTACGGGCAACCGCTGTGGGTCGGTAGGTACCGTAGGGGACCCGCTGGAAGTTGACATCTATCCCTATCGCATCCCAGTATTGGGCGACAGCTTCACAAGATTCCACTTCTGAAGGAGCGCCGCGAATCGC
>JAKUNK010000048.1:0-19474 GCA_022451945.1 Dehalococcoidia bacterium
CTTCGCTGGCAAATGGCTCATGGGCGGGGACGGCACCAGCGGGAGTCGGCCCCACTACCATTCCTCCACGGCGCAATAATTCGTCTTCTCTGAGCAGTATTTCTTGGCGCAATTGGCGGGACGGCGCCACTCCAATGGTGCCCATGAAAGACGCTTCGGGGATCGCCACACCCGGCAATTGGGAGGAGCGGGCAAATCCGTTGCGCATCTCCCAGTGGACCAGGTAAGGCTCGGTGTAAACATCTCTCAGGAACCCGAAGCCTGGCAATATGCTGGTGAAGCCCCAGTTGGCCGGCTCGATGTGCTGGATGGTCACCTCAAGTAGGTCTCCCGGTTCTGCTCCTTTCACAAAGACCGGACCAGTCAAAGGGTGGACCAAGCCGAGGTCGGTGCCCAGCAGGTCGTCGGCGATGGTTGCTGGCGTGATCTGTCCGTCAAAGGCATTCCTGGTCTGCATGACCACTTCCTCGCCTGGGTCCGCTTCCACCACGGGCGGGATATCCGGATGCCAACGGTTGTGGCCCTTTTCAGGTTCATCCCCGCACCTTTTGGAATAGTCAATCTCAATGCTTTTCATCGGGTTCCTCCCATCTGTCCTTTTTGATCGAGGTAACTCAAAGCCCACGCTGAAAGTTCACGCATTATAGACCAACGGTAGGGAAATCCGACATGCGGTTGACGCGGGACAAGCAACCCAGGATACTGAGCGATGTTTTCTAAGGAATAAGCTAGGAACGGGAGGCAGGCATGCGATTAGGAGCTATATTCCCCCAGACGGAGATAGGCGCGGATCCATCCGCCGTTAAGGACTTCGCCCAGGCCGCGGAAGACCTGGGATACGAACACATATTGGTCTTCGACCATGTATTGGGCGCGGACCAAACTAAAAGAGACGTTTGGGATCGGCCCTACAACAAAGACGACATGTTCCACGAACCCTTCGTGATGTTCGGTTATCTGGGGGCAATCACCGAGAAGATCGAGTTTACCACCGGTGTCCTGATCCTTGGTCAGCGTCAAACCGGGCTGGTGGCGAAACAAGCCGCTGAGGTCGATGTGCTGACCGGAGGCCGCCTGCGTCTCGGCATCGGCATCGGTTGGAACGAGGTAGAATATGAGGCTTTGGGACAGAGCTTCAGTAACCGAGGACGCCGCAGCGAGGAGCAGATTGAGCTGCTGCGCCAGTTGTGGACCAAGGAAACCGTGGACTTTAACGGCCGGTACCACAAAGTCACCAACGCCGGTATAAATCCCCTACCAGTGCAGCGGCCCATACCCATCTGGTTGGGCGGCGGCGAGGATCGGGTGATAAAACGCATCGGAGAGATGGCAGATGGGTGGTTCCCTCAGTTCCAGCCTGACAGCGCGGGCCAAGAGAAGCTGGCTCAGATGCGGGAGCATGCCACCAAGGCTGGCCGGAACCCCAAGGATATCGGCATCGAAGGACGCGTTGCCTACGCCACTGATAAACAAGATGACTGGGAGAAGATAGCCGCCTCATGGGATGAGGTAGGCGCCACCCATCTCTCGGTAAATACCATGCGGGCTGGTCTAAAAGGCCCGGATCAGCACATCGAAGCCATTAAACGTTTCAAAGAGACCGTTTCGAGGTAACCACTCCCAAGTGGAGAGATGGGTTGCGTTGCTCGTTGATAGGCCCGCGCAACCCGAGGTCGCTGCTCGTGTAGGACTGGCCGACTAGATAAAAACGCTGACCTTACCCGGTTCGTCGGCAACCGACGTCCAGCGGCGGAGCAAGTGTGGTTACAGCCCAATGACTCTGAAGCACTTAATGCTTAAAAACGTTCAGTCCCGGATCAGGTCCCTAACCCGGTCAAGTATGCGGTTGCTGACGTCGTATTTGGTCAGCAAGGGCAGCTCTTCAACTTGCATGTAACGGTCGATGAAGGTGACCTGGTTGGTTTCGGAGCCGAAGCCGCTGCCTTCGGCAGTGATGTCGTTGGCTACGATGAGGTCCAACTTCTTGCTGGCTACCTTGGCCTTGGCATTTTCCACCAGGTTCTGGCTCTCAGCTGCAAACCCGACCCGCACATAATTACCTTCAGCCGACTTTAGGATGTCCGTTGTCTTGGCCAAAGATATGTTCATCTCATCTTCAGCTTTCTTGATCTTCTGGTCGGCGGCGGTAGCCGGCCTGTAATCCGCCACCGCGGCCGCCATGACGAGGGCATCGGCTTTGTCTAGATGGCGCTGGATCGCTTCTCCCATCTGCTCTGCTGTACGGATTTGGACCACATTTACCAGAGCCGGATCAGGTAAGCTAGTCGGGGCTGTTACCAAAACTACATCTGCTCCCCGGTCCCGGGCAGCTTCCGCGAGGGCGTAGCCCATCTTGCCTGAGGAATGGTTGGTAATAACACGGACCGGGTCGATAGGTTCCATGGTGCCGCCGGCGCTTACCACTACAGTTCTTCCTGCCAGGTCTCCATCCTTCCCGATGGTATAGGAGATATAGCCCAGCAACTCCTGTGTTTCCAGCAGACGCCCAACGCCGGACAAACCCGAGGCGAGCCTCCCGGTGCCTGGCCCAGCTATTACCACGCCACGCTTTTTCAATGTCGCTATATTGGATTGTGTGGCTGGATGGTCGTACATGTTGCCATCCATTGCCGGGGCTACAACTAGCGGGCACTTGGCGGCTACGATGGTGGTGGTTAGTGGGTCGTCAGCTAGACCGAGGGCCAGTTTGGCGATGCAATGTACGGTCGCCGGGGCCACGACGATGACATCGGCCTGCTGGGCTAGTGCTACATGCTCGACGCTATATTCGGATTCCGGGTCGAAGGAATCGATCACCACTGTCCTGTGGGTGATGCTACGGAAGGCCAGAGGCGTAACGAACTGGGTGGCGCCGTAACTCATGATGATATCTACTAGAGCCCCTGCCTGAACCAGTTTGCTGGCCAGGTCTAAGGCTTTGTAGCAGGCGATACTTCCGGTGACTCCCAGAACTACGTGTTTGTTAGCAAGAGCTCCAGCCATGAGATCAGTCCAATACCTTGGCAGGTGGTTGGTTCTTCCCGTAGATCAGCCGCAGCCCGATAAGAGTCAAGTCTGGGTTGATGGCGTCAAAAACATCAGCTTCTTGGGCAATGATATCCGCTAGTCCTCCGGTGCCCACCACCTTGGCGTTCTCTCCTAGCTCCTTCTTGAACCGTGCCACCATTCCGGTAACCAGACCGGTGTATCCGAGCACCAATCCCGACTGTAAAGCTTCGGTGGTATTCTGACCGATAGCCGAATTTGGGGCCACCATTTCAACCCTTCGTAGCTGAGACGTGTTCAGGAACAACGCCTCGGCTGCTACGTTCATACCAGGTGAGATAGCACCGCCCAGATAGACACCGTCCTTGGAGACAGCGTCGAAGACCGTGGCGGTGCCGAAGTCCACTATGATGGTCGGTTGCCCGTAAAGCTCTATGGCTGCCACGGCGTCCACGATACGGTCGGCACCCACGTCGCGCGGGTTGTCGTAGTTGATCTGCAGTCCTGTTTTGACCCCAGCGGTGACTGTGAGCGGGTTAACCTTGAAGTAGGTCTGGATGAGCTGCTCGAAGATCCCGGTAAGTGGCGGCACGACGCTGCACATGCAAACATCGGTTATTCCGGAGGGGTCTATCCCATTGAGAACCAATAGGTCGCGAAGGGTGAGTCCATACTCATCGGCGGACTTCTTAGCGTCGGTTGAAACTCGCAGATTGGCCGCTAGGCGTTCACCCTGGAAAATGCCCAGATTGACCATGCTGTTGCCTATGTCTATGGCTAAGAGCATCTATCGAATTCTACCTGATTCCATGCGCTATGGTGTCACCGCAATTATACGGCAAGCCCACGAAATCGGACAATGACAGGTTCCAGCTGTGGGAGCAGTTGCCAAATATGGTTGGCGCCTTGAAGTGAGTCTGTCCGTTAGGCTCGGGGGCCAGCTAGATGAGATACCAAGGTCATAGGCCACGGTCAAACAGATTTAAAAACCTACTCGACAGGTTGGTTATAAGGTGTTGCCTCGGCAAGTGCTGGTCCAGGTATCCGGCGAAGATTTACGTCGTAACTATGACGACCCAATGCTGGCGATTATAGAAGCCTTTGTCACCAGGGCAACAGAAATCCAACGTAAAGCCAAAGGTAGGAAGGAGTTCTAGAAGGTTGATTTGACTATCTTTGGGATGGACCAGGCTGCGATTATTGAAAGACGCCACCCCGGCAGTTTTCCCATAGCCTCCCTAGTTCCAGTTCTGCGCTGGGAATCTGTGGGGACCCTGCTAGATCCCCGAGGACATGCCTCCGTGACGTTCGGCTAGGATGCGGCCGTAATCTTCTCTGCGCCAGCGGTATGGCATGGTTCGAATCTCTCCAGGCTCTCTGGCAGAACTGAGCATGGTTAGCGCGTCTTCCAGGACCACTCGTTGTTGCTCTGGGTTCCGTGGTGCCCCGAATGGGCGGCCAAACGGGAACCTCAGCACTAATCCGCGTGGCACAGACATGGCCTCGGCTCTGGTGCGGTCGACCATTAGGACCACGGTTGGGATTCCTGCAGATTCGATGATCCGGGCAATCAGTCCTCCGGACTGATGGCAGATAGGTCAAGTTGTGCCGATGACTACTCCATCGACCCCTTCTCCTTTTAGTAAACCAGCCACCTCAGGTCCGGTGTCTTCCATGAGCCCTGACGGTTCTGGGACGTAGCCCATGAAACTATAGGTCGGCGTAAGAGCCTCGGCCACCAAGCCGTCGCTGACCATATCTTGGAGGCGGTGTATGGCCAAAACTGAGTCTATATCCTCGGCAACCCCGGTGGTGTCGTAATGAGTGTGGGCCACTCGCAGTTGCTCCTGCGGGGTGTCCAAGGGAATCTTCCTGTAGCTCCAATCGCCGTCTGTGTTAAAAGGCTTTTGTCCTTCGACATATATACCTCCAGTGGTCAATACAGCGATTTTGGATTCCGACAACCGCTTCTTAAAGGGAGACCATGGCGTGTCGTTGAATCTCATCGGAGGTGCGACCTGCGCCGCTATACGGTCTCCTTCATCTTCCAAAAACTTATCGACGGTTGACCAGTCTCCAGTCTCTCTAGCAGTCACATTCAGTTGGAATAGATTATTGAAGAAGCCGGTCACCTCGGCTTCGGGCATCCACTTCAGGTACTTCAGTTTGGAGAAAGGCGCCGTCTCCGGGTTCTTGATCAGGTCGATGAGTTCGATTGCCATGATACCTCCCTAAGGTGTGGAGTAATCGATTACCTGTGTTTCTATGCGCACTGAACTTTAGCGATGCGCTGTGGTATCAACGATACGGAATATACAACGCTTAGGACTGACCGTGGATTCCACTATGGAGTATAATCAGCCGGAAGCGTGACTTGCTTTCCGTTTCGTGTCTGATCTGGCAGTTCGATATCGGCCAACTATTCTTGTCCTGTTGACTAGGCTGCCAAAACCATCGGCTAAAATATAGGGACTGGATTAAATGAGTAAATTTATTGACCGTTTGGAAGAGATAATAGAAGGGGCTCCTGCCCGCATGGGCTTCGGTCCCGCGAGGTCTGAGAAAATCCCCGGACTGGCTCTGATAGTGCAGGTCTCAGGCAGTCATAAGACCGGCACCGCCACTGCGACTGAAGTCTCCCCGGACGGGATCATCGTATCTGGATTGTCAGGCCAGGCGCAGGTCAGTGAATTGAAAGACATCCTATCTGACAACATCTGGGGTGTCAGGACCGAATCTCTGAGCACCGAAGACGCGAAAGCCTATGAAGAAGCCGGGAGTGGAGTGGTGGCCTTCCAACTGAAAGGCACCTCTCTTGGCGCAGTGTCGTCCGAGGATACCGCCAAAGTGCTTTGCATCTCACAGGATACCGACGTCGAAGAACTGCGAGACATAAACGCATTGCCAGTTGATGCCGTGCTTTTCCCACTGCCTGGAGCTTCATCTTCCTGGACGCTGGACGACCTGGCCAAGGTAGCGCGGATAAGCGGCCGTCTCGGCAAGTTCCTGTTGGCTGAGATTACCGAAACACCCGGTGCTGACGATCTTAAAACTTTGCGCAAGGCTGGCATAAACGGCCTGGTATTGGACGTTTCCGCAGGCAAGGAATCCTTAGAGTCTTTGAAGACGGCCCTGATGGAGATGCCAAAACCAGGCTCTGAACGCACCGGTGGCAGATCTAATGCCATCCTGCCCGGCGTCGCCTACTCTTCGCAGAGGGAAGAGGCTGCTCCCGAGCCGGACGATGACGACGACGAGTAGGCGCTCTGGTCTCGTGGTTGGCCTCGTGCTTCCGCTTGGCATATTAAGCTAGCCTATGCTATTGGGCTCGTATGGACTTCTGGCAGACGATCCTTCTGGGTTTTTCCGCCTGACAGTACTTATAGTCTTCGCACTCGTCTCCGCGGTCACGATCCACGAATTCAGTCATGCCCTGGTTGCTAATTGTCTTGGTGACAACACCGCCCGCCGTCTTGGCAGACTGAGTCTCAACCCAATGCGGCATCTAGACCCAGGTGGCGCTCTCATGATGTTCATCGCCGGGTTCGGCTGGGGTAAACCCGTTCCCGTGGACCAGCAACAGCTATCTCGCGGTCACACAGACACAGCGTTAGTGGCGGCTGCCGGCCCTCTTTCTAATCTTATGTTCGCTTTCCTGCTGGCAATCCCATTCAAGGCCGGGATCCTCGTGCCGGCTTCGATGTCTTTGGATAGAGTGGCCCATGTGATGACAGGCGGCTTGAGCAGCGGAGCTGGCGACATACTAGCTATCGTCATTTTCTTCAATCTGCTCCTTGGGGTATTCAACCTGGTGCCATTAGCGCCATTGGATGGCTCTCGGGTTTTGGCAGGTTTTGTGCCTCCGAAACACATATCCGCCTACAACAAGCTGCAGCGCAACGGACCAGGGATTCTGGTGGTTGTGATAATGCTGGATTTTGCCCTGGATTTTGGGATTCTCTGGGGAATAGCAGGCCCGGTTGTTCGGGCGCTGACAACCGCGGCTACGGGTTATTAGCGTGATAAACTGGTTCTTGCCCATCCCTGATCGGGAGACGCTTTGTCATGACCACTGAACATACGCACGAACACATCCCCGAAGAGGTATACGGCGTACTGCCCGACGAGGGCGTCGTCGAATTGACCGATAACCTGACTGGCTATATGTACGAGATCGAACTGGGCGGGCTGACCGATATCATGGGTCAGGTGCTGGACGATCTTCTGGAACAGTCAGGGGGAATGCCTCAGAATCTCAAGGCAGATGACGCCTTTGAGCACATCACCCAGAACCAACTGGCAGTCACGTTGGCCTACCACCTGGGACGGTTAGAAGGGCGCTCTCCTCAGGTAGTGCAGAAGATGATGGACGAAGCCATAGAGAAATGGGGCATCCATCAGCTTGAAGAGTCCGACGAGATAACCGACGAGGACTTGGAGAGCCCCAAGACCCAGGTTTATCCCCGGCTAAGGCGAGTGGAATACTCGGAAGCCCCGGAGCCTAATGTCCAGCTCGGCTGGGAGAACCCGGACGCCGATGGCCCTTCGCAATAGCCGTTGCATTAATTTTGATCGAGTGAGAAGACAATGACCACCGCACCTGCTTATGACCTGCTGCTCACCGGAGGAAACATCCTTGACCCGGCCCAGGGCATTGATGGACGCCGTGATATAGCTTTCAAAGATGGGCTTGTGGCCGAAGTAGCTGAGCGTATAGACGTGGCGAAATCAGCCAACTCTGTAGACGTCACCGGCAAGCTGATCACCCCTGGTCTAATTGACCTCCACGGCCACTTTTATCACGGCGGCAACCCAACATCAGTTCATCCAGACGAGATATGTCTGTCTTCCGGTACTACCACTGGGATCGACGCAGGGAGCGCCGGGTTCGTCAATTACGAGGCCATGCGGGACTATGTCTTCCCCGCCCACCGCACTCGCCTGCTGGCATTTCTGCATGTGAGCGGAGTGGGACTGGCCAACAACCGGTTGCTCCTAGGCGGACTCCACGACATGCGCATGATTGACGTGGACGCAACCGCAGAAGCGATCAAGAAGAATCCCGGTTTCTGTCTTGGAGTTAAGGTGCGTATGCATTTCAATGCAGTAGCCGCCTGGAACGCCCACGAAGCCATGAGAGCCGCCAGGGCAGTGGCAGACCAGTCCGGTACTCGTTTGATGGTCCATGTCTCGGGTACCCCTATTGCGCTTTCCGACGTCCTGGAGTTCCTGGGCCCTGGCGATATCAGCACCCACGCTTTTAATGGCCTTCCCGAGAACATCTTGGACCGAAACCTCAAGATTAAACCCCAGGTCAAGGAAGCGGTGGACCGGGGCGTCATCATGGATGTAGCCCACGCTGGAGTGCACTGTGACGTTGAGATTGCTCAGGCCGCTATGCAGCAAGGGCTATTCCCTCACACCATCAGCACAGATATTCATAACCCGCCGCCGGACCGGACCGTCTACAAGATGAACGATCTGGTCAGCAAATTCCACGCCATGGGCATGCCCCTGAACGACGCCGTAGCGGCCAGTACTAGTACTCCAGCCAAAGTTCTGGATTTGAGTGACTCCATCGGCTCACTGGGTGTCGGGATGTCCGGCGATGCCGCCGTGTTTGACATGCGTGAAGGCAGCTTCAAATGGATTGACTCGGCAGGCCACTCACAGGGCGGGAATGTCCGCTTGGACACTTACTTAACTGTCCGCGCCGGGCAGGTGGGATGGCGAGAAGGCCGACTCATGCAAATGGGAGAGTGTTAGTTAGGAGTTGCAGCTACATCCAGCTGACGTTTCAACGCTTGGGACAATATTCAGGGTTGTTCGGCACCGTCACCAACTCTGAAAGACAAGCCCAGTAGCGCCGACCTCAACCACCGCAACAAAAAGGCCGCCCAACCGGGTGGCCTTCTATTTGCGAGCAGGGGGGATTCTGCATCTGGCCTAAAATCTAGCTACCCGAGTGCGTCAGCCAGTACCTCCACCAAGTGCCGTGGTTTGCGGCCGGTGCCATCTTCTACCTGCTGGCGGCAGGAGACACCCATTACTGCAACCTCCCAGTCTTCGTCCTTGGCGCGGATGGCGGGGAACAGGGCCTCTTCGCCGATCTTCATAGACAGGTCGTAATGCTCTTTCTCGTAACCGAATGACCCTGCCATGCCGCAGCAACCGGCGTTGATCAACTCTACCTGATAGCCAGGAGCCAATCTCAGGGCCGCCAAAGAGGTGGCCGTGCCCATCTCAGCCTTCTGGTGACAGTGGGCCTGGAATAGCACCTTCTTCTCCAGCTTGCTCATGCTCATGGCCAGGTTTCCGTCTTCATGGAGCTTTATCAAGAACTCATCGATCATGTATGTGTTCTCGGCCACTTTTCGGGCTTTCTCATCACGGACTAACTGCGGATACTCGTCCCGGAAGGTCAGAAGGCAGCTGGGCTCGCAGCCGATGACAGGGATGCCCGCTTCGGCGTAGCCGTACAACTGGTTTATGTTGGTCGCTGCGTTGGCCGTGGCGTCATCTAACATACCCTTGGAAATCATTGGCCGGCCGCAGCAAACAGTCTCTGATAAGACGACCTTGAGGCCAGCGGCCTCCAATAGCGCTACGGCTGCTTTCCCGATCTCAGGATAATTGTGGTTCATGTATGTGTCGTTCAGCAGGATAACGGTGTCTGTGGCTTGGGCGTTTCTGGCCCCTCTCTTCTTGAACCATTTGGCAAAAGTCTGCCGGACAAACTTGGGCGGGTTTCGTTTGGGGTGGATACCTAGCACCACTTGGGACATCATCTTGCCGATGGGGTTACTGGCCAACAAGTTGGAGATAGGAGCCATCCGGCTGCCCCAGACGCTGACTCGGTTGATGTGACCGAAGATCCGGTTCCGGAACGGCGTTCCGTTGACCCGGTGGTATTGGTCCAAGAACTCATACTTGAGCTTGGCCATGTCCACTCCTGATTCGCATTCGGATTTGCAGCCTTTACACTCCAGGCATAGGTCCATGGCCTCCCAAAGCCGTTTGCTGGTCATTGTCCCTTCCGGCAGTTTGCCGGAAAGCGCGGCCCGCAGCAGGTTAGCGCGGCCCCTGGTGGAATGTTCTTCGTCTCTGGTTGCCACATAAGACGGGCACATGGTGCCTACGTGCTGGCGACAGGCTCCCATGCCGTTGCACATTTCAACCGCTCCAGCGAAATCGGTGTCGATGGAGAAGTCCAACTTGGTGGCGAGCGATGGGGCACCGTAGTCGGGCCCGTAGCGCAGGTTCTGGTCCATGGGCGGACAGTCTATGATTTTGTTGGGATTCATGATGCCGTTGGGGTCGAACGTCCCCTTCAGGTCCTGGAACAGCTTATAGATCTCAGGGCCGAACATCTTCTCGTTCCACACGCCCCGGACTATGCCATCGCCATGTTCGCCGCTAAGCGACCCGCCGAAAGCTTTGACCAGGTCGCTAATCTCGTCGGCGATGGACATCATCTTGTCCACGCCATCTTGGTTCTTCAGGCTTACCACTGGGCGGATGTGCAGGCAGCCAACGCTGGCGTGGCCGTAGTAGGCAGCCTCGGTCTGGTGGTTTCGTACGATCTCATCGAATTGGCGGACGAACGCGCCCATATTCTCCGGGTCCACCGCCGTGTCTTCGACGAAGGGCAGCGGCTTGGCGTCGCCGTGCATGCTCATCAGCAGGCCCAGCCCGTTCTTCCGTACCGCCCAGACGCTGGCCTGGGATGCCCGGTCTAGCATGTTGACCGTGGCGTACCCGTGGCCGCGGCGAGCCATGTCATCCTTCAGCTTGTTGCACTTGTCGGTTAGTTCAGCTTCCGATTCGCCGTAGAACTCAACAACCAATATGGCGCCCGGAGTCCCCTCTATGAAAGCCATGTTGGAACCCAGGCCAGTGGATGCCCTGGAGCGTTCCAGCACGTTGTTGTCCATGATCTCGATAGATGAGGGCTCGTGATCCAGGATGTCTTTGACCGCTTCGGATGCGCCGAAGATGTCCGGGAAGTGGACGACCGATAATGCAGTCATGGTGGGCCGTGGCACTAGGTTGATCTTGACTTCGGTTACCACGCAAAGAGTGCCTTCTGAACCGACCACCATCTTCGTCATGTTGAAGGGCGAGTCGGTGAGGAATTCGTCCAGGTTGTAGCCGCTGACCCTCCGCATTATGTTGGGGTAGCGGGCCTCAATCTCGGCCGCGTTCTCCTGGGCTAGTCTCCGCACTCCCCGGTAGATGTCCGATTCCAATCCGGAGCCGCTTAGTTTTGCCTCCAGTTCCCGTGCTTCCAGGGGCATGAAGTGGGCCTGGGCGCCGTCAGAGAGGATAACGTCCACTTCCTTGATGTGGTCCAGGGTTTTGCCGTAGATCACGGAGTGCGCGCCGCACGTATTGTTGCCCACGCCACCCCCGACGCATGCCCGACTGGACGTAGTGGGGTCTGGCGCATACATCAGGCCATAGGGCAGCAGCTGGCGGTTCAAGTCATCCAGTACGATGCCCGGTTGGACCCGTGCCCATTGCTCTTCTTGGTTAACCTCCATGATCTGGTTCAAGTACTTGCTGAAATCGGTGACAATGGCATGGTTGACTGTCTGTCCGGCCAGACTGGTCCCGCCGGCCCTGGGCAGCACAGGAACACTATTCTCATTGGCGACGTTGATAACGGCCAGGACGTCTTCCACGTTACGAGGGATGACCACACCTACCGGCTCCATCTGGTAGATACTGGCGTCGGTGCTGTACAGAACCCTTGAGAAAGGGTCGAACCGCACCTCGCCCGAGACGCGAAGTTTCAACTCGTTTTCGATCTCTCCCCGTTCTGATGCGTGTACACGTGTCGCCGCCGTGGTGGCCATGTGGTTACTCCATTACGTTCAGCTGACAGATTCTAGCGATCAGCTTATCGGAATCGGAAATCTGCTTCAAGCTAGAGTGAAGGATGGCGTGAGATTTGTGGACACTTTGCGGCGGATGTACACTGTTGGACGACCTGGGTCTATAGGAGCCTGATTTGAAGATCGCTTATTCTCTGTCCAACAACCAGGGCATGGAAGATGCCCAAGGGGTGGTCGACTTGGCAGTCCGAGCCGAAGAACTGGGTTATGATTCTGTTTGGGCTAGCGAGCACGTCTTCAACGTCAGTTACGTTTACGACCGCATCGGTGACAAGCCCTACTATGAGCCATTGACCATGCTTACCTATGTGGCTGCCAAAACCACATCCATAGGACTGGGAACCAGTGTGCTTGTTCTCCCATACCACAACCCCATTCGCTTGGCTAAAGTCGCTGCGACGTTGGATGTCTTGTCTAAAGGCCGGTTGATGCTTGGGGTTGGCGTGGGAGTGATCGAAGAAGAACTAGAGGCTATGGGGAGTCCCTTCGTCGAACGTGGCGCCATCAGCGACGAGACCATCGCCATCATGAAGGAGCTCTGGACCAAAGAGGACCCAAGCTTCAAAGGCAAGTACCATAGCTTCTCAGGCATGAAGTTCACCCCTAAACCGGTGCAAAAGCCGCACATCCCAATAGTTATCGGCGGTACCAGCCGGGCAGCCATCCGCAGGGCCGCCCGGTCCGGCACCACCTGGCACCCCACGGCCCTCTCACCTGAAGCCCTGGCCGAGGGTATGGACTATTTAAGAGAACAGGCCGTTAAAGCAGGCCGTGACCCGTCAGATATATCTGTATCTGTCAGTGCTGCCATCGGCAGTACCCACAACCACGACCGGTACTCCCTGGGCGAAGACCCGGAAGAGATTCTAGAGCGGTCGCAAAAGTACCAAGAGATGGGACTGGATCGTCTGCTCATCTCCCCAAACACCCGAGATCAGTCCCAACTCCGACCAATCATGGAGATGTTGGCCGAAGTCGTTATTCCAGCAGTCCAAAACTGAACGTGATAGCTGACATCGGTCAGCTTTTAAAGGAGCCTCATGACAACCCACTCCGCGTCAGAAGTAAAAAGCCTTCAAGAATCCGCCCTCGAGCACCTTTGGGTGTATCTGAGAGAGCCCTCCGACATGGCTGAGAAGGGTGATCCGACCATCTTCGTGAGCGGTGAAGGTGTCCACGTAACCGATGCCCTTGGTAACACGTCCATCGATGGAATGTCAGGTCTGTGGCTGAAGAACGTGGGCTACGGGCGCAAAGAGATTGCTGACGCCGCCTACGAGCAGATGCTCGGCCTGACCTATATGCCGCTAGGCACCACGACCGAGCCGACGATCAAACTCGCCGAGAAGATTTCCCAGATCGCGCCTGGCGACATGACGCGGTCTTTCTTCACCAGTGGTGGTTCAGAAGCTGTGGAAACGGCCCTTAAACTGACCCGCGCCTACTTCAAGAGGGTGGGTGAGCCCAACCGTACCAAGTTCATCAGCCGTAAGGGCTCATACCATGGCGCAACCATGGGTGCATTGGCTTTGGGCGGGTCGCATCTCTATCCCAAACTCGATTACGAACCATTGATGCCTGGTGTCTTCCACGTACCTCAGCCCTTGCCTTACCGCTGCGAGTACGGCGGCCAGACCCCGGAAGAGTGCGCGGAACTGTGCGTCAACGCCGTCGAGGATATGATGCTGTTTCAGGACCCGGAGACCATCGGTGCCGTCTTCGCCGAACCCATATCTAGTCCTCTTGGTTGCGTGGTTCCCGGCGACAATTACTGGCCTCGATTGCGAGAGATCTGCGACAAGTATGGTGTCTTGCTGGTGGCCGATGAGGTGATCACCGGATTCGGTCGCACCGGCAAGATGTTTGCCACCGAGCATTGGGGCGTGGTGCCGGACATGATGACTGTAGCCAAGGGCATAACCAGCGGGTACATCCCCATGGGAGGTTGCATCACCCGCGGAGAGATATCCGACGCATTCGTCGGTAGCCCTAAAGCATCCTTCAAGCACGTTATAACCTTCGGCGGCCACCCCGTTGCCGCCGCTGCTGCCCTCAAGAACATCGAGATCATGGAGAACGAGGGTATGGTCGCCAACGCGGCCAAACAGGGTGCGTACCTGTTGGATGGCCTCAAAGAGATGAAGGACAAATACAAGATGATTGGCGATGTCCGAGGCCTTGGGCTGTTCTGCGGCATCGAGATCGTTGCTGACCGGGAGACCAAAGAGTACTTCCCCGCATCGGCTGACCTGGCCAACCGAATAACTCAAGGCTTCGCCGAGAACGGCCTGCTGCTGCGCGGTGGTGACCGTATGAACGTCGCTCCGCCGCTGTGCATCACTTCCAACGAGGTGGACGACTTGATCACCATCATGGACAAAGTCTTTGATCAGGTATCCAAAGACCTGGGCGTTTAACCTAGCCTAGACTAAACGTTCGTTCTCCTGCATACGGGAGGACGAACGTCGCGCTTGAAGGCATACCATGACTAACCAGAAGATAGGATTTATCGGCTTAGGGCGCATGGGTCTGCCCATGGCCTACAACCTGCTAAAGGCCGGCTTAGACCTGACAGTCCACAACCGGAGCCGGCCTAAGGTCCAAGATATTGCAGCGGCCGGGGCGACTGCCGCCATATCCTCGGCGGAAGTCACCCGGCAGTGCGATATCGTGTTAGCATGCCTGCCTGACATCGCCACTTCCGAGGAGGTTTTCTTAGGCCCGGATGGTGTCATGGCCAACGCCCGCCCTGGCCAGATTATCGTTGACCATAGCACGGTCGGAATCGATACATCCAAGGCCTGTGCTGAGGCCGCCGAGGCGAAGGGGGCGATGTTCCTAGATGCCCCCATCAGTGGAGGCACCGAGCGCGCGGAGAACGCGACGCTGGTAATCATGGCTGGCGGGCTCGAAGAAGCCTTTGACGCCGCACTGCCTGCCTTCGATGCCATGGGTGGTACCGTGCGGCACACCGGACCGACAGGTACCGGCACCACCGTGAAGCTGGTCAACCAGCTATTGGTGGGAGTCCATACCCTGGTTGCCGCGGAAGCCATGCTGATGGGAACTAAATCAGGAGCAGATCCGGCATTGGTCTATGAACTGGTCAGCTCTGGTTGGGGACAGAGTTTCATGCTTGACCGCAACTCGTCTGTAATGCTCGACCAGACCTATGAAGACGCCCGTGCCCCAGTGCGCACTATTTTAAAAGACCTGGGGTTGATTCAGGAGTTGGCTCGAAGCATAGACACACCGACTCCTGCCGGAGATGTGGCATACAAGCTATTCACCCGGGCCGCTGAAGCAGGGCTCGGCGATCTGGATATGCCTGGGGTGGCAAGACTGCTAGAGAAAGAAGCTGGAGTGGAGATTCGGAGGAAGCCCTAAGGCAAGGTCTCGAAGATCTCTTTCATTCGGCGCACTCGATCAGAGTCTACCTTGTTGGTGATTATCCCTCCCTCCTTCAGACTTGTGCCGATGATTGCTCCGTTGGAGTGCTCGATTACCCGCCAGATGTTGCTCTCATTCACTCCGCTGCCGACAAGTACCAAGCCGTCGGGCATCGCACGGCGTACTACGGATACATCGAAACTGGCGGTCTCCAGGCCAGTTGCTGGCCCGGACACTATCAATCCGTCGGCCAGTCCCCGGTGAGCGGTCTCTCTGGCCACTAGGCCGAGGTCGACAGAGCCCAGAGGCACAGCGTGTTTCACCAGAACGTCGGCCAATACCATTACATCCGACCCCAGGTCTTTCCGATGGCGCATGGTCTGGAACGCCTCACCTTCGATCAGTCCTTCTTCGGCCGCCATAACTCCGTAGTGTACGTTCACCCGGATGAACTTAGCGCCTGTGACGGCGGCGATCCCCAGGGCGGATAGAGCGTCGTTTCGCAGCATATTGATGCCCACCGGGACCTTCACCACCTCTTCCACCCGTTCTACCGCCACGGTCATGCCAGCGATGGTTTCGGGTTCGAGACGCCCGGTGCGGAATGGAACGTCGCCAAAGTTCTCCACGATGATCCCATCAACCCCGCCCTGTTCCAGTATGTTCGCTTCCTCCTCGGCCCGGTCTATCACCGATTTCATATCGCCTCCCCAGCGGGGAGACCCGGGCAAGGGTAGCAGATGTACCACACCGACGAATGCCTTGCGAGGTCCAAAAAGAGCACGATTCATTGTTTAACTATCTAACTCCGATTTGAAGAACGGTTCGTTTTTGCCAAAATAGACACCTAACATCTTGGCACGTCATCAAGCCGAACGGAAGGGTTTGGATTGTCATAACGATGTTACAATATTGGTTCTTATTACTGGTCAGTATTTGGGTGAGGGTGGACCTGTATGCCCCAGGATTTTATCCGCGTTAAAGGCGCTCGTGAACACAACCTTAAGAACGTAGACATCACTATCCCTCGCGACAAATTAGTGGTGATTACCGGAGTCTCCGGTTCCGGCAAGAGTTCCCTGGCTTTCGACACAATCTACGCTGAAGGTCAACGCCGCTACGTTGAGTCCCTTTCAGCCTACGCCCGGCAGTTCCTCGGGCGCATGGACAAGCCCGACGTCGATTACATCGAAGGTCTCTCGCCGGCCATCTCCATAGACCAGAAAGGTGTCTCTCACAACCCCCGATCCACGGTGGGTACGGTCACAGAGATATACGACTACCTGCGCTTGCTTTTCGCCAGGGTCGGACTCCCCCATTGCCCCAAGTGCGGCCGCCCTGTAGAAAGGCAGACGATCTCCCAGATCGTCGACTCGATCATGAGTCTGGAAGAAGGCAGCCGAATCACCTTGATGGCGCCCAAGATTCGTCGTAAGAAGGGTGAGCACCGGGACGTGTTCCAGGCCGCCCGCCGTGCTGGTTTCGTTCGCGTCAGAGTAAACGGCGAGATCCTCATGCTCGAAGAGATGGGTGACTTGGGATTGGACCGCAAGAGATGGCACTATATCGAGTTGGTCGTAGACCGTCTTATAGTCCGGTCCGACACGGAGTTGAGCCGGGTGGCCGAGTCGGTGGAGACAGCTTTGCGTGAGGGTGAGGGCGTTGTTGAAGCCCACGTTGAAGGCGGAGAGACCTTGGTCTTCTCTGAGCAGTTTGCTTGTACCGAATGCAATACCAGCCTACCCGAGATCGAACCCCGTACATTCAGCTTCAATAGTCCCCATGGCGCTTGCAGTGACTGCACTGGGCTGGGCTTCAAACTGACCCTAGACCCAGATCTGATAATCTCCAACCGGGACCTTTCGCTGTCCGAAGGGGCTATCGCACCATGGACCCGCGGGGGCCCGTCCAGTAGCTGGTATATCAGCCTTATGGAGTCGGTAGCTCAGGCCAATGGCTTCTCATCCACCACGCCGGTTAAAGACCTGAGCCAGAAACATATAGATTTGATCCTCTATGGGAATGACGAGAAGAAGGTCACCGTCAGACACCGCACTCACCGTGGCCAGAATTACGAGTGGGACACCAAGTTTGAAGGCGTGATTCCTAACCTGGAGCGTCGTTACAAGCGGACAGAGTCCGACTATATGCGCCACCAGATCGAGCGATATATGTCGGCCCGTCCCTGCCAGTCCTGCGTTGGAAGGAGATTGCGGCCTGAGGCCCTGGCGGTCAAGGTTTGCGGATTGGGAATAATGGACGTCTGCGCTAAAAACATCAGCCAGGCCTCCGAATGGATCAGGGAGATAGACCCGGACGCTCCAGGCCATCACAATGAAAAAGTCCTGACTGCCCGCGAGAAGACCATTGCCAATCAAGTCTTGAAAGAGATCGAAGGGCGAGTCAAATTCCTGGAAGGCATCGGGTTGGACTACGTAACGATGGATAGAACGGCCCGCACCTTGTCCGGCGGCGAGGCCCAACGCGTCCGACTGGCTACCCAGATCGGATCTGGGCTGACTGGCGTCCTCTATGTGTGCGACGAGCCTACCGTGGGCCTGCATCCCCACGACGACCACCTTCTGATCGGCACCTTGTCCCGCCTGAAGGACCTGGGAAATACTGTGGTTGTTGTTGAGCATGACGAAGCCATGATGCGGGCCGCAGACTTTATCGCAGACCTTGGGCCTGGGGCAGGGGAGCATGGAGGTGAGGTCGTGGCGACAGGCACCGTCGCTGAGATTGAGGCGAACCCTAACTCCCTGACTGGAGCTTATTTAAGCGGACGAAAGGTCGTGCCTCTTCCTGAGAAGCGTCGTAAGGGCAACGGCGAGGAGATCGTAGTAAAAGGGGCCAAAGAGAACAACCTCAAAAACATAAACGTCAAATTCCCTCTGGGGCGGTTGGTCTCTGTCACGGGAGTCTCCGGTTCGGGAAAGAGTAGCCTAGTCTACGAGATTCTTTACAAGAGGCTGAACCAGTTCATCAACAAAGGGCGGGACCTTCCCGGGACACACAAAGAAGTCCTTGGTATGGAGGGTGTGGATAAGGTTGTAAACATCGACCAGTCTCCCATCGGCCGCACCCCGAGGAGTAACCCGGCCACCTATACCGGAGCATTTACGCCCATCAGGGACCTGTTCGCTAGCCTGCCGGAGGCCCGTGTGCGAGGTTATGCGCCGGGTCGGTTTTCCTTTAACGTGAAAGGTGGCCGCTGTGAGGCCTGTCAAGGCGAAGGCTACAACCAGATAGAGATGCAGTTCCTGCCCGATGTAACTGTCCCTTGTGAGATTTGCCAGGGAGCGCGCTACAACCGGGAAGCCCTTGAAGTGACCATGCGTGGCAAGAGCATCGCTGATGTGCTGAATATGACAGTGGCTCAAGCGTTGGACTTCTTCATCAACTTCCCGCGCATCAAGCCGAAATTAGAAACCATGCGAGACGTGGGCCTGGGCTATATACGCCTCGGACAGCCAGCCACAACTCTATCCGGCGGCGAAGCCCAGCGAGTTAAGCTGGCCACCGAACTGTCTCGCCGCGCCACAGGTAAGACGGTCTACCTGCTGGATGAACCCACCACCGGCCTCTCATTCTCGGACTGCGCTGCCCTGTTGGGTGTACTGCACCGCCTGGTGGATACCGGCAATACGGTTATACTCATCGAGCACAACTTAGATGTAATCAAGAATTCCGATTGGCTGATTGACCTCGGACCTGGGGCCGGCGACAAGGGGGGTAAGCTCGTCGCTACCGGCACCCCGGAACAACTAGCGTCCAACGCCAAGTCGTTTACCGGCAAGTACTTGAAGCGCCTGTTGAAACCTACCGGACGTGCCGTTGCTCCGGCCAAAGCTAAAACTGCCGCTCTGAAGACAGCCAAGTCACCGCCTAAATCCAAGGTCCAAGAGCCGGCGGGCGCCGGAGCTAGCGATTGACCAACGCAAAATTGCCTCTCTGGTAGAATCAATAAGCTGGGAAACGATAATTTAAGACAAACATAGAGGGAAGCAAAATGGCATTGCACTATGACGGCGAGGTAAAGATAACCAAGGTTGCCGGGATGAGCGCTATGATGAATAACGGCTACCTTATCACGTGCCCAGAAACTAATGAATGCATACTCATCGACACCCCAGGGGAACCTGAGAAACTACTCGGAGCAATCACTGATGAAAATATCA
>JAKUNK010000049.1:0-19183 GCA_022451945.1 Dehalococcoidia bacterium
GATCTGGAGGTCGAGGAGGTCCAGGGGGGCCAGGAGGTCGGCCTCGCGGGCGTTTCGTGCGGCGTCGTAAGGTCTGTGCGTTCTGTGCCGAAAAAGTCACTCATATCGACTACAAAGAAATCGATAAGATTCGACGGTTCGTTTCAGAGCGGGCTAAGATTGAACCTCGCCGTCGCACAGGGGTTTGCGCCAAACATCAGCGCGCCCTCAGAGGCGCTATCCAACGTGCTCGGCAGATTGCGTTGGTCCCTTTCGTGGCGTACCATGCCCATTCCGCCGGTATCCGTCGGTAATCGCAACTGCCTAGCGAATGACCGCGTTTTGACCCGGCAGAGACAGTTGAACGCTTCATCGCCGGACCACTCCTCACTTTTACCCCAGACTCGTCGAGGTTAGAAATGCCATTTCCTTGGCTCGGATGGTTCGGTTCTGTCAACGCCGGCCGAGGCGACCGCCGCCGCAATAGGCGAGCCAGACAAAGAAACCAACCTAACGACGATTCAACTCGGGAAGTTCCAGAGGTCGTTGCCCAACGCCGCCAGCGTCGCGTAGGATTCGGAATCGGGGTGTTACTGGTATTGGTTGTGGCTGGCGTGGTCGGGTTCGGTTATTACAAGGAGTTCTACAAACCGCCCAGGGTCTGGGCCGGATCTGTCAGTGACGTCGAATTCACCATGGGAGACTTGGTCAGCCGCATTCGCGTGCTGCAGGGCGTAAACCGGTATCAGGGAGGTCAGGTGAACCTGAGCACGGTCCCCTTTGAATACCTGCAGAACCTGGTCCATGCCGAGATTTTACGTCAGCAATCGCCGGCGCTGGGAATCGCCATTGAAGACGAAAACATTGAGCAAGAGTTGCGTCGGCAATTCCTTCCCACAGCTGAACCGGGACAGGAAACGGACCCTGGACAGCTGGAAAGAGAATTTGAAGACACTTATGGCGCATATCTGACCGCGACCGGCCTCTCCGACGCAGATTTCCGGATCATAGTTGAAGAGCAACTTGCCGAGCGCGGATTGGCACTGCTGCTTTCACAGCAGATTGAAACAGAGCAGCCGCACGTGGAGATACAATGGATCCAGCTGCCATTGGATGGCGATATCCAGGTACAAGACGTGGTACGCCGGTTGGAGAATGAGAAATTCACCAGAGTCGCCCAAGAACTCAACACCGCCAGTCAGTTCTCCGATGGCGGTGGCTATGTGGGCTGGGTGCCGAAAGGTGCATTTCCAGACTTTGATGACGTCCTCTACGGGAACGAACAAGAGGGAATCGAACCAACGACGTCGGGCTTGGTTGCCGAGCCGATTTTTACCAATGACGCATATTTCATCCTCAACGTTCTTTCTCAGGTCGAAGACCGGGAATTAACGAATCTGATGGGCACCAAACTTTTGAGGGAATCAGTGAACGGCTGGAAGCGAGACGCACTGGTAAAGGGTACCCAATCGGGGACAGTTCGGATGAACTTTAACAGTAGGTTGTACGATTGGGTGACCAACCAAGTGTTCGTCACGGCCCCCCGCATCCAACAGCCGACCCCGGTTCCAGAGATCATGCCCGGAGTCCCAAGTGTCCCAAGAGCAGGATCTTAACCTGGGATGGCTGATGCATCTGGGATATCTTCTGGGTCTCCTACCGTGATTAACGTCGGCCTTATGGGCCTAGGTGTTGTCGGCACTGGCGTGGCCGCCAAATTGCTTGGCAGTAGTTCATCTCTCGCCGAGGTCACCGGCCGGAAAATAAACCTGAAAAAAGTGCTGGTACGGGACTTATCACGCACCAGAGACATACAACTGCCCGCCGATGTGCTGACAACGAACGCAAAGGACATCTTGGCCGATCCAGATATCCACATCTTGGTGGAGGTGATGGGAGGGACCGACCCCGCGGAGAGTTATCTTAGGCAAGGCCTATCCTCCGGCAAACACGTGGTTACCGCCAACAAAGAGGTCATGGCCAAGTCGGGCTTTGAGTTGATGGCCCTGGCGCGAGACAACGGTGTAAACCTACTGTTTGAGGCCAGCGTGGGTGGAGGTATCCCTATCGTTGGCTGCATGATGAACGAGTTGGCCGCCAACGACATCCGCTCCATTCGCAGCATCATCAATGGTACTACCAACTATATCCTGACCCGCATGGCCCACGAGCGCACCAGTTTCCAGCAAGCCCTACTTGAAGCCCAAGAGCTTGGCTATGCCGAGGCAGACCCCACCAACGATGTTGAGGGTATCGACGCCGCCTACAAGTTAATTATCCTAGCGTCTCTGGGATACCGGCAGTCGTTCCAGCCAGCGGACGTCTACTGCGAGGGAATATCCAAGCTGGAACCCCAGGATTTCCGCTACGCCGATGAATTGGGTTACGCTATAAAGTTCTTGGCGATAGCCAACCTTGACGCCGCCGCGGTTCAATTACGTGTATATCCGGCGTTTGTTTCTGCTGAACACATGCTCGCTAAGGTAGATGGAGTGTACAATGCCGTGGAGGTTGACGGGAGTCTTTGCGGACCGGTCCTGTTCCACGGTATGGGAGCAGGAAGGGAACCAACCACCAGTGCGGTCGTTGGCGACCTGATTGAAGTGGTTCGCAAAACAGGCAACCTTACCCAGTCAGGTTACGTGCAAGCAATAGTGGATGCCAAAAATGGGCCACTGCTCAAGGTTCGTCCTATAGGTGATCTGCAGGTTCGATATTACATTCGCCTGGAAGTTGCCGATACTCCAGGAGTGTTGGCGCAGATTGCCCAAGTGCTTGGAGACGGCCAGATAAGCATCGCAGTGGTACTGCAGAGAGATACCAATCCGGAAACACAGATCGCGGAGATTGTAATCACAACCCATCCAGCCCAAGAAGCATCGGTACAGAAGGCCCTTGAAGCCTTGGCTGTACTTCCTCAGGTGAACAGGGTTAGCAACACCATTAGGATTGAGGAATGATTCCCGTGTATTCGTGTGCGTTCGTGAAGAAGAGAGTGGACCTATAAGATGGGCGCCGGTGTATTAAACAACTACCGAGACCTGCTCCCATTAACTAGCACTACACCCATGATTACCATGGGCGAGGGTGACACGCCTCTGGTGAAATCGAACCGTCTGGGGCGGGAGTTGGGCTGCCCAGAACTGTATTTCAAACTGGAGGGCTGTAACCCGACCGGCTCTTTCAAAGACCGTGGTATGGTAGTGGCTATTGCCAAGGCGCTGGAACAAGGGGCCAGAGCCATCATGTGCGCATCCACGGGCAACACCAGTGCGTCCGCCGCGGCGTTTGGCGCCTACTGCGACATACCCACCTTCGTCCTGATTCCTAAGGGTGAAGTAGCCATGGGTAAACTTGCCCAGGCAATGATTTACGGCGCCAAAGTCATTATGATAAACGGCAATTTTGATGCCGCGCTTGGGCTTGTACGTGAGTTCACCGAGCGAAATGATATCACCCTGGTAAACTCTGTTAATCCGAACCGTATCGAAGGCCAAAAAACGGCTGCATTTGAGTTGGTGGATGTCCTGGGTGACGCTCCTGATTTGCTGTTCATACCCGTAGGCAATGCGGGCAATATCACTGCGTATTGGAAGGGATTTCGGGAGTATCAAGATTTGGGGCGCAGCCAGATTCTGCCCAGAATGATGGGTTTCCAAGCGGAAGGCGCCGCTCCCATAGTTAGAGGAGAAGTTGTCTCTAAGCCCCAGACAATTGCATCGGCCATACGCATCGGGAACCCAGCTACTTGGAGCGGCGCTGTAGAGGCTAGAGACCAGTCCGGCGGCGTTATCGACGCGGTGTCCGACGATGAGATACTGGACGCCTACCGCGCATTGGCCAGCAAAGAAGGGATATTCTGTGAGCCGGCTTCTGCAGCCTCGTTTGCAGGACTTGTCAAGATGCAACGCCAAGGGTTTGACCTGCACGATAAACGGATCGTTTGTATCTGCACTGGCAACGGCCTGAAAGACCCCGATCTGGCAGTGAGTAGCGCCGGAGCCCAAGTTGTAGAGGTCCCGGCGAGCATCGAAGCCTTGGAGGAAGCGACCATGGGAATCGGGGACTAGGGGGCCCAATAACGGTCCAGAGACAGCGCATAGAACAAGCGGTGGTTGAGATGCTAGCCGCCATCGGCGAAGATCCTCTTCGTGAGGGCTTGGCTGATACTCCTAGCCGGGTGGCTCGCATGTATGAGGATATTTTCTTTGGAGTAGGGGTTAGCACTGAGGCCGCGATTGATACGATTTTCAAAGCCACGAGTCACGATCCGGTGGTCGTGAGCGGCTTATCGTTTTACTCGATATGCGAGCACCATTTGTTGCCCTTTTTCGGCGAGGCCCGCCTAGCCTACATACCTAGCAGCAAGATAGCTGGAATCAGCAAATTGGCCAGAGCGCTGGAAGTAGCAGCCCACCGGCCTCAAGTGCAAGAACGGCTTACAGCTGACGTGGCAGATGCCATATTCAATGTCCTAGAGCCGGAGTGCGTTGTGGTGGAGCTTCAGGCTGAGCACCTTTGCATGGCCATGCGAGGCGTCAAAAAACCTGGCACACGTGTCCTTACCTCCGCTACCCGCGGAGATTTCAAGAATTACTCATCGGGTCAGGAAGGTCTTATGGCCCTGATACACAGTAGGTAGATAGTGGTAAACACACCGATTACATCGTTTCAAGAGATTGAAACGGAATGGGAATCTGTTCTCCAAGATAGCCCAGCTGACACCCTTTTCCTGACACCCCAATGGCAAAAAGTATGGTGGGACACCTTTGGCGAAGGCCAAACAATGTGTGGCTTCTTTTACCCTGTAGACGATGATGTGGCGGCTATCGCCTCGCTGGCCAAGTCGGGTAACACAATTTCATTCATGGGTAGCCAGGATACCTTCGATTACAACGATTTCCCTATCAGGCTTGGATACGAAGAGGGCTTTTATAAGACCCTCCTCGAATGCATGGATGAGCAGGATTGCCGGAGAATGTACCTTTTCTCCCTCAGAGATAGTTCGCCAACCCTAGAAGTCTTCCCCGAGATGGCCCGTAACAAGGGCTATACCGTGGAGATTGAAGAAGAAGACGTTACTTCAGGTATCTCACTACCCGGGACATGGGATGAGTACCTGGGTCTGCTGAGCAAGAAAGACCGGCATGAACTGCGCCGCAAGCTGCGCCGGATGGACACTCAGACCGACTGGAAATGGTACAGCGTGACGGAGCCCGCGCAAGTTGCAAAGCGATTGGACGAATTCATATCGCTGATGCGCCAGAGCCGGGCCGACAAAGACGAGTTCATGACCCCTGAACGGGAGCGGTTTTTCCAGAACATCACCCAGCGTATGGCAGAGTTGGGCCAGCTACAGTTGTACTTTCTGGATATGGACGGTTCAACCGTGGCAACAAGCCTGTGCTTTGACTATGGGGGCTCTCGCCTGTTATACAATAGCGGCTATGATCCTCAGTACGGTTATTTCAGCGTGGGTTTACTGCTGAACGCGATGTGCCTGAGAGATGCCATAGACCGGGGCCTCACTTATTTTGACTTCCTGCGTGGCCCCGAGCCATACAAGGCACACCTAGGCGGGCAACAGAGGAGCCTCTATCAAATGGTGGTAACTAAGAGTTGAGCGTGGAACGAACGGCATTTATCACTTTCCACGCGTGCCCATTGGCAGCGCCCGGACAGGGCAAGTCGGGAGGCATGAACGTCTACGTTAGACAGTTGGCGGCGGCCCTGGGAAACATGGGTATCCCGATAGACATATTCACCCGGGAGCATGCAGGCGTCGTTAACCAAATCGAACACATCGGCCCTAACGTAAGGGTAGTTCACCTCAAGGGCGGTGAGCCTGATGCCCACATTGAGGGACTCTACGCCGAGTTACCCGGATTTCTCGACCGACTGAACGCTTTTCGGGAAGAAGAAGGCCTCGAATATGACGTGATTCATTCCCATTATTGGCTGTCAGCATGGGTTGGCCGTGAATTGTCCCAAGCTCTGAACGTTCCGCACGTTGTAACCTTCCATACTCTGGGCCTCATTAAGATGCAGTCTAGGGCCGGTGAAGTGGAGCAAGTTGAGAGACCTATCATAGAAACAGAGGTGATGGCAACCGTCGACCGGATAATCGCATTTAGCCCTCACGAACGGGATGCTATGGCACGCTTGTACGCCGCTGATACAAACAAAGTTTCGCTGGTGCCATGTGGCGTCGACCTCTCCGTGTTCCGTCCGTTAGACCAGAAAACAGCCAGGGACCGTCTTGGCCTCAACGGCGAGAAAATTCTGCTGTACGTCGGCCGTGTCGAGCCACTGAAGGGACTAGATCTCTTGGTGGAGACGGCCGCTCAGATGGACTCTGAAGATGGGGTCCGTATGATGGTTGTCGGTGCTGACGCCAACGGCGGCCAAGAGATGGACCGAGTCAAGCAGCTGGCCAAAGAACGGGACTTGGAAGACCAGATTGACTTTGTTGGTCAAGTGGATCACCTCGAACTACCTTTGTATTACAACGCTGCGGATGTCTGCGTTGTGCCTTCGTACTACGAGAGTTTCGGGCTGGTCGCGCTGGAATCCATGGCCTGCGGCACTCCGGTCGTAGCCACTAGAGTCGGTGGGCTTTCCACCATCATCCAGCATGGCCGAACCGGATACCTGAAGCCGTGGCGGTGCCCTGACGCCTTTGCCAATTCCGTGGAGATGCTCATTTCCAGCGATAGCCTGCAGCAGAGCATGGGTGAAGCAGCCAGGCAGCGAGCTGAGGCGATGGGTTGGCATAATGTAGCCGAGATGATGTGGGACGAATACTCTGCCTTGACCGGATAACCTCCACAAGATAATAATAAAGTACTGACCATCCTCAAAGTAGGGTCTGGTTCTGACCGGAATAGAAGATTGACCTCCTAGCCTCGGAACTGTCCTCGACCGGGCTTTGGACTGCTAAGCATTTACCATTACCCGGAGGAAGTCTTGACCCCAGAACCCCAAGATATTCGCGGCGGATCGCACGGGCTTGGCCTCGGACCTTTTCGCCGACCGGCCCAGCACTTCCAACGCACATTAGGCGCCGGAATCCTGGTGATTCTTCCAATCGGAATCACCGTGTTGGTGTTGAAGTTCTTCTTCAACCTGCTTGACCCTGTCCTTGAGCCGCTGGTCAAATTGCTGCCGGGTGAGCCGGTCACCGGCACAGGCATGGTCGGACTTGTTTTCTTAGTCTATGTGCTGGGCTTGTTCGCAGCCCTGGTTATCGGGAGGCGCCTGATCGGTTTCGGGCACAAGGTGATGGAGGTGATTCCGGTGGTGAAAGGAATCTACGGCACCACCCGCATGGCCATCGACGTTCTTTCTCACGCCAACGGTAGAAACAGCAACAGCGAGGCCTCCGATATCCACCAATATGCCGGAGTGGTGTTGATCGACTTTCCAAGGACTGGAGTAAAATCCATTGGGCTAATCACTTCCAGTATGCTAGATACCGATGGAGAAGAGGTATTGTCGGTCTACATACCGACCACGCCAATCCCTTCGTCGGGCTTTTTGGTCATCGTTCCGGCGTCGGATGTTACGCAGACCGAGATGACGGTAGAAGATGCGTTGAGAGTGGTAATCTCCGGAGGGATACGGCTGGACAATGTGTTCAATCAGTCTGGATTTCAAGTGCCGGGCAGGACACGCTCGAACCAATGACGCTCTCCCGTAGTTTTGAATCCGGTAGAAGTATAGAGACGGACGGCCGCCTCGTTATTCCCGTCTACTTCTAGGCAGATCTCCGGCATCCCCGCAGAACGCAGATACTTCATCCCTGCCTGCAAAATGTGTCGGCTCATGCCCTTTCCCCGGTAGTCAGGCACCACACCGACCATCCCAATCATGCCACGCACGCCCTTCTCAGACGGGACTTTGACTGTCCAGCAATAGCCGGCCGGTCGGACTCCCTCGAGTAAGAATAAGATTCCCGCCTTTGATGTGTTGGGCATATGGATTCGATATTCGATCTGTTCTTCGGTATTGGGGCAGAACCCCCAGCTGCCGGTGAAGGCGTCGTTCTGGACGCTGGTTAGCAGCTCTGTGTCGCCAGGCTCAAAAGGGCGAACGGAATAGCCAGTAGGTAGTTCTAACTCCGGAAGTTCGTCCAAACTCCAAAGCATGTCGAGATATGTGCGCACTCTTGAGAAGCCGGTCTGCTCTAGGACTTTTTCTTTCCCTGAGTCGTGGGGGACGCAGACGTGGGCCACATTCAATTTGGCGGACTTAGCTTGGGCCACCGCCCGGTTGATGAGTTCCATCTCTTCAGAGGTTCCAGTAATTTCAGGAGCTGTCATCACTTCAATGATTGAGCGACGTATAGGAAATTCTCGGAAGATGAGGGCCAACCCTTTGATCTGGCTGTCCTGTTCCAATACCAAGCAGTTCTCTGTCGGATTGAGGCCCGGCTGGCCCAGAACTCCCTCGAACGTGCTGCGGCAGAGTGGGTCTAAGTCATAGCCCGGGCTGGCATGGGATGCCACGAATTCGACCAAGGCAGTATTGTAACTGTTCGTGTAGTTAACGACTGGCAAACGGGTCTTCCAGACTGGTAAACTCTAAAGCCGGACGCCAAACGTTCCGGCTAACGAAATTCGACGCCGCGGGGCAGGCTGATATTGAAGCGGTCAAGGTGTGCTGAGCCATTCTCAGTGGCCTTGGCCGATTGTATCAGAGTATCTTACTGTTCTCAACACGGACATGATTGCCGAGAGATTAAAGGAGATACGGCTTGGCAGCCACTTTGATAGCAGTTTATGTCCAAATCGTTGTTGATTTTCGTAACCAAAGAACCCTGGATGTTAAATCGTGCTCCCTGTATCAGAGACCCTAGGAGGTCCCAGGTAAATGGATGAGACCCCGCAGAAAGTTCTTGTTGTTACCCCTCACCCTGACGACGCCGATTTCTGGTGTTCGGGCACCATCGCCAAGTGGATTGCAGACGGAGCCACGGTACGCTATGTTCTCTGCACCGACGGTAGCAAGGGCACGACCGACCCCAATGTGTCTTCATCCGACCTTTCCAAGATTCGGGAACAAGAGCAGGCCGACGCGGTGGAAGCTCTGGGTGTTCAGGAATTGGTTTTGCTTCACCATCCAGACGGCTTACTTGAAGACAATGACGAGTTCAGAAAGGAACTTGTCCGGCAGATACGTCAGGTCCAACCGGACGTTGTGCTTTGCCCTGAGCCATACCGCAAGAACTTGGCCTGGCACCGTGACCACCGCATCACCGGACAGGTGGCTCTGGATGCAGTGTTCCCGTGCGCCCGTGACCACCTTCACTTCGTCGAGCTATGGCGGGACGAAGGCCTGGAACCCCATAAGACAGGAACCATCCTGTTCTGGGGCACGGAAAAGGCGGATACCAGCATAGACATATCTAATTCGATTGACGCTAAAATCAAAGCTGTGAGTGCCCACACCAGTCAGATGGACGGCCGAAGCCCTCAGGAGATTGAGGCTTTTATCAAGGACCGCGCTGAGGTAAGCCAAGGTGGTTCTGGCAAAGAATATATTGAAGAATTTCGAAAATTAAACTTTAGGACTACCTGATCGGGAATTCAATCCGATTAATGCGCATGTCATCCGGAATGAGGTGATGAATCTCATTGATCTCGCTAGTGTTGAAACAGTTGCAACGAGATTCTTCGGCTGGCGCTTCAGAATGGCAATGTCAGGGTAAATAATTAGGGACTAAAGAGCAGACCCACCGGGTTCTTTTAATAACACAGGTCTCAGAAGCGGTATCGCGGGGCCACCAAAAGAGAGCAGGCGGTCGTGGAAGCCTTTGAGGCTATATGCGCTGCCCTGTTCTTTCTTGAAGTCCTCTCGAAGCTTTAGAATCATCAATTTGCCTAGGGTGTAATTCAAATACCCGGGGTCGAACGTCCCTCTCAAAGCTTCTCTCCGGGCTGGCAGTTCGGCCATATAGGCGTTCTCCATGAAGAATCGAGTCGCTTCATCCAGCGTCATCCCTTCAGTGTGCATTCGGAGCGAGCACATGTACCGGCAATTTCGGACCAAGGCCTCCAAGAGCTGGGTCAACAATAGCTTGGGCTGCCCGTTTCCGTACTCGGTTTCCAGCATCATCTGCTCTGCGTAATGTGCCCACCCTTCGGTAAAGGAATAGGCGGTCGCAACCCTGTTTATCAAGGGGAGTTCTTGGCCGTAGCGATTATGCAGATGATGGACGAAGTGGCCAGGGTAGACTTCGTGGATGGATATGATTTTAAGCGTGTCGTAATTGAAATTGGAGAGCCATTCTTCTTTCTGTTGGCTGCTCCAGTCGTCTTCCACGGGCGTCACGTAATAGAACGACTCCGTGGCCTGGGTTTCTAGGGATCCCGCGCTGTCCATGGCGGCGAAGGCGTAGCGCATATAGGCGGGCGTCTCTATCACTTGGCAGCGATCTTCCGACGGCACGCTGATCACATCGAGATCGATCAGCGACTGACGGATATCTTCCAGCATGTCTTTGGTTTCGTAAATTAATGCTTGCGGTTGAGGATGGTTCCGGGCGATTTCTTCTACTATCTCCATAACCGGCCGGCCCGGCGCTATGATTTGTGCGACTTCTTTTATCTGCGACAAGTTATCTTCTAAGTTGGCCTGCCCGACGGCCACAATCTGGCTCAGAGGGGCATTTAGGCCCTCTCCGGTGGCTAACATTCCCGCATATAGGTCCGACCCGATGGCAAACCCTTCCGGGCCGCTATTACCGCGGTCCTTCAAGCGTTCCACGAACCGATCCAATGCAGTGGCAGCTGTCTCCCTGGCTTGATCGAATTCTTTAATGATTTTGGAATCAGTGATTCCATTAGAAGCGGCAGCCAGGTCTACTCGGTAAAAACTGGCCATTCCCGAATAGCTCTCCACGCTCATGTCCACCACGTGGGATGAGAGTTGCTTGGATAGCGCCTGATCCAACACGTTCAAAAATTCAGGAGCTTGCCTCATAACCGTGGCTGCAGATCGCAGACGATCCTCTGAGGGCGCGTAGTTCCGGCGGATGTAGCCGCTGATGTTCAAAACCCCCATGTGGCGCATTGGGTTATTTTCCAGTGGCTTGAGCTCATTGAAAGTAAACAATTCCCGGCGCAGGAAGAGCTCCATCATCTGGTAACTCATTCGCCCAGTATCACTAAGCACGGCCATATTCATTCCCTGCAGTGCTGTCAGTCCGCCCTGTAACTCCCGCACCCGGCGGACGTTCTGCGCAGGTGACATATCGGGTATCCGGCCGTCATATTGGTGTTGGCCAATACGCGACCCGGCGGTAGGATAGAATTCCCAATGTTCCTTTATCAGCTTTTGGGCTAGTACTTTGAATGCCGAATCCGCATCGTTTTGAATCATATTGCTCCTCAAATCAAAAAGGCGCCCTGATGCGATCGGGACGCCTAAGATTATGGTGGTTGGAATTTCCTAGAGCAGGGTTTCGCTGATCTGGAACTGAGGTTTAATCTCCGTGTAGTTGGGGATGTCGGCCATTATTGCGCCAGCATTGGCAATGAAGGCCGCGTGGAGTTCTTCAACAGTGTTGAAATATAGATGTGCGATAGCAACGAACGGCGCGGGCGCGTTGGGGTCGGTACCTGAGATGCCTTTTTCCATCTCTCCATTCACCAAGCCCATGGGGCCTAGGAGGCTTTGGACCAGGTTAAGGTGAGTGGTCGTCCAGTAACCATGGTCGAACTTTTTCCCCTCCTCATTTGGGTAGAGGACCGTTACTTTAATCATTACGCAGGCTCCTGATTGTCTGGGAAAATAGTTTCACTTGGTGAGCCAAGTTTACAAGGCGGGATGACTCCTGACAATACCATTTGTGCTACCCGGTCCACGCTGGGCTGCGGAGCGCTTCTGGTACAATTAGCCCTCCGATTCCGCAGGGCCTTACGCCCCAATATCTTTGGGAATCCGTCGTGAAAGCCCTTCGCATTCATGGAAGTGATGCTGCACAAATTACCGTTTTCCCTCTTACGATTCTTTCGGAGGCTATTTATAGCCGCTACTTTGGTTGCTGTGACTGTTTTGGCGGGCTGCGGAGATTCCGCCTACTCGGAAGGGCCTGGACAGGAAACCCCCGGTGGTTTGGGTCTGGTCTGGGAGGCTTGGGAGAAAATCAATGCTTCCTATGTTAGCTCTGAAGCTCTTGATTTTGAAACCGCCGCTTCCGGAGCGATGTCCAGGGTACTGGGGCTGATTGATGTGGAGCCTTATCCATTCTTGACAGACGTCGGCCGGATGCGCGGGCAGCCACCGAGCGACGTACCAGGCGAGCTGGTCGATCTCTGGCGCGCGGTGGCAAAATACCGGTCCTCCAACCCTGATTTTGATCCAGATACGATCGCAGAGGCGGCCGTATCTGGCTTGGTTGCCGGACTCGGAGACTCGTCTGCCGTATTCTTGGATGCCACCCAATATCCTCTCGCTAAAGAGAGTTTGGAAGGTGGAATAGAGGGCACATACCTAGGGATCGGATCCCGGGTCGTCTCACAAGACGGCCAGATTATTCTCTTCCCGTTCGCTGGTTCACCTGCAGAGAGCGCGGGCGTTCTTCCAGGGGATGTCCTGTTTGCTGTGGGGGGCAACTCGGTGATTGGCCAGGCAGTGGAAGAGGTAGTTGGGCAGGTGACAGGGCCAAAGGGTCCAAAGATCGAACTGGAGGGGGTCCGGGCAGGTGAACCCGCGCCAGTCGTGCTCGAAGTGTTCCGGGGAGATATCGAACTTCAATCTGTAGCTAGCCAGCTCACGCCCGGCGGAATCGCCTACTTGCGAATATCTCGCTTCCGAGACAATACAGGAGAGCAGGTATTTAGCGCGCTGGAGGCCCTCAATCGGTTCGATCTTTTGGCTTTGGTATTGGACATTCGAACGAACCCTGGAGGTTCCTCAGAGGCCGCAAAGACAACAGCAGGTCAATTCTTGCCTGGAGGTTCCGTGTTTGGCTACGTAGAAGATGGCGACGGTGGCCGCTCGGAACTAACGATCGACCTGGACGAAGACCGCCTGGATTTAGATGACCTGTTAATAGCGGTATTGGTTAACGACCAGACAGCGCGCGAGGCCGAGGCCCTGGCTGCGGCCCTACAAGACACTGGCCGGGCAACCCTGTTTGGTACCAACACATTTGGTGACGCGTCTGCCTATGAATTTGTGGAGTTGAGCGACGGCTCTGCCATGTACCTGCCAGTTTCCCGACGTTACACACCTTCCGGCAAACTGCTGGAAAGGACAGGTCTTACACCAGATGTATTGGTTCAGTCCATCCCCGAAGCTGAAGGTTTCGGAGGCGAGAGCCAGTTCAATCGCGCTTACGAGTTCCTTGATGGGCAACTGCCACCGTTTCGGTAGTGGAGGTTCGGGCGGAATTTATTAGACCGGCAAAAAGGCCTGTCCGCATGAAGATGTCTCTTTGCCTGTCTACATAAGCCAACAGGGACGGCTTAACGAATTTAGGTGAGGTTCTCCTGACAACGCAGGCATACAAAGGTGCTAACGTCCTCTGGAAGACTGTCGCTGACCACGTTCCGCTTGCGTTGGCAAACCACACAGATAACGGTCTCCGTCTCCGATTCGGATGACCGCACTGGCATGGTTAATGCGTCTGGTCCTCGGTACCCAACGTAACCAGGATTACTTTCACGCAGTCGCTGGAATCGCTCCCTGTCTTTACGGCCCACTTGACTCTCCTGAGTAGCGACGGTAGAGCAACCAGGTTAAAGCTACTTGACCTCGACAGCGGCCCCAGCCTCTTCCAGTTTGCCTTTGATATCGTCAGCCTCTTCCTTGGCAATCCCTTCCTTGATGGCTGTCGGAGCGGACTCAACCAGCTCTTTGGCCTCGCGCAGACCGAGGGAGGTTACCTCGCGGACGGCCTTAATGACGTTGATTTTGTTGGGACCGATGTCCTTGAGGCTGACTTCGAATTCAGTTTGGTCTGCAGCGCCGGCGTTATCTCCGCCTTCGCCGGGAACACCACCAGCAACAGGCGCGGCGGCTACGGCGACCGGGGCAGCGGCGCTGACGCCGAACTCCTCTTCGAGGGCTTTGACCACGTCTGATAGTTCGACTACGTTCATTTGTTTGATCGCTTCAATAATCTCGTCTTTAGTCATGATTTCTCCTTCTGTCTTATATGGCTTGTCTATAGTGTTTGATCAGCTAATATGAGGATTAAAGAGGTTAGCTTATTCCGCCTCTTTATCTTCGGAAGCATTAGCTTCCGGTTCAGGCTCTCCCTCCGACCCCTCTGCGGGTTCTTCTTCAGCTGCCTGAGGTGCAACCTCGGCTTCCGATGCGGACGCCTCATTGGCTCGAGCTCCGTCACTAGGCGCTTCTTCGGCGTCCGCTACCGCTTCGGGTTCGGTGTTTGCCTCTAACTCCTCGCCGGCGGGCTCCGGCTCATGAGCCGGCTCTTCTTCTTCCATCTGGCGTACTCGGGCTGCAAGCACGTTACCCAGGCTCTGCATAGGACCGTTCATCACGGTGACGAGACGGGCTATCGGCGACTGCAGCTGTCCCAACAGCATCGCCAAGATGATCGGTTTGGGTGGTAGTGAAGCCAGTCTGGTGAACTCAGGAGAGGACATGGCTGCCCCGTCGCCCATAACGGCGCCAATGACGGCCAGAGAGGTACCTCCGTTTCGGGCGAACTCTGACAGGGTTTTGGCGGCTTCAACTGGGTCATCATAGCCCAGAGCGATGGCTGTTGGGCCTTGTACTATCTCTTTCAACTGAGGTTTTCGGGCCTCGTCGGCGGCCAGAGACAAAAGTGTGTTCTTGACGATGGTGAAATCCACTCCGCCGGCTTTCATGGCGCGTCGCAACTCAATCATCTGATTCACGGATATCCCTGAGTATGTGGCAGTCATCGCGATGCTGCTGCGCTCTAGCCGGTTCTTGATGTCCTGAACCCGGTCTACTTTTTGCTGGGTGGGCAAATCTTTCCTCCAATTTTCTCTTCTGCGAATCTCTTGGGAATCAAAAATCCCTACGCCATAGACGCGGCGCAGGGATTCGGTTACTCCGAAGAACTGTCCTTCGCGCCTGTGTTGGCCGATTTCGCATTTACCCCCTGACGGGGACCAACGGTCTCTGGCGTGTTATTGTTTCGATTTTAAAGTCGGCCTGTGTGGCCCGGCCCGGACTATTCCGGGGATTCCAAAGCGCTTAAGGCTGCTATGTCCAGCGAAACGCTGGGGCCCATTGTTGACGTGACGTACGCCGAGCGGAAGAAAGGGCCCTTCAAGCTCTCGGGACGCTCCCTGATTATAGCACTGGATAGGGCCGCCAGATTATCCACTAGTTTCGGGGCTTCAAAACTGACTTTGCCTACCGATGAATGGATAATGGCTGTGCGGTCGGTCCTGTACTCAGTCCTGCCGCCCTTGGCCTCTTGGATGGCTCTGGGCAGGTCTTGGGGTTGGACCATGGTTCCGGAACGAGGGTTGGGCATGAGGCCTTTTCGCCCCAAAATCCGGCCCAATTTACCAATCTTAGGCATTACTTGTGGAGTGGCCAAGCCAACTTCAAAATCGTCCCATCCGCCTTCGATCTTCTCGATAAGATCGTCTTCGCCGACGAAGTCAGCGCCGGCTGCGCGCGCCTCTTCACCGCCTTCAGCTCCGGCGAACACCACCACGCGGATGGTCTTCCCCAAGCCGTGAGGCAGGCTGCAAACGCCTCGAATCATCTGGTCTGCGTGACGCGGGTCTACGTTGGTCCTGATGTGCAGTTCAACGGTCTCGTCAAACTTAGCGGTAGAAACTTCCTTGAGGAGTTCCATGGCTTCTAATGGCGAGTAATTCCTTTCCAAGTCTACCTTTTCCACGACGGAACTGAACCGCCGGCTGTGCTTGACCATTGTCGCTATTCTCCTACGTCGATGCCCATGCTGCGGGCGGTTCCGGCGATTATCTGCATCGCTTCGTCTACGCCGCCTGCATTGAGGTCAGCCAACTTAGTTTCAGCTATCTCGCGAAGCTGCTGTTTACTGATGCTGCCGACGGCGCCCTCACGGAACTCGGAGATACCTTTCTCGACTCCCGCAGCCTTTCGTAACATGTCCGACGCTGGAGGTGTCCGGGTTACGAAGGTGAACGACCGGTCTTCATAGACGGTCAGATGGACCGGTACGATGGACCCGGCTTGGGTGGCAGTTTTAGAGTTGTATTCTTTGACAAAGCCCATGATATTTACGCCGTGTTGGCCCAGCGCGGGACCTACCGGGGGAGCCGGTGTCGCCTTCCCGGCTTCCAACTGCAGTTTGATGATGGCTCTAACTTTCTTCGCCAACGGGAGCTCCTTCAGATACTCTTTTGTTTGTTCTCAATCTCAGCCCGTAAATCGGAATCCTAGATTCGCTCCACTTGGAGGAAATCCAGTTCGACAGGCGTTTCACGCCCGAAAAAGGATACCATAACGCGAACTTTCCCTTTTCCTTCGTCCACGTCATTGATGGAGCCGATGAAGTCCACGAACGGGCCTTCTGTGATTCGCACCGTCTCGCCGCGTTCCAGTCCGATGTTCACACGGGTCGGGTCGGAATCTACCTGCTTGAGGATGCTCTCCATCTGCTTGTCTTCTAGCGGGACCGGCTTGGGTCGTTTATCGTGTTCGTCCTCGGTTGAGACGAACCCGGTTACGCCAGGGGTGTTGCGGACGGCATACCAACTTTCATCATCCATAGTCATCTGGACTAAGATATAACCGGGGAACAGTTTTTTACGTTCGGATTTACGCTGGCCATCTTTGAAGACGACCTCTTCCTCAGTCGGGACCAAGACCTCGTTAATCCGCTCCTGCATGTCCAAGCTTTGGATGCGCAAGCGGAGGTTCTTTTCCACTAGGTCTTCCTGGCCTGAATAAGTGTGGACTATATACCAACGAGGGCCTTGGGTTTCTTCGGTTTCTGATGTGTTACTAGTAGTCATGATGAAATATCCGATGCCTGGTCAAGCAGAAATGGGACACGCGGTAAAACGCCCCCCATCACTGTATAAGTCAAACGAAACCGAGTTCGCTTTGGTTATCTAGAAAATCACCCGCGCGAACACTTCGGCAAATATCCGGTCCAGACCTCCTAAGAAGAACCCGGCTGCGATGGCTAATATGATGACCACCGTTGTCAACCGTGCGGTTTCTTCCCGGCTGGGCCAGACTGACTTCCGCAGTTCTGAGTAGGTCTCCCTTAGGAAACTTACAGGTCCGACCCGCCCACCACTTGAGGGTGCGACGATCCGCTGACTGCGGGTTGATGCCCTAGCCATCGGGTTCTACCTCACTTCGCGGTGGGTCTTATGAGTACGGCATCTGGAGCAATATTTGCGCAGCTCCACCCGGTTTGGGTCACTGCGTCGGTTCTTTTCCGTTGTGTAATTACGCTCCCGGCAGTCGCCGCATTGCATGGTGATAATCTGACGGACGTCGGCTGTCTTTCTGGCCATGTCTTAATCCACCACCTTTGTGATTACTCCGGAACCCACCGTGCGGCCGCCTTCGCGAATGGCGAAGCGCATTTGCTCTTCGATCGGCACCGGGCTCATCAGTTCAATCGCCATCTTGACGTTGTCCCCAGGCATAACCATCTCAATTCCATCGGGAAGAGTGCACTCGCCGGTGATGTCTGAGGTCCGGATGTAGAACTGGGGTTTGTAGCCGGAGAAGAACGGAGTGTGCCTTCCGCCTTCGTCACGGCTCAGGATATAAACTTCGGCCTCGGCTTTGGTGTAGGGCTTCATTGTTCCGGGCGCTACTAGAACCTGACCTCGTTCCACTTCTTCTCGGTCCACGCCACGAAGGAGGATGCCTACTGCATCGCCGGCTTGGGTGGTATCCAGGTTCTTGTGAAACATTTCTAGGCCGGTGGCAACGGTCTCGCGAACGTCTCCCCAGCGGATAATCTCGACGGGTGAACCAACCTTCAAGGTGCCCCGCTCGACTCGACCGGTGACCACGGTGCCGCGGCCCTTGATCCCGAAGACGTCTTCGATGGGCATCAGGAACGGACGGTCAGTGACACGCTCAGGCATGGGGATATACTCGTCCATTGTCTTAACGAGCTCTTTAATCTGCTCAGCGGCATCGGCGTCGCCCTCAATGGCTTTCAGGCCACTGACTCGCACTATAGGAGTGTCGTCGCCAGGAAAGTCGTAGCGGTTCAAGAGGTCGCGAACCTCAAGCTCCACCAGTTCCAGGAGTTCTTCGTCATCCATGACGTCGCACTTGTTAAGCGCGACCAAAATCTTGGGCACCTCAACCTGGCGGGCCAAGAGGATGTGCTCTCGAGTCTGTGGCATGGGGCCGTCGGGGGCACTGACAACCAAAATCGCGCCGTCCATCTGAGCCGCGCCGGTAATCATGTTTTTGATGTAGTCAGCGTGACCAGGGCAGTCGACGTGGGCGTAGTGACGGGTGTCTGACTCATATTCCACGTGAGCTATAGCGATTGTTACGCCACGTGCCTTCTCTTCTGGAGCGTTGTCGATGCTGTCCATGTCTAGGTAGCTGGCCAGACCCTGGTCCGCTAGGACCTTGGTGATGGCCGAGGTCAATGTGGTCTTTCCATGATCAACGTGACCAATGGTACCGACATTTACGTGAGCCTTCGTGCGATCGAATTGCTGCTTAGCCATCTTTTAGGTGTCCTCCCTACTACTCTTACTCAGACCCTGGTGTTGTTATTGGGTCCGATTCTTGCTGGAGCCCAGAGGCGGGATTGAACCGCCGACCTCGTTCTTACCAAGAACGCGCTCTACCCCTGAGCTATCTGGGCCGATAGATTAACGGCTGCCTGTGCCATATGAAATGGATCTATCAGTTTGTTGTGAATATTTTACCCGGGCACTTGTTCCGGAAGAAATCAAGTTTGGTGGAGGGGGCAGGATTCGAACCTGCGAAGCCCTTCCGGACGCCAGATTTACAGTCTGGTGGCTTTAACCACTCACCCACCCCTCCAGGCATAGGAATCTTCGCATATTTCCCGGTACCGGTGCAATCATAGGGTGGGAATCTTGCCCCGGTTTGGCGGTGCGACTCGCCGCTTGGAATGGTTCCAGCGGAATTCAGTTTTAAATGATCTGACGGGATCTAACTGTTAGTGACGATTGACTCCAACACAGGGTTGTTGAGACTCTCTTTCCCTGGGTTCAACCTCGTTTGAACGTATATTAAAAAA
>JAKUNK010000005.1:0-45538 GCA_022451945.1 Dehalococcoidia bacterium
CTCTGGGCGCCTTGGGGGCCGCGGCTGCGGCTGCGCGCCTGCTAGAGGGAGACGTGGAGCAGGCAGCGGTGGCGATCTGTCTGGGGGCATCCCAGGCGTCGGGTTTGCGCCAAAACTTCGGCACCATGACCAAGCCATTCCACGCAGGCCACGCCTGCAGGTCAGGCATCACTGCTGCCAAACTGGTCAAGGGTGGCTTCACCGCCGGGACCGACGCTCTAGAGGGCCGATTCGGATTCATGCGCGCCTTCTCCGGCGGCAACGACTACGATCCTGACAAAGCCGCAGCGTCGTTGGGCAACCGCTGCTTTATGGTCGAGTCAGGCATAGAGATCAAGAAATACCCCTGCTGTGGCAGCGCCCACCTTGCACTAGACGCAACAACTATGATCCAGCAGCGTGAGACGCTGGAGGCAGCCGATATAGAAAGGATAGACGTCACAGTGAACTTCGACCCACCGCGGTCATTGATTCACTCCCGGCCTAAAGAGGGACTTGAGGGTAAATTCAGCATGCAATACTGCCTTGCCGCCGAGATTCTAGACGGCAAAGTAGGCATGTCATCGTTCACCGATGAACAGGTTATGCGACCAGAAGCCCAAGCGTTGATTCCCAAGATAGAGATGAAGCGCACCGCTGGCTTCGAAGGCCAGAACAGCTGGACCGAACCTTTCAACGTTGTGGAGATTCATATGAAGGACGGCAGCGTGCTCACGGCGCAGGCCGAGCGGGATAGCGTTGGCGCACTGCGCGGGGCCAGCTATGAAGAGGTCCAAGCTAAATACCTGGACACCGCCACAGTCAGCCTGACTCAAGAAAACAGCGCCGCTTCCTTGGAAATGCTGGACAACCTGGAAGACATCGGCCCGGTCGGCCGCCTGGCTGACCTACTAGGCGGTTAGTCCTACTGGGCAGTAACCCCACCATCGATCACCAACTCCGAGCCGGTGACGAAGGAAGCCTCATCTGACGCTAAGTACAGAGCGCCATAAGCGATGTCTTCGGCCTTTCCTATCCTTGATAACGCTGTCCTGGAGATGGACGCCTCCCGGCTGGTGGCATCGGGCCAGACTTGGTCTCCCATGTCGGTATCTATAGGGCCAGGGTGTATGGAATTTGCTCGTATGCCTTCAGAAGCGTACTGGACGGCGGTAGATTTGCTAAAGATGCGCACCGCACCCTTGGAAGCACTGTAAGCGGAGCTGGTCTTGCTACCTACTAGACCGGCGGTGGACGAGATATTTACGATGGAACCGCCTCCCGCCTTCCTCATCTCGGGTATCGCCGCCTTAGTGCCCAGAAAGACTCCCTTGGCATTCACGTCCATGATATCGTCCCACTGCTCTGAAGACGTCTCCATGACGTGGCCTCGCCGCCAGATACCGGCGTTGTTCACCAGGATATCTAATTTCCCGAATCTAGAGACTGCTTCTTGAATCGCCGAATCCCATTCTGATTCATTCGTAACGTCCAAATGGACGTAGACAGCGTCGCCACCAGACTCAGCGATCTCAGCCGCTACCGCAATTCCCTCCGGGTCAGATACGTCGGCCAAGATAACCTTGGCCCCTTCCTGGGCAAACAGCTTGGCTTCGGCCGCGCCTTGACCTCGGGCTGCTCCGGTGATTAACGCTACCTTTCCTTCTAATCTCATCTCTCGCCTCTACGGATCGAATCTCTATGTTTCCGCCGGGGAGAGCAGTCTAACCTGACGATGGCACAGACTCAACACCAAGACTAACCGCTATTCTCAAATGGTTATTAGTTAGTTATTGACAACGAAATCAACCCGCCGCTAATATATGGAGCTAGAAACATAGGCCGGTTTGCGCCTTAAAATCAAGAAGAGCATCACCAAACGAGAGGAGTAATATGAGTGACCAGGATATCGCTTTAATGGCCCACCTTATGCGCCGCGCTGGTTTTGGCGCCACCCGTGACGAGCTTGAAGCTCGCGTAGCCAAAGGCTACGAAGCCACCGTTGAAGAACTCCTGAACACTGAGGACCAGGAAGAACTTGACCGCAACGAAATGATGCGGTTCCACCCTTGGACCTGGCGTCCCGGAACACTTCCCGGCATGGGCGCAGCTGAATGGCTGCACGACCTGGTGAACACCAAGCGGCCTCTGGAAGAGAAAATGTCGCTCTTCTGGCACGGCATCTTCGCGACCGGTGTTTCCAAGGTCGACCACTACGATGACGTCATGGACATGATTGTGAAGTTCCGCCAGAAAGGCATGGGCGACTTCCGTGAATTACTCCTTGAAATGGCCAAAGACCCAGCAATGATCTACTGGCTGGACAACAACGACAACCATGCCGACGCGGTCAATGAGAACTGGGGCCGCGAGCTTCTGGAACTCTTCAGCATGGGCGTAGGAAATTACACTGAAGACGATGTCAGGGACTGCTCCCGCGCCTTCACCGGTTGGACCATAGAGCCAAAGCTACCCCGCGGGCCCATCGGGCGTCACGACTGGTTCTTTGAATATCGAGACGAGGACCACGACGACACTGATAAGACGTTCCTGGGGCACACAGGCAACTGGAACGGCGAAGACATCATCCGCTATATCAGCGAAGACCCGGCATGCGCCCGGTTCATCGCCCGCCACCTCTACAACTACTTCGTGGCCGACGAGGCTCAGGTTCCGGCATGGTCGGTGACCCCACCCCGTGACCCCGAAGCCGTCGACCTGCTGGCCAACACTCTGATGAACAACGGTTACGACATGCGCACCACCCTGCGGGTGCTATTCAACTCCGACTTCTTCAAGAACTCCCGCTTCGAGCGCCTGAAGAACCCCACCGAAGTGGTGGTCGGGACTCTTCGGATGGTCGGTGGCGCTGAGTTCCCCGCTCCCGGGCTCGGCGACCTATCCCGCCAGCCCAGCTACATGGGCCAGGACCTGCTCAACCCGCCCAGTGTGGAAGGCTGGCACACCGGCGCTGAATGGATCAACAGCGGCTCCTTGATGCGCCGCGTCAACTTCACTGCCGAATTGGTCGGTGACGTCTCTCGTCCTGGCATCAAGAACATGGTGGACCGGTTTATTGCCAAAGGCGACACCTCAACCGACGCCGTGGTTGCAAGCGCCCTGGACTTGATGGGTCCTCTAGAAGTAAATCCTGAGAGCCTGGTGGAGTTGAACGGCTTCGTCGCCGATGGCGGCGACTTCTCCTGGAAATCGGCTGACGATATCCAAAAATCCACGGTACGCGTATCCGAGTTGCTACAACTGATCGTCTCGCTGCGCGAGTACCAGTACGCCTAAATCGTAGGAGGATAACTAACGAATGACTAGCACAAAGAAAGACCCGGTCTTAGTTGTATTCCAGCTATCAGGGGGCAATGACTACCTGAACACGGTTATTCCCTACGCCGACCCGATCTACAAAGACGTCCGCCACACCGTTGGAATCGCTGACGAACGCGTCATCAAGATCGACGAAAAGGTCGGTTTTCACCCTGAGATGGGACCCTTAAAGAAGGTCTATGACCGGGGCGACATGGCCATCATCCATGGCATCGGCTACCCCAAATCTCCCCGTTCCCATTTCCGCTCGATGGACATCTGGCACACCTGTGAGCCCATCGCACTGGGAACCGAAGGTTGGCTGGGCCGCGCTACCCGCGACATCGACCCGCAAAAAGAGAACGTTCTAACCACGGTCAGCTTCGGTCCTTCCCTGTTCCGCGCTCTAGCCTTGCCGGGAACTCCGGTTGCAGTCGTTGACGACCTAGACAACTACGGCCTGCTTCCTGGGATCACCGAGGAGATTCAGCGAAACAAGATTCTTGACCGCTTCGCCCGGATGTATTCTCCAGCCATCGGCAGCAGCGCTGTCATGGACTACATGGGCCAGACTGGACTGGACACACTCGAAGGGGCCGACATCCTGAACAAAGCCCCCGGGATGTACTCCTCAAACGTCGAGTATCCCGACACCCCGATCGCCAAAAAATTGAAAGGCATCGCTCAGGTTCACATGGCCAACTTCGGCACACGCGTTTTCTACGTCGACCACGGCAGCTTCGACAGCCACTCCAACCAGAATGGTATGGCCGACAAGCTGTGGAAGGACGTCTCAGAGGGCTTGGACGCATTCTTGGATGACCTACGCGAGCACAATGCCAGCGACAACGTTTCTGTCCTGATGTTCACTGAGTTCGGACGGAGGACCCATGACAATGGTTCCGGCACCGACCACGGAGCTGGTGGAGCCGCCTTCATGTTCGGCGACGCTGTGAAGGGTGGACAATACAGCGAATTCCCGTCCATGAAATCTGAGGACTTAGAACAGGGCGACGTCGTACCCAACTACGACTTCCGGGGCCTGTACACCACCATCCTGGAAGACTGGATGGGCCTGGACGGCAAACCCATCGTGGATGGCAGCTTCGAAAAACTGCCTATCTTCGCCTAGGCTTACCAACTGACCAGTCCCGATAGATCATAATACGGGCGGCGCCTGCGCCGCCCGTTGTCGGATGCCCAGTCACATAATCGCTATCGTGACACGGGCTGGGCGTCAATATACGGAGGAAATAATGCTTACGGAAACAGTGGCAGGCCGCACTTACGACTACACCCACAACGTCGGCCGCGGCTCCCAGTCTGGAATGGGTTTCAACTACCCAAACGCCATGACCTTCGCTCCAGACGGGACGGTGTATATCACAAACCGGGGAAGTGAGACCATCAGCAACGTTGGTTGGAACCGCACCGGCGTAGGCCAACGGATAACCAAGGTCACCATCGGCGACGAATGGGGTCAAGAAGAGTTCCTGGGCGAATACAGCAGATACGGCAACGGTGACGGCCAATTGATTTGGCCGGCTGGTATAGCCTCCAATGATCAAGGCGAAGTATTCGTCACCGACGAGTGGCTAAACCGTGTGTCGGTCTTCGACAAAGATGACAACCTCGCGCGTTCTTTCAGCACCTTGCAAGACGGCGACCCAGAGCCAAACGGCGCTTCCGGAATTGCGATTGCATCTGACGGAACCATCTACGTTACCGACAGCCGGAGCCACCAGGTGCGGCTATTCAAGAGCGACGGCACCTTCATCAGCTCCTTTGGCAATAAGGGCGTGAGTGAAGGGCAGTTCGATTCACCCTGGGGCATCACCATCGACAACGCAGGAAAGGTCTACGTTGCCGACTTCAATAACCACCGAGTGCAGAAGTTCTCCGCCGACGGCAAGTTCGAACAACAGATCGGACGCCCCGGCAACAAGCGCGGCGAACTCAACGGACCCACTGACGTGGCTGTTGACCCAGACGGAGACATCTATGTCTGCGACTGGAGCGCCAATCGTTGGGACCGAGGTAAGGTTCACATATTCACGCCTGAGGGCCAGTTCCTAACCGCTCTGGTCGGCGACGCCCAGAAACTATCTCAGTGGGCCCAGATGACCGTCGACGCCAACGACGACTACGGGAAGCGCCGACGGGAAGTACGGAGCACTGAACCGGAATGGACATTCGCCCAGCCCACCGCGGTGGAATGGGACACTGCCAATAACCGTCTGATGGTTGCCGACACTCAACGCAGCCGACTTCAGATCTACAAGAAGACGTCTGGCTACTTGGTGCCGCAGCTCAATCTCTGATCTTCGGTCCAGCGACGAAAGTTGCTGAATAACTTGATTGGCAACACACCTTGGCGGAGGCGTAAAAGTCTCCGCCAAGGTTATTTTTAGACCTATGGCTAGCGTGATTTATGCCCGAACCTATGGACGCGGAAGCCCAGACTCAGTATCTCCAAATGGCTGAAGAACAATCCGATATACTGTGCGCCCAGGTCCCCGACATAATTCTTGAATTCGCCTCTGCAGAGGCAGAACCCACTCCCTTTATGGAGGAGTTCTTCGCCACAGGTTACGCCGCATGGATGAACCTCAAACATGGCCGTCGGATCAACCTACCTCAGGGCCTGATTGATCGGGCCATCCTAGTCCTCTGGAACAGGGCCGGCTTGCTCTACACCGACCGGATAACAGGAAAGGAGAACGCCGACTCCGACAAACCCTTCTTCAGTGATGAGGGGCTTTACTAACATTAGCTTTTGGCTGTCAGCTATCCAGGTGGATTTCCACCCTCACAACCATGCACAATAACAGGGAGTAAATCATGGCCGACCAGTTCAATTACGACAGCTTTTTCTCTGATGGCTCACGGGACACGCCTTTGGGCTCCGTACGGCACTCGAAATATGACTTCGCCGTGGCTTATCCCGATCCTGACAACCTGCCTCTTGATGACTTGATTGAGTCCGTCAGGGCCGGGTTCGAACGGGAGGGCAGGGACCTCGCCTATTATTCTTCTCCTGCCGGCGATCCAGAATTGCGAAAGCTAGTGGCCGAAAAGCTTAGCCGTGAGCGCAATATGAAGGTCACCGCCGACGATATGGTACTGACCTCGGGTTCCGGAGAAGCCATCGGAATCGTAATCCAGGCACTGACCAACCCAGGTGACGTGGTTCTGGTTGAAGAATTCGTCTACTTGGGCACCCTGAACCAGATGAAGAGGTACGGAGCCGACGTGGTCGCGGTTAAGTGCGATGACGGAGGTATCGTCCCAGAAAGTCTGGATTCGATCATCGCGGAGCAGACCTCGAGCGGTAAAACGGTAAAATATCTCTACACAATCCCCATGTTCCAGAACCCACTCGGATGGACCATGGACTTGGAACGCCGCAAGCAGGTGTTGGAAGTAACGGGGAAACACGGCATCCCGGTCTTTGAAGACGACTGCTATGCCGACCTTAGGTTCGAAGGCGAGGACGTTACATCTTTCCATTCCTTGGACGAAACCGGCAGGGTGGTCTACGTCGGATCCTTCTCCAAGATCATCGCCCCCGGAATGCGGATGGGCTATCTCGTGGCCCCTAAAGAGGTCATCGAACGAGCTTGGAGTTTCAAGTCAGGAGGTGCTGTCAGTCAATTCACCGCCATGACCATTGCCGAGTACATGAAGGGCGGTCTCGACCGTCATATCGATGAGCAAAATCGGGCGCTGATGGCCAAACGGGACGCCATGGTATCGGCGTTGGGAGAGAACTTCGGGAGTTCCGTCGAATGGTCGGTACCAGAAGGCGGACTATACTGTTGGGTGAAATTCCCAGAGGGCACTGACTTGGCCAAGGCGCAAGAAGAGATATTCCACGAGGGCGTAAGCTACTACAACGGCTCCCAGTTCTCTCCTTCCGGCAAAGGCACTAACTACGTGCGTCTCTGCTTCGGACACCCTACCGTAGAAACCATCCGAGACGGCATAGCAGAATTCGCTCGAATCCTAGACCGCAAAAAAGTTTTCCCGAGATAGCATTTTTGGGAACATGCTGACAGTTCCAACCCAATCACAGTGAGCTTGTCGAACCATAAATGGTAACCAAGCAAACCTCATCAGGTCCGCTTGACTCTCGCACTAGGCCGATTTAATCGAGGTTCTCGGTTCCTATCAGAGCACGGGATAAGGGAATGTACCTTAGGTCGGCAGCAGGTATCGTTCAAAAAAGAAGGGGCGGCTGCTAGAGCGCCCCTTCTTTTTTGACTAGCATCGTTGCTCGATCAGGCTACGGGGCGGTTCGTAACCGCGGCGTCCACCTTTCTAGGGATGAATTTACCGCTGCCTAAAGAGGCTTTGAACTCCCGATTATCTACCACAACATTACCACGCAATATGGTTGTCACAGGCCAGCCGTCGGCCTCGAACCCTTCCCAGATGCTGTAGTCCGATATATGGAAGTCATCGATGGTAAGTTTGCGCTTGAAATTAGTGTCGATTAGCGTGATATCTGCATCACTGCCCGGCGCCAGCACTCCCTTACGGGGATAGAGGCCCATAATTTTGGCAGCGTTGGCCGAAGTAACATCTACGAACCGCTGGAGAGACATACCTCTGCGACGGACGCCCTCGCTATAGGTTACTCCCATGCGAGACTCAGCACCGTTGTGGCCACCAGTGACGTCCGAAACTGACCGGCCGGAGATCTTGGTCTCCCAAGAAGTGCAGTACTCATCAGTGGCCATGGTACTAAGTCCGTTGGTCACTATGCCATCCCAGAGTGATTGCCTGTCGGCTTCAGACTTCAAAGAAGGATAGGTGTGATATTTCATGCCATTCTCTTCTTTGTAATCATCGGAGCTGAAGCAGCAATAGTTGTGCAAGGTCTCGCCGAAGACCGGCCGGCCGTTGGAACGAGCTTCCAAGATTGCCTGCAGTCCCTGAGTAGCACTCACGTGCACGAAATAGACAGGCGCACCGGTCCATTCAGCAACGCGAAGTACTCGGCGGAAAGAAACATCCTCTGACTCGGCGCTGTGGACCAGATGCATATTTGTCCACTCAGTCCTCTCTTCCCGGGCCAGTTTCTGGTACATGTGCTGGACCATATCGTCATCCTCAGAATGGACCAGAAGCATGGCATTCATGCGTTGGATCTCCTCCATTAGGTCATGGAGATGGCCGGTCCCCACCATGCGGGGTTCTCCGGTGGTGGCGGGAGGGCGGATGTTAGTGGTGAATATCTTGATGCTTGGGAAACCATCTTCTACCGCTTCGTGTAGGGAGCCCAAGATCTCGGGAGGAATGGCACCCAAAAGCATGAGGTGATGAGCGTAGTCAGCGTAAGAATTGCCCTGCCATGTCTCAGTCCGCTCCTGGATCGCCTGAGGGATGTCTATACCTGGGTATTGGATGGCGAAGTCCATCAAAGTAGTCGTACCACCGAACAATGCAGCACGGCTTACCTCTTCCGGTGGCGCTGTTTTCAAATCACCATGGCCCATGATGGGCGCAGAGATATGGGCGTGAGGCTCAATCCCACCAGGAACCACCACCATCCCGGTGGCGTCAATCACACGGCCCGCCTCATCTGGCAGAGCGCCTGGGGCTGCCACTGCAACTATCTTTTCGCCTTCAATCGCAACGTCCCATTCGCCGACTCCCATAGGAGTTACAACTTGTCCGCCTCTGATGACCAGGTCTAGCATCTTTGAGCCTCCAAAATAACCAGCTAATTAGGCATTTTCAGAATCGATAACGGAGTTTAGCATATAGCAGAAGCAGGGCACTAGGCACGGTAGATTCGAACAAATCAATGGGTGATAAAGCGGGAGAAAGGGGAGAAGGCGCTTCGTTAGTCGCCCGCGTGGGAAGTTATATGAGAGGTTTGATCGGCGTCAGGCAATTGGTCTTCCCAGTCAGGCAGAAGCTCTTTCTTGGTGGTCGGCAGAATAAGAATGCTGATCACACCAATGAAACTTAACACCAGAGAGAATGCCATGGTGGCGTCGAAGTCTCCTGTCCAGTCCCGTAATCCACCTCCGATCAGAGCTCCGAAAGCCATACCCACGCCTGCACCCATCATCTGATAGCCATAGGTTGTGCCGATAGGGCCACTGCCATAGTATTGGCGGTTGATAATCGGGAAAGCACTCATCTCACCACCGAACCCGATTCCAAAGAGAACTGCAAACACATAGAATTGCCAGGCTTCCTGGGCGAAAAACAGCAGGACTATGGGAGCGACTTGCAGAAAGAAGCAACCAGCCATGGCCGGTTTGCTTCCCATCCGGTCGGCGATTACCGGCACAGCGAACCGGGTGATTGTGCTAGCAACCGACATCGTCACGAACGCGCCAGCGGCCAAACCCTTGGAAACACCTTCATCTTCGGCCATCGCCACAAGATAGACCAGAATGACGGAGTGCCCAGCGCAACCCCAGAAATGGATTCCAATAAGGTTCCAGAATGCGCCAGTGCGCTGGGCCTGATGCAGAAATACCTGAGTGCGTACTTTCGCAACATCACCGGTCTGGACCTCTTGGATAGGTTCATCTTCCGGCGCACCGAGAGGGCGGGCACCGATTTGGGCCGGTTCGTTGTAGAAGAACTTCACCAAGAACAAGATTATCGCCCCACCTGCGATGCCTGGAATCCAGAACGCAGCCCGTAGACCCGTAAGACCGCCGCCAAAAAACTCGATGATGCCAATCATGATTGGCACCGCAACCAATGGTCCGATTCCTTGTGAGGACTGTAGCAGCCCCATACCGGTGCCCAAATGTTTGCGGAACCAAAGTGTGACGGAAGCGGTCAGAGGGACCTGGAAGATACCCATAGCGGCGCTGAGTATTACGCCAAAGAACAGGTAGAACTGCCAGAGCTCACGCATAAATCCAGTGAGTACCATACCCACTATGAACAACAGAGCGCCTAACCTCATGGTCCAGCGTACGCCGTAGCGGTCGCCCAACCAGCCAGCGGGAGGGCCGAACAACCCGGAGACAATCCATTGAATGGCAAAACCCAGGCCCACAGCACCGTAGCTCCAGCCGAAGGAATCGACCAGCCTTGGTATTAGGATGCTGGAAGAGGAGCGGAAGGAGGAACTGAACAACCGCATGACCGCGGCCACCGCAACGATCACCCAGGCATAATGGATTTGGTGTCCACCGACCGCCAACTCAGAAGGCTTGAGGTTTAATTTTGCCATCGAGTCTTAAGCTTCAGATCCAAGCATAGCCTCTGTTTCTTGCACTAAAATCCGGGCACCATTCGAAATATCGTTCGCCTGAATACATTCTGGGGCCACCGCTAAATGCATGTCGTCGCAGGTAAGATTCCATACACATACCTTCAATGTATAAAGCCCCTGAATGATAGACCATCAGGCAAGCGAATTGATAGAGACCGGCTCGGCGGAAGATCGGTCCCAAGCCGCGTTAAAAAGAATCGCGAAAAATAGGAAACCATTACGTTGACATTAAATCAGATTCTTGTATAATCGAGGTTTACTAGCGCTATGTCTCACGTGACGAATTCGCTCACCACACCTGTAACTAGCCTTCCTCTACATACAAATTCACAGCATACACTTGCGTCACACGCAAACGGCCGCTCGGCCGGTCTCGTCCACTCACGCTAAGGAGAATGGTAAATGGCTCTATCTCCTGCTCTTAAAGGGGAATCTACGCAACTGCCCGACGTCAAGACCTATGCACAGATTCCGCAGGTCATCGACGTCCCGAATCTGATACAAAGTCAGATACAGTCTTGGGATTGGATCAAGGCTGAAGGGCTTACTGAAGTCTATCAGGAAATCTCGCCTATCGCCGACTACACTGGCAATAAGTACGAGTTGCATTTCCATGAGCATTACTTCCGTGAGCCCAAACACTCGCCGCAACAGAGTAAGGAGCGGGAGATCACTTACTCCCAACCACTTTACGTTAAGACTCGCCTAGTGATGAAAGAGACAGGCGAGATTAAAGAACAAGAGATTTTCATGGGGGATATCCCCATGATGACCGACAACGGCACGTTCATCATCAATGGAGCTGAGCGCGTGGTGGTCAGCCAGTTGGTGCGCTCACCGGGGATTTACTTCGTCCTGGAGCGGAACGCCATTAGCAACCGCAGCCTTTGCTCGGCCAAGCTAATACCGTCACGCGGAGCCTGGCTCGAGTTCGAGACCAGCTCCAAGGACATCATATCGGTCAAGGTAGACCGGAAACGCAAGGTCTCAGCATCCATTTTCCTCCGCGCCCTCGGCGTGGCAGAAGACGATGCCATGATGGCCTTGTTCTCGGACATCGACACCGATGAAAACCACCAATATATGCAAACGACCTTGGACAAAGACCCTGCCCTTGAGCCCAAAGACCTGAATTTCAAGGACGACGACCTGCACTCGCTCTGGGATTGGCTCCACGAAGAAAAGGAGTTTGACGATGCCGCCGCACGGCGCATCGCGGCGGCTCAGATTGAATTCTACCGCCGCCTGCGTCCCGGTGAACCGCCCAGCCTGGAGAATTCCCGGACACTGATTCGGAACCTGTTCTTCGGACCACGCCGGTACGACTTGGGTCGTGTTGGCCGCTACAAGCTGAACCGCCGGCTCGGGCAGGCCTCCAATAACGACCTGATGACTCTGAGCCTAGACGATGTCGTAAACGTCATCCGAACCATGATTCGTATCAACCAAGGAGAGGGCCGCGCGGACGACATCGACCATCTGGGCAATCGCCGCGTAAGGGCAGTCGGCGAGCTGGTGCAAAACCAGGTCCGCGTTGGGCTCCTTCGCATGGAGCGCATGGTCAAAGAGAAGATGACTTTGGTGGACCCCGAAGCCGCCGCACCTCAAGGGCTGGTTAACATCCGCCCTGTAGTGGCTGCGGTCAGAGAGTTCTTTGGCGGTTCCCAGTTGTCCCAATTCATGGACCAGACCAACCCTCTGGCGGAGTTGACCCACAAGCGGCGTCTGTCAGCCCTTGGCCCTGGCGGTCTGTCTAGGGAGCGGGCCGGATTCGACGTGCGGGACGTTCACTTCTCTCATTACGGCCGGATTTGCCCTATCGAGACTCCTGAAGGCCCGAACATTGGCCTTCTCAGTTCATTGGCCTCCTTCGCTAGGATCAACCCCTACGGATTTATCGAGTCGCCTTATCGGAAGGTCCTGAAGAACCTTCCCAACGACTCGGATGATCTTAAAGGACGGACAGTAACCCAGGCCGTGTTGGACAAAGACGGCAAGACCATCGTTAGTAAGGGACGAGCTATCGGAGCCAACAAGATGAACGCTCTGAAAGGGCTGCCAAAGAACACGATGATTCCAGTTCAGCCCTTCGTGGCCACAGGGGATGATGACGTCATCTACCTGTCTGCCGACCAAGAAGAAGACTTCTACGTAGCCCAAGCCAACGCCGACCTCGATCACTTGAACCAGTTCGTTCAAGACCGAGTCGAACTCAGGGTTGGTGAGGAATACACCCAGGAAGCTGCGGACCTCATCGACTACATGGATGTTTCGCCCATGCAAATCATGAGCGTGTCTGCCGCGCTCATCCCGTTCCTAGAGCATGACGACGCCAACCGCGCCCTCATGGGGTCTAACATGCAACGTCAGGCTGTGCCGTTACTCCGACCTCAGGCGCCCGTGGTAGGCACCGGAATCGAGAGCCGCGTCGCCAGAGATAGCGGGCAGCTCGTCCTCTCCGAGGCAGCCGGCGTGGTCACCTCAGTCACCGGTCGCGAGATTATCGTGACCGGCGAAGACGGTGAGCAGCATCCCCACTCTGTGATCAAGTTTTCCCGTACCAACCAGGGGACCTGTTTCGACCAGCGGCCCATCGCCACAAAAGGCGACGTCGTCGACGTGGGAAGCGTACTGGCCGACAGCTCATCGACCGATCACGGTGAACTGGCCCTAGGCCAGAACGTACTGGTGGCCTTCATGTCTTGGGAAGGCTACAACTACGAAGACGCTATCATCGTCAGCGAGCGCCTCTACCGTGACGATTATTTCACTTCCATCCACATCGAAAAGCATGAGATGGAAGCCCGGGAAACCAAGCTGGGTCCCGAAGAGATCACGCGTGACATCCCTAACGTCGGGGAAACCAGTCTGCGCGACCTAGACGAGCTTGGCATTATCCGAGTGGGCGCCGATGTCGGCCCCGGAGATATCCTTGTAGGAAAGGTCACTCCTAAAGGTGAGACCGAACTGACCGCCGAGGAAAAGCTCCTACGCGCTATCTTCGGCGAGAAGTCCCGCGACGTTAAAGACACATCCCTCCGAGTCCCTCACGGGGAGCGAGGTAAGGTAATTGACGTCAAAGTACTGACCCGTGAGAACCGCGACGACCTGTCACCAGGCGTGAACGAGGCCGTCCGAGTGTGGATCGCCCAAACCCGGAAGATATCTGTCGGAGACAAGATGGCTGGCCGCCACGGCAACAAGGGCGTGGTAGCCAGAATCCTTCCCGAAGAAGATATGCCCTACATGGCAGATGGCACGCCAGTGGATATCATCCTGAACCCCATCGGTGTTCCCTCTCGAATGAACCTTGGGCAGGTGCTAGAAACCCATTTAGGCTGGGCCGCCCGCGGTCTCAACTTCAGGGCTAACACCCCAGTGTTCGACGGCGCCGGTGACCCGGCAATCGAGGACGCTCTGGCCCGAGTGTGGTTCACTGAGCAGGCTGGCGCCACAAGCGTCGGGCCGGTCGACGGCTCTCCCGAAGTCGATTACCCTCAGGTCGACCGCTGGCTGGAAGAGAAGGGCTACAACCCCAGAGAAATATTCGACGAGACCAAATTCGGCGCGGCCCAAGAAGCCTGTCTCCGGATGTGGCTCATCGACGAAGCCGGGGTAGACGCAGAACACATGGCCTTGGGCGAGTTGCGGAAAGCAGCCATCGATGTTCACCGCGAGCAGCGAATAGCCCCTCCAACCTTCGGCAAGTTCGAACTCAGTGACGGACGGACTGGAGAGAACTTCGACCAATTGGTCACGGTCGGCAACATCTACATCTTAAAGCTCATCCACTTGGTAGAAGACAAAATTCACGCGCGCTCGACCGGTCCCTACTCCATGATTACCCAGCAGCCTTTGGGCGGAAAGGCCCAGTTCGGAGGACAACGCTTCGGTGAGATGGAAGTGTGGGCGCTGGAAGCCTACAGCGCAGCGTATAACCTGCAAGAAGTGCTTACGGTTAAGTCTGATGACGTAGCTGGCCGGGTGAAAACCTACGAGGCGATTGTAAAAGGTGAACCCATCGGCCAGCCGGGTGTGCCGGAATCGTTCAACGTTCTACTCAAAGAACTCCAGAGTCTAGGACTAGCAGTGGAACTATTGAATGAGGAAAACCGATCGCCCCTAAGCGCTGGCCTTGCAGATGAAACTGATTTATTCCAGGCTTTGGAGACGATTTAATGGTCAGAATGGCAGATAGGCCGGATACACAAGGGACTAACTTCAATGCGATCCGCATCTCCATTGCGTCCCCCGAACAAATACTCAATTGGTCTCACGGTGAAGTAACCAAGCCTGAGACCATCAACTACCGTACGTTGCGCCCAGAAAAAGACGGACTGTTTTGTGAACGACTGTTCGGCCCGACCAAGGACTGGGAGTGTTTCTGCGGCAAGTACAAGCGCATCCGCTACCGCGGCGTGGTCTGTGACCGCTGCGGAGTGGAAGTCACGCGCTCTAAAGTCCGGCGCGAGCGCATGGGCCACATCCGTCTGGCTGCGCCTGTAGCTCATATCTGGTTCAGCAAGACCACTCCCAGCCGACTGGGTCTGCTCTTGGATTTGTCTCCCAGGAATCTGGAACGGGTGCTCTACTTCGCCCAGCACATCATCGTGTCCGTGGACGAAGACGTGCGCCTAGAAGCCATCGAGTTAGAGCAAGCCAAGTTCGACTTGGAGCTTAAGAAGGCCCGTCGACAAGCCGAGGCCCGCACCGAGGATCTGAAAGCACGATTGACCGGAGAAGCCACTGCGGCAGACGAGTCGGCAGAAGAAGACTCTGACGGCGAGACCGAAGAGGTTGAAGAAGCCCCAGATGCAATAACCGAGGCCGAGTCAAAAGACGACGCCTCTGACGCCCTGGAAGCGGCGGTAGTAGAGACGGATCCAGTCGCCATCCAATCTGAGATCGACGCCATCGCCGACCAGTTGGCCACTGAAGAAGGCCAATTAGAAGAGCAGCTCAAAGCTGCCACCGACGAACTGGAAGACCTCCGGGTTCACAAGCTCATTGCCGAGACCCGCTACCGGGAACTGAAAGAGTCTTACGGCGATGTGTTCGAAGCGAACATGGGTGCCGAGGCAATCTTGGCCATCCTGAAAACCATCAACCTGCAAGCCCTCAAGGATCAATTGGTCAATGAGATGCACTCCACCTCCGGCCAACGCAGGAAGAAGGCCATCAAACGCCTCCGCGTGGTTGAATCCTTCCGGAACAGCGGGAACCGTGTAGAGGACATGATTCTTTCTGTACTGCCGGTCCTCCCTCCTGAGCTACGCCCCATGGTGCAGTTGGACGGCGGACGATTCGCCACCAGCGACCTGAACGACCTCTACCGACGAGTGATTAACCGCAACAACCGGCTGAAGAGGCTTATGTCTCTGGGAGCGCCGGAGATAATCATCCGCAACGAAAAGCGGATGCTCCAAGAGGCCGTCGACGCACTAATTGATAACGGGCGCCGTGGCCGCCCCATCCAGGGCAGCCATAACCACAAGCTGAAGTCATTGTCTGACCTGCTGCGCGGCAAGCAAGGGCGTTTCCGCCAAAACCTGCTGGGCAAACGGGTAGACTACAGTGGGCGCTCCGTGATCGTCGTTGGTCCTGAGCTCAAGATGGACGAGTGTGGCTTGCCCAAACGCATGGCCCTAGAACTGTTCAAACCTTTCGTCATGCACCGGCTGGTAATCCTGGGTATAGCGCCCAACATCAAGAATGCCAAGCGCATGGTGGAACGGGCCCGGGGTGAAGTCTGGGATATCCTTGAAGATGTGATTAAAGACCGCCCCGTGATGATTAACCGCGCGCCCACCCTACACCGGTTAGGAATCCAGGCATTCATGCCCGTGCTTATCGAGGGGAACGCCATCCAGATTCACCCGTTGGTCTGTTCCGCCTTCAACGCAGACTTTGACGGTGATCAGATGGCCGTTCACGTGCCTCTGTCCCGTATGGCAGTGCTGGAAGCCAAAGAAATCATGCTCAGCACCCACAACATGCTGTCCCCTGCATCAGGAGAGCCGCTAGTCGCTCCCACGCTGGACATGGTGATGGGCTGCTACTACCTGACAGAGATTCGGGAAAACAGCACAGGAGCCGGCAATAGATTTAATGACTTCGACGAGGCCCGCATCGCCCACGCGTCCGACCTCATCGACCTGCACGCTCCCATCAAGGTCCGCGAAGTAAGCAACTATGACGGCGAATGGGTAGAGACCACCCTCGGCCGGATGATCTTCAATGAGATTATGCCCGAGAAGATGGGGTTCCAGAATACGCTCATGAACCGTGGCGCCCTCAAGGACCTGACAGCCGACCTTTACCGGACCCTCAGCAACGAGGAAACGGCCGAAGTCTTAGACGGCATCAAAGATCTAGGATTCCACTACGCAACGACGTCAGGAATCACCATCGCCATCAACGACATCCAAGTCTCTGCCAGAAAACCTGAAGTGATCGAAGCCGCCACTGAGCTAGTCAACGGCCTCGAGGATCAATACCTCTCCGGCCTCATCTCTGAAGAGGAGCGTTATGAGAAGACGGTTGACGCCTGGACCAAGGCGTCTGACGACACCACAGAGCTTGTAGAAGAGGAATTGCCCAACTACGGAGGCATCGCAGTGATGGCCGTATCCGGAGCAAAGGGTAATATCTCTCAGATCAAACAGATGGCTGGGATGCGCGGCCTGATGAGCAACCCCAAGGGCCGCATCATTGACCTGCCCATCAAGTCCAGTTTCCGTGAAGGGCTCACCGCCCTAGAATACTTCATCTCCACCCACGGGGCACGGAAAGGCCTAGCTGACACCGCGCTCAGGACCGCTGACAGCGGTTACCTAACCCGCCGGCTGATTGACATCGCCCAAGAAGTGATCATCCTAGAAGATGACTGCGGGACCATTGACTCCTACTGGATTACCCCGCGTCCTGAGGACGAGACTGGCAAGACCCTGGCCGAACGACTGAACGGCAGACTGGCCGCAGCGCCGGTTGCTCACCCGGATACCGGCGAGATTCTAGTTGACCGCAATGAGTTCATAGACCTAGTCTTGGGCCAAGTCATAGCCGATGCTGGTGTAAGAGAGGTTGCTGTACGGTCGCCATTGACCTGCGAATGCCATCGAGGTGTTTGCCAGGCCTGCTACGGCCGCCTACCCGCCACTGGCGTTATGGTGGATATGGGCCAGGCAGTGGGCATAATTGCCGCCCAGAGCATCGGCGAGCCAGGCACTCAGTTGACCATGCGTACATTCCATACCGGTGGTATAGCCGGCCTAGACATCACCAGCGGTCTACCCAGAGTGGAAGAGCTCTTCGAGGCTCGCGTTCCCAAAGGCGCAGCGATACTGGCTGACATCGACGGCGTGGTTGAGTTGGAAGCCGACGAAGAAGGCCGTCGCCTCCGTATAATCAGCCGCGAAGAATTCCGAGAAGACTACCTGACGCCAGAAGATGGCCTCATATTGGTCGACGAAGGCGAAACCGTGGAACCAGGCACAGTCCTGGCCACTGCCATGCCTGCCATTAAAGGTCGGAAGTCCAAGGCCGCCGTCAGAAAGGCTGCTGAAGGTGCCATCGAAGCTGCTGCATCTGGTGAAGGCGAACCCATCGAACAGGTGGTCGCCAACATCGGAGGCCGGGTTGAAATCGACTCTGGAATCATATCCATCGTCTGGGACGATGAGGAAATCCGCGAGCACCTAATCCTTGCGTCCTCCTACATGCTGGTCAAAGACGGTGATACTGTCATGGCAGGCGATCCGCTAATCAGCGGCCCAATGAACCCCCATGACATTCTGCACATCCGGGGCAAGGTTGACCTACAGGACTACCTGGTTGACCAGGTACAACAGGTCTACCAATCTCAGGGTGTAGGAATCCATGACAAACACATAGAAATCATCCTTCGGCAGATGCTCCGCCGCGTTCAGGTGGAGTCCACCGGAGACTCTGATTTCATTCCTGGTCAGATGGTTGACAAGTTCCAGTTCCAAGACCAGAACGCCAAGGTTCTCGCCGAAGGAGGAGAACCGACCACCGCTAAACCAATCTTGCTAGGGATTACCCGTGCATCTCTGCTGACTGACAGTTTCCTTTCTGCAGCCTCATTCCAGGAGACCACTAGGGTTCTGACTCAAGCAGCAGTGAGCGGCGCCCAGGACTGGCTCCAAGGTCTCAAGGAGAACGTCATCATCGGCAGACTCATCCCGGCTCGGGTCGAGATACCTGGAATGGAAGAGCTCCTGAAGCCCCAACCCATACAGGAAATCTCAGCAATGTCCCCCGGCGGATGGTTGGGAAGTTCAAACGATGGAGAGGGCACGCCCAACGGACCGTTCGACCAGGATGGCGATGGAGAAAACGGTTCAGCCGATCCTAACGTCTTCACCGATGGTAAAGAAGACGAACCGGAGTCGGATCTCCGTCCCCCGGAATTCTCCCTGGTAGAAGAGACGGATGACGAAACTCCGTCAGACGATCTGGATGACGAAGAAGACGAGGACGGCGCCCTGAACCTCGTTGAATCAGGCGATCGCGGCGCTAACGGAGCCGGTGAGGACGGCGCCAGCCCGGACATTGGAGAAGAGGATGGTGAGGGGACCGACGAACCACGCGCTGCCACAGATGGTGACAAGGACGACTAGACCTGAGTCTGTTCAAGGACTAGACCTATCCGTAGATCTGGCCCCGAACAACCCGCATCATCTACGGTTGGCCAACCCGATGATGATTGCCTCTGGAACCTTCGGCTACGACGGTTACGGCAGAGGGATCACCGAAGACATGAACTTGGGCGAACTAGGGGCAGTGGTTCAAAAAACGTTTACCCGTCTGCCACGGGAAGGCAATCCTGAGCCGAGATGGTTCCCGTCATCGTATCGGGAAGCCTGGGACGCTGGCGACCACCTATTCCTCAACGCCATCGGCCTCACCAACCCCGGCATCGAAGCTGCCGTGCGTGATGTTACGCCCAACTGGAACCGCTGGAACGCCACTTGCATACTCAGCTTCGCCTCTGATTCCGTCGAACAATTCGGCGAGATGGCCGCCATGACCAACGCCGGAGCCGGGTTCCAGGGCATAGAACTAAACCTGAGCTGCCCAAATGTAGAAGACGGGGCGATGTTTGGCCACAGCGCCACCCTCACATCCCAGGCAGTGGCAGCCGTTAAGGCTAATACCGACCTACCCGTACTGGCCAAGCTTGCCCCCAACGTGCCATCCATCACCGAGATCGCGCAGGCGGCGGTTGAAAGTGGAGCCGATGCTCTCACCATCTGCAACACTATGCCTGCCATGCGCATCGACACCCAAACCCGCCAGCCCATGCTAGGCAACATCACCGGTGGTCTCTCAGGCATGGGCCTGCGGCCAATCTCACTGGCTCTTGTCTACCAGGTTGCAAAACTGGTGGACGTTCCGATTATCGGTGTCGGAGGAATCTTCTCAGGCGAACACGCCGCTGAATATATGCTAGCAGGCGCATCAGCCGTACAGATAGGCAGCGCCAACCTTGTTGGGCTGTCCGCACCATGGCGCATCTTGGCGGAACTCCAAGACTGGATGCGGCAATCTGGAGTCTCTAACTTAAAAAGCCTGGCTGTTTGATCCATCGGGTTGATTTCAGCAATCAATCAGTCTTTTTCTAAGCCGAGACAAGGCGTGCATCACCGGTAGCCTTTGGATACAATATAACTGGTCTCCAGCCGTCCGAATCAGTTTGAGAAGCTGATCAGGCGATAAATCAAGCATACCGGCTGCAATCTAAGAGGTCTATTCATCCATGGTCTCTGTTCTCCAAAAAGTGCTTGGCGACCCAAACGAAAAAGCACTAAAGAAGCTCGCTCCGCTCGTCAACGATATCAACGAGTTGGAGGTCGAATTTCAAAAGATGACCGACGGCGAACTCCACGGTATGACCGAGGAATTCCGATCTAGGCTGGCCGACGGAGAAAGCCTGGACGATATGGTGTCTGAAGCCTTTGCCACAGTGCGAGAGGCGGCCCGGCGTACACTGAAACAACGCCATTACGACGTACAACTTATCGGCGGATTGGTCCTGCATACGGGCCAGATCGCCGAGATGAAAACCGGAGAAGGAAAAACCTTAGTCGCCACCCTGGCCGTTTATATCAACGCATTAGAAGGCCGAGGTGTCCACGTAGTAACCGTCAACGACTATCTGGCTCGGCGCGACCCTGTCTGGATGGGGCAAATCTACCACGCCTTGGGCTTAACTGTCGGGTGCCTGCAGCACGACGTCAGCTTCCAATACGACCCTGATGTCACCGACACCCCGGCCGGTATGGAAAATCTCCGGCCGGTCACGCGGTCCGAAGCCTACCGGGCAGACATTACCTATGGCACTAACAACGAATTCGGTTTCGATTATCTCCGGGACAATATGGCCTTGGACAAGGCCAACCGCGTGCAGCGAGAGTTGAACTACGCCATCGTGGATGAAGTCGATAACATCCTCATCGACGAAGCCCGAACCCCTCTGATCATCAGCGGCCCGGCGGAAGAGCCGGTACAGCTCTACCAGAGCTTCGCCAAGCTGGTGACCCGTTTGGATGGTGAGACTGACTTCACTATAGACGAGCGAACCCAGGCGATATCTCTGACCGTCGAAGGCATCTCCAAGATGGAGAAATGGACCAACACCACCAACCTTTACGACCCGGAGAACTACCACCAAGTCCACTATATGGAGAACGCCCTCACGGCGGAAATCTCCAAGATTAAAGACAAGGACTACGTTGTTCAGGACGGCGAAGTGGTCATCGTAGATGACTTCACTGGCCGCCTCCAACCGGGCCGTCGCTGGTCTGATGGTCTTCATCAAGCTGTCGAGGCCAAAGAGGGAGTCAAGATTCAGCGGGAGAGCATCACTTACGCAACCATCACTCTCCAAAACTATTTCCGCCTCTATCAGAAGCTGGCCGGAATGACCGGTACCGCTCTCACCGAGCAGGACGAGTTTTACAAGATCTACGGACTAGAGGTGGTGGCTGTCCCCACCAACATGCCTTTGGGCCGAGAAGACAACTCGGATCTGGTCTTCCAGACCGAAGATGGTAAGTGGAACGTAGTCGTGGAAGATATCGCTGCTCTGCATGGGACCCATCAGCCGGTCCTGATCGGCACTACCTCGGTAGAAGATTCCGAGTACCTGAGTGAGCGCCTTAGGAAACGAGGCGTTCCCCACCAAGTGTTAAACGCCAAGAATCACGAGCACGAAGCCACCATCGTCGCCCAGGCAGGCCGCCTAGATGCCGTAACAGTGTCCACCAACATGGCCGGACGCGGCACCGATATAGTGCTCGGTGGCAGCGACACCGCCCGTTTAGGCTGGCAAGAAGAACACGATAAGATAATTGGACTAGGCGGGCTCTATGTTCTGGGAACCGAGCACCACGACGCCCGCCGTATCGATAACCAGTTGCGGGGCCGTGCTGGCCGCCAGGGAGACCCGGGCAGTTCACAGTTCTACGTTTCTCTGGAAGACGAACTGATGCAGCGATTCGGCGGAGAGAGGATCAAGTCAGTCATGGGCTGGGCTGGACTGGACGAAGAAACACCTGTCGAAAACAAGATCATCACCAAGTCCATAGGCGGCGCGCAGGTCAAAGTGGAAGGCTACCACTTCGACATGCGCAAGCACCTGTTGGACTATGACGACGTGCTCAACAAGCAACGTGGAGTGATCTACGAAGATCGCTTTGAAGCGCTGAGCGGCGAGTCTCTGCGTCAAAAATTCGTGGATATGCTGAAGCGGACCTTCCAGGAATCAACAAACCATCACCTGCCTGGTCGTCACATCGACGATTGGAATCCCGCGGGGCTTATCGATGAACTACGCCAGATTTGTCCGTTACCCCCAGAATTGGCTACCGAAGACCAAGTTTACGAATGGAGCCGGGACCAGATACTGGAGATATTTGATGACTTCGCCGAGACGATATATTCTGCCAGAGAACAGGACATTGGCGAAGAAGACGCTCGGACCATCGAGCGGTTACTATTGCTGCGGGCCATTGACACGCACTGGGTGCAGCACCTGACGGCCATGGAGAACCTGCGTACAGGAGTAGGGCTGCAAGCCTACGGACAGCGTGACCCGTTGGTGGTCTACCGGTCTGAAGGCAACAAAATGTTCGGCAATCTCCAAGTGGCGATTGAGAACGAGGTGATTCACACCGTGTTCCACGCCACCCTTAATGCGCAGCCTTCTCAGGGAGTCAACTACCGACAGGCCGCCACCACGCCCAAAGAAAGCCCAATGAAGGCGGTTAACGCGGGTACACGACCTTCGCCGCCGGCGGCCGCACCAGGCAAGGTGGGCCGTAATGCTTCATGCCCCTGCGGTAGCGGCAAAAAGTACAAACGTTGTCATGGGGCCATCGCCTAGAGCTATCAAAAAGAATAAAATCGTTCGCAGAAATCAATCGACCCACACACATAAAAGTCGTCTTCAACGACTCATAGCACTAGCTTAGAAGGCGGTACATTGGTATTCCTCGGTTATTTCCCCTCTGGCGAAACCCATGTCACCTTAAATCTGTCTAACGGGGCCTACGCAGCCTAAAGGTGTTTTTAATTACCTGGTTATTTCTTGCCAAACAACCGGGCAAAGAACCCCGGCTTACTAGCAGCAGGCGCGGCCTTAGCTTCGCTCTCCGGCATGTGGTGCCCGTGGCTGTGTCCTCCAGTACCATGGTCATGGCCATGGCCATGGTCATGATGGTCATCGTGGACGTCTGATTCTTCCCCTAAAATATACTTCTCCGGTTCCTTGTCGAAAGCTACCTTGCAACCAGGAGCACAGAAGTAATAAGTGGTGCCCTGGAATTCACTCTGCCCTCCAGGTGGGTTTTGGGTGTCCACATCCATCTTACAAATCGGGTCTATAGCTGTAGCCATCATCGTCTCCTAAAATTACCCATCGTTTATCAGATCTAGTTTCAAAAGAATACGGTCAGACTTTAGCCCTACGCAATCTCAATGAATTCGCAATCACAGTTACTGAGCTGAAAGACATGGCCAGCGCTGCTAGAGCGGGGTTAAGGAAACCCTGCTCGCCAAAGAAAAATTCCAAGCTGCCCGGCACTCCGCCAATACCTTGGAAGATCGGATACAACGCCCCCGCCGCCACAGGTATCAGCATCGTATTATAAAAGAACGCCCAGAATAGGTTCTGCTTGATAGTCCGGATGGTCTGCCTGCTCAGGTCCAGCGCAGTCGCGACGCCATTCACGTCACTTCGCATCAAGGTTATATCCGCTGATTCTATAGCAACGTCTGTCCCGCTTCCCATGGCCATACCGACGTCAGATTGGGCCAACGCTGGCGCGTCATTTATGCCGTCGCCAACCATCGCCACCTTCTGACCTTCGGATTGTAGTCTCTTGATGACGGCCGCTTTGTCCTGGGGCAAAACCTCGGCCTCAACTCGGTCCACTCCCAATTCGCCGGCTATAGCGTAAGCGGTCTGGGCGTTATCGCCGGTGAGCATCACAACTTCCAGGTTCATGCGACGGAGCTTCGCCAATGCTTGAGATGCTTCTGGTTTTACTGTGTCAGCCACGGCGACCAAGCCCATTACCTGTTCGTCACAAGCCAAGAACATGGGTGTTTTACCTTTGGCCGCCAGGTCAGAAGCCTGATCCACCAAACCATTCAAAGCCAAGCCGGAATCTTCCATCAAAGCCTGATTGCCAAACCGAACCAGGCGTCCGTTGACCCGTGCCAAGATTCCCCGTCCAGGTATGGCTTGGAAATCAGTAGCTATCTCCAGGCCCAGGCCACGTGTCTGCGCCTCTAAGACGATTGCTTCACCCAAAGGATGTTCGGAGCCCCGTTCTGCCGACGCTGCTAAAAATAGCAATTCCTGTTCCGAAGACCCTGATACCGCAGAAACTAATAGGTCAGTCACAACCGGCTTTCCCGTCGTAAGCGTGCCTGTCTTGTCCAAGACCACTATATCGACCTTGTGAGCGACTTCTAGGGCTCGCGCCTGTTTGATCAACACTCCTTTCTCTGCTCCCTTGCCAGTACCCACGATTATCGCTGTGGGAGTGGCAAGTCCAAGAGCACACGGGCAGGCGATGATAAGGGTCGAAACCAGCACAAGGGTGGAGAACGTCAGCGCCGGAGGCGGTCCCAACAGCATCCAGAACGCGAACGCGGCCAGAGAAACGATAATAACGGCGGGCACAAAATAGGACGCCACATGATCGGCCAAACGTTGGATAGGAGCTTTGGAACCCTGGGCGTCTTCGACTAAACGGATAATCTTGGCTAGTACGGTCTCACCGCCTACCTGAGTGGCCTCGAAATACAAAGCCCCATTGGAATTGATAGTGGCCCCATACACCCGTTGGCCTGGGCTCTTCTCTACCGGCATACTTTCACCGGTTAGCATCGCCTCATCAACCGCCGAATAGCCGTCAGTCACCAGACCATCCACCGGAATCTTGTCCCCGGGACGGACCAGTAGCGTGTCTCCAATAACGACCTGATCCACGGGGATATCTATCTCTTCGCCATCACGCACTACTCGAGCGGAGGTAGGCCTAAGGCCGATAAGCCGACGAATAGCTTCGGAAGTCCTTCCCCGTGCCCCTGCCTCCAAGAACCGGCCCAGTAGAATCAAGGCCACTATGATGGCTGCGGTGTCGAAGTATAGTTTGGCTTCGATGCCATGATCGGCCAGAGTTGCAGTCGAAAATTGATCAATGAGGACTACCGCTGCGCTGTAGCAGTAGGCCACGGTAGTGCCCATGGCGATCAGCGTATGCATATTGGACGTGCGGTGTCTGAGCGCTCCCAAGCCGGAAGTGTAGAAATTGGACCCGGCCCAAAACTGCACCGGCGTTGCTAGTCCCCACAACAAGAAGGGATAGTAGGCACGGGACATGAGGTCATCGACCCACGGCAGCACGTCAAAAGTGCCCAAGAAGAGTAGTATAGCGCCGATGCCAGCCAATACCAGGCGGTTTCGCAATTCACGAATTTCTTTGATCTTCGAGAGTCGTTCCAACTCTCTTTCCTGGCCTCCAGCATCGTTGAAGGCTTCTACCTTGTAGCCCGACTCTTCCACGGCCTTCTGCAGATCGGAGAGTTCTACCATACCAGGGACGAACTCTACGAACGCCTTCTCGACCCCCAAGTTCACGCTGGCTTCTGAGACGCCAATTACGCTCTGAAGAGCGTTCTCCACCTGCGTGACACAGGCGGCGCAGGTCATGCCACCGATGTTCAGAGATGCCGATTGGGAACTGAGGCGATACCCTGCTCCAGAAACAGCTTCCTGGATCTGCTCAAAGGTAACTTCAGAGGCGTCGAACTCCACCACCGCTTTCTCGGTGCCGAGATTCACTGCAACTTCCATCATGCCCGGAACTCTCTGGAGAGAACTCTCCACGAATCCTACGCACGCAGCACAAGTCATGCCTTCCACGGGCAGATTCAATCGCTTGATGTTCTTGTCCGTTGTAGCCATGTCATTTTCCAATTAGGACTGTTTGCTGCTAGGCTCCATCGGCGAATATGAGGTTTCCGATGGAGGCGTTCTGGCGAATCTTCTTCAGGTCAGCATATTCCGGCGAGTCGTACCATGCCTTGGCCCGCTCCATACTCTCAAACTCGAGCACCACCAGGCGCTTGGGTTGCCACGACCCTTCCAGAACCTCGCCTGACACGCCTCGTACCAGGTATTTCCCACCGTAGGCCGCCACAGTTTCCGGAACACCAGATGCATATTCACTGTATTTCTCGGGGTCGGTAACTTCAATGTCGCCAACCAGATACGCGGTCTTACCGGTATCGCTGCCCTGGGCATGAGGCTCGATCCCTTCTGCAACTAACAGCGACCCCGTGGAAGCGCTTTGGCGGAGCTTGGTAAGGTCTTTGTATTCGTCGGAGTAATACCAGGCTTTGATGGTCTGAATATCTTTGTACTCAGCCAAAACAAACCGTTGCGGGCGCCAATCTCCTTCCACGGGATGGCACTTGTCAGGACCTCGCACCAGATATTTGCCGCCGAACGCTCCACTGCTGTTAGGTACAGCCGCAGCGTATTTAGCAAAAGTATCCGGATCGGTTACATTGATGTCGCCGATTACGTACGCTGACATATCTTTCTCCCTTGGTCGCTACTTGTTTAACAAAATATACAGGTCTTTGAGTGCGTCAACTATGGCTTCGGCTTCGGCGGACTGGATTCCGTCCACCACGCAGGACTTCAGGTACCATTCCAGCAGCAGCTACCCAACGTACCCGTTCTTCCTGTCCCATTCGTCCGCAGCCTGGCTGCGGTCCGACGGATTACCGTAACCGCCTCCACCTGAAGACAGGCAGTAGACGTGGTCACCAGGATTGACCTTGACTTCGGTCTCTTTTGAACCTAGCGAACGCTCAGATCCATTAGACAGGATTTTGTAGTCGTGAGGAAGGCCGTCTTGTCCTTCGAATAAGCCAAATGGCGGCACCACTATGCCGTCACCGGCCGTGTTCAGTCGTGCTGTGCCTTCTCCTTCGTAGACCAGGTCACAGATGCCCCCAAGTCCGCCGCGCCACTGGCCTTGACCACCGGAGTTGGGGCGCAGTTCGTGTCTGCGGATAAAGAATGGGAACCTTTCTTCAGTGACTTCGATGCTGGGACTGCGTATGCCACCAGCCACGTTAATCTCACCTACGTTGGGCCAACCATCATAGCCATAGGTTGCACCTCCCCCACCACGGGCCAGGAAAAAGTGCCAGATGAACTGCCGTCCGGTGCGCGGGTCCTGACCTGTGATGGCGTAACGTAATCTTCGAGAGAACCCGGCGTTGACCTCTTTAGGAACTGCCTGGGCAAGGGCCTTAAATACCGCCTCGACGATCTCTTCGGCGCAGTGGTTGGTGCTCATGCAGACCGGTGCCGGCGGGTTAGCGTTCACAATCAGACCTTTGGGGGCAATGATGTCCACCGGCCGCATGGAACCCTCGTTTTTGGCCACATTAGCTGGGGCCACATACATGATTGCCGCGTGGGCAAGAGATCGGGTGTTAGCGTAAGCGCTGTTGATGAAGCCAGTGACTTGGGAGCTGGACTCTCCCAGGTCTATGGCCATCTGATCTCCATTTATGGTCACCTTGGCCCGGATGGGAATCAACTTGTTGTCGAAGCCATCGTCATCCACCAAAGCCTCACCATGGTAGACACCATCTGGCCATTCAGAGATGAACTGCCGCACCTGCCGCTCAGTGGCTGACAAGATCTCTTCTACCGCAGCCAGCAGCCTGTCTGGGCCGTAGGTCTCCAACAGGCTGGCGATGCGCTGGGCCGCTATCATGACCGAGCCTATCTGAGCATTCAGGTCTCCCAGGAAGTTTTCCGGCTGCCGGACGTTGGCCGAAAGCATCTGAAGCACGTCTTCCCTGGGCACTCCCTTGTCATAGAGCTTCAGTGGTGGGATGCGGATCCCTTCCTGAAATATCTCTGTAGCCCGAGGGTTATAGCCGCCATGCGTTCCTCCGCCGACGTCGCTATGGTGGGCGCGGTTAACGGCGTAGAACAGTAACCTCCCCTGGTGGAACACCGGTCTTATTATAGTGATGTCAGGCAGATGGCTGCCTCCGAAATAAGGGTCGTTCAGTATGAACAGGTCACCCTCTGAGATGGTATCGCCGAAATAGTCCCGGACCGCAGCCCCGGCCACGGGAAGGGCGCTGACATGGACCGGGATGCCCTCTCCTTGGGCCACCAATTGGCAGTCGCCATCCAGAAGAGCTGTGGAGAAGTCGCGGCTGGAGTTCAGTATCTGGGACATAGCCGTCCGGAGCATAACTTCGGTCATCTCGCGGGCGATGGACTCCAACCGATGCTCCACAACAGCCAGGGTAACCGGGTCGGGTCTGGTAGTAACTACCTCTGGCGAATCTTCAGTATCCAGACAGACCTGCAGCTCGATGCCGCCGTATGAGTCGATGGTTGCCTTGTCCCCAGCCTCAACCAACACGGTGGTGAAGTCAGATTCCAAGACCGCCGGGCCGTTGACCAAACTTCCAGGGGGCAATTCAGTAATCTCGTAGACAGTAGCATCGGTCCAACCACTCAGATAAACCTTCCGCCTTCCCTTCGCTTTCACGGTATCTGTATTTACCCTATCCACAGGCGGCGGATCCAGCTTGGGCAGCCTGCCCACCAGGCTAACGCGCAGGGTCACTAGCCGTATCTCCTGTTCCGACTGACTGTAGGAGTACAGTTCTTGATAGCGGGAATGGAAATTGCCGGCCCACTGATACAGCAGCAGTTCTAGGTCTTGGGTCAGATCCGGCACCGGGACATTGACCTCGTATATCTGGTCGAGGTATCGCATGTCGGCAGAGACTGTGATTTCTATACAGGATTCCAGCACACCCTGGTCCTGAAGTTTTTGACGACCTTCCGACTCCATTCCTTCCACGAGGGCTTTGACAGCATCTAGATCCATGCCCAATAACGGGGTCGGGAGGGAGCGAGAATAGTCGTATTTGAGGTCAGTTGACAGCATGCCGTGGGCCGAAAGCACTGCAGCCGCGGCGGGGATGATTACTTTCTCCACCTGCAATTGTCTGGCCACCTTGCTTGCCTGGAGTCCGGCAGCGCCGCCGAAAGCCATCATATTGAACCGGCGCGGGTCCACACCGCGCTGAACTGACATGAGCCGGATTCCCTCCGCTATGGACGTTGAGACCACCTCTGTAATACCTTCTGCAGCTTCGATCATGGAAAGGCCGGTGGGATGTGCAACATGCTCTGAGATGGCCTTTTCAGCAAGGCCTTTCTGTAAAGTTGTGCTACCGCCCAGGAAGTTACCAGAGTCCAGGTAGCCCAGCGCCAGGTTGGCGTCAGTCACGGTGGGGCGGTCCCCGCCCTTGTCATAAGCAGCCGGGCCGGGTACGGCGCCTGCGCTCTCTGGGCCCACCTGCATGATGCCACCTGGGCCCACAGAAGCGATGCTACCGCCACCCGCACCCATGGTATGGATATCTATCATTGGCACAGAGATCTTCCACCCAGCCTCAAATTTTTCAGTGCTCAGATGAGGCTCTCCGTTCTCGATCAAGGAGATGTCAGTGCTGGTGCCACCCATATCGAACGCGATTATGTTTGACGACCCTGTCAGCCTTCCGTAGGCTGCCGCACCGCTCACCCCTCCGGCAGGGCCAGACAGTATGGAGCGTACAGCCAAACGTCGTGAGTCCTCTATAGGCGCAACGCCGCCGTTGGACTGCATGATGAGGAAGTCACCCGATTGCTGGAATTTAGTCAACCGTTCTTGCAAGTTCTCCAGATACCGGCCTAGCACAGGACCCACGTAAGAGTTAATGACCGTGGTGCTAAGTCGGTCAAACTCTTTTATCTGGGGAATGACCTGGGAAGAAAGCGATGTGTACATACCAGGGAATTTGGCCCGAATGACCTCGCCCACACGGTCTTCGTGGGCGGAATTCAGGTAAGAGAATAAGAAACACACAGCCAAGGCTTCGACACCATCGTCTTTCAGGCCGTCCAATGCCTTATTCAGCGCATCTTCGTCGAGGGCTACCGTGGCGCTGCCGTCCGACCGCACGCGCTCCGGAACCTCAGCACGCATATACCTAGGAACCAATGGCTCAACAGGGGTCATGCGCAGGTTGTAGCGGTCTTCTTTCAAGCCTTCCCGCATCTCCAACAGGTCCCTGAATCCGTCGGTGGTAAGGAGACCGACCTTCGCGCCTTTACGCTCTACCAGGGTATTCGTGGCCACGGTGCTCCCGTGGATTATCATGTCTGCGGCAGCCAAGAAATCCTCAAGAGAGAGGTCATGGGCAGATGCGGCATGCGTCAAGCCAGTCATTAGACCCTCTGAAGGATCATGCGGCGTGGATGCCGTTTTGAAATACCGGGGCGGCTGGCCTTCTTGGGCAATTACAAAGTCGGTGAACGTTCCACCGACATCGATTCCAATCACGTACACGGTCAGCTACTCTCCCAGAATTTCTTTCTGCTAGATATACCGGGGTTCCACGTCGTGTGGCAAGCCAAATGCATGCTTGCCAATCAGTTCCAGCGCATCAAACCCACCAAGGGGATGCATCGTGCCGGCCCGGACATCCCGGTAGTACCGCTCTAGGGGCCGTCCTTTAGCAAGGCCTGCGCCTCCGACCATGTCCATCGCTTTGTTGACCACGTCTTGGGCGGTCTTCATGCAGAAATACTGCATCCCCACGGCGTCCATCAAAGTGCCGTGATCCCGGCCGTCCTCTCCGTCTAAACGCACGGCTATATCCTTCTGGAATGTCCAGGCGGCGTTTAGAGCTATATCCATCTCGGCAGCCAAGAATTGATGGCCAGGGCTAAAACTCTCGGGGTGCTTGAATGGGATGCGGGTGCGGCCCTTGGTCTGACCGATAGCAAAATCCCTGGCGGCCTTGGCGATACCCAGATAGACGCTCCCGAAGCTCCCGCCATGCCATGCCCAGAGGCCTTTGGCGAATTCGTCCCAGACCCAGGGTTTATGACGAATAACTCCCTCTTCTGAAACAAAAACGTCTTTCAGTTCCCAACTGTGACTCTGGCTCGCCCGCATGCCCATCGTGTTCCAGTCATTCAAGCAGGTCAGTCCTTCGGTATCGGGCGGCAGCAGGAATATCAAGGCTACCTCACCTTCATCGGGGTCGTCATAAATAGCGGTGCTGCCAAAAAGGTCACCCCCCGGGCTGTTGGTCCCGAAACCCTTGCGTCCGTTGACCAAGAAGCCGCCATCGGTCTTGGTTGCCTTCACGGTTGTATAGCCTAGGCCGGTGATGCCTTTCAGGGAGTCCACTTGTGGGTCGGTGACAGCGGCGAAGACCATCAGTTTCTCCGCGGCGATCTTCTCTAAAAGGGGCCGAGGGTGCTCGTCTCCCGCCTTTATCAAATCGCACATTACGAAAGGCAAACCGAAGTGCATGTTAACGGCCAGCGCAGTCGCGCCGTCGCCCTGGGCCAGGCGATTCTGGGCGATGCAGACTTCTAGAAGAGACGCCCCGCCGCCACCCATATCAGCCGGAATCGGCATAGCTGTGTACCCCGAGTCTCTGAGGGCCTGCATGTTCTCAAATGGGTAGGAGTTCTCTTCGTCGTGCTGTGCTGCCCTGGTGGCAAAGTCATCGGCGTGCTTGGCGGCCAGGTCGTACCATTTCCGTTGGGAATCAGTGAGTTGGTCAATCATGGGTTATTACTCCAGATAAAATCAGGCTCCCAAGCGCCACTACACACAACATTTTTGTTAATCGTTAGTTGAAAGCAATGGTATTTTAACGACGAGAGGAACCACCGTCCAACCTCAAACCTACCTGAACCAGAAAGCTGGGGTACCTTCCAACTTAACCTCTCTTATCCCTGGAGTACGGCCCACCAGACCCTGCTCTGACAATCGCGCGGTAACAGCCCGCCCCAAGGACCCGCCTAAATGGTGCCCACGCTCAGTCCAATCCAGGCACCCAACCGCGAATTCTCCTGTGGTCTTATCCGCGACTGACAGGTCCACGCCCAAGTCACCCATAGCCATACGTCCTTTGGCGGTCAGCCCATAGCCAACCCGGTTGCCGGAAACAGGCGCCTCTAACTCTTCAACCCACTTCAGCCTGAGCAGTTCTCCCATCAACTCGATTCCAGCGACTCCCGCCAAGTGCCCGTAACAGGTGCGAGCCCGACGCAAGGGAGTGTCCCGGCGTACTTCGCGTTCTGCCTGGGTTCCACGCTTGGGTCGCATCCTGGTTGGTTCGCTATGAGTCACAGTCCAGACTTTCTATGGCGCATCTGAAAGAAAATCGAATGGCGGGGTAAGCGTCTCCGCCAGCCCCGCCACATGCTTGCTTTGTGCTTGCCCCTGAGAACGGTTGTCAACCACCGCCGATGGCCGGGAGAAAATGGACTTCACTATCCTCGCCAACCTTGTCTAGCATTCCCAACTGGCTGACCTCACCGTCTATTATAACGGCAAGACCTGGAATCAAATCATCCTCTACTTCGTCAACGAGATATTCTTTGATGCCCGGATGCTGGGCTTCTAGGTTATTGATCAGCCGACGGACGGTAGCACCTTCCACCTGAACCTGTTGGTTGCCGCCAGTCAATTGCTGGAGCTTGGGCGGAATCCAAACTTCCGCCATTATCTGTTATTTACCCTCTTTGGCCCAGAGAGCCTCCAGGACCTTGTCTGGAGACATCGGCAGGTCGTTCATCCGGATGCCTATGGCGTCGTAGATGGCATTGGATATGGCGGCCATCGGAGGAACTATCGGCACCTCACCGACGCCCCTGACCCCGTAGGGGTGGTTGGGATTGGCCACCTCCACAATGACCGTGTCGATCATCGGGAGGTCCAGTGACGTGGGCATACGGTAGTCCAAGAAGCTGCTATTGAGCATGCCGCCGTTGTCGTTGTAGACATACTCTTCGTTGAGCGCCCAGCCGATGCCCTGCACCGCGCCACCTTGGATCTGCCCCTCCACATATGGGGGATGGATGGCCTTGCCGGCGTCTTGGACGGCAGTGTACCGGAGGATGTCCACCTTGCCGGTCTCAGGGTCAACTTCCACATCAACCATGTGGACACCGATGGACGGTCCTGGGCCAGGAGGGTTCACTCCCGCGGAGCCCACGATAGGCCCACCGGTAGGAATCATCCGCGCTGCTATCTGCTTGAAGGTCAATTTTAGTTCAGGGTCCGACTTGTGTTGGAGCACAGCCTCTTTGTACTCCACATCTTCGTCGGGAATCTCCCAGATCTTGGCTGCCCGTTCAATCATCTGTTGTTTAACGCTCTGAGCAGCGTTATAACAGGCCCAACCAGTTTTGAAAGTTACGCTACTGCCGCCAGTGTTGGAGGTGAAACCGATGGAATCGGTGTCGCCAACCTGGGGTTTGATGTCTTCTACGGAAAGGTTCAAGACCTCGGCAACGTGCAGAGCCATAGCCACACGGCTGCCACCTATGTCTGGCGAGCCTTCGGTCAAACTGACGGTACCATCGGAGTTGACCACAGCAACCGCCGATGCGGGGCCGGAATTGTTGCCCCAGAAGCCGGATGCGATGCCGCGGCCGCGCAGTTTTCCGTCCAGCGCGGTGTTGTAGTGGGCGTGGTCTTTGGCCGCCTGGAGGGTTTCGACGTACCCAACCAGAGGGTTAACTGGCCCGGTGACCCGTCGGGAACCCTCTTTTCCACTGTTCATCAGACGGAATTCCAAGGGGTCGACATCCAGCTTTTCGGCCAGCTCGTCCAAGGCGGTCTCCATGCAGAACGCGGCTGCCGGAGCTCCTGGAGCACGGTAGGCAGCAGCCTTGGGCATATTCACAACAACGTCGACAGCTGTCAGATGGGCGTTTGGAATGTCGTACTGGCCCATCATGCACTGGACTGCAGCACCTACAGGCGAACCCGGGAAAGCGCCGGCCTCGTAGATCAGTTCGGCTTCAGCCGCAATCAGCTTGCCATCTTTCGTGGCTCCTAGTTTGACCTTGATCTTGGTGCCCGAGGTAGGGCCTGTGGCTTCAAAGACCTCGGGTCGAGACAGTTGTACTTTCACGGGACGGCCGGACTTTCGAGAAAGGAGAGCCGCCACAGGCTCAACATAGGTGATACCCTTGGCCCCAAATCCACCGCCGATCTCCATGGGGATCGCTTTGACCTGAGAGACAGGTATCCCCAAAAAACGAGCTGTCTGGTCGCGGACCGTGAACTGTCCCTGGCTGCTGGACCAGACCGTCACTTTGCCGTCGGCCTGCCAATGGGCTACGCCGGCCTGAGGCTCAATGTATCCTTGGTGAACTGCCCGGGTGGTTGTCTCTTTCTCAACGATTATATCGGCGTCCTTGAAGCCCTGCTCAAGGTCACCGAGGCTGAATTCAAATTTGTTCGCGATGTTGGTCTGCAAGCTGTCAGCATCGTCTTCCAACAACCCACCGGGGCGAAGGGCCGGGCTAGCGACGGCGGCTAAGCGATCATGCAGGATCGGCGCACCTGGCTTTATGGCTTCTTCAGCCGAGAGCACCGGAGTCAATACTTCGTAGTCGACCTTAATCTTGGTCAATGCTTCTTCAGCGACATGAGTGCTGACGGCAGCAACAGCTGCTACCGCATGGCCTTTGTACAGGGCCTTGCCTCTTGCCAGGACATTCATACTCAAAAAACCAAGGTTGTGGATCGCTCCCTCGGCCAGGTCAGTGAGTTTCATAGATGTCTCCGGCCAGTCAGCGGAGGTAACAACTGCGTAGACTCCAGGCATCGCTTCAGCTTCGCTGGCGTCCACGGATTTGATCACTGCGTGAGCGTGAGGACTGCGAAGAATCTTTCCATAAAGCATGCCGGGCATATTGGTGTCGGCGCCGTACCTGGCGCGCCCGGTCACTTTGTCAGCGCCGTCATGGCGGACAGGCGAGGAACCTATCGAGTCGAATTCTTGGTTAGAAAGGACCGTGTTTGGCTTGTATTCAAGCATTCTCTCGCTCCTGATAGTGGGTATATTTGCGAGCTTTTCGGGCAACGGTACGCATCAGGACCACCGTTGATAGATACCCTCGATAAGCCTTGGCGTATATTATCACAATCCCAGTGTCTGTCCCACGCCTGGAACTCCAATCAGGCCGTCTACGCGGGAGAGCGCATCCCAAGATATCTAGACCAGTTTTGACAAGTTCAATTTTCCGACTCGATCGGGTACTGTACTGCCAAGCTCTGGTTGAGATATACTGCCAGCGCGATTCAGGAATGTCCAAATGTCTCCTGGTCTCAATACGCAACCGGAGTTGAATTCAAGGATGCGCTTTCCCAGAATACGCGCCCAGCGGGCTTTCATTGTTCTCTTTTTGATAGGCATCATCGTGATGGCCACCACAGCCAGTCACGGTTGCACGGTGAGCGGCTCTTAAAGCCGGTAATAACCATCCAGCATTCTCATCCTTTAGATGATTCAAATCTGAATATCCCAAAAAGGAGACAGTCATGCCAGACTCTTCTGATGATTTAAATGTTCTATCTGAAGACCCCCTTTGCGCGGCGGTCTATCTACCGAATCTAGACGTCCCGATCGTTCCCAACGAACGCCACTTCATCCGCAGCCACTTCTCTGCTCCCCAGATTGACACAGCAAATTGGTCCCTTCCAGTCACAGGCGAAGTAAACAACCCCTTAGACCTTTCCTACGACGACCTGCTTCAGATGCCCAGTCACGAGGTTGTCAATCTGATGGAATGTGCCGGCAACAGCCGTTCGACTATGCAACCCCCGGCGGAAGGAGTCCAATGGGATAACGGCGCAGTCAGTGTCTCCGGTTGGAAGGGAGTATCGGTCAAAATGATACTTGAACAGGCTGGTCTTACTACCGCCGCCACCGACGTACTATTCCAAGGAACCGACCGCGGAACAGAGCCACACTCAGGCAGGGAACTTATCTATGCCATGAGTGTACCGATCGAAAAGTTATTAGACCCAGACACTCTGTTGGCTTACGAGATGAACGGTGAGACGCTTCCGAAAGATCACGGCTTCCCCATCCGCTTGATGGTGCCTGGCTGGTACGGCATGGCTTCGGTCAAATGGCTGGACACAATCACCGTCATGGAGCATCCCAACAGAGGGTTCCACGAGATGGACTACCGCATCTTCCCAGCCACAGACGGCAATAATGACGCTAAGGTTGAGCGCGTCACTTCACTGAAGGTGAAATCACTAATCAGCACGCCATCCAAGGGCAACATACTTGAACCCGGTTCCCACACCATCAAGGGTGTGGCCTGGTCAGGCGACGGCCACATCTCCAAAGTTGAAGTCAGCACCGACGACGACCGTACCTGGCGTGAGGCCCGGCTGGAAGAGCCATCCGGGACCTACTCCTGGCAGCATTGGGAGATCGACTGGGAAGCCAATAACATCGGGCACTCCTTGCTCCGTTCACGGGCCACGGACAGCTCAGGCAACGTTCAGCCGATGCTGGCCACCTGGAACTTCCGTGGCTATCAGGTCAACTCCATCCACTCAGTCCCGATCACGATCCGCAAAACCTCATAAAAAGCCTATTTTACCGCTGGAGATTTAGAGGCTCCGGCGGTCTACATACCATCCCTGGGAGTTCCTCCCGGTGAACTCTCGCTGGTTATGGTCCGCTTCGCTAGTAGCTGCCTACGCCAGGACGAAAGTGAAAGTATTCAGATAGTTGACGAATCTCAGCACTCCAACCTGGATCAAGTGCAGTTACCCTTCGAAGAAAGGCGGCGAGTAGGCATCTCTAAACCAGAAAGACGAAGGACCCGCGTTTTGCGGGTCCTTCGTCTTTCTGGTTGAATTCCTTTGTACTCAGTCTCTACCGCGGCCAGCTTGGTGCCAGTAATCCCAGGGGTTTCTGCCGGCACCCGACCGCCCGCCCCGTCTCGAAATCACCTGTTCACCTTTGAGCAGTTGGTATGTTGCAGCCAATGCCATACCTGCTACGAACCCGCCTATATGGGCAAAGAACGCCACGTTCACCGAATTCGCCAAGCCGAACGACATGCCTCCTTGTATCAATTGCCAGATGAACCACGCCCCCAGCAGCCACATCGCGCGCATCTCAACTACTGTGATCAGGTAGAAGATTATCAGTGCTTTGATCTTGTTGTTTGGGTAGAAGACCAGGTATGCGCCCAACACTCCCGATATGGCGCCACTAGCACCGATCAACGGGGTCTGGGAGTCGGTATCAATCACCCACTGACTCAACGTCGCTGCGACTCCAGCTATTAGGTAGAAAACCAAGTACCTGACGTGACCTAAGCGGTCTTCGATGTTGTCACCGAACACCCATAGAAACATCATATTGCCCGCGAGATGCATGAAACCACCGTGGATGAACATCGAGCTGAAAATGGTGAAAACCGTGTGAACCGGTGTCTCAATATTTACCAAACCTATACCGGTTGTTAGGTTCCGGAACGGCTGTTCAGCGGTCAGCTCATCGGCGATGAATCCCCATTTGAAGAAGAAGATGTCCAGGTCCAGACTGCTTGAGCCGGTCAATATTCCACCACCGGCCAGTGTCATTTCATACAAAAAAACCACCACACTCAGGGAGATAAGTGCCATGGTCACATATGGGAGCGTCCGGTGATGAAGGCTAGCGTCTGAAAAGGGAAACATCTACTCGCCGTAATAGTAATAAATATGGGGACGCAAATGAGCCGTTCCCATATTCAAACGCTAATAGTCTGATCCGGCGAGAATCAAGCCGTCAAGTCACCGGCTGCATGAGCGATGACCTCTGCTGCAGTCTTCGGCGACATCTTACCCATGTTCAACACCATGTGGTAGTGGCTGGCCTCATTAGGGTGCACCTTCCAGAATTTCTGCACGAAATCTTCTCTGGCTCGTTCCAGTTCCTCCACGTGGATCTCCGCTTCTTCCCGCTCGAAGTGCTCCCGGTCGATAAGTGTTTGAACCCGAATTTCCATAGGGGCCAACAAACCAACGTGTAGCGTGTGGGCGGCGTCAGCCAAGATATGGTTCGCGCCGCGACCAATGATCACCGCGTTGCCTTGCTGGTGAAGGTCGTGCGCCACTTTGCTCATCGCATCAATGAACGTCTTGTCGTCCAACTTCTGGGCCACGCCACCGCCTTCCCCTGTGAGGTCCATGTAAGTCTCCGGCGGTAGGTTTTCGATACCGCGGCCGAAGTATGGCTCTCCGCTTACTCCCGACATCGCCGAACGCTCCAGCATAGTTTGTACGAAACGACCCAGCCGATCTTTGAAACGGTTAACCCGCTGTTCTTTGGCGATAAGGGCGCCGACCGGGGTTCCGACTATTCGCGACGCCTCGGTGAAGAACAGGCGGTCTACAAAGTTTAGGTTCATCTCTTGGGCAACCATCTGCCCGATGGTCACTGATCCACACCCAATGGGGCCGTTAATGGTTATAACAGGCATTACTGGTCCCTCCGTATTTCACGTTGGACTAGCGATTCACTTGGTCTGCAATCAATGGGAAGGGCTGACCCATACTAGGTGACTGCGTTCTCTGTGAGCCTGGCCCTACGCCTTGGGTACTCTTCAGCCAACAGGCCGAGAACAGACGAATCGTACCATTCATCATTCTTGCGGTGGGTCTTGCGCAGGTGACCTTCCACTACGAACCCTACATGCTGAACCATCTGCATCCCCGGTTCGTTGTATTCGGGAACATCGACCCAAACACGGTGAAGACCCAACGGGCCAAAGGCGTGATCCAACAGGCCGATAAGCCCACTGGTCCCAAAATGGTGATGCCAAAGGTCTTTGCGGCCAACGAGTAGGTCAGCTCTGGCCTCGAGTAGAGTCCACTCAATCACCAATTGGCCTTCCCCGATGTGCTCACCGTCGTCATTGTAGATGGAGAAGATGGCGCGGTTCTCGTCGCTGAAGACGTGGTCCCAGTCATCTTGGCTGCCGGACAAAAGAGCTTCGGGATTATAGCCGGTGTGGAGGGGTTTTCCGTCACCACCAACCCCATACCAGACAGTACTGACCTCTAGGTCGTTTAGCCATTCAGCCATCCGCTGAACATCCTCACGAGTGGGCGCCGCCAGTGTTACCTCTGGAAACATATCGAACCCCCAACTATCTTGATGGGCTAAATCGTACTTTCTTTGGTCGCTGTCAGTGCTGCAATAGAGTATCACACTTCTGGATATTCATCATTATATAGATGCATGTTAGTCTGCGCAATTTTTGCCTGCCGCCCCGACTGTCTAGGCTGGCCATCATCCAATGTGCCGGGTAGTATACTCCAGTCCCTCCGGTACGCAACGAAGAAAAGTGAGCCGGACACCAAACTCGGTCGGAGATGTCATATGCGAGAGAATACGCTAAAACAAAAATTGAATGATGGGAAAGCAGTTTTCGGAACCATGATCACCTTTCCTTCGGCCACAGTGGTCGAGATGCTTGGATGCCTGGGTTACGACTGGATATTGATCGACAACGAACACGGATCCATCACCGTGGATAACTCTGAGGATATGATTCGGGCGGCCGAGTTAACCGGCATGGCGCCCATAGTCCGCCCGATCGGCAATGAGTTGGAGTTCATATGCCCCTTCCTGGATCGCGGCGCCTGGGGGGTGCAAATTCCTCACGTGAACACAGCGGAAGAAGCTCAGAATGCCGTTGAGGCCGTCAAATATTACCCGATGGGAACGCGCGGCATCTTCAGCCGCAGCCGGCCCGCCGGGTTCGGCTTCTCAGGCTCTACTGGCGACTACGCAGAAGAGGCTAATAGAAATACACTGGTCTGCCTGATGCTGGAAGAGGTTGAAGCTATCGAAAACCTAGAATCAATGGTTGAGGTTGAAGGCGTGGACGTCTTCTTCATCGGGTCAGGCGATCTCTCCCAATCCATGGGGTACGTTGGACAGCAAACCCACCCGGAAGTCCAGGAGGTCATGGAGCGAGGCGTACGACTGATCCGTGATGCTGGGAAAGTAGCCGGAGTCAGCTGTCCTGACAACCTGGTCCCCAAGTTCCTAGACCTGGGCGTGCAGTACTTTCACGGGACCGTCCAGACCCTGATTCAGACATCCAGCAACGCCTATCTAGAGTCTATGCGCAAATCGGCTGGAGAAGCAGGATTGTAAACAGGCAAAACATGCTTGACACGACGCCTGAGCACAAGGAGAATGGGCCTCAATAATGAGTATCATTGCGGGGATGATTTCATGGCTGTTGTAGCCAAGGTAAATGGCTACACGGTGCCCTCGCGCACCATCTAACATGCCCATTCATCCGCCTGATTCTAAGGAGATAGACCAATGGCAAGCGTATTTTTAGGAATTAACGACCGCACATTTACGTACGAATCGACAGCTGCCCGGGCCGAGCACGTAGGCGCCGGAGTCCGCTACCCCGTGGACTTTGCTCTCACTCCTGACGACATTGCCTACATCGTCAATCGAGGCCGCGAAGATAGGCCTGACGGCACACGGCTGACAGTTATGAAACTGAGCGAAGAAGGAGAAGAATATATCTCCACCTTCGGCTCATACGGTGAAGGCCTGGGCCAATTCATCTGGCCAGCAGGCATCGCCCTCGACAAAGACACCAACGTTTACGTCACAGACGAGTGGCTGAACCGGGTGACCAAATACGACAAAGACGGTGAGTACGTGACCCACTGGGGAACTCAAGGCTCAGGAGACGGTGAACTAGACCGGCCCTCCGGCATCGCCGTCAGCCAGGATGACATCCTATATATAGTAGACAGCCGCAACTGCCGGATACAACGATTTAGCCTGGACGGAAAATTCTTGGGCAAGTTCGGTTCTGCCGGTTCCGACAACGGCGAGTTCAATCTACCATGGGGGATGTGTTTAGATGGCGAGGGCAACGTCTTCGTTGCCGATTGGCGGAATGACCGAGTCCAATCCTTCACTCCAGATGGCGAATGGTTGGCGACCTTTGGAAGTCCTGGCGAAGCCGGGGCCGTTGGCACCGGCGGTAACTGCCACAACGCCCGCGTCAACGGCGGCATCAAGTACTCGGAAGCGCCAGTGGGTATGTTCAACCGCCCAACCGGCGTCTGTGTCGACCAAGACGGAGACATCTACATCGCTGATTGGCTGAACAACCGGGTACAGGTACTGACTCCAGAAGGCCGGTTCATTACCGAATTCACCGGTGATGGCAATCTCTCTAACATGGGCATCGCCAAACTCAGGTCCAATCCGGACATGATCAGGCAACGTAACGGCATTCGGAACTTCACTCCCGAGAAGGTGCTATGGGCTCCTTGTGCAGTGAGGATGGCTCAAAATAACAGGGTGATAATCGCCGACACTACTCGCCATAGGTTCCAAATCTACAGCAAGAACACGGAACCAGTGCTGGTCTAAACAATCGAGAACGGCCAGGTTTATTCGATCGTTATCCGGTGGCCACCGGGTCTTTCCGCACCGAAGCTACCGCATTTACCTGATCCATCAATATATCGAAGTTCTCGAAAGTGAGCGACTGGGGTCCGTCGCATTTGGCAACATCTGGATTGGGATGGACCTCGATCAGCAGTCCATGGGCCCCGGCAGCTACCGACGCCAAGGCAACAGGGGTCACCAGGTACCACTTTCCGGTGCTATGGCTGGGATCGCATACGATGGGCAAATGGCTGAGTCTCTTGATCACGGGAACCGCGGCCACGTCCAGGGTGAACCTGGTGAAGGTCTCGAACCCGCGAACACCTCTTTCGCAGAGGATCACCTGCTCGTTGCCTCCGGCCATCACGTACTCCGCAGCCAGTAGCCACTCTTCATAGGAGGCAGCTAATCCGCGTTTGACCATGACCGGTTTGCCGATCAAGCCAACCTCGTCAAGGAGGTTGTAGTTCTGCATATTCCGTGCGCCAATTTGCAGTATGTCGGCGTATTCGGCAACGGTTTCCACATCGGCAGTCGCCATGACCTCGGTAATTATTGGAAGGCCAGTTTCCTGCTTAGCCAGATTGAGCAGTTTGAGACCGTCTTCTCCCATGCCGCGGAAGCTGTACGGGGAGGTCCTGGGCTTAAACGCGCCACCGCGAAGGACCGTGGCGCCGGCGTTCTTCACTGCCTTTGCAGTGGAAACCATCTGCTCTTCGTCTTCAACTGAGCATGGGCCGGCCATAATAACAGGATCAGGGCCGCCAATAACGGCATCGCCTACTTTAATCACGGTATTGTCAGGGTGAAATTCCTTGCTAGCCAGCTTATAGGGTTTGGAGACCATAACGACCTCCGAGACCCCGTTCATCAATTCCATCTCATCTTTGAAGTCTGGGGGTATAGACCCCATGACTCCAACCACTGCCCGCTCTTCTCCCAGGTTGATCTGGGCCCTAAGCCCTCGGCCTTCGATCCTCAGCCGCACGTTTTCCAGGTCTTCAGAGGCGGTGTCCCGTGCCATTACGACAATCATTATGAACTCACCTTTAGGTCCGTGGATTTATTCGTATTCCGTTCAGTCTTTCAGGAACGTGGGCTGACCTACAACGGAGTACCCACCCCTACCGGAGCCGGAGTCTGCACCCTCCGCAGCCAGGCTCGCTCACTGTCACCAATAAAGGGCTATTGACTTCGCTCTATGCGCGCAAACTCGCTGCCCCTTTCAGATAAACGTATTTAAAATCCTTTGATTCCTTATCGGTATTCACCAGTATAAGTATCCTGATACAACGGGGCAAGCTACCCTTCACAACCACCTGCGTCATGTCCATCAACGGAGCGTTGGGCCAAGCCAGCCGCCGAGCTGCGGTGGCCGGGAACGCAGCATCCAAGTCTGGGGTTATAGTGAAAAACACTGCCGCAAGAGAGTCTTCCTCCAAGTCGTTGGCGTCAATCAGCGCCTGCACCATCTCAGTGGTCGCAGCGTGAATTGCTTCTTCCGTGTTGGCGTCAGCTGTCGTTGCACCCCGTATTCCTCGGCATGCTGTCATCTAGTAATATTCCTCTTTTCAGTTGGCGGCCACGGCCATTTCTTCAGTATAAAATCAGACGGTATGTCGCCATTAAACCAATCTTTTAAGTCGAGAGCATGACCCCGGCCAGTCCCGCAACAAAGCGGCTGGCCCGCTCGACCAGTTCTTCCCTGGGCGAATCCAGCATCACTTTGATAAGTGCGCTGCCCACTATGGCACCTTCTGCATTATCGCCCACCTCTTCCACATGGGTCCGGTTGGATATTCCGAATCCAACCGCCAGCGGCAGGTCGGTATGCTTCTTAACTCGGTCCAACAGTTCAAAACTGCGACCTGATACCTGGTCCCGGGCCCCAGTGACACCCGTCACGCTGATGCAATACACGAAACCGCTAGCACCGGTGCAGGCTTCTTTGATGCTATCGTCAGTGCTGGTAGGCGCCAGCAGAGGAATCATAGATATGTTCCGCGCTTTGCATTCTGCTGTCATGGGGGTAGCTTCGAATCCTGGCAGGTCCACTACTATGAGACCATCAACCCCTGACTGCTGACATCTGTCTGCGAATGGGACCAGTCCGTAGGTGTAGATAGGGTTGTAATAGCCCATTAGGATCAATGGTGTATCTGGAATCTTGTCCCGCAATGTCCCAGCAGCGTTCAGGCAATCTTCAAGGCTGGTGCCATTCTGCAGGGAACGGAAGCTTGACTCTTGAATAACCGGCCCTTCGGCCAGCGGATCACTGAAAGGTACTCCCAGTTCGACAGCATCGGCACCGGCGGCCACGAGGGCTGGGACTATCTCCAATGTGGCGTCCATGTCAGGAAATCCAGCGGTCACAAACACAATCAGTCCGGGACGCTTATGCTCCCGGACTGCATCAAACATACGCTTGATTCGAGGTTCTCCCATACCTGGGACCTAGAGTCCTTATACCGCGATTCCCTCAAGGAACCACGCCGTAGATTTAAGCAAATTTAACGTACATCCCCACCGGTGTCTACCCCTAGCACAACAGCCAAATCTGTCCAGGTACGGATTTCGTCAGGTGAGTGCCGTCGCTATTAACGCTAAAGCGTTTTGGCCGGCATGGGCCCCGATTGAGGCCCACAACGAACCTGTCCGCCAGTACAGCCAGGCTAACAGAAACCCGGTGATGAAGATGGGAATCAAGGCACCCAAGGAGAGGTGAAAGCCAGTGAAGATCGCTCCGCTAACCACCATTGCCCCGTAAGGTCCCACCTTGGGCACTAGTCCACGGAAGATGAACCCTCTGAAGAAGATCTCTTCGCTTAAGGGTGTGATGAACGCCAGAGCCTGGAAGGTCAGAATCACCGCTACGCCGTCGAATAAGATACTAGAGTCGACAACGGGGGAAGACAGCATATCTGCTTCCAGCCACTCCACGATCTCCGAGTATATAGACGTGGCTATGAGACTGGTCGCGAGCACGCCGAGCATAAAGAAGACGGTACGCTTTCGTGGCAACTGCACTCGGCTGAGCTGCAACAGAGTCATCGGGAATCTGCTGTGTCTAAGGCCCAGATACCAAACTGTGGCGGCGATGGATATCGCCATTAAGTGGACGCTGATCCAGGTTGCTAAGGCGTCTTCCTGCTCAAGATATAGCTCTCCGGCCGCCAGCGTGGCAGCGGCAGCTGAGAGCAGGCAGACCATGACAAATAAAATCCCGGCGATGATGTGTTTTACACCCCAGGGCACTTCTCCCATCTGCTGGTTAAGCCGTCGGTCGGACTTATCGAAGGGCACTTTGGAGTCGCAGAGATCTCCGGTAGAAGAAATGGTCTTTTCATGGCCGCAACTGTTGCTATGAGCAAGGTCCATAACCTCGCAACGGGAGCAATCGGACGTACTGGCCACGTTATGGTCTTCTTGGGGGCCACATGCTGGTTGCTCGATGTTATCGCTGGATTGCAAATCGGGTCTGTATAACCGCTTTCCTGGTTGATTCAAGGAAGTATATCAACTTCCATCTTAATTCCTAAATGTCCGACTAATCACATCGTGAAGTACCGTACCTATGGGGACCTATGGGGCTAACATGATTGCCAGAATAAATACCGTCGGCCATAATGGCTGCGGCCCAGAACATCCTCCGGAGACGAAGATATGGCTACGGAAGAAAACCTATCCCGGGAAGACTTCGACCGCCAGGCCGAACTGTACGGCATAATTGGCGAACCCGCCTATCTAGACGAGCTTTACGCCCAGGTGCGTGGGATTCATATCATGGCTAAAACTATAAAAAACATTGATGTCTCGGGGGTCGAGCCGGATATGGCCTTCATACCTCCAACCGATTAAGACACCTTAAAAACCCCGCGGCTATACCTGATTGGGAGGCAACGTTTTTATGGACACATTGGAAATCTGCTATATGAGCGCTGGGGCCCTCTCCAAGCTTGTCGAAAGCAAAGAGGTCTCTCCGGTCGAGATAATCGATGCGCACCTCTCCAGGATCGATGCCACGGAGCCGGTCCTGAATTCCTTCATTACCCTGCTAGCAGACGCAACACAGATAGCCGACCG
>JAKUNK010000050.1:0-18752 GCA_022451945.1 Dehalococcoidia bacterium
TAATCCGCTCGCCGAATAGGGCTACAGGGGTATTTTCCGACAGTTTCACCATCACGGGCTGTCCCGACTTAGGCTGAACGGTTATCAGCTTTGCAGCACCGGTGCCAAGCGATGTCGCGATGGATGTGACCAGGCCTGTGACGTCTGCTGAAGGGGCTCCGATGTGATGTTTGGAGAACAGCTTCGTGTAGGTTTCTTCAGCAGACGTCACCGCGTCCTGCCAGCCTTCATGGGGTTGGCTGTTGACCAGCATGGAGACGTTGCGCACTCCGTGTTCCACCAACCGCCAACGTAGCGCTGTGATGTTTTCTTTGGTCTGGCGAGAGTCGATCCCTTGGTTCATAGTCAGAGCTTCGAAGATCCGCCTGGCACCATCCAGGGCTGGGTCTATGGCTGTGGCAGTCAGATTCCCGCTGGAGATGTCCTGCCCTAGGACTGCGGTTACAAGTTCGCCGATGGCCGTCTCCTCAGTTTCATCCGTTGTGATTGCGGTAATCTGCCGTCCAGAGGAATCCAACAGTGTGATGCTTCCATTTATTGATGGACCTGCTACTTCTAAAGCGGTAACTACTCCGGTGAAATGCCGAGTCTGCACCGGCCTGCTAACCACGGCGAGGACCGATTCAGTTTGGACACCTTGGTTTATCACACCGACCAGCGTTCCGCGGGTGATATTGGAGACGGAAGGTGATTTCCAGCCGTGAATGGCTACCGATGTTCCAGCGTCCACAGGCAGTGACACGAGGCTTGATTCTGTCTGAAGAGTGATATCAGAGGGAGTTACCGAACTCACGGTGCCGAACAACCCTGATCTACCGGCCTCGCCAGAGAATATGACCGGACGGATCTCAGATTCGTTTTCGCCAGTGATGGACGAGGCTACGACCTCGATGACCATTGGGCCCAATATGCCAGAAGAGTCCAGGTCGATCGAGAACAATCCTTCAGCGTCTGGAAATAACAGACGTCCGTTGACACTTAGAGTTGCATCGGGTGATGTCACGCCGGCGACAGTGACTTGGTTCAATTCCGTCACTAGATTGACTTCAGGAGAGGTGATCCGGAGCATAAGCGCTTGGGATTGCGGTTCTACCTGGATGGCCGGCTTGGTCTGGGTTAGGGGCGTGGTAGTGGGAGTGGCAGTGCGCGTGGCAGTGGCAGTCGGCCAGTCCTGTCCGACACCACCACAGGCAGTAATCAGACTTAAAACCATCAGTGTAAATACCGTCGCCAAAGGATGCCAATTCATGCTGATGCCTCTGTTTTAGGAACATAGGCGCCGTGTTTAATCGCGCCTTGATGAGGCTATAGGGGATGTTGCCCCATTACTCTTCCAAGTTTAAGGGTAACGACCGGCCATACCACGACTACGGGCGCGACTGATTATGCTAAAATCAGGATCAACACGTGAAACCTGTTGATCCTGATTTTAGCGGCGCGGTCCAATTGCAAGAGTCCCTACCTGTTACGATTCGGCGACTTCGTCTCGACGATATCGACCAAGTCGTGGCCATCGAGAAAGAGGCGTTCTCACCCCTTTGGGTGAGTACGTCATTCAAGCGTGATATCAACAACAAACGTGCCAACTATTTGGTGGCATGTTTCGATGAAGAAGTCTCGGCTGAAGAGGTTCTGGCCGAGATTGATTCAGACAACACCGCTCAGGAAGACGAGCCGCCGCAACCGAAGCTGTGGTCGCGTGTGCTTGGTCGCCTGGGCATAGGCTCCAACGATGAGCCCAACAGCGTGGATGACGTGTTCAATATCGCCGGATACGTCAGCGTTTGGTACCAGGGGGAAGAAGCCCATATCACCGAGATAGCTGTGAAAGAGACACTTCGCGGCCGTGGAGTGGGAGAACTGCTCCTCATCGCCTCCATGAAAGCTGCGATCGAGCACGGTTCCAAGGTCATGACCCTCGAAGCCCGAGTGTCGAATTTCATCGCACATCGCCTTTACCAGAAGTACAGCTTCAAGTCGGTAGGCATCCGTAAGGCTTATTATTCCGACAACCGCGAGGACGCGGTGATAATGACGACCTGTCCTATTGATACTCCGGAGTACAGCACGTTGTTCAACGTGCTGCAGACCTCGTATCAATCCAGATGGAGGCGGATGGAGATTGAAGAATACTGAGATGTCCGTGTACCCTCTGGGCGTTCCGATGCAGCGGATTTTTTACGGCTGGGATATCATTAACATAAGCTAGCAGGTCGGGTGGCCGCGGCAATCGTGGACCAGGTGTGAGACCCGCAGAAATCTGATGGGTAACCCCTCTTAAATCGAGTTGACCAGCCGCAGTCACGTTGTTAGAATGGCCGATGCGCCCCGGCCTATGGGAGCTAGCCTCAAAGGTATCCTGAGGCGACTAGCATATGGGCGAGTTTGATGAGACAGGCCAGCTCAACGAGAGATGATGGTAATAGGGCTAACGGGCAGCATCGGCACCGGTAAGAGTGAAGCAGCCCGTCAATTGGAAGCGCTGGGGGCCTCTATCATCAGCGCAGACCAGGTTGGCCACGAGGCCTACACTCCTAATACAGAGGCGTGGGAGCAGGTTGTAGCTGCCTTTGGCGACGACATCTTGCAAGATGACGGAGAGATAGACCGCCGTAAGTTGGGGGCAGTAGTGTTCTCGGACCCTGGTCAACTGGAAAAACTGAACCAGATCATGCATCCGAGAATGGCGCGAATGGTTGCGGACAAGATAGAGGAACTGCGCGACCAAGGGGTGGAGGTAGTAGTGGTGGAGGCGGCCCTGCTCTTCGAGGCAGGATGGGACTCATTGGTGGAAGAAGTGTGGGTCACTGATTCCACGGAACAGGTAGTTATCGAGAGACTGAAGCAGCGAAACGGTATGTCTGAAGAAGAAGCGCGAAAGCGGATATCTTCTCAGATGGGTCGCACCGAAAGATTGGAGCGATCTGATTACGTGATCGAAAACTCGGGTGACATGGCGACATTGGGAAACACCATCAAAGAGCTGTGGAATCGCCGGGTATCGGTTTAGCATAAATAGCGGCATTGCAGACAAAAATAAGGACCGGAAAAAATAATGGTTGAAGCAGCGCCAGAAACAGAACCACATTACACAGAATATGCGATCGAGGAGTTCCTAGTAAGGGACGAACCTTACTATCGCCCCATCGGCGACGAACTTGAATTGTTCACCGCCGCTTACCGTCAGCACATCCCGGTTCTACTTAAGGGACCTACGGGTTGCGGAAAGACTAGGTTCGTCGAGTTCATGGCCTGGAAGCTTGGACGCCCTCTCGCGGTCGTTAAAGAGAAGGATGGGAAAGACGAGACCCTGGAAGACGGCGAGGTTCGGGTTCCTCTTGTCACCATCGCTTGTCACGAAGATCTGACCGCCAGCGACCTTGTTGGGCGGTATCTGCTGGATGCCAACGGCACCCGTTGGATCGACGGTCCCATGACCCGGGCAGTCAAAGCCGGGGCTATCCTATACCTAGACGAGGTCGTGGAAGCCCGGAAAGACACCACCGTATTGATTCATCCCCTCACTGACCACCGCCGCATCCTGCCCGTTGAGAAGACCGGGTCAATCATTGAGGCTGACGACCGCTTCCTACTTTGTGTGTCCTATAACCCTGGCTACCAGAGCGCCCTGAAAGACCTGAAGCACAGCACGCGCCAGCGGTTCATATCCATCGAGTTTTACTATCCACCGCCGGAGATTGAGACTGAGATTATCCAGCGGGAGAGTGGTTGTTCTAAAGCACACGCCGACTCTCTGGCCAAGCTGGGTGACAAAATTCGAAACCTAGAAGAGCACGGCCTGCAAGAAGGCGCTAGCACCCGCCTGTTGATTTACGCAGGGCGGTTGATGTCGGAAGGTATCCCGCCGCGACGTGCCGCCCAGGTGGCTATCGTTTGGACCTTGACCGACGACCCGGAGCTGCAGCGCAGTCTCGAGGAAGTGTCTTCCTCCATATTCGAGTAGCAGATTAGATGGGTCGGACGCCGCCGGAGCTTTTAGAACGGGCCCTTGCGAACCGCGTCGTAGACAGGGTCGACGACGCCGGATTGATGCCGTCTGCCGTCATGATTCTCCTTTACCCTAAGGACGGAGAATACTTTATCCTACTGAACAAGCGGTCTGAGGAAGTGGAGCACCACAAAGGGGAGATTTCCTTCCCTGGCGGCGCTCGGGACCCGGAAGACATAGATTCACTGGCTACCGCCCTCCGCGAAACGGAAGAGGAGATGGGAATTAAGCGGGGTGATGTCACCGTCATCGGTGAGATGGATGAGATTGTCACCCGTAGTGGGTTCCTGGTGAATGTGTTCACCGGCACCATAGAATACCCTTACACCTTCAATCCCAGTGCCGTTGAGATTGCGGAGGTCTTGGAGTTCCCTGTTTCCGCACTGACCGATCCGACCAACCGCCGGTCCGAGACGCGTTGGCAAAATGGAAACCTGATGACCTCTTACTCGTACGTTCACAAAGAGCACGTCGTCTTTGGGGCGACTGCCAGAATCCTCCAGAGTTGCATCGATATATTCGATGACAGACTGGAAAGCGAGGAACAACAAGTTGACTAGTGGCCCTATTTCAGAGATTGAATCTGAACTGGCGAAACTGCCGCCGGCAGTGCTTGAGGCTTATCATGAAGCCAACGACACAGTGAAAGAATCCTTTGGGGAAGAGGAGATTGGACTCTGGGCGAAAGAGGGTCTGACTATCGGCACCCAGACGGTGCGCTCCTGGGAATCTGCTATAGAGTATTACCGTGTAAGCCCTGAGGTTAGTAAGTTCCTGTCTTTCCCGTCGTTCATGCAATGGGCCCGCTGCGGCACCTACCTGGCCCAAGACTCACCAACGCTGGCTGTGTCGTTCTTCAAATCCAGCGTATCCATAGTACCTAATCTTCGCCCTCAGTACATCCCACGCTGGGCTGGCCTGGGCCGCAGCCTCTACAAGGGCACATGGAAATCCAGCACCCTTGCCGCGAAGTTCTTTGAGGTCAGTCCGGACTTGGTCCGGAACCTGCCTTTCTGGGACGTGGAAGTCTTCGCTTCACTGATCGAAGCCCTGTCATACAAATCCTACGATGTTGCCGGAGAGTGCCTGGTGTTGGGACGAGATGTTCTTCCAGCCATGGGCCGTGAGCGGGAGCCGTTCTTGGCGATGTCTCGCGCCCTGATTGACACTAGCTGGCGGGAAGTCAAGACGTGCCTTGAACTGGTGCCCAGAGCCCTCCAGCAGGTTGATGAGAGCCAGACCGGACGGTTCCTGAAACTGGGTGAACGCTTGGCCAAAGTCGGGCTCCGAAACACCTCCAAGTTCCTGTCCGACGGCACCCAGGCCCTGAGTAAAGTCCCCCAAGGTTCCCAGGGGTACATCCTGGACCTGTGTGACGCCTTAGTGGTAATCACACCCGACGCCGTTCCGCCTTTCCTAAAAAGCCTAGACGACGTTTTGAACCGCATCACTGTTAGCCAACTGGACGCTTGGTTCCAGCATGGGGCACACTTGCTCCAAGAGAACCCAGAAAGCGGTATCGCCTTCTTTAAGATTGAGTCCAACACCTCCGAACAGATGCTGGAAACACTGTCATCTAGCCTGGAGCTAGAACGCGTGAAGAGCATCCTGCGCCTGTATTGCCGAGCGCTGGCAGGCACCGGCCTGGAGATATTCGATACCGGCGAATTGGTCCAGCGGAACATAGGCTGGGTCGACGAAGACTCGGCATCCACTGACGGTAGCAAGATATTCCTGCCTCCGGTGGTAGACCATTACTCCAACAAACAGGATAATTTCGCCTGGTTCAAGGTCGTCTCGACCCATCAGGTGGCCCACCTGGAGTTCGGCAGCTTCGATTACGATTTCGAGAAGTCGGCCACCCAGTTCGAAGACCGCCGCCACGAGATGGAACAGCAGGCCAACGAACGTAAGGAAGCCGAACGCGCCGTTGCTCGTGAGCAGTATGAGATGGCCGCTAAGCTTCTGACCTCGGGCGCCGAGGGCGACGTGGACATGTCGGCTGGGTACGAAGACCCCAATGCCGGAAGCATGCGGACATTCACTGATATCGGCCGATTCTTGGATATATTTGAGGATTCCAAGTTGGTTTTTGATATCTTCACGGTACTTGAAGACTGCCGTTTGGATTACCGGATTAAGGTTGAATACCCGGGCATCCGTGCCGCTTCTTCGCGGGTCCAAAGTGAGACCTTGGCCGATCGTCCCAAGATCGAAGACATGCCGCTGCAACAAGGCTTGGTCGAGTTACTCATTAACATGAGCTTGGACCAGTTCCAAGACCTCCCAGTGGCCATCGAGTACAAGGAGGCCGGTGAGATGCTCTCAAGCATCCTTCATCAGCTTCGTAACGCCGAAGCCAACGTGGAAGATACCGCCGAAGCGACCCTCAGAGCCTACGAGGTCATCTCCCGCGTTCCTAATCAACAGGAAGAAGAAGACCAGTTCGAAGACCAGGACTTGGAAGAACCAGGCGACTTCTCTGAAGAAGATTACCAGTCGCTGGTTGACCAGCTTCAAGCTGGGATGGACGCCTCTTCGGACGGTGGCGACGGAGAGTCTTACGAGTCCCCGGATCCAGTGGACTACCGCGGAGATTTCAAGCCTGAGATGGTCCAGCTCATGACGAAGCTGCAGGCCGACAGCGGAGAAGAGGGCGAGGCGCAGCCCATGACCCAGGAGATGCTGGAGCAACTGCTTCAGGAGAGCCCTGAGTTGGAACTGGATGCCGAGCAGGGCGAAGTCGACAGTAACATGAGCATGTTCGCCCAAAACATCATGAAAGAAGCCGGCGCTCCGCCGCCCAATTCCGAGCCTGGTGAAGGTTACGGACCGCTTTTGCACGATGACGACGCCGGCGGCGAACTCGAAGCCCGGGAACCTGAGACCTACGTGTACGACGAGTGGGATTTCAGGGCCAACGACTACAAGCCTCGCTGGTGCATAGTTAAAGAGAAAACCGTAGAAGAAGGGGACCCTGCTTTCTATCAGGACGCCCTCAAGACCTACACGTCGCTGTCCAACCACATCAGGCGACAGTTTGAACTGATCATGCCGGAGAGTATGCGAAAGACATACCGACTGGTTGACGGCGAGGACATCGACCTGAACAGTGCGCTTGAAGCCTGGGTCGACCTGAAGATGGGAATACCGCCCGATGAGAAAATCTACTGGCACCGTAACCGGAACAAGCGGGAGGTGGCCGTTGTCTTCCTTCTCGATATGAGCGCCTCTACCGCTGAGGCCATAGACGAAGGCCGCCAGCAGGTGGATGACCGCGACGCTCCCGACGATCCAGTGGAGTATATGGTCTGGCTGCGTCGTCGCCGGGAAGGGTTGGTCCGCCGTAACTATAAGCGGATCATTGACCTAGAGAAAGAGGGCACGACTCTCCTGATCAATGCGTTGGAGTCCATCGGCGACACCTATGGGATTTATGGGTTCTCCGGCTACGGACGGGAGAACGTCGAGTTCTATGTCGTCAAAGACATCAACGAAGAGTTCAGCGACAAGGTCAAGCGGAGGATTGATAAGATTACACCGTTGCATGCAACGCGCATGGGAGCAGCAATCCGGCACGCTATAACCAAGTTGGAGAACCAGGACGCCAAGACCAAAATCATGTTTCTGATCAGCGACGGCCGTCCTCAAGACCGAGGCTATAGTCGTGAGGGTGTGGAGAAGGAATACGCGGTCCATGACACGCATATGGCGCTGGTTGAAGCCAAACGGCAGGAAATCATCCCGTTCTGTCTGACAGTGGACAAAGCGGGACATGATTACCTGAAGAGCATGTGCGGGGATATGGGCTACGAGGTTTTAGCTGACATATGGTCACTGCCGGAAAGGCTCCCTATGCTCTATCGGCAGCTCACATCAGTTAGGAGCTAGCAGCCAAATTACAAGCCAAGTAAGAAGGGCCGACCTTTCGCAAAGGTCGGCCCTTCTTACTTGGTGAATGTGTGGGGCAGCGCATTCAGGCGCAATCCGGAATGACGGTAGGAAGCCTACCCGGTAATTTCAATAAGCCGGCGTAGTTCGATGAGGGCTTGGTTGGGGACTCTGCGTTTGATGGTTACTCGGCGGGGCGGCAGACGCATCTCCATCTCGCGAGTCTGTTCGCCGTTGGTCACGCAAATGTAGGCGAGTCCCAACGGTTTGCCCTCAAACTCACCTGGGCCCGGTACGCCAGTTACCGCAACTCCTAAGTCGGCATTCAGATTGCGGCGCACGGTGTCAGCCATGGCGTTCGCTGATTGCTGGCTGACCACCCCATGCTGGTTCATAACGTCGGCCGGGACACCGTAGGTCTGCAGAGCGGCCTCATCGTAGGCCACAGTCCCGCCCTTGAAGTAACTTACGCTCTCTGGAACATCGGTGATGCTGTTGGTGAGAGCGCCGCCGGTGCACATCTCGATCACTGCGACGCTAAGACCCTTCTCAATCAGAGACCGTCCGGCGGATTGAGAAGGTGTGTCATCATCATAGCCCCAGATATATTCGCCCAAACGATCATGTATGGCCTGCTCCACCGGCAGGATCAATCCCTGGGCGGTCTCACTGTCCCGGGCCCGGGCAATGACCCTCAGATGGATGCCGTCGGCTTTGGAGTAGATGCCGAGATAAGGGTTCTCAACACCAAAGAACTCGGAAATAACCTCGTCAACGGCGCCCTCGGACATACCCATGGTCTTGATGTTGCGGGTGATGGTCACTTCATCTTCGATCAGTTCTGCGAGTTGCGGCTCCACCTGCTCTTCCCACATGGAGTGGTTCTCGTTTGGTGGGCCGGGCATACAGATGATTATCTTGCCATCTCGTTCCGCCCACCAACCAGGAGCCGTGCCGTTGCGATTTGGGACGAAGCGGGCAGAAGGAATCAGGTTGGCCTGCTTGATGTTGTGCTGGGGCATAGGGCCGCCCCTGGCGGCGAAGTAACGTTCCAGGTCTTCTACCACTTCCTGCTGGATTGTTGGAATCTCGCTGAACGCAGCAGCAATAGCTTCCCTGGTCAGGTCGTCTTGGGTCGGGCCCAGGCCGCCGGTGGTGAATATGATATCCGAGCGCTCCATCCCACGCTTGAACGCCTCAGTCAGCTTGGAAAGGTCGTCTCCAATGATTGAGACCCACTGGAGTTCTATGCCCAGGGCAGGCAGGCGTCCGGCTATCCAAGAGGAGTTGGTGTCGGTCAACTCTCCCATCAGAAGTTCTGTTCCGATGCCCATAATTTCTGCCTTCAATTTCTCTCCGAGGGCACGTGGTCAGTTGCGAGGCGTGCCACCGTCTTCTTCCGCCAATACGGGCGGGTCGGTGGCCATGGCGATGATTGGGTCGATGCGTGAGTTAAGCACGCCGTAAAGATTGGTGTCTTCGCTAAGCATGCTGCCGACTACCACATCCACATAGCGGTATTTGCCGTCGGGCGTCTCATCTCCTATATGGACCTCTATACCCTGCTGTCCTCCTCGACGGATGATTACCAAGACCGTATCAGGTTCATCGAGTCCATATAGAGCAGGGTCGTCAATGTCATGGGCCAGGATCAAGTCCATCCTGGGGTTCATCAGTGGCAGGAGAGATTCGGCCCACGGCCCGGGGTCCAGCAGTAAGGGGGGCTCTCCATCCAAGAACCACCTTCCGGTGCTATCTTCTATGACGTATCTGGTGACCTCCTCACCTCTGAAGAACTGGACGAGCAATACTGTGTGTTGATCAATATCGTAGAGCCGGCCAAAGGGCGGGTCGTTGGCGAGGCGGTTCACTACATAGGCCCACTCGATGGGCACGGTGAATAGGGCGTCCTCCCCAACTAGACGAGCGTATTGGTTCAAGTTGTCGGGCGTGGGCTTGCCGAGGTGGAATTCGACCGTGTTGCCGTACCGGTCGAATATCGTTACTGCGGTCTCCGGGGGCTCCAACCCGAATGCGGCGGGGTTTTCAATACTGTCTGACAACGGGCGAGTTACCCTGGGACCGCTCATCAGCAGTGGAGTGCCGCCCCACCTCTGTTGGAACACCGGAATGTCAGGTTCTTCCTCGGAGTCACTAGCGATGTACCAGTCTAGGCTGGCTGGGCTCCGGAAATAGGAGATCTCTTCACCGTCATGGACCAACTCCAAGGCGATGATATCTCCATCGTCGATTCGGTAGAGCCACGTCCTGTTTAGGTCAGGCTGGCCGTTATCGGAGAGCTGGAGGATAAGAAAGGTCCCTCCAAAGATGAGCAGCACCACCACCAGTAGGATTGAGAGTCTTAGATTCATAGATAGGACCTGTGAAAAGAGTGGCCTAGCCGGGTCGCATCATGGAGGGTATTACCGCCGAATCCACCATACCAGGGAGGCCATCATTGCCATAATCCCAGGCAGGAATAGCCAAGATGAGAACCTGACGAAGTCGTATTCGTTGGCGTCCAGGTTGAATTCCCGGAAAGAGAACTGCTTGGGCCGGATGGAAACCAAAGAGTAGTCTCCAACCAGGAAGTTGGCCGAGTTCAAGAACAAGTCGGACCCGCCGCCCTGATTATAGGAACTATTGGATAGAAAGTCGGAATCGCCGAACATGATCAGGTCGGATATCTCAGACGGGTCGGGTTGAGACGTTGGGACTGGAGCCCCTACTTGTCCGATAGATTGTAGTCTAACCGCGGGTACGAATGGACCGACTTGGTCAGATTCGGAACTGCCATCAGTGATGGGCTCCACCCGGTCGGGCTCATCAATCAGATAGCTGTTGCCAGATGTGGCGGCGATCGGCAATCCGCTTCGTAAGTCGTCTTGTAGTAACCCGATGGCCGTGGCGCCCGGCATGAAAACGTTTTGCAGCCGTTCGCCCTTGGGTAACGTAATCTCTAAGGGCGCTTCGGGGTTAAAGCTTCGTAGGCTGATCGTCTGAGGCAGGCCCGGTACCGAACTGTCTATATCACGTATGTATCCGCTGGATATCAGCAGGCCCCAATCAGCGAAGAAATTCCTAAAGGATATGGGAGTGTCGGGCTCTGCCATAAAGATCATCCGCCCATGTTCTCTCCGGGGAGTGCCGTCTTGTTGTAGCCCTTCTAGAAATTGATCAAGCGCAGTTTCATGGGGTTCTGGCAGGCTTGAAGTTGGGCCGGCAATTACCAGGAGAGCGGCATCCAGGGGTACTTCTACTTCGAGATCAGCTGGCTCCCAGAAGAGTTCTTCCACGCGGTAATTGTCGCCCTCCAGTCCGGAGCGCACAGCGGCGTAACCATCGGAGAGCGGTCCGTTGATGTCACGTTCGCCATGCCCGGAAAGGAAGTAGATAACCTTCTTTTCGCTGCCGGTGGCCACCAGGGTGCTGGTGACCAAGTCTTGTTCCAGTTCGGTGTAGCTGGCGTCGGTGGGTTGGAGAACATCGAACTGTCCACTGTCCATGCCTTCCACCACTACGATCTCTGTCACAAAACCGGCTGGACGTGCGCCGAAGAATTTGCCTACTATCTCCGGTTTTAGGTCTGGGTCTACGACACGGTAGGTGAACTTACTGGAGCGGGAGTCGAATTCTTCCAGGGTATTTAGTACCTTGTTGCGCCTAACAGCCAAATCGGGTGTATCGGTGTCTTTTTCGTCCTTGTAGAAAGCGGTGGCGCGAACGTCCTCACTTAGGTTGCTAAGGACATCTTTGGTGCGGCTGCCGAGGCTGAACTGGTTAGTGGCGGTGACGTCCATCCGGCTGTTATTCTCGAATGAGATTACGTTGGTCACTATGATGATTCCGGTGAAAGCGCCAACCAAGATCAGAGTATTTGCCCCGTAACGGCCAGTGCGACTCAAGAACGCAGTCAGTACATTACTGAATAAGACAGAGCCAACACCGCCCAGTAATACCCCTCCAATAACGATATCGATGTAGCCATAGAGCCGCATGGAACTGATGAAAGCGACCACCGCGATGCCGGTGACGAGGGCAATGACTCCTGCGAGAATCAGTGGCCCGCTATAGAGAGCAATCAGGTCGAGGGCCGGCTCGAAGAAAGTTATCAGTGGTTGGGAGAGTTCTTCGTCTGTCTCTGCGACTCGAGGTTGAGCTTGTTGGCCGACATCCGCTTGAGGGGCAGTCCGCTCAGAACGCGATCTCCGGCGCCAATCCCTCGGCCGTTGGTTCTCTTGTTCTAGACCGTCCGAATCGGGATTCGAGGGGGTGGTCATACTACCGCCACCTGCGGGATTCCAAGGTTCTCATAGACAGGAACAGGAAGAACACAGCGACGCTGATGAAGTAAACGATGTTTGAGGTGTCAATTACACCCCGTGAGAAATCGTCGAAATGCCCCCGTACGCCGATCTCTCCAATGATCTCACCAGCCTTACCGCTCACGGATCCGAAGGCCCGGTCAGCGAAGAACAGGGCCAGTAATATGCCCATGGCCACCACCGCCGACACGATCTGGTTGTTGGTCATGGTGGAGGTGAGCAATCCCACTGCCAAGGCTGCTGCGCCGTACAATATGAACCCCAGATACCCGGCATATATGGGGCCCGGGTCCGGGTCAGCGTACACGAAGAGTAGGATGGCGTAAAAGGATGATAGGGCCACCAAGACCAGGAAGAAGGTCAGGCTAGCAACGTATTTGCCCACTATAATCTCCCAGTCACGGACAGGTGAGGTCAGGAGCAGTTCTATGGTGCCCAACTTGCTCTCTTCGGCTAACAACCGCATGGTTAGAGCCGGTGCCAGCAATATGAACATGACAATGGCGCCGTTAAAGAATGGAACTAGAGTTGCTTCTGGGAATGGGTCGCCCAGGTCTTGGGTGAAGAAGAACCCGGTCAAAGCCAGGAATATCAGGCCAACTATGTAGGCGGTTGGGCTGCTGAAATAGATCTGAATCTCTTTCCAAGCCACTGCTTGGGCCGTCCGCATCCCTACAACTCCTCGTGGGTGGTGAGGCGGAGAAAGATCTCTTCCAGGCTCATTCCAACCATCTGCAGTCCCCGGAGGCTCCACCCGTTGCTGACGATCTCTTGAGAGATAGCGTCTCGCAGGTCCTGCCCAGACTGGGCTTGGATTATATAGGTGTGGCGGCCGTCCTGGTCGATGTGGTTGACCTCATTCACACCCCTTATGGCCCTCAAGACCGGAAGCACTTCGGCAGCTGGTCCGCCGACCTCTACCTCAAGCCGATCCACTCCTTGGAGCCCTTCAGCCAGGTTCTTAGGGGTGTCTTCCGCGACGATGCGGCCTTCATTTATTATCAAGACTCGATCGCAGAGCATGCTCACTTCGGGGAGGATATGGCTGCTCAAGACGACGGTCTGTTCACTGCCCAAGTCTTTGATCAACCGGCGGGTCTCGACAACCTGGATGGGGTCGATTCCGATGGTCGGTTCATCAAGCACCAGTACTTGAGGTTGGTGGATTATGGCCTGAGCGATGCCAACTCGCTGCCGGAAACCCTTTGAGAGCTTCCCTATCTGTGTCTTCCGGTAGTCGCCCAGACGACATACATCGATCACGTCGCCCAGGCGGGCTTTTATGTCCTTGGGCGGCATGCCCCTAAGGGTGCCCATATATTTGAGATAGCCGTTCACCGACATGTCCGTGTACAGAGGCACAGTCTCGGGGAGATAGCCCACTCGCCGTCGGGCGTCCAAGGATTGTTCCACCACATCGAAGCCGTCCAGTGTCACGGTTCCCCGGGTCGGGGGCATGAAGCCGGTGATGATGCGCATTGTGGTCGTCTTCCCTGCGCCATTGGGGCCTAGAAATCCTAGGATCTCGCCCTTTCTGACGCCAAAATTAACGTCCTGAATCGCAGGGTACGGACCGTAGTAGTGGGTCAGACCTTCTGCCTGAATCATGTCGGGATGCAAGTTATATCACACGGTTAGGCACGCCTGGGCGGGCCGGTCTCAGTCTGATTGTGCTGGGCCACATGTGATGATATTCTATACAACTGGATTTGCCAAGGAGTGCAAATCTGTTATTTCGGCTATCCATAGCGTTGCTACCCGCATAATTTTTGGAGGTTGGATGCACCTGGTTATCGACGGTTACGGTGGAGATATTGACAAGATGTGGGACGACGACCTGGTCCGTGATTTCTTGTACCAATACCCGGATTCTTTGGATATGACTCGTATTACCGAGCCCAAAGTCCTACGGTACGAAGCCCCTAAGCCGGAGGACTCCGGTGTGTCGGGGTTCGTGATAATCGCCGAGAGCCATATCAGTGTCCATACCTTCCCTCGTAAAAACTACATAAACATAGACATATTTTCTTGCCAGCCCTTCAACCAGGAGAGGGCGCTTGAAGATGTCAGAGAATTGTTCGGCCTAACGGAGGTTAAGACTTGGGTCTTAGAGCGCGGCCTGGAATGGCTGGACGAGCGCCATGGCCTGGCCGAAGCCCGGGAACAGCGCGCCGTCCTAGAAGCTGGCGGATCAGGCCAGCATTTTGCCTGAATCGGAATCTGGATCGAGTTCGCCCTTGATTCCTCACAACTTCCTCGCCTTACCCCAGGAGCAGTCCTCCATTGATACGGCCAGTGTGGCCTTGATTCCAGTCCCATATGACAGCACGACCTCATTTCGCAGTGGGTCTCGGGACGGCCCAGAGGCAATGATCAGGGCGTCCTATGGTCTAGAAGATTACGACTTTGAGCTTGATCTGGATGTCTCGGAGATTGGAATCCACACTACTGGTGCATTGGAGCCCCAAATGGCCGGTCCAGGCCAGATGGCCCAGCGGATCAAAGACGTGGTCACCTCTTATATCGGCCTCGGAAAGACTGTTGGGCTTCTGGGAGGAGAGCATTCCATTACCATAGGCTCGGTCCAAGCCCATGTGGAAGCCCATCCGGATCTTTCGGTGCTTTACTTGGACGCCCACGCTGATCTCCGCGACGAGTATATGGGAACGCCCTACGGTCACGCCTCCGCCGCCCGTCGCGCTTATGAGTGTTGTCCCATAGTGTTGGCCGGAGTTCGCAGCCTCTGCCAAGAGGAGCACGAATTCATTCGCGATAAATATATCCCGGTGTGGTACTGGGACGCTAACCCTCAAGGCAATGAGCCAGAGATAGTGCTGGACAATCTCAGCGATACCGTTTACGTGAGCGTGGACCTTGATGTTCTGGACCCGGCTGTGATGTCTGCGGTAGGCACCCCGGAGCCGGGAGGGATGACCTGGCACCAACTGGTGTCGTTGCTGGGTAAAGTGGCTGAGACCAAGCGTATCGTAGGGTTCGACGTCTGTGAATTGGCGCCTGCCGATGGGCCTCCTGCCTGTTCTTACACGGCAGCGAAATTGGTCTACAAACTCGCGGCCTACGCCGGCGGGGAGACAATTCGATCGACCTGATCCGAGCTTACCGGTCGGCTGGCAGTAGCAGAGTAGCTCGCCGATGTGAGATGCTGAAGTCGCTCCTTCACTTTAGTGGGTCTTGGATTAATGAGAGCATCACTTCCTCTAGGTCGAGTACTTGGCATCCCAATCGAGGTCAACATCAGTTGGCTCCTCGCTTTTCTGCTGCTTACCTATTTGCTTGCGGGATATTTCGACGATACCAGATTGCACTGGTCGTTGGCCCGGCGTTGGGGGGTGGCCATAATCACGATATTGTTGTTGTTCTTATCAGTGTTAGCCCACGAACTGAGCCACAGCGTCATGGCCCTCTGCAAAGGCATCCCGGTCCGCGGCATAACTCTTTTTATATTTGGCGGAGTGTCACGCCTGGAGCAGGAGCCTCTACGCCCTCTTACGGAGTTTATGGTCGCTTTGGTCGGCCCTTCGATCAGCGTAGTTCTGGCAGCGATGTTCGCAGTAGCCTGGTATCTGCTTGGCCGTGGAGATTCTCCGTTGGAGGTAGTGCTGCTGCTACTGGCGTGGACGAATCTTAGCCTGGGGGTGTTCAACTTGGTGCCCGGTTATCCTCTGGACGGCGGACGTTTGCTGCGAGCAGTGATCTGGGGTTTCACCGGCAATCACCATAAGGCAACTCAGATTGCCACGGGGATGGGTCAGGTCTTCGGCATCTTTATGGTGTTGGGAGGAGTGCTTATGGCGGTACGCACCGAGCTGGTAGATGGTATATGGCTGGGGCTTATCGGCATGTTTCTATTCTCTATGGCAAAAGATAGCTCTCCTAAGTAGACCCGTATCAACGGGCTTCCAGACATTAAGTTGAGCTATGCCCACTCAAACTTAAAGGACCTGTGGCACTGAGTTGTCTAAAATTAGCTATGCTAAAATGGTGTCACCAACAAATCTCGGCCTTCATGGCCGATGTATATACGGATAAACATGACGGTTAAAGGCACAGTTTACATGGATCATGCGGGCACTACGGCCCTGGATCTAAAGGTCCTTGAGGCCATGATTCCCTATTTCAACGAACGCTTCGGAAACCCATCCAGCCTCCACACGGTAGGTCAAGAAGCTCGTTATGCGTTGGACGAGGCCCGAGAGCGGGTAGCTGGAGTCTTAAATTGCCGCCCTAGAGAAGTGGTTTTCACTGGCGGTGGCACCGAGTCTGATAACGCTGCCATCCACGGGGTCGCAACCGGGCTGCATGAGACCGGAAATCACATTATCACCTCTAGCGTGGAGCACCACGCAGTGCTGCACGCCTGCCAATACTTGGAATCCCAGGGCTTCGAAGTCACCTATCTAGCGGTTGACTCTGATGGCATGGTGCAGCCCGAGTCCGTGTATAACGCCATCAACGAGCGCACGACCCTGGTCACAATCATGTACGGCAATAACGAGATCGGCACCATTAACCCCATCTCGGAGATTTCCAAGGCCATCAAGATGCGTGCTGAAGAATTGTCTCGCACCATCGTATTCCACACTGATGCCGTGCAGGCGGCTGGGTACCTTTCCCTGAACGTGACTGAACTAGGTGTGGACCTGCTTAGCCTGTCGGGGCACAAGTTTCACGGCCCCAAAGGGACAGGGGTACTCTACATAAAACGAGGAACCCCCTATCTGCCATTAATCCATGGCGGCGGACAGGAGCGGGAGCGCCGGTCGGGCACGGAGAATATACCAGGAATCATCGGATTGTCTTTGGCCCTTGAAACCGCCGATGGCACCAGGGAGGAGACCGGCCAGCGCTGCTCGGCCCTCAGGGACAAGATTATCGCATCGGTGTTGGAGCATATACCAGGTAGCCACCTGAACGGTCACACCACTCAAAGACTGCCTAACAACGCCAACTTCTCCTTCACCGGAGTCGAGGGAGAGCCCATCCTTCTTGGCCTGGATATGGCTGGAATTGCCGCTTCCAGTGGGAGTGCATGCAGTTCCGGATCTTTGGAGCCCTCCCACGTGTTGCTGGCCTTGGGTCAGTCGGCAGAGGTCGCTCGAGGCAGCCTTAGGCTCACACTAGGCCGGGAAAATACGGAAAAAGAGATTGACTATCTGCTGGGAGTGCTGGTAGATCTGATCCAGCGTCTTCGCCAGTTACCCAGCCTGACCACCGCCGGCTCGTGACGCGGTCGCCGTCCGCTGCTTTTCCTCATATAACCTCGAGAAGACCAGACCCTAATCTTGAGTTGTTCGGAGTATTGGCTTGATTTCTAAGCGCTCGGTTTTTTTGCTGATTCTAATCTTGATGCCCTTGGTGCTGACGGCTTGCAGCGACACATCTTCCGCGTTAGGCAAATATCACGAAGGCAGAATATTGATCCTGAACGTTATGGAGATGAAACGCAGCGACGAACTCCGATACTCGACCATAGACACCGAAGATGTCGTGCGCAAGTGGCGGATCCAACCTTCGAAAGAGGGCCAGGAATTGCTCTTGATGCGCTTCCGTATAGACAACCATGTTGCGATGAACACGGTTGTGGTGGCTGATCAGCATGCAGCCGTACTTGAAGGGTTCTTTCAGGACGATTTCCAACCCATCAGCGTGTCTGGCACGGTATTTCTGGACAAGAGAGGCCAAGGTGACACCACTGTAACGCTGGAAGGCGCTGAATGTATGGACCATGCCCGTGTCGTGGTGAGCGTGGGGACCAGCGTCCAATGGATCAACTCCGGAGATACTGAGTCATCCATCCAGTTCCTGCCTGGTGTTACAACCGGACTCGGGAATGACCTGCTTCAGCTTGCGCCAGGAGGGATGGTCTCCACCAGGTTCGACCAACCGGGTACATTCGGATATCAGTGCAGCGGTGAGAATGGCGATCTACAGCAGGCCCAGATACTGGCGGAAGAGGCAATCTCGGTCCGGAAACAGCGGGAGGACAACATCCTCTTTTTAGAAGGATCTTTCAATCTGCCCAAGGACACGTCTATAGACGGCTGGATGATTTTTGATATCCCTGAAGGCACCGAGATTAGGACACTGCGGTGGCGTGCAGGGGATAGCATAACAGTACGTTTCTAGTCTTCGGGGTCCTCACACTGGTTGATTTGTCCCCAAGAGGCTGCTCATAGCCCTGTCGCTACTTCTGGCGGCAGGTTAGAATCTAACCTATTTTCCGACGAGAGAGTAGATGAGCCGGTTTCTGGACATACTGGTTTTTGGCGGTGAGAGGAGAGACTTCCTTGGCCCTCCTCCCTCAGCCTGGCGAAGGCTATTCCACATCTTCGCCGGGTCCTCCATACCACTGGCTGGCATCTTTGTCTCCGAAACGGCTATGGTCTGGAGCTTGGCGGTGCTGGCCGCCGGTGGTCTAGTTTTGGATCTGGTTCGGTTCAGAGTCGAGTGGTTGAACTTGATTTTCACCCGTTTGTTGGCGCCACTTCTGAAGCAGAATGAGGTCG
>JAKUNK010000051.1:0-18332 GCA_022451945.1 Dehalococcoidia bacterium
CCGCCCAACGCTCAAACGCCTGGCGCTCCGGCGTCCTCTGGGCACGGCGAACCGGAACCCGATGCTGATCCCTTGGCAGCCTTGACCTCGCCCGGAAAAGAACTGCTTGGCGCGTCGTTGGAGGTCCTCAAAGACCTCTCTCCTGAGGCTGGTGCCTTAAATGATATTCCCCAAGTGAGTGTTGACAAAGAACACACGCTAGAAGCCTGTCGGTTGATGAAGGCAGACCCACGTATAGCGGCAAACATGCTGCTTTGTCTAGCTTGCGTGGATTACTTAGAATATTTCCAATTGGTCTACGTACTGCAATCCCTGGACCCGGAACGAACAGTAGTGTTGAGGACCGACGTTCCATATTCAGATCCCACCGTTCCATCTGTGACCTCAATCTGGCGCGGTGCGGACTGGTACGAACGTGAAGCCCATGACCTATTTGGTGTCGTATTCGACGGCCACCCAGACCTATCGCCGTTGCTTCTCTATGAAGGATTTGAAGGTTTTCCTGGACGGCGAGAATTTCCGTTTAACGATTACCAGGAGTTTTAGAGGCATATGGAAACGGTGGTGCTCACGGCCATGGTTGAAGAAGTAGAAGACAGGTATGTTGCACGGATCGACAACTTGAACCTGGAAGGCGTCGGAGAATCGTTAGAGCTCGCGCAAGATGAACTGATCCAAGTCGTTCGTGGCTGGATTGAGTCTCATGACGGTACCGACACCTTAAGTGATGTCCTGACTGACGCCGGGTACGCTGGAGTGGACGAAGAGACCGAACTACAGCTGGAGTTCGCTGAAACTACTTTATCCGCCGGCGATGAATAAGTTTGGTCAAGAAATCGAAACCAACGGAAAGCCTGCCTTTTGACCGGATAATATACCGGATCGAAGAGACTCGGGCAGGTGAAGGCCACGAAGCATACTGCCCAGAGCTGGTGATTACGGGGTTCGGAGACACGGCTGAAGAAGCTAAGAATATGCTGCGCCGTCAGGTTTCAGAATACTTGGAGGACTGCCAGAAATTAGACGTCCTAGATGAGACCTTGATCGAGGGCGGGTTCTACCATAACGGCGAGGTCTGGATGAGCGCCGAGGTCGAATCGCCTCAGGAGCCAAAGATTCGGTTCATAGGTAAACCGGCGAACCAGGTGCCTGATATAACGGTTGAGTAGGCCCGGTTGAATAGAAATGACGCAAACGTCTAACGAACAAATAGCCAACGCTGAACCGGTAGAGATGCTGCTGAACATGGGTCCGCAGCACCCCTCGACCCACGGGGTCTTCCGCATGGTGTTGTGGGTGGACGGCGAAAAGATAGTGGATGTTATCCCGCACATCGGGTATCTCCACCGGGGCTCAGAGAAATTGTGCGAGGGCGAACAGTTCAATCAGGTAATCACCCTGTTCGACCGGATGGATTACATCGCTAATTTCAACAACGAGCACATCTATTGTCGTGCCGTCGAAAAGCTAATGGGCCTGGAAGTATCCGAGCGCTCGGAATACATCAGGGTCATACTCTGCGAACTGAACCGGATCGCTAGCCACATGCTGTTCATCGCCACCATGGGGCTAGACGCTGGCGCCATGACACCGTCCATGTTCTGCTTCCGGGGACGGGAACGCATCCAGGGGTTGTTCGAGTCTGTCTCTGGAGCCCGTATGATGCACAATTACTTTCGCATCGGGGGCCTCAAAGAAGACGTGCCAGATGACTTTGTCCAGCAGGTACGGGAGGTACTGGAGCTCGTCAAGAAAGATACAGAGGAGTCTGACAAACTTCTTAGCTTCAACGAGATTTTCTTAGCGCGGCTCAAAAAGATTGCGGTGATGTCAGCCGAAGACGCCATAGACTACGGTCTGACTGGCCCTTGCCTCCGTGCTTCGGGTGTGGACTATGACGTTCGGAAAGCCGCTCCATACTCGGTTTATGATCGGTTCGATTTCGATGTGCCTATCGGGTTGGATGGCGACTGCTGGGACCGGTACTACCTTAGAGTCCAGGAGGTGTACCAGTCTATCCGCATAATCGAACAGGCCTTAGACCAGCTTCCTGAGGGTGATGTTGCATCTTCCCTGGGGCGGAGGCTGCTTCGGCCTCCTGCTGGCGAAGTTTACTTGCGGGCCGAGAATCCCAGAGGCGAGTTGGGCGTTTACTTGGTCAGCGACGGAACCGACAAACCATACAGGGTTAAGGTGCGTCCACCGTCTTTCTGCAACTTATCAGCTTTGAAACACATGCTAAAAAACGCCTGGATCGCCGATTCTGTGGTGATTCTGGGCGCCTTGGACATCGTCCTAGGCGAGGTGGATCGCTAGTGCCCGGCACAGTCTTGCTAGCCATCAGTCTGATTGACTTCATATGGTTGGTGGTTGGCCTGTTCATCATGTTCACTGTGCTCTCAGTGGTCGTCATGTCGATGATCTGGTTGGAGCGCAAACTCCTGGGCCGGCTTCAACTTCGTTTGGGCCCCACTAGAACCGGACCCATGGGAGTGATGCAGCCGGTGGCCGACGCCGTTAAGTTGATACTCAAAGAAGATATCATCCCATCGTCATCAGAGAAGGCCATATTCTGGGTTGCGCCCATCATCGTGGTGGTCTCTGCGTTCATGATTTGGGTGACTATCCCGGGAACCCAGACCGCGGTTATTCAGAACCTGGATATGGGTTTGTTCTACATCATCGCCTTCTCGGTGGTAGGGATTTTAGGCCTTGTATTGGCTGGTTGGGGATCGGCTAATAAATACGGAACCCTTGGCGGTCTAAGAGCTGCTGCTCAATTAATCAGCTATGAGATACCCATAATTATGGTGGCTATCTCGGTGGCGATGCTGGCTCAGTCCCTGGACCTGAGGGAGATTGTCCACCAGCAGGACGACTACATATTCATGCTGGTGCAGCCGCTGGGCCTGGTGCTGTTCTTCATCGCAGGATTGGCCGAGGTTGGACGGACACCCTTCGACATCTACTTCGCCGAATCTGAGATTGTTGGCGGCCCCTTTGTAGAGTACAGCGGAGCGCATTGGTCGGTGTTCTTCCTGGCAGAATACATAAATACTTTCGCCATCGCCGCACTTACTGTGATCCTGTTTTTTGGTGGCTGGTCAGGCCCGGGGCTTTCAGGGGAATGGGGAATAATATGGTTCCTGGCCAAGGTCTATCTGGTGATATTGGTTATCTTCTGGGTACGCGGGACTTTTCCGAGGTTGCGTATCGACCAACTGATGGGCTTTGCCTGGAAGGTCATGGTGCCTCTATCGTTCTTATCGGTGGTCATGACCGCCATCTACCAGTTCTACGAATGGCCGGCCTGGACTCTCACCATCATGTCTTCAGCTGGACTTCTAATAGTTGGTTTCATTATTTTTAAACGTATGACCGGCCCATCTAGATTGGTGGCCGAAGTCCGCAGCAGACAGGAGACTTTGGAAGCCAGCCGCCGCGCGGGCGCCCAGTCGGGAGGTAACTAGATGTTCAATAGCCTCAAAGGAATGGTAGTGACTTTGGTTTCTACTGTGAAAGGATTACACGCGCCTGTGACCCGGCAATATCCTGAGGTCGGTAACCTGCTGATGCGTAAAACAGATGAGCCGACTCCTGTGAAAGACCGGTTCATGGGTTTCCCTGCCTTAACTTGGGATGATGAAGTCGGCGAGCCGTTCTGCACCAGTTGCATGGTCTGCATCCGTGGATGCCCGACCCAATGCATGTCCTCTGTGATGAAGGATAACCCCCTAAATGAAGAAGGGAAAAGTAGTCGAAGAAAGATTGTAGATAGCTTCGAGATTAACCTCAACCGGTGTATACTGTGCGGCATCTGCGTTGAGGTGTGTAACTTCGACGCGATTGTTATGACTCATGAGCATGAAATGAGCACGTTCAGCCGCAACGGCGACCGTGTTGACCTGCCAGAGTTGCTCGAGATAGGCCATAGGTTCCAGAAGGCAACGGATTGGATCCCGCCGACCAAGCGCGTCAAGAAAGGCCAAGAGACGGGCGCCGCACCCACGGCTGCTGAGACCGACTCTCCATAGAGGGCGTTCAGAGCACGTTAATAGGGTAAGACGAGACACTTCGGAGACCAGCTGGACGTCATCCAACGGGTTGCACTTGTCAAGACTGTACATATAGGTTGCTTGAGAATAAGACGATTAAATCGCGACACGGCTAGCCGGGAAGGCCGTGCTGTAGCGGATGAGGGGGCGAGCCATCCAACGGGTTGCCCGTGTGCTGGTTGCGTGTTGCTTGGGTTGTTGGAGATTCTATCGGAGACCTAGGGGGTTCTTCAAATTGATGATCGGGAAGCAGGAACGCTGACCCAAGGTAATAAAAAGGTGATTGAGGGAGCCGCCATTTTGGTGCCTCGTATTTTGGCAGGGCTGGAGCAAAGGGAAGTCTATGACCGGAAGATGGACTAGATGGCGGAGTAGGGCAGTTTAGATGGCCTGGGCTGTTTTTGTAGTGCTAGCTGTCTTCACCATTGGAGGTGCCCTTGGTGTGGTGGTCTCCCGCAATGTGGTCCACGCTGCTCTAGCGTTGTTGGTGTCCCTGATTGCAGTAGCTGGGATCTACCTGGTGCTGTTCGCCGAGTTCCTCGCTCTGGTACAGGTGCTCATTTACGGGGGTGCCATCATCATTGTGCTCTTGTTCGCCATCATGTTAACAAGGAACTCCGAGTACCCGCGCATAGCAGACAATAAGCAGTGGCCTTTGGCAGCGGTTGCCGCCCTGGCGTTTCTTGGTATTTTGATCCCATCATTCCTGATCAATAAGATTGAGGACACCAACGCCCAGAACGCATCGTTCACAGGTATCGGCGAATCCCTGTTCACCACCTGGGCGGTCCCCTTTGAAGTTGCGTCGCTGGTGCTTCTGGTGGCCTTGATCGGTGCAATAATCATCGCCCGGTCGGATGAGGAGGAGAGCTAGGCGATGGTTGATTTAGTCTGGTTCCAACTCCTTAGTGCCGTACTGTTCGTCATCGGACTGTATGGTGTCTTGGCCCGCCGTTCCGCGGTCCTTATAGTGATGTCCATCGAGTTGATGCTGAACGCCGTGAACATCAACTTGATCGCCGCGGCTTCCCATATGGAAGGGGTCGGCAGATTCTCCAACTTTGATGGCCAGTTGATCGCCATATTCATAATCACCGTCGCTGCGGCGGAGGTTGGTCTGGCTCTGGCTATAATCCTCCGGATGTTCCGTAACAGGTCGACGGTCAACCTTGACGAAATCAACTTGATGAAATGGTAGATATCCAGACACAAACGGTGCAGACCTGATGGAGTGGGCCTGGCTCATACCGATTTTCAGCTTTGCTGCAGCGCCAATCATCGTCGTATTCGGCAGGTTTTTGCCCACAAAAGGCGCATTGCTGTCTATCCTGGCTATCGGTGGCGGTTTCGCTGTCTTTTGGTTCGTCTTAGGCTCCTGGATGGGTGCAGGAACGACCACCAGCGGCTGTTTTACCAGCGAAAACACCCACATGCTAACCTGCGATTACGAGCGCAGTTGGTTCAACGCAGGGCTTGTCGGAGCGGCCGGTAGTGTAAGCCTGCACTGGGGCATCCTCATAGACCCGTTGACCATCGCCATGTTAGGCCTGGTTACTTTTGTGGCGTTAATGGTGCAGGTCTACTCCATGGCTTACATGCACGGCGATTCACGCTTTGGGTGGTACTTCGCCGTACATTCATTGTTTGCCGCGGCCATGTTGACCTTAGTACTAGCCGACAATTTCCTGCTGCTCTACGTGGCTTGGGAGTTGGTTGGCATCTGTTCTTACTTGCTGATTGGTTTCTGGCACGAACGCCCCCAAGCCCGGGAAGCGGCAAAGAAAGCATTCATTGTCACTAGGATCGGCGATGTTGGCCTGTTGGTTGGCATCCTTTTGATTTGGCGGGATGTCGGCACCTTCAGCATGCTGGACGCGTTTGAGGCCGTCCGTACCGGCGCCATGAGCGAGGGTGTTGCGACGGCATCGGCCATTTTGTTGTTCCTCGGGGCTATGGGAAAGTCAGCACAGGTGCCGTTCCACGTGTGGCTTCCCGACGCTATGGAGGGACCCACCCCGGTCAGCGCGCTGATACACGCGGCGACGATGGTCGTTGCCGGAGTCTACCTGGTGGCCCGGACCTTCCCGCTTTTCGAGGCCTATGATGCAGATCCGCTGATGGTGGTTTCTATAGTGGGTCTGGTGACGGCCTTGATGTCAGCAACCATCGCCTTAGTGGCCACGGACCTGAAACGCATACTTGCCTATTCGACCATCAGTCACCTGGGCCTGATGATGTTGTCTCTTGGCGCCTTTGGCTACACGGCTGCCATCTTCCATATGATGGCCCACGGCTTCTCCAAAGCCCTCTTGTTCCTAGGGGCAGGCAGCGTTCTGCACAGCACCGAGTTCCAGGAGACGGGAGAGATGGGCGGTCTGAGAAAAGTCATGCCTCTTACTGCCATAGTTTTCTCCATCGGTGCCTTGTCCCTGGGTGGTATTCCAGTCTTGGCGGGATTCTGGAGCAAAGACGAGATACTGATCGCGGTGAACGACCACCGGAACGTCTCTTTCATCATCTTGACCCTGGTGACTGCGTTCCTAAGTGCTCTCTATATGGGTAGGGCGATGTTCCTGGTATTTTTCGGCCAGTTGAAGGCGCAGAATGAGCACGTCCACGATGCGCCGTTAGCCATGGCTTTGCCGATGGCCTTGTTGGCCGTCCTGGCCCTCGGATTCGGGTTAATAAGTTTCAACTGGCCTGGAGATTTTGGAGGCATCGGGACATTCGTCTTCTTCGCGCATAGCGAAGCGTTTCATTTTGAGGCCTGGTTGGGCATAGTATCGATCGTCCTGGCGGTTGCAGCCTTCGTCGCCACCTACCGGATATATGCCCAGAGAAGCATATCTCTGGACCGCCTCCGGTCTCGGAGTTTCGAACTACTGAAGCTCTGCGAGAACAAGTATTACTTCGATGAGGTTTACCAATGGACCATAGACCGAGTCGTGCTGGTCTTCTCACGCTTCATCGCCTTCTTCGACCGGGCCATCGTTAACGACATTCTAGTTAACGGGCCGGCCGATGTAACTCGGAAGTTCGGGATCGCCCTCAAGGTGCACGTAACCGGTCACGTCTATAGCTACACCTTAGCCATGGCTATCGGTTCAGTCGGGCTAGGAATCTTTGTTTGGCTCAGGGTGGTCTAGTTGAACGACTTCGACCAGATAGCCCTGTTGCTGCTGATAATAGTACCCCTGGCAGGGTCGCTATCGATGATGTTTATGCCTGGCGGCCAGAGTAGGGAGTCTTGGTATTTTGCCATCTTTATAGCAGCTGTCTCCCTGCTCCTGTCCTTGGTGATTTTTGCAAGATACGACTATGATCAAGGAGGTTTCCAATACCAGGCCAGCTATGACTGGTTGCCCGGCCCTATGGATATCCGATTCGCTCTGGGGATAGACGGTATTTCCGCTCCGATGGTGATGTTGAACGGCATCGTGTTGCTCGGCGGAGTGTTGGTTTCCCAAACGATTCACCATCGCAGCCGGGACTTCTTCGTATTGCTGTTTGCGCTTGCGGCCGGGGTATACGGGGTGTTCGTCGCCCGTGACCTCTTCTTCTTGTTCTTTTTCTATGAGCTGGCAGTGTTGCCGATGTACCTGCTAATAGGAGTCTGGGGCAGCAGTACTGATTTCGGAACGTTCCTTCGCACCAAAGAATACGGCGCCATGAAACTGCTGATCTTCTTGGTTGGGGGTAGCATCCTCGTCTGGATCGGTATCCTCGCTCTATATGTCGAGGCTACGAACGCTGGATCTGGGACGTTCTCACTAAGAGGGCTTCAAGCCCTTTCCGAGAACGGAGCATTTGACAGCCAATTCCAGACCCTAGTGTTTCCTCTGTTTATGGTCGGATTCGGTGTTCTAGCAGGTCTCTGGCCGTTCCATACCTGGTCTCCGGACGGTCACGTAGCGGCTCCTACAGCGGTCAGTATGCTCCACGCGGGCGTGTTGATGAAATTGGGGGCCTACGGCATCATCAGGGTCGGCATGTTCCTGCTGCCCGAGGGTGCTGATAACTGGATGCCTGTGCTGATCACTTTGGGCACCGTGAACGTCCTCTACGGCGCGGTTTCGGCGATGTCCCAGAACGACCTGAAGTACATCATCGGCTATTCCAGCGTCAGCCACATGGGTTATGTACTGATGGGTATCGCCACGCTTGATAATATCGGTGTCGGCGGAGCCGTCCTCCAGATGTTTTCGCATGGGATGATGACAGCCCTTATGTTCCTGCTGGTCGGATCGATCTACCATCAGACCCACACCCGGGACATAAACGTGTTGAATGGGCTGGCCAGCAGAATGCCAGTAAACACGTTCTTCTTCGCCATAGCAGGCTTGGCTTCGTTGGGTTTGCCGGGCTTGAGCGGGTTCATCGCCGAGTTTATGGTGTTTACAGGGGCATTCCGTACATATATGCCATTGGCGATCCTTGCCGTGATAGGCGCTGCACTGACGGCGATTTATATCCTACGCCTATTGGCCCGCACCTTCATGGGTGAATCGGACCAGCAGTGGGCCAGCCTTAAAGATTCCAGCCCGGTTGAAATGACTGTGGGCGCGGCCTTTGTTGGCATAATTATCTTCGTTGGAGTCTGGCCTGAACCGTTGTTGCGTGCCATCAACGTCAGCGTCCAGAGCATTCCGGGAGTGTAGCGGGCAGTGACCTCACTATCCGACAACCTTTATCTGCTGACACCTGAGTTCGCTTTGGCGGGCTTGGCATTCTTGGTCTTTACAGTAGATCTGCTTCTGCCTGAGGGCCGGAAGATTTATCTGGCTTGGCTGTCGATGGCTGGGCTCATCGCTCTGATGGTGGTCTCACTGGTAATGCTCTGGGACGAGCAGGAGTCGCTCTACGACGGCCTGTTGGCTGTCGACGATTTCTCCTTATTCTTCAAAGTCCTTTTCATGGGCATCGGCGTGTTCATCATTCTAAGCTCCATGGATTTTGTGGACGCAAAGCTTAAGCATCAAGGCGAGTTCTATGGCCTGCTACTCTTTTCTATCCTGGGCATGAACGTGATGGCCCAGTCGCGGGAGTTACTAACAGCCTACATCGCTTTGGAGCTGCTAAGCTTCAGCCTCTATGTGATGGTTGCCCACGCGAAAGACAGCGCGAAGTCCAATGAAGGCGCGCTGAAATACATAATCGTAGGCGCGGTGTCATCGGCCATCCTTCTCTACGGCGTCAGTATGGTCTACAGCACCCTGGGCGTGACCAAGTTTGAAGACATAGCCGCAGGTTTGGCAACGGCGTATGAGGTTTCTCCGGCGCTGTGGGTGGGGGTGGGTCTGATCTTGGTGGGGCTGATGTTCAAAGTTTCCGTTGCCCCGTTCCACATGTGGGCACCAGACGTTTATGAAGGTGCTCCCTATCCAGTGACGGCATACCTGGCCATCGGCTCCAAGGCTGCGGCGTTTGCGCTGATACTTCGCCTCGTAGGAGAGGGATTTGCCCCGGCCGCCGAGCGTTGGGAACAGTGGCAGTTGGTGTTAGCGGTCCTTGCCGGACTAACGATGCTGGTGGGGAATCTGGTCGCTCTGGCCCAGAAGAACCTGAAGCGGCTTCTGGCGTACTCCAGCATCGGCCATGCCGGCTTTATCCTGGCAGGGATCACCGCGTTCTCTCTAGAGTCAGACTTGGCTGCCAACGGTGTGATGTTCTATCTGGTGGGTTACTCAATCACGAACCTTGTGGTGTTTGCTACCGTAATATCATTCTTCAACATGACCGGTAGAGAAGAGATCTCTGACCTTGGTGGCTTGGCGACCAGTCAGCCGTTCCTGGCGGCATGCCTGGGCATGGGCCTGTTCTCGTTGGCCGGTCTCCCGATATTCGCCGGATTCACCATGAAGTTCTACCTTTTCACAGCAGTTGCCTCTGAGGGGTTCCTCTGGTTGGCCGGCCTTGCGATATTCAGTAGTCTGGTTTCTCTGTATTACTACTTCCAGGTGCTGCGGCAGGTCTATATCGAGGCCACGCCTGTTGGAGAAAGCGGTGGGGAATTTGTAGAAGAATACCCGGCATTGAGCAAGAGCCCTTCATTGCCGATCGTAGTGGTCTTGACTTCAGGAGCCGGAGCCATGATATGGCTTGGCATATATCCCAGGCCGTTGATCGAAATCATACAAGCAGCCAGTGAAGCGGTCATGGGCTAACGGGAGCTCTCGAATTTGTTAAAACCGGTTGAATGAAGCTGGTTAGACATACACGGCACCTTCAGAGATCTCCAAATCTGGGTGTGCCAGTCCCAGATTCGTAAGGTAAAGGCATAATGATAATCTCGGTCATCGGCAGCAGTAACCCAGCTACTCAAGAACACGTCGATATGGCAGAACAAGTTGGCCGCGAGTTGGCTCGCCGAGGCGTCATGGTCGTCTGCGGAGGACTCAGCGGGATAATGGAGGCCGTCTGCCGGGGCGCCAAATCCGGAGGCGGCACCACGATCGGCATACTTCCCGGCCGGGCGGCGGCTGAAGCAAACAGCTACGTCGATATACCTATCGTTACGAGCATGGGTTACTCCAGAAATGTGATAGTCGTCCACACTGGCGAAGCAGTGATAGCCGTCGGTGGAGCGTTCGGAACCCTTTCGGAGATTGGTCACGCACTCAGCGACGGCATACCTGTGATTGGCCTGAAGACATGGCCGTTGACCAAGAACGGCGACGGTGTCGACATAACCGGTTCGATAATTCAGGCGGAGAACCCCTTTGACGCGGTGGACAAAGCCCTGGCTGCTGTAGCCAATAGGAACCACTGCTAATCTCTCGAGCCAGTGTCCGGCCCCATAATCTGACCCTCCCAAAAGGTGTTATGAGCAAAGACGTCACTATCACTTCTGTCCATGGCCGTGAGACCTTGGATTCCCGCGGCAATCCCACTGTGGAAGCAGAAATAGTGCTGTCCTCAGGATTGACAGCACTGGCTGCAGTTCCATCCGGAGCCAGTACCGGTAGTCATGAGGCGCTGGAACTGCGGGATGGTGACTCATCCAGGTTCAACGGCCTCGGCGTTTTGAATGCTGTGGCTAATGTTAATGACACTATCGGACCGTGGCTGATAGGACGCTCACCTATGGACCAGGCATCTATCGACGCCGGTCTAAACGACCTCGACGGAACGGACGACAAAAGTAATCTGGGAGCCAATGCGGTGCTGGCAGTGTCCCTAGCCGTCGCCAAGGCGGCAGCCGGTGAAAGCAACCCCGGCGGGTCGCTATGGAAGTACCTGTCTGATGGGGGAACAGTCAGTTTGCCGGTCCCCATGTTCAATATCCTGAACGGCGGCAAACACGCTTCTAATTCGGCAGACATCCAAGAATTTATGGTTATGCCCGTTGGCGTGAACAGCTTTTCGGATGCATTACGTGCCGGAGCTGAGATCTACCAAGCGCTCAAGAGCCTGCTGAGCGACGACGGCCACAGCACCAACGTGGGTGATGAAGGCGGGTTTGCGCCCAGCCTTCCATCCAACCGAGATGCACTAGAGATAGTCCTCAAGGCCACGGAAAAGGCGGGATACATTCCGGGGAAAGACGTTTATATCGCCTTGGACGTGGCCGCCAGTGAATTGTTCCGAGAATCCGACAGCATGTATGTTCTGGAACGTGAGGGGACCACATTAAGCGCAGATGACCTAGTCAAGTTGTACCAGGGTTGGGCGAACGAGTTTCCCATAGTTTCCATAGAAGATGGTCTCTCCGAAGACGATTGGTCTGGCTGGACTAGTCTGCATAGCCTTTTAGGTAGTTCCGTCCAAGTCCTGGGAGACGACCTCTTGGTGACCAACATCACGCGTATCAAGAAAAGTATTGATGAGAAATCCAGTAACGCCGTGCTGCTTAAGCCGAACCAGATCGGGTCGCTATCAGAGACCCTCGCGGCCCTCAATATGGCTAGGGACGCCGGTTGGGGTGCTGTTATGAGCCATCGCTCTGGTGAGACCGAAGACACAACTATCGCCGACCTGGCAGTGGCCTGGGATGTGCGTCAAATTAAGACAGGGGCGCCAGCCCGCTCTGAGCGGGTGGCCAAGTACAATAGGCTACTTCGTATCGAATCAGAATTGGGTGACAATGCCTATTACGCCGGCAAGACGGCATTCGATTTCTTAGGGATTTCGTAGGTGATATTGCGCTTCGGCGGGGTAGATACCATCGGGGTCCGAGGTATTCAGCGTCAAAGGGAAGGAAATTGTCTTCCCAAGCGTCTTTCCAGCAACTATCATGTATTCGGCCAATGACATAACGTTGCGATGCTTGGTTATGCCGCTTCGCAAATAATATAAAGACCCGGAGGAAGAGCATGGTCACCAGGATTGGGATCAATGGTTTTGGTAGGATTGGAAGATTGGTGCTACGAGCTAACGAGGGCCGTAATGCCGGAAAGGTTGAGGTTGCTGCGGTCAACGACTTGACCGACGCTGAAACCAACGCCCACCTTCTGAAATACGACACCAACTATGGCCGCTACCCCGGTAAGGTTGAAGCGAGCAACGGCGATCTTATCGTGGATGGCCGCAGTATCAAGGTCTTCTCAGAACGAGATCCGGCCCAGATCCCATGGTCTGAGATGGGTGTTGACCTGGTCGTAGAATCGACTGGCATATTCACGGATGCCGATAAGGCCGCGGGCCATCTGAAGGGCGGTGCCAGCAAAGTGATCATCTCTGCGCCCGCCAAGGGCGAGGACTTGACCTTGGTGATGGGCGTTAACGATGGGATGTACGATGCCAAGAGCCATAACATCATCTCCAACGCCTCTTGCACGACCAATTGCTTCGCGACCATGGTGAAGGTGCTCCACGACAACTTCGGCATCGAGCATGGCCTGATGTCGACGATCCACTCTTATACCAACGACCAAGCCATCTTGGACCAACGCCACGGTGATCTTCGTCGTGCTAGAGCGGCTGCGGAGAACATTATTCCCACCAGCACCGGTGCAGCCCGGGCAGTGGGCCTGGTCCTGCCTGAACTGAACGGTAAATTGAACGGTGTGGCTTTCCGGGTGCCCACGTCCACCGGCTCCATTACCGACTTCACTGCCACGGTGTCCAAAGACGTGACCGCCGAACAGATCAACGAGGCCTACGCGGCGGCGGCCGACGGCCCCATGAAAGGCATCCTTGAGTATAACGATGAGCCGCTGGTTAGCACCGACTACAAGGGTAACCCTCATAGCTGCATCATCGATGGCCTCTCCACTATGGTGATGGAGAACAGGATGATTAAAGTCATGGGCTGGTACGACAACGAGTGGGGTTACTCTTGCCGCACTGCAGACCTGGCCGCTTTGATGTCCGATAAAGGCATCTAACCTGCGGGTCAACTCGTAGTTTTGCACAGGGCTTCCATGAGCTCTACCAGAGATTGCAAAGTCCTCCGCCTCCAATTCATTGGTGATGGGGGACTTTTTTATACATAGGCTTGTCTGGACTCCAAATATAATGCTAACCACCATGTTTATGTATGTGATTTCGTGCATACCGGTAGTTATGAGGTCTAGCGTTGGTGCTTAGGGCCTACCACTTTCTCAGTTTCCACGGGCGTGTTTCCTGGACGCTCTACGTATTGCTGCTGATTATAGTTGTGGCCTTTGGGCTGCGGCTCAACGGCATCAATTGGGATCAAGGGTTCGCATTCCACCCAGACGAACGGGATATCTATATGCGGTCTGGGTGCATGTATGATCTGCTGACGGACGCTCCCGGTGCCCAGGAGTGCGGCTATGTGCGAGGTGAACCAGAGGCCGAACCTGGTCTGCCCAGTATCAGCACCCTCTTGGATAAGGACCGAAGCCCTCTCAATCCTCATTGGTTCCCGCTGGGCAGCATCCTCATCTATCTGATGGTCTTCTTCCGGTCTGTCGCGGAATTGTTCACCGACCTCAACTCCCTGGATATGCGTTACTTTGGCCGGCCTTTATCTGCCATTGCGGACGTGGGTTCGGTGGTGATGGTCTTCATCCTGGGGCGAAAGTTTTATGGGACCGGTGTAGGTCTACTCGCTGCAGGCCTCACTGCTCTGTCGGTTATTCACGTACAGAACAGCCATTTCTTCCGCCCGGAGACTTTCTCGGTGTTCTTCACCTTGGCAAGTTTTTGGGCAATGTGGAGGATGCTGGAAAGAAAGCGGTTGCATGACTCAGCTATATTGGGCTTGATGTTGGGACTGGCTATCGCGCCTAAAGTGAGCATCCTGCCGATTCTGGCTCCCATGTTCTTGATCTATTTGTACCGCGTCCTGGATGAGGTGGAAGGCCGCTGGGCAGATATAACTCCTGGACTGGTGCAGCGCATCTTTCGGCACGCCGCCTTAGCTGCCGCTGTCGCGGGAGGAGTGTTCTTCATCTCCGCGCCCTACGCCATTCTGGATTTTGGTTCCTTTGCCAGAGACCTTGCGGCGCAGACTAGGATGGCAAGCGATGCTGGTCTGTGGCCGTTCACGATCCAATACGTCGACACTCCAGCATTCATCTATCAGATACAGCAATCTTCCGTCTGGGGTCTGGGCCTCCCACTGGGAGTGGTCGCCTGGGCTTCCATCCCATTCACCGCTGCCGTGGCCGTCTTCAGCAAGGCCATTCGTCGGGCTGACCTGTTTCTGTTGGCCTGGGTGGTGCCCGGGTTTGTCTTCTTGGAGGCCTTCGAAGTCCACTTCCTCCGCTATGTGTTCCCGTTGATGCCGGTCCTAATCATAATGGGTTCTAGGATGCTGCTGTGGACGGTGTTTGCCTACCAGCCACTGGCTGGCCGTCTGGTCAACCGTTGGTTGGACCCTGCCAGAATATGGCCTGGCCTAGCTATCGGCATGGTCGTGTTCGTGGTCGCCGCCACCGGTTTCTATACTCTTGCCTTTCAACGGGTCTACGCCCAGGATCATCCGGCAATCACGGCGTCCGAGTGGATAAATTCCAACGTGCCCGCCGGGACCGCTATCGTCAGCGACAACCACTGGGACGAATTTGTGCCGAATCTTTCCTCTTATGACGTGTGGCAGTTCCCGGTTTACGAGATGGACACCTTAGAGAAGATGAACACCTTAGCCGGAAAACTTGCGGCATCCGAATATGTGGTCTTTTACAGCAGTCGTCCCTACGCCAGCGTCGCCCGTGACCCGGCTCGCTTTCCATTCAGTAATCAGTACTACCAAGGCCTTTTCAACGGTAATCTTGGCTATAACTTGGACCGAGAGTTCCTCAACTATCCCGAATTGTTTGGGGTGACCTTCAGGGACGACGCCGTCGGGCGGGCCGGTCTGCAAACCCCTGACCCATTGAACCCTGGCGATGAGCCACAAGTTGTATTAGACCTGGGGTACGCCGATGACAACGTAGTCGGCTATGACCACCCCAGGGTTTTGCTGTTCAAGAACACTGGGCATCTGGATGAATCGATCATTGGAATCCGCCTTAAAATCAGCACTCAGGTCGCTGGTGATCGGGATGTTGGCCTGCTTCTATCAGGAGATGACTTGGTCGCACAGCAAGCAGGTGGGACTTTCTCGGAGATCGTTAGCCGAGATGGCTGGACCAATGATGTGCCAGTTCTTGCTTGGTTGCTGGTGGTGGAACTGATTTACCTGGTGGCTCTGCCATTGACCATGTTCATTTTTAGGCCCCTCCCTGACCGGGGTATCATCTTGGCGCGGATATTCGGGCTTTTGGCCGTCAGCTATGTCGCTTGGATGTCGGTGTCGTTAGGGTTGATGGACTTTTCACGCTGGGCCGTCTACCTAGGGCTCGGCGTCGTGGCGGCGCTAACGGCGATGGTCCTGGCGGCCCGATGGAAGGAGACCGCTGATTTCTTAAAAGAACATTGGCGGTTGGTGTTGTTCGGTGAGGCTCTGTTTCTAGTAGCTTTTCTGGGATTTGTTTTATTGCGCTATGCCAACCCGGACCTGTGGCATCCCTTTCGGGGCGGTGAGAAGCCAATGGAGTTGGCGTATCTGAATGCTGTAGTCCGCTCCACCACATTGCCGCCTTTCGACCCATGGTTCGCCGGCGGTTTCCTGAATTACTACTACTGGGGATATTTCGTGGTGTCGAGCATCATAAAGGTCACCGGAATACTACCCACCACTGCTTTCAACCTTGCCGTACCAATGTTCTTTGCCCTGACCCTGACCGGCGCTTACACTCTGGTCTACAACCTGACTGAAGGCGTTCGACAACGGCGGGTGATGAGCCATACGATCGCCACTCCGGGCATTGACTTTCCATCACGACCAGGCGAAATGCGAGCTCCGTGGCGGCAGTGGGTATGGAGTCCTGTCGCTGCTGGGGTGATCGGTGGGAGCTTTATAGCTGTTATCGGTAACCTGGACGGCATGGTGCAAATGATTCAGAACTTGTGGCATATGGTGGTGGATGGAACGCCGTTCCGTGCTTTCGATTTTTGGCACAGTAGCCGGATGTTGCCGAGCTTGGAGAATATCGAACCCAACTTGCTGGCCTTCTGGGTCCCGGAGAAAATAACTGGATACTCTGAGGTATCATTCCACATCACCGAATTTCCGTTCTTCACATTCCTGTTTGCCGACCTCCATGCCCACATGATGGTGATACCGTTCACCCTGCTGGTGGTTGGGCTTGGGTTGAACTTGGTAGTGGGGCTCAAGGAGGGTGGCCGGATTTGGACAATCGCGGCCACGGTGGTGTTGGGATTGGGACTAGGTTCACTCTGGGTGGTGAATAGCTGGGACTTCCCATCCTATCTCATCTTGACTTTGGGGCTGCTGTCGCTGGCAGTGTATTTCGTTGGCGGTACTTTGACAGCGAGATTAACTTTGTTCGCATTGCTGGCCGTGACCGTCGTGGGGGTGAGCATACTGGCATTCCTACCCTTCCACCAAACATACGAGACATTCAACAGCGGCCTGGAGGCGTCCAAGTGGCGAACTCCGGTGCTCCGGTTTTTGGGGATTCATGGCCTGTTCCTGTTTGTGATCGCATCGTTCCTGTTGTACCAGGCTCGAGATGTACTGAGAGGTCTGACGGGCAGTGTCAGGTACCGGAATTACGACCCTGCTGTGCCGGGCATGAGATGGATGAGGGTGTGTATCGGGGTCGCTCTGTTGGGCGCCATCTTCTTCGGGGCCGCTGGATTCTGGAATGTGACACTGTTGTTTGTTTTTTTGACCCTTGCGGGCATCGTTGCCTGGAAGGTATTTACTTCCAAAGACGAAAGCCGCGCCTATGAGGCTGTGCCTCTTTTTCTGCTGGGCTTGGCCTTATTCATCGGTATCGGTGTGGACTTAGTCCGGGTCGAGGGTGACATTGGACGGATGAACACTTTATTCAAGTACTACTTGGAGATATGGGTGCTTTTTAGCGTGGTGTCTGCTTACATGCTCTGGCAGCTGGGAACGTCCGGATTCTTGAAAACAGCCTTCGGAGTAGGTTCGGGGATCTGGGCCATGGCGCTGGTGGCATTGTTGGGTTCAAGTTTGATCTACACGACTTTCGGAAGTCGGGCCAGGCTATCCGACCGATTTAGTGATGGTCCGCCCACTCTGAACGGCATGGCATATATGTCAGAGGCCGTCCATCAAGAACAGGGGCAGTCCATACGGCTAGAATGGGATCTGGAAGCCATAGAGTGGGTCCTGGACAATGTAAAGGGCTCTCCGGTCATTCTAGAGGCACACCTGAGCCAGTACCACTGGGGATCGAGGTTCTCCATCTACACCGGCTTGCCTACCGTTATCGGATGGCCTTGGCATCAGATACAACAACGCACCGCCTATTCCTTCGCCATCGATGACCGTGCTGAGGATGTAAGGGAGATGTATGAGACTGTCGATCACAAGCGGGCATTAGAATTGTTGCGCGAATACCGGGTGAGGTACGTCATTGTCGGCGACCTTGAACGCATCACGTATCCAGGCAATGGCCTCTCGAAGTTTGAGGTCCTGGGCAGGAAGGTGTTTGAAAATGACCGCACCGGCATCTACGAAACCACCTGGAACTGATATAACGGGTGTTGCCAGGGCCCGTTTAAAGGATGTCAAGGCTTTTGGCAGGTGTATTTCTGCAGCCATTGGGCACGATTTGACATAAGAGTATTATTTGGTTACTATTTAAGAATAGGATTCAAATTTTACTCAAACGAATTTTAGATTAATACGAATGTAGACTCGAGGAATACCGCTGAGTAAGTAAAAGCCATTAAATAAGACGGGTGTACCGGCCTCGTGCTTTAAGTGTCAGAAAACAAAGGAGAACGTACATTAGGTGGACTGACTATACAACGACTGACCCGCATGGC
>JAKUNK010000052.1:0-16940 GCA_022451945.1 Dehalococcoidia bacterium
AGGTCGCCCACCATTATGGAATCGCTGGGTTTTCCAAAGGGAGTATCCAGATCAAAAGGCTCGACGTCAGTCATGCCCTCCATCTCGTAGAGCCCACTACCGCCAATCACTGCTATCATTGCTTTCTGTTTATTGCTCATACAATAAACTACGCCGACCTAACTGCTTGTTCCAGGCTGTTTGTGAAAGGAGGACGTGAAATCCCGGCTTCGGTGATGATTGCGCTCACGTACTTGGCAGGTGTGACGTCGAACCCAGGATTCAGGGCTTCTACTCCTTGAGGTGCAACTTGAATTCCTCGGAACTCCGTGACTTCACTGGAAGATCGTTGCTCTATTTCGATTTGGTCGCCATCGGAAAGGCTCATGTCGACCGTACTGATTGGAGCCGCGATGTAAAACGGGACATTGTTCTCTCTCGCCAGAACGGCGAGAGTGTAGGTGCCTATCTTGTTGGCAGTGTCACCATTAGCAGCGATACGGTCCGCCCCGGTTATGACGCAGCCAATGTCACCCCGCCTCATCAACATACCAGCAGCCGAATCCACTACCAGAGTAGAGGGGATTCCCAGTTTCTTGAACTCCCAAGCTGTCAACCGGGCTCCTTGCAAGAAGGGCCTGGTCTCTGTGTTGAACACCTTGAATCGTTTGCCGTCTTCCCAACCAGCCCTAATGACCCCGACCGCCGTGCCGTAGGCAGCAGTCGCCAACGCGCCGGCGTTGCAATGGGGCAAGACCGAACCGCCATCTGGCATCAGTTCAATTCCGTGGCTTCCCATGCGCCGGTTTATCTCTTCGTCTTCTTTCTCGATTCGGGTTGCCTCTTCCAACAACTGGGTTTTGGCGGTGTTTATGTCGGCCTCGGAATCTGCTATACCAATCATACGGTCGACAGCCCACATCAGGTTAACGGCTGTAGGCCGAGCGGCTTTGATTTCGGCGCCGGCTTCCGCCAAACGTTGCAAAAAGGTGGCTCTATCTGAGACTTCTAAGTCCCTAGCGGCCATGGCCACGGCATAAGCGGCGGTCACTCCGATGGCCGGAGCACCACGAACGCGCATCGTCTTGATGGCGTCAACTGCTTCCAAATACCCCCGTGCCTCGACGATGATTTCTTCGAGGGGCAGCCGGGTCTGATCAAGCAATCGGAGTGTGCCATTGGCCCACGCTATAGGTCGAATTTCGTTCACCGGAGATGCTCCCAGGATGTTAAACTGGCGTTGGAAGATAGGTCTTAGACATTAAAAAAGCTTCTCGATTAGAGAAGCTCACAGATGCACTGAGCCGCCTCATCTTTCGCCTGACCGGTATTGTCAGACGCCGGAGTTAGCACCGTATCTACGCCCGTGAGGGTCTAAGACCGGTTGCTAGGCTTCATAGGGCCGTCCCCTCTGCCGTTCTGGATAAGGGTTTATGGGTTACCTTTAGATTTTTAAGAGCTTCATCAAAACGCCTGCGGGCCTGCCTAGATGTTACTAAGGGCTAGTCACCATGTCAAGAACGGCACGTCTGGAACGCCACTCACCTCCCAGGCGTAAACCACGCTCAATCTCGGTTGACATGGGCTTTGGAACGCCAACATAATACCGACAACGTTACAGTAAATTCATTTCTCTTGTTACGGGTTCCATGACTGCACCCAAACTCCCCCTTCCTGGAGAAGACCTAGGTTTATTCACCGACCTTTACGAATTGACCATGTCCCAGGCTTTCTTTCGTCAGGGTATGTCTGGCATCGCGACCTTCAGCCTTTTCACCCGCACCTACCCGCCAAATCGTGCCTTCTTCGTATCAGCGGGGCTAGAGGACGTACTGGATTATCTCGCTAATCTAAACTATAGCGGCCGTGCGATTGATTACCTGAGAGCTACGGGAATCTTCTCAGACGACTTCTTGGAGTATCTCCGCGGTGTCAGGTTCACTGGGAGCGTCCGGGCTATCCCCGAAGGCCGTCTCTACTTCACCGATGAACCAGCGGTTGAAATCACGGCTCCACTGATAGAAGCCCAACTCGCCGAGACGTTCATAATTAACCAGGTCAATCTCCAGAGCATGCTCGCAACGAAGGCCGCCCGTTGTGTCTGGGCTGCCCAAGGGAAGGGCATCGCCGACTTCGCCTCCCGTCGCACCCAGGGAACCGACGCTGCTCTCAAGATGGCCCGGGCCAGCTATCTAGCCGGGTTTAGTTCCACTAGTAACGTGCTTGCCGCCAGCCTGTATGGGATGCCCCCAGCTGGCACTATGGCCCATTCATTCATCTCCAGCTTCTCGTCCGAACTTGATGCGTTTCGAGCCTACGTAGTGTCGTTCCCAGACAGAACGATACTTTTGCTGGACACTTATGACACCATCTCGGGTACGTGGAACGCGGTGCAGGTAGCGAAAGAAATGGAGACTAATGGCAAACGGCTGATGGCCGTTCGCTTGGATTCGGGAGATTTCGATGGACTGAGCCGTCAGGTGAGGAAAATTTTGGATGACGCCGGCCTGGGCTACGTCAAGATATTAGCCAGCGGTGGGCTGGATGAATACGAATTGGAAATTCTAGTAAACGAAGGTGCACCTATAGATCTTTTTGGGGTAGGAACTAAGGCGGGTGTGTCCGCGGATGCCCCGTGGTCGGACATGGCTTACAAGCTGGTCTGTTTTGACGACCGGCCCGTGATGAAACTCAGTACCGATAAAGTTTCCCTCCCCGGCGCTAAACAGGTCTACCGGATCAAAGGCGCTGATGGTATGTTCGCCAAAGACATCATTGCGCTGCATGACGAAGAACTTCCCGGTGGACTCCCTCTGTTGGAAGAGGTCATGAAAGGGGGAGAGAGGACTGGCCCTCAGGCAACCTTAGATGAGGCCAGGAGCAGATTTAAGAATGACTTCTCCTTGTTGGATGACCGGTTTAAAGTTCTGAATAGCCCACCTCGGTTCCCCGTTTCTATCAGCGGAAAACTGGAAAAATTGAGTTCCCAGGTCAGAGAAGAAGCTCTGGGAGTCAACGTTTCAGACAGCGAATAATTTCACATCTTACTGACAATCCAAACTTGAGGCGCATTTGACTCATGAAAACCGCCGTGTGCATGAAATACGTGCCTATACTGGCGAGAATCCAGTTTGACTATGAGGCTAAAACCATCATCCGGGAGGGTGTGCCCTCTGAAGTAAACCCTTTTGATCTTTTGGGTCTGGTCCGGGCGGTCGAATTAAAGGATGCACCCGAAGACGAAGTCGTTGTCATCTCCATGGGCCCGCCAGGGGCCAGGGAAGGGCTGACGAACTGCGTGGCTCTCGGAGCCGACCGTTCTGTGCTGGTATCCGACCGTGCTCTAGCCGGTTCTGATACTTTGGCAACCTCAAGAGCCTTAGCGTTGGCGCTGCAGCGAGAGAATCCTGATCTCATGATCTTCGGCCGCAACAGCGCCGACGGGGACACCGGCCAAGTTGGCCCAGAGACCGCAGAATTAATGGGTCTACCCCATATCAGCCACGTGAGGAAATTTGACCTTAGCAGTGACAGAAAGACGCTCATCGCGGAAAGAATTACCGACGAAGGTACTCAAACCATCGAATGTGATCTGCCTGTTGTGGTTTGTGTGACCGAGGGTGTGGCTCCCGAACTCTACCCCGATCAGGAGCAAATGGATCGGGCTGACGGTATCCTTGCTGAAGAGATATCAGCGGCTGACCTGTCATCCGATTTGACCCAGTTCGGCACCGAGGGGTCACCGACATGGGTGGACGAGATTCGGCTGGTAGAACCCAACCGAATGGGTGTCCTGCTTGAAGATGCCACGCCTGAAGAAGCTGCCAATCAGGTCGTCGACTCCGTTCGCCGACGCCTGGCAGAACTCGCAGCTGAACCCGGAGTCAGCTACGATTCAGCTGCATTGCTTCGCTATCCTGGTCGGAAAGACCGGAGTATTTGGGTAGTTGCCGAAACTACAAAGCAGGGAATAGCTCACGTGACTTTAGAGATGCTCGGTAAAGCCAGAGAGTTGGCCCAGCAGACCCAAAGCGAAGTAGTTGCGGTGCTGATTGCGCGAGAATGCGAAGAAACAGTAGCCCAGCTGACTTCTTACGGGGCTGACCGCGTACTGATTCTGAACAATTCAGAACTCGGGCCGGTTTTCGGCATGAAGGTTGGCAACTCATTGGCTGAAGCATTTGGCAAAGAAAGTCCATATGCAGTCCTATTTGCAGCTACTGCTGATGGGCGTGACTTGGCTTCTCGGTTGGCCGCCAGGTTTGGACTGGGCCTAACCGGCGACGCCATGGACCTGGAGATAGACTCCGATGGGCGGCTCGTTCAGCTCAAACCTGCGCTGGGTGGAAACGTTATTGCGCCTATCTTGTCTAAGACCCTCCCCAATCTTGTCACCATACGGCCCGGGCTACTTTCACCGGCCGCGCCTGAGCCCGGTATAACAGCAAAAGTAGAACAGATTTCAACGGTGCCATTCGATGGCCCAGATATCCGTTTGATCAAGGAAGAGTTTGAGGAAGACCAGGAAGGTCTGGCTTTAGCCAACGCTCCGGTGGTCATAGGGATAGGAATGGGAGTTGGGTCAGCTGAAGGCCTGGTCCGGATTCAGGGGATGGCCCGGTCTGTGGGCGCTACGCTCGGAACTACCAGAGATGTCATTCACGAAGGCTGGTTGCCCCAACAACTCCAGATCGGCATTAGTGGCCGGACCATCGCCCCAATGGTGTACATCTCCGTGGGCATCCGAGGCGCTTTCAATCACACAGTCGGTCTTCAGCGGGCCGGGGTGATTATCTCCATTAACACCAATCGGCGAGCCGTAATGTTTCGCTCTTCTGACTTCGGGATAGTCGGCGACTGGGAGGAGTTTCTTCCGCCTTTGATCGAACAGCTGCGGCCCTTGCTGTTGGAGATCAGCTCAACCTCTAAATGAACCATCTCAACTTGACACCAATTCGGTGGCACAGCAAAATGGCTAGAGCGTGGATTTGGCGGGTTCTGCCAGGACTGGAGGACCCAGTTTCCCTCAGGATTGGAGAGTCACAGAATGGATTTTGGTTTAACACAAGAACAAGAAGACCTACGCCAGGAAGTGCGGGCATTCATCGCTGAAAACGTTAGTCAGAGTTTACTTGACGAGATGGAAGGCGGTGAGGAAGGCGGACGGGGTCCTGAGTACCGCGAGTTGGTTGCAAAGGTCGCTGAAAAAGGCTGGATCGGTATCAGCTGGCCCAAAGAATACGGAGGCCAGAGTGGAAGCAGGATCGACCAATATATCGTTGAAGAGGAATTCATGAGGCTTGGCATCGGGGTAGGTGGAGCGGGCAGCGGGGCCCCTGCCATCTTGGCCGCCGGTACCGAAGAGCAAAAAGAATATTTCATTCCAGGCATGATTCGTGGTGAGATTATATTCGCCTTAGGGTTCACGGAGCCCCAAGCTGGAGCTGACCTTGCGGGGTTGCAATGCCGGGCGGTTCGTGACGGTGACGATTTCGTCATTAACGGCCAGAAGATGTACACATCCGCTGCTCATTACGCATCCCACATTTACATGATGTGTCGTACCGACCCCGATGCGCCAAGACACAGGGGCATCTCCATATTCTTGATTCCGATGGATACTCCGGGAATCACAGTGCGCCCCCTATGGACCATCCAAAGCGATCCGCCTGCCCCGATGGGGACCACCTACGGTATGGTTCGAACCAACGAGACCTTTTTCGAAAATGTCCGCGTTCCTGCATCCAGCATGTTGGGTGAGGAGAACGGCGGTTGGTATGTAGGCGCCATGGGCCTAAACCTAGACCGTGTCGGCGCGAGCCGATACCTGATCTCGGTCCGACGCGACGAAGATATCGTCAACTGGGTGAAGGAGAACGACTTCGGAGGAAACTCTCCTGCTGACAACCCTGCCGTACGCGACAAGTTGGCCGAACTTTGGACCGAAGCCAATATATGTCGCTTGATGACCATGCGCAGTATGTCTCTGGTCAACCGGGGTGGCGATTTCACCTACGAAGGCTCGGCTGAAAAGGTCTGGGCACCGGAGCACGGCGTGAAGACTACCGAAGCTATCTCGCAGATTCTGGGCCCTTACGCCCAGTTATTGAACGGTTCAGAGGAGGCCATCGAGGACGGCCTCTTTGCCCACAACTTGATGGGGTCGTTCCAGTCGGGAATCAACCACGGTAGCGTCCAGATCATGCGAGATCAGATGGCCCGCCGTGGACTAGGAATGCCCCGCGGATAGAGCTATAGCCGCGGCGAGTGCGCTTCAGGAAAGGTAACAATATATAAGCACCACGTTATTCAGATGTGGGAGCATTAGAGACAAGGATAACCATGGATATACTGCCTTCTGAAGAAGAACAGATGCTTAAGAATGTGGCTCGGGAATTTCTAGAAACAGAAATTTCGACAGCCATGGTTCGCGAGATGGAACTAGACGAGCTTGGCTACCCGCCTGCCCTTTGGAAGCAGATGGCCGACTTAGGTTGGTTGGGTCTTGCCCTGCCAGAGCAGTACGGTGGACAGGAACTCCCCTTGACGTATCTTGGGCTGATAATGCAGGAAGCTGGTCGTGTTTTGGCACCAGTACCGCTGCATAGCACCATGGTGGCGGCTCTAACGGTCGCCGAAGCGGGTTCCGACCAGCAGAAACAGGACATCCTTCCCGCCGTGTCGGATGGTGGAATGGTGCTAACCTGGGGCATTGCTGAACGGGACCCCCGGCTGATTCCCGAGGCCATGACTATGGAGGCCGCTTCTGACGGCGACGGCTGGGTGCTGAACGGAACCAAGATGTTTGTCGACAATTTCGTCGTGGCTCAACGTTGCTTGGTTGCTGCCCGCACCGCGCCGGCGTCAGACTCGCACCAGGGGATATCGTTGTTTTTGGTGGACACCAACGGCACCGGCGTCAACCAAACCGCGTTGACCACTCTGGCCAAGGACAAGCAAAGCCGGGTTGACTTTAAAGACCACCGCGTTGAGGCTTCCGCTCTGGTGGGTGGACTTAACCAAGGATGGCCAATAGTCGAAGCGATGCTTGACCGCGGCACCGCGTTACTCTGCTGCCAGATGACCGGAGCAGCTAGGAAAGACGCTGAGATGGCTATCGAGTACGCCAAGAATAGAGTAGCTTTTGGACGACCTATCGGGTCATTCCAGTCGGTACAGCACATGTTGGCCGACATGATTCTCCACGTCGATGGCGGCGAAATGCTGACCTTTGAAGCCCTGTGGAAGATGGACGAAGGTCTTCCCGCATCAGTGGAAGTATCCCAGGCTAAGGCTTTCTGCAATGAGAAATGTGAGTCCGTGGTCCGCACCTCTCAGGTGATCCACGGCGGGATTGGCTTCATGATGGAGTTTGACCTGCATCTTTGGTTCCGCCGGGTCACCTCATGGACTATGCGACTGGGCACGACCTACGACCACCGATCTAGGATTGCCTCAGCACTTTTGGACGTCCCAGGAAGAGTCCGGTTGGGAATGCCCTTACCCACCGCTGTTTAAATCCGGACACAACATTTGAACCAAACGAACCGCTAGCGTAACGGCGGCAATCAACACGGAGAGTGACCAATGGCCAAAGATCCTGTTTGTGGCAAAGAGATAGACGAAGAACAAGCACGGGCCGAGTCTTCTCAGACCTCGTACGGAGCATCGGAAGTTGACCCGACCCAGGGCACCCGGATATTCCACGACGGCCAGTGGATATACTTCTGCGGTCTAGACTGCCGTGGCAAGTTCCTTGCGAGCCCTGATTCTTATAGCACCTAGGCCAACTCTGAACTGATTTGGAGGACAATCATGCCTGACGCCATCAAACTGGACCCTAAGAAAACGGCATTCATCATCATCGATATGGTCAACGCCATTGCTAAAGGGGGTCCCGGCCCAGATTACACTCTTCCTGATAACCGGAAGGATATCGTGTCCAGCTTCCAGAAGATGATTGCCCATTGCCGTAAGGTCGGCACCCCGCTCATCTATATCACGACACACCGCAGGGCTGACAATGCAGATGCTCCTAAGACCATATCCGATATCGGCGGCGGCCCTGGAAACCCTATGCTGCCCGGTTCAGCGGCGGTCGATGTTATCGACGAACTGGCGATGCAACCTGAGGACTTCCTTCTGGTAAAGCCGCGGTTCAGCGCCTACTACGGCACCAACCTCGATCAGATCCTGCGGCACCTTGGCACAGAAACTATCCTGGTTGGTGGAATTTCCACCCAGCGGAGCGTCGAGGGCACTGCGAGAGATGCCAAAAACCGTGATACCCAATGCATTGTGGTCAGCGACTGCTGTACCGCAGGCGAAGTAGACGTCCACGAGATGACCGTAAACCACGTTCTTCCCCTACTGGTTCGCGTTCGAACCACAGACGAAACCATAGAAGCGCTAAGTTAAGCCTTTAGGCGCGAATGTCTGGCCTGATATGGCTTGCATAATCCAATGACTTAAAATAGCGTACCGACTTTCGGTACGCTATTGTGATGTTTATTAAAAGCCCCTTCTCTCCCCATAAAGTTGGGAGATAGGTAACATTATAATGAGTCTTGTTCCAGCTTATAAATGACTTGCAGCCCCTCCCTGACGTGTGGAAGAGCGAAGACCTCTTGGGAGTGATGACAATTAAAAAAGGCCCTCTCACAAGAGAGGGCCTTTTTTATAGTGGTTGTGCTGCCTATTCGTAAGGCCGGAGTTCCAGCTCATGGAGGGCAGGGATGACCTCTTTACCCAAAAGCTCGATCGACCGCATTGTGTCCTCGTGCTTCATGGCGCCTTCGTTTCCGTAGATGTGAACGTATCCCGGACTCAGGCGGTTGATGATCTCCGTGAACTTCCTGGTAACGGTCTCTGGGCTGCCGACTATGATATTGTTGACCGCTTGCAGTTCATCGTAGGTCGTAGGGTTACCGAACTCAGAGGCTCCAGTGCCGAGGGCAGGGCGGGCCCGTTTTACCTCAACAGCGCGGCGGGACTGGTAGCCAGGAGGATCATTGTGCTCTCTGGGCCCTTTCTGGCGGTGGTCGGCCGTCCACATGAACTCGCGGCCAATCTCTATGGCCTTCTCATCGGTGTCGGCCACTAAACAGCGTAACAGATACCCGAAATGCTCAGGACCGGCCTTGTAGCCAGTGTCTCTGGCGGTGTCTATGTATATCTGTTTCAACCACTCGGTGGTGTCAACCAGAGCGCCCAAGTTCATATATGGGTGGCCGTGTTGGGCCGCCCACACGACGCTCTCAGGACTACCAGTGCCGGGGAACCAGATATCGGGCCGAGGGCTCTGCATGGGCTTGACCCAAGGATTTACGACTCGGTACTTGAAATACTGACCCTCGTGCCGGAAGGGGCCGTCATCGGTCCAGCATTTGATAATCAGGTCGTGGGCTTCCTGAAACCTCGCGAAGTTCTCGGTGGGGTCCTGTCCCGATAACAAGGTCTCAACTGCTGTGCCCCGGACGAAACCGGAGATGATTCGGCCACCGGAGTAGCAGTCGAGCATTGCAATCTCTTCGGCCATGCGGATGGGGTCTCCGACTGAGATTACGTTGCCCAAGATGGCGATCTTGACATTCTTGGTGAGTTTTGAGATTACGGCCGCATCCAGGTTAACAGCCGGTTTCATGCACCAGTATGAGGCGTGGTGCTCGTTGCTCATGATTCCGTCAAACCCGACTTCATCGGCCAATTGGTATTGTTCGTGGTAATTGTTGTACAGGACCGAAGCCTTCGCGGGATCGAAGTAAGAGTTCGGGAAGCCGAGGCGGCCCGAGTCATACTTTTCTAAGTCATCATTGCCTACGTGACCGTAGGGCTGTTCAGAGAACCAATAGATCTCGGGATGTTTAGTGGGTCGCTTTAGCTGGTCAACCATTCGCTTCTCCTCTGGCTCCCGGTGAATGAGGCACCAGGGCATCGTTAGGGATATTTGGTTCAATTATCTAACGCAAAGACAAGGGGTAAACCGGGGTTACTTGGTAGCAGATAACCCCAATCTTATGCTGATACCGAGGATTATAGTCAATGTGAATTATAGTGGCAACTATTTATTTACTTAGTGTTGTCGGATTGGATCAGAGATGTTAATAATGGTGGCCAGAACCGTGATTCTATGGAGGGACAAGTTATGGGACTAACATTGGGCGAAGCTAAGCGGATGGTGGATGCGGCGATAGTAGAGGCCGAACGCATCGGAATCAAGTTAAGTGTTTCGGTCTGTGACTCTGGTGGACATTTGCTGGCATTCAATCGGATGGAAGGCGCAATCTTCATAAGTGCCGTGGCTGCGCAGGGCAAAGCGGTTGGGGCAGTGGGATTCGGCCGGGATAGCGGCGCGATTCCAGGAGATTCGCCGGTGATTCAAGCGATAATGGCAACCCAGGGAGGGAGGATAATCCCAGCTCAAGGTGCTTTGCCTATCGTCAGGGACGGTGAGATTGTCGGGGCGATCGGTGGCAGTGGCGGCACTGCTCAACAGGATGAGGATTGTGCGAGAGTGGGCCTAGCCGCTCTTTAGCCGTTTGTTTTTCCGGCCGAAGAGGGTAGAAGGAGGGCGATCTGCCTAGCGGCGTGCCCGTTTGAGGTTTTGTTTCAGGCCGTTACGTTTGCGGGCTTCTGAGTTGACTCGCGCCACGAACTCTTCGGTCGTCTCTACAGGTTTCTCTTTCTTGACCCTGGGCTTGGACCGGACCATGGTTGTGCTCCTTGTGTCCCGAGGACAGGAATGTTTTCTAAATGGTGGATGGCTATCTCCCACGCCGTACGGAAGAAATCACCCGCTAATCATACACCAAACGGCGGTTTGATTCCTGGTTGGCCGCCAGAATTAAACAAAACGTGAGCCCCGATCAGATCGGGGCTCACGTGTCCATGGTTGAACTTTGGAAAGTCTAGTTAGGAGTTACCGCGATCGAGCGGATCTCTCCGAATTCTTTATGGAGCTTAGTCCAGCTGTCTCCGGCATCAGTGCTGACGTACACATAGCCGAAGAGGGTGGCAGCAACAACTACGTTGGGTATCTCAGGGTTGTTGCCCAACCAGTAGACGACGGAATTGGGTTCGACCGGAAGATTTACAGGGGCCCAAGACTTGCCGCCGTCCTGGGTGCGCTGCACGCAGCCGACAACACCAGGAATGAAGTCGCCGTTGCCGACGAACATCACGTCGGGATTGTCGGGTTTGACGATCATACCCCTACAATAAGATCGGACATCTTCAGGATTAAACTTGGGGAAGTAGTGGTAGTCCCAGCTTTCGCCTTCATCCTTACTGGTGGCGAAACCGAATGGACTGGTGCAATACACGGCAGAATCGGTGACGGCCATGCCGTGGATGTCGCCGTGGAATGGGTCCGGTCCTAAATCGGGCATGTGCACCCAGTTGTCGCCACCGTCCAGGCTCTTGTAGACCCCATCAACCTCGATGCCGGCCCAGATGGTGTTACTGTCCCGGTGGTCAACGACCATGTTGGTAGTGCGGGGTGTTCCAATAGGGCATTCTAAGGATACACCCATGGATAGTTTGTCCCAGGTCTTGCCGCCGTCGCGGGAGCGGAAGCCCTCGGGGCGAGTGCCGGCAAAGATAGTGTCTGTATTGGCCGGGTCTACGGCTACCGACCAGACCTGCAGGTCTCCGATGGGAGAGTCAACACCCGACCAGTTGAGGCCATTATCGTCGCTGCGGAACAGTCCTAGGCCATCGGTACCGGCCAGGATGCGGTGCGGGTCGTCTGGGTAGGTGCGGAGTGCCCTGATGCTACACTCCGAAGGGATCGGGTTACGAATCTTTGTCCAAGTTTCACCGCTGTCGCCGCTAACGTTCATCCCTTGACCGATAGTGCCGACCAAGATCGTGAAATTGTCTGCCATGATGCTTCCTCCTAAATTTGGTGGTTAAATCTGGAGTTTGCCGCCGGAGATAATGTTGGGCATATAATAGCTCCGGCGCATAGAAAATGCCAGTGCTTGGCCGTATCGGACCCACTAATAATTGGGCATTGGGTGATTTTACTGCCTCTCTATTATCGCCGGTCAAGTCGTTGACACCGGCCAATCGACCGAAGCAAAATGGGTTATTATTAACACCACTACTTGGGGGAGGATTGATATGGCTCAGGCACAAGTCGCCAATTACACGATGGAGGCGTTCGTTGAGGACGTGAACGAGGTTTTCCGGACCATCGAAGACCCTCATATCCAAGCCAAGACGGTTTCGGAACACCTAGAGGTTCTTTTGGCAGTTCCAGGTTGGTTAGAAGAGAAGCTGGAGTTGGAGGAAGAAGGCGGTTTTGGACGCTTTTCCCTTCATCTAGATGAAGAGTCCGGGCATCCTGGCAACGGCTGGTGGCTGATGGCTTCGGTGCAGAAACCTGGTCAGGACAACCTTCCCCACGATCACGGCCTGACCTGGGTCGTCTACGGCGTCTACCAAGGCGAGATTCAACAGCGCAAGTGGCGTTGGGCATTTCCTGGCGAGGGCGTAGATAAAGCCCAGATCGTCGAGCACGGCAGATTCCTACAGAAAAACGGCGCAGCCGCTTACTTCATGCCGGGTGAAATTCACGACACCTTGAACACCAAAGAAGAAGGGCGCACGCTGGTCGTCCGCTTGGAATCACAAAAACTGGACCGCGTAACACGCTTCCAGTACAACCCTGAAGAAGGGACCATGAAGGTCATGGACCGGTAGAATCAAACTACAGGTTTGTTATGAAAATGGCCCTCGGCATCAGCCGGGGGCTATTTTTATTTCGACAACACTAAAGCCTGTTTGATTACTTTCCTGCTATCTCCGCCCGCAATTTCTCTGTAGCAGCCACGTCTAACACCAGCGTTTTTTCGTCCACTACAACACCATACTCTCGGCGCACGTACTCTGTGGACAGTTTCTCTTGCTCTACGTCATCTGCGACGGCGTGCATGTCCCGTTCTAGAGGGTTTCCGTATCCGCCAGCTCCTGCTTGGACCACCCGGTATAGATCGCCCTTCTTCAGTTGGCGAAGGGTCTTGCCGGGGAGTTTTTCTTCTTGGTCGGTTCCAGGGTTCAGATAGTTCTCAGTAGGAGTGCCAGGCTTGCCGCCAAGCACGCCCCAGGGAGTGAAGTCGGTGCGGTCGGAGCGCAACTGGAACGTGGCGTCCTCGGCTAAGAGCCGGAATTCGCGCTGGATACCCAGACCTCCCCTATATTTGCCAGCGCCGCCGGTGTCCGGGACAAAACCGTAACGTTCCACAAGCAAAGGTTGTTCGGATTCGATGCTCTCGATAGGTGTGTTGGCCATGTTTAAGATGGGTGCGGCCAACCCGTCAGCTCCGTCCAAGGCTGGTCCGCCGCCGCGGGGGCCATCATTAGCAAACTCCAGGTAGACCCAGGCTTTGCGGTTGGGGTGATAGCCACCCCAGCTGACGCCAATCTCGCCTCCGCCCCAGGCAGCTGGTACCTTGCCGGGCATAGCCTGTGCCATCGCCCCGAAAATGGTCTGGCAGATACGGAAACCTGCGAGACCTCTGGCTGCTACAGGCGCTGGGTGCTGCGGATTAACGAAGCAACCTTCCGGGGCTGTGATGTTGAAGGGCCGGAAGAATCCGCTGTTGGATTGGATGGCAGGGTCGATGAGGCATTTCATCACGGCATATACGTTAGACTTTGTGTAAGCGAAGTTAGGGTTGATGGAACCCTTGGCCTGAGGCGAGGTTCCCTCAAAGTCGACGAAAAACTCATCGCCAGAGATCTTCACCTTGGCGTGAATCTTTATAGGCTGCGGGTCGATGCCGTCGTTGTCTATGTAATCGGTGAACTCCCACTCCCCCTGGGGTAATTGCTCAATCTCGGCCCTGGTCAACCTCTCGGTGGTATCCAATATATCGGTCATGTAGCTCTTGAGTTCTTCAAGACCGTAGTCGTCCACCAGTCGGAGCAAATCCCGCTCACCAAACCGGACAGCTGCCAGCAGCGCTTGTACGTCGCCGAGCACTTTGTCTGGTACTCGGACGTTCTTCTCGAGTATGCGCCATACGGCCTGGTTTAGCTCACCTTTGGCGTAGAGCTTCAGAGGCGGCAGGATCAGACCTTCCTGAAAGATCTCAGTGTTGTCGCAAGCATTGCCCCCGGCAACGCGCCCGCCGATGTCGGTTTGGTGTCCTATACAACAGCTCCAGCCCACAAGCACTTCGTTTTTGAAGATGGGCTTGAACAGGAAGATATCAGGCAAGTGGCTGGCGCCCTCGTATGGGTCGTTATTGGCGAATATGTCTCCTGGTTGCACGTCGTCGCCAAAAGCGGTCATCACGCCTTCCAGCGCCGGGGCCATGGAACCAAGGTGGGGCGGCAGTGTCAGTCCCTGGGCCACCTGCTGTCCCTCGGCGTTGAACAGCGATGTCGAAAAATCCATGCCGTGTTTGATCACTGCAGACCTTGCCGTTCGGACCACGGTTAACGCCATAGTGTCGGCGATGCTCATCAGTGCATTCTTGATGACTTCTCTGGTGACCGGGTCAGTAACCTGTTGCATCAGATGTTCCTTTGGTTGCCTTTAGTTTATCGTTTCTTCAAGGCCGCAAAATGGTTTGAAAACCCGCCTCTGCGGATAATTTCGGTTATCCGGTTCTGGACAGAATGATGTTGCTCCATTGATCGGTGGTGGCGTTCCAATTGGGCGGAACTACAGTAGTAGAGTCGTATTCTTCGACGACTAGTGGCCCCTTGATGGCTGCTCCAGCAAGAGATGGTCGGTCGAGGATGGGAACGGATGCCCAGCCACGGTTGGGGCCAAAATACACGTCTCTATTTGTGGGGCCAACTCCGTCACCTGGCACCGGAAGTTCCAATCGCTCAGGCATTCGGGGGCTCTCAGGTAAGCCTCGGGCAATCACTCGCACGTTAACGAGCTGATATCCGGTGTCTGGGCTGCTGTAACCGAAGCTGTTGTCGTGCTCCTCATCAAACGCGTTGATAACTTCCTTTACGGTTGATGGGGTGACCTCTCCACTGGGAAAAGGAATTGTCAGGTCTGAGACTTGTCCCTCGTATTTCATGTCTAATTGTGTTCGGATCTCATGTCGCTTTTCGTCAAATCCTTCAGCCCGGAGTTGGCTTCTCCCCTGCTCCCAGAGGTTGTTCAGGAGTCCGGAAAGGTCGTTTATGTCAAGTCCTGTAAAGGATTTGAAATATGTCTGCACGAAGTGGTGTTCGACGTCGGCAACCAGGAGTCCAAAAGAACTGAAGACTCCTGGGAATGGAGGCACCACCACCCGGGAGATGTCCAGCATTTCGGCCAAACCCACGGCATGCACCGGTCCGCTGCCGCCGAAAGTGATAAGGTCGAACCGCCGGGGGTCGCGGCCTCTTTCGCTGGATACCGCACGGAGGGCGCGCCCCATGTTTGAATTGACCAAAGTGTGGATTCCATAGGCCGCTTCAACATCAGACATAGCTAATGGTCGTGCCACGTTCTCCGAGACGGCCTTACGCGCTAGTTCGGTGTCGATCTCGAACGATCCGGCCAGCAGATGTTTCTGGTTCAAAAAACCCAAGAGAACGTTGGCGTCCGTGACCGTGGCTTCATGGCCTCCCAGTTGATAGCAAGCTGGGCCCGGTGATGCCCCGGAACTTTGGGGCCCAACTCGGAGAGAGCCACTCCGGTCCACGGCTGCGATGCTCCCACCTCCCGCTCCAACTTCAGCCAAGTCGATGGCCGGAACCCTCAAAATATGTCCCGAGCCCCTCAATAGCCGGTGGCCCACGCTGATCTCGCCACCGACCTCGTATTCTGGGGCCTGCAGCATCTCACCCTCTTCAATGATCGAAGCCTTGGCCGTGGTGCCTCCCATGTCCAAGGTCATCAGGTTGGGCATGTCCAACCGCTTCCCTAGATGGTACGCGCCAACCACTCCAGCGGCCGGACCTGACTCTATGCAGTAGACGGGCCGTTGCTTTGCGATGTCCGCGGTTGCTAGACCTCCGTTGGATTGCATCACGGTTAGCGGGACCCCTACTCCCATGTCCGTCAGTCCGTCGGTAAGCAGGGTCAGATAGTTTTCCACCACTGGTCGGACATAGCCGTTGATCACAGTGGTGCTAGTGCGTTCGTATTCCTTCATCTCCGGCAGCAGTTCGGAAGACACGGTCAGGTTTACGTCAGGAGCCTTTTTGGACAGAGCCTGGGCTATGAACTGCTCGTGTTCCGGGTTGGCATAGGAATGGAGCAAACAGATAGCAACCGATTCAACGCCGTTGTCCACTACATACTGGACGGCGCGGTCTACTCCGGCTTTATCCAAAGGCTTCAATACCTCGCCCTTGAAATTCAGCCTCTCCGATACTTCCAGGCGGAACTGCCGTTTGACCAGTGGAGGAGGTTTTTCGTAGTGGAGGTCGTAGAGTCGGGGGATACGGTTGCGCCGGAACTCGAGCACGTCCCGGAAACCTTCAGAAGTGATGAGGGCGGTCTTGGCGCCTTTTTGTTCAATGATGGCGTTAGTGGCTACCGTGAAACCGTGGCTGACTTCGGTAATCATCTCGGCAGTGATTCCCAGTTCTTCGACGCCGTTCTTGATGCCGTTCAGGACTGCTCGGCTGTAGTCGTGGGGGGTGCTAGCCACTTTGCGAGCAAGTACCTTGCCGTCGTCACCCAGGAAGACGATGTCGGTGAACGTGCCGCCGATATCAACGCCAACGCGGAATTTCTGCACTCGCTTACTCTCAAACTAGAAGATATTCGGAATGATACTTTGGTCGGAATATGGTGGCAAGAGTAGCGGAATACCGGAATATGCAGCAGCTGCCTTCTGCATACCGGTCATGGCGGGCTGGCGGTATTTGTTTTATCAACAATGAGGAGTGTATAGGTCCCGAATCATTCTTGTTGTCTGGGAACTCGGCGAGGTCTATGAAGCAGGGAAACGATACTGCTCTACCGAAAGGGGAGCAATAGTTGTATTTTCACAGGT
>JAKUNK010000053.1:0-16752 GCA_022451945.1 Dehalococcoidia bacterium
CAGGTTTCCCAGAGATGGCGAACGATGTCTCTCCGGTTGTTTTGTAGGCCGACACGCCCTTGATTGGTGTTGAAGTACCATTGGTACCACATCCGGGCCTCTCTGAAGGCTGGCGCTGGCTGCTCGTCGTCAACGGTGTTCTGTACTGAATACCCACCCATGGCTACAAAGCCTTTGACCATACCGGGGCGCAAAATAGACGTTATACAGGCCGCACGGACACCCCAGTCGAAGCCTGCTAAGCCCATCTGACTGATTCCTAAAGCCTCCGCGAAGTCGATGACATCCTGTCCGATGGCCGCTTGTTCTGCCATCCGGGGGGCGGCCGGGTCCAGAAAACTGGTCGGGCCGTATCCCCTAAGATAAGGTACTAATACGCGGTAACCAGCCTCCGCTAGCGGGGGAACCACTTCGTCGAAAGAGCGCACGTCATACGGGAACCCATGCAAGAGAATGACCGGGAACGCGGTCGAATCACCGTAGTCTCCGTATCCGATGTTGAGAATTGGTGTTTGGACGTGTTGGACGTTCGTTAGGTCTATCATCTCAGTCCTCTAAAGAAATCTCTGATGTCTTCAACCAGCTTCACTGGTTCTTCCAACGCAGCGAAATGCCCCCCTGCTGGCATGTCGGTCCAGTGTTGAACGTTGTAACCACGCTCTGACCACTCTCTCAAGGGCACCGTGTTCTCACTGGGGAAAGCCGCGACGGCTACCGGTACCTGAATCTTCTCGTCTTTGCCTAAGTTCCATGCCTTGCTGAATGCCTCGTAGTACAGTCTGATGGAAGAGTTGATTGACTGGGTAACCCAGTAGATGGTCACCGTGGTCAAGAGTTCGTCTTTAGTGAACCTTGACTCCACATCGCCTCCACAGTCGCTCCACCTGCGGTATTTCTCGACGATCCAAGCCGCCAGCCCGGCCGGAGAGTCGTTCAGTCCATAGGAAAGGGTTTGGGGTTTTGTGCTCTGGATGTGGGAGTACCCACCTTCGTTTGCTAGCCATTCCTCCCGCTGTTGCAGCATACCCTTCTCTGCTTCAGACAATTCCCTGCTGCCTTGACCCAGGTATGGTGTGGGGCTGGTTGTAGACGTTGTGTGTATCCCGACAACCTTGTCATTGTGGGACAAACCCAGCTTGGCGGTTACCCTGGCGCCCCAATCGCCTCCTTGGGCAGCGAACCTCTGGTATCCCAGGTTCTCAGACATGAGCTTGGCCCACATATCGCCGATGGTAAAGATATCCAGTCCACGGTCGGCGCCAGCGTCTGAGAACCCGTAACCTGGCATGGATGGAGCAACCACATCAAAGGCGTCGACTGGGTCTCCGCCATGACTTGCTGGGTCACTGAGCATGGGGATAACCTTGTGCATCTCGAAAAACGTTCCGGGCCAGCCGTGGGTGATCACAAGGGGCATGGGGTCTGGACCCTTGCCTTTCTCGTGGATGAAATGGACTCCCAGTCCATCGACATCCGTCTTGAAATGAGAGAACGAATTTATCAGTTTTTCTTGGGCGCGCCAATCGAACTTGGACTGCCAGTAATCTACTAATTCCTTGATGTAATCGAGATTACTGCCATAGTCCCAGCCTGAACCAGGAATCTCATCCGGCCATCTGGTGCGGGCCAGCCGCTCTTTCAGGTCTTGTAAAACGTTGTCCGGCACTTCGACTTTGAACGGTGTAATGGCCATCTTGCATTTCTCTCCGATTGGATTTGCTGCGACCGCAGGATTTTACACGCATGTGACCTCTGCACACCACTGCACGCGTGCATTACTATGTCAGTCGCCGCTGTGGTGTGTACGGGCTTTCCATATTCGCTCGGCTCGTATAAATTGCGGGTGGGTTAATTTAACGCAGCCCATCATCTTTGGGTTACGGAAACCCTTTTCCCGGTACTGGAGTAGTAGGAACTCAAGATGAACCAAGGTGAACTGGCTTCACTCCTGGCAAAGGTTAAGAATGATGGGTCCGAGACGTTGGACCTATCGCGAGAAGAACTTGAATATCTGCCGCCTGGGATAGGTGATCTTTTTAACCTGGTTGAGCTTGATTTGACTGGGAACCGACTTACTGAGTTGCCTTCCGAGATCGGTAATCTGACTAACCTGACTAGGTTGAACGCGCGCAACAATCAGCTAACCAGGCTGCCCTCTGAACTAGGCGGCCTAGTTAACTTGAAGGGTTTATTTCTCCAAGAGAATCAACTCACCGAACTTCCCTTGCAGGTTGGCCAGTTGGCGAACCTGGTAAGACTGAATTGCAGCAACAATAAACTGATAGGTTTGCCACCTGAGATCGGTCATCTCACCAGCTTGGCCTGGCTCTATTTGGCTGATAATGCCATAACCGAATTGCCGTCAGAGTTTGGTGGTCTGTCGGCTCTGACCGACTGCTATCTGCAGGGCAACAAGCTGGGCTCATTGCCTTCAGAGATCGGCAACCTGACAAATCTGACCGAGTTGCAGCTGGATCGAAATGAACTCATAGAGCTTCCCTCAGGAATTGGCGGGCTGACCAACTTGAACGTGATTTATCTCAGAGAGAATAACCTGGCAGATCTGCCTAGCCAGATTGCTGGTTTGACCAACCTTACTTGGCTTTACCTCGGCGGGAATAATCTCGCCGAACTGCCTCGAGAGATCGGGTCTATGAAGAGGCTGCAGGGCTTGTACATCGAGAACAACCAGCTTGGCAAATTGCCGCAGGAGATTGGGAACCTGACCAATTTGATCTGGTTGTATCTCGAGGGCAACAGGTTAACAGGGTTGCCGTTCAGTATCGAAAAACTGACACATTTGATTCAGTTGAACCTTCGCAATAACGAGTTGACAGACCTCTCGTTGGAGATGTGCAGTTTGTCCGCCTTGGTGTTCTTGGACCTGGCCTTCAACAAGATATCTTCACTGCCGCCGGAGATTGGCAATCTAACCGCCCTAAATGAACTGCACTTGAATGATAATCAGCTAAGGGAATTGCCTCTGGAAATTGGCGACTTAGATGAAATGATAGACCTTTTCTTGTCGAACAATCGATTGATCAAAGTCCCTGAAACTCTAGGCAAAATGAATAATCTTGAGCGGTTGTACCTGTCAGATAACCTGCTCACGGAACTTCCGGGAGAGTTGGATGGCCTGGTCAGTCAGGACATCGTATTGCTTGATGGAAATCCTCTTAACGAATAATAGCCAAGGAAGACAGCCATTGGTAGATTTGAATCTCCGCTTGAGACTGGCAGGTATCGATCAGGCCTAAGCACGCCCACGGTTAAACGCCGCGGGCCGTCTTTATGCCTATGGGAATGTGGACAGGGTGTTAGAGGGTAGATATAATAAGCACGCCTCGACGCAGTTACTAAATCCGGCGTTTGGATTGGTTCTAACGCCTTTAATTAGAATAGGGGCAGGCCCCGACTATCGGGGAAGTGTCGGAACTGGTAGACGAGCATGATTTAGGATCATGTGCTGAAAGGCGTCCGGGTTCGAGTCCCGGCTTCCCCACCATAAAGACCGGAACTCGCCGTATGCCGACTAAGTTATTTCGAGCGCTTGTTTGAATCGGAATATGATGCCTGAAATGGCATATGTAATTGGGTTGGCCGCATATCAAAAGAGTACGAGCACCTGAGGAGACCGAGTGGCTACACTTCTTGAAGTCAAAGACTTAAAAACTCATTTTTTCACTTCAGATGGGGTTGTTAAAGCCGTGGACGGCGTCTCGTACGACCTTGAAGAAGGGGAGACCCTGGGTTTGGTGGGCGAAAGTGGTTGTGGAAAGAGCGTCAGCGCACTTTCTGTAATGCGCCTTATACCCGACCCGCCGGGAAGAATAGTCGATGGAGAGATCCTGTTGGATGGGGAGGACATCCTCAAAGTCCAAATGGATGACATGCGAGAGATTCGCGGCGCCAAGATTGCGATGGTCTTCCAAGAGCCCATGACGTCACTGAATCCTGTCTTGACCGTTGAAAGGCAGCTAACAGAGACTCTTCAGCTGCACATGGGGATGAGCAAACTCGAATCACAGCGCGAGAGTGTCAACCTTCTCACTCGCGTGGGTATTCCAGACCCAGAAGAACGGATTAAACAGTATCCCCATCAATTTAGTGGTGGTATGCGTCAGCGTGTGATGATTGCGATGGCCCTTAGCTGCAACCCGAGATTGATTATTGCTGACGAGCCAACCACCGCCCTGGATGTGACGATTCAGGCCCAGATTCTCGACCTGATGAAATCGTTGACCACGGAATTTGGCGTTGCCCTCATCATCATAACCCACAACTTGGGCGTGGTCGCTCGCTACGCTGACCGGGTTAACATCATGTATGCCGGAAAGGTGATTGAACGTGGGAACGCCCGTGAGATTTACTCAAATCCACGCCATCCCTACACTGTTGGCCTGCTTCGCTCTGTGCCGCGCTTGGACCTTCCCCGCCGGGCTAAACTAGATCCCATCGAAGGACAGCCACCCGACCTGATCAACCTTCCTCCGGGCTGCTCATTCCGCGACCGGTGCCGCTGGGCGATTGACAAATGCGCTACCGACTCTCCGGAACTGATGGAATCAAGCGAAGGGCATCTTTCCGCATGTTGGCGGTCCGAAGACTTAGGCCCTACGGCTATTGATTTCCTTGAATCTGCGCCGGAAGCGGAATAACTATTGGAGTAACACTTCCTGCAGGAAATAGGACTAACTATGACTACCATGCCTGAAGCCGCGGCCTCGAGTGCCGCACCACAGAACGACGATGTGCTCCTTGATGTAAAGAACCTCAAGATGCACTTCCCGGTTGGCTCCGGATTCTTGTCCCGGAAACCGATGGGATATGTAAAGGCAGTTGACGACGTCAGCTTCACCGTAAAACGTGGCGAGACGCTGGGCCTGGTGGGAGAAAGCGGTTGCGGAAAGACCACTACAGGCCGGTGCATACTGCAGCTTTACAAACCCACTGACGGCCAGGTCATATTCGATGGTAAAGATTTGACCGCACTAAATACCAAGGGTATGCGCGCTATGCGCCGAGAGATGCAGGTCATCTTCCAGGATCCATACAGCTCACTAAACCCGCGCATGACCGCCGGAAACATCATCGGCGAACCCTTGATTGTCCATGGCCTGGTCAGCGGTAAAGCTGAATACCGGGAAAAAGTTGCCGAACTGCTCACGAATGTGGGACTGAACCCCTACATGGCAGACCGTTTCCCCCATGAGTTCAGCGGAGGACAACGCCAGCGTATCGGAGTTGCTCGGGCATTGTCAGTGAGCCCGAAGTTCATCGTGGCAGACGAGCCGGTCTCCGCTCTCGACGTGTCCATTCAGGCACAGATAATCAATCTGCTGGAAGACCTGCAAGAGCAGTTCAACCTGACTTATCTATTCATCGCCCACGATCTGTCAGTGGTCCGCCACATCAGCGACCGCGTTGGCGTTATGTACCTGGGTCACATGGTTGAACTTGCCGAGCGGAACGAGATTTACAGGAACCCTGTCCACCCGTATACCAAAGCCCTGCTGTCGGCGGTGCCTATACCGGACCCGGTACTGGATGCCCAGCGTGAACGAGTGCTGCTTACAGGTGAGGTACCAAGTCCTCTCAATCCCCCTAGTGGCTGCGTGTTCCACCCCCGATGCCCCGAGGCGAACGCTACCTGCTCCCAGGTGCTGCCAGACTTGAGGGAAGTGCAGCCGGAACACCACTCAGCCTGTCTACTGTCCATCGGATACGGAACTCCCTAATATCCAGCCCAAGATAATTACGGGCTTGAAAGAGGCTGTCTCGGGACAGCCTCTTTATATTTGCTCTTGGCGTTGTGCGCAGTTTCCGAACTCAATCTCCGTTGTAGCTGAAAATGCACCGTGATAACATTGGAACAATATGGAAACGAGCCTGATCAGAAACTTTTGCATCATCGCCCACATCGACCACGGGAAATCCACCCTGGCAGATCGGTTTTTAGAGATTACGGGCACGGTACGAGCAGGCGATATGCAAGAACAGTTCTTGGACAGTATGGAACTTGAACGAGAACGTGGCATCACCATAAAAGGGAAAGCTGTGACTATGTCACACACTACTGATGATGGTCAGACGTATCAATTCAATCTCATCGACACCCCGGGCCATGTTGATTTCAGTTACGAGGTCTCGCGGGCACTGGCCGCCTGCGAAGGTGCTTTGTTGGTGGTTGACGCTAGCCAGGGCATCGAAGCCCAGACCATCGCGAACACGCTGCTGGCCATGGAATATGACCTCGAGCTGATTCCAGTCCTGAACAAAGTTGATCTGCCTCAGGCAGAGCCAGGTCGGGTGTCTGAAGAGATTCAGCAAGCCTTTGGCTTTCGTGAAGACGAGATTCTGCACGTTTCAGCCAAGGAAGGAACCGGTGCCAAAGAGATTTTGGACGCCGTTGTAGAGCGTATTCCGCCCCCATCGGGTGACGTAGGATCTTCAGCTCGGGGCCTGGTCTTCGACTCTGAATACAACTCCTACAAAGGCATCATCGCCCATGTACGGGTCAAAGACGGGGCTATCACCAAGCAGGACAAAATTAAGGTCATGTCATCCGGGAAAGTGGCTGAGATCGTGGAAGTGGGTGTCTTTTCTCCTGGCCCTACTCCGACAGAATCCTTGGGAACAGGCCAGGTAGGTTATGTGGCCACCGGTTTCAAAGAGGTGCGTGACTGTACTGTGGGAGACACGTTAACGGTGGACCGGTCAGCGGCCGAAGAACCGCTTCCTGGTTACTCTCCGCTGAAGTCTATGGTCTTCGCTGGTCTCTACCCCGCCGATGGTGAAGAATATACTAATCTTCGCACCGCTCTGGAGAAATTGCAGCTCAACGACGCATCGTTGGAGATTGAACCTGAAAGTAGTACGGCCCTTGGCTTTGGGTTCCGCTGCGGGTTTTTGGGACTGATGCACCTGGAGATCATCCAAGAACGCCTGGAGCGGGAATATGATCTAGACCTGATTGTTACAGCGCCAAGTGTGGCCTATGAGATCGTGCTGACCAACGGGGAAACTATAACCATAGATAGCCCGGCGAAATTGCCATCCCCTACCGAGTTTTCCGAGATTAAAGAACCGATGTTGGACCTGACCATCGTGGCACCCAACCGTCACGTTGGTGTTTTGATGGAACTGATGCATTCACGGCGTTCAGAATTCAAACGCATGGAGTACATGCAAGGGGGCGGGACCAGGCGCGACGGCAAAGAGGAACCTGGTGACAAGTCCCGCGTGGTCATGGAGTACACCATACCTTTGGTGGAATTGCTAGCTGACTTCTATAACCAGTTAAAATCAAAGACCCAAGGTTATGCGTCCCTCGACTACAGCGTGTCCGGCTACCGCGCAGCACCACTGGTCAAAGTGGAGATATTGGTGAACCACCATTCGGTGGAAGCCCTGTCAATGATTTTGCACCGGGACGCCGCTGTGATTCAAGGCCGTAAGATTGTGGACAAACTGCGCACGACCATCCCTCGGCAGATGTTTGAAGTGCCCATCCAGGCGTCGATCGGAAGCCGCATCATCGCCCGGGAAACGGTGCGTGCCATGCGCAAAGACGTGCTGGCCAAGTGCTACGGAGGCGACATCACACGGAAACGTAAGTTGTTGGAGAAGCAGAAAGAGGGTAAGAAACGCCGAAAGATGGTGGGATCTGTTGAGATTCCGCAAGAGGCCTTCTTGAGCATCCTGGAAGTCGGCGGCGGTTGATAGCCGGCCTTATTAGATTGCAAGAGCTTCTCTAATCGCCCTTAACTGGGCAAGATGGTCTTGGATGTGGCCATTTAACGTTCGTTCTAGAATGGCGTTCAGCGTCCTCTCCTCATCTATTTCGCGAGTCCTCTGATGCATCATGACCTTCTTCTCTTCCAAGTCGGCATCTGTTAGGCCTGAGATAGAATTTACCAGGCAGGCAAAAAAGGCCACGATATCGGCATTGACCTGCCCGATGTCATAAACGGCGCGCTCCGGAGTTATATTGGTCAAGTCGCTCCAGATCTCATACTCCTGGATTTCTCCCGCGATTATCCTACTGACCAAATTCTGGGCTCCGCCTGGAGGCGTGTCTAGCATATGGTAAACCAGCTCACGCACCGACCATTCTGAATCGTCTTGCTTCCAGTCTAGACAGTAATCCATACCCTCTAGGATGGCGAGGAATTCGTTCTTGATGCTTTGTGCCGAGTCCAGATGTGCTTGTTTGCCGTTGGCCAATGGGCTGCCTCCTAATTACACTGATGGGCCCGTTTTATCGTGAAATTCCTTAAGGAGTGTCATCGCCTCCTGAGAGGTGTCTGTCCGATCTAGAGCAAATGCTAACGACGCTCGCAAAAGACCCATAGGGGCGCCAACGTCGTAGCGTACACCATTGAACTCATACGCGAACAGCTCGTGATCTTCTAGCAAGGCTACCAAGGCGTCAGTAAGTTGTATCTCGCCTCGTGCGTCGGGTTTGGTTTCTTCCAGAATCTGGAATATATCCGGAGGCAAGATATACCGGCCGACGATTGTCAAATTTGATGGGGCCTGGTCTCTGGAAGGTTTCTCCACTAAGCCTTGTATCTTATGGATTCGCTCTGCTACCTCTGAGGCATCTACTACTCCGTAGTTCTCTACAACATCCCAGGGCACCACTTCTACCGCAATCACTCCTGCTCTTAGCTTCTCGGAGACCTTCACCATTTGGCTGATGGCCCCTGGAGAATGGGCGATTATATCGTCAGGCAAGATGACTACGAACGGCTCGCCTCCCACTGCGTCCTTGGCCATCAACACCGCATGGCCAAGGCCAAGGGCTTCTTGTTGCAGAACAAAACGTACTCGGGGCAGGTTAGTCACTTCGGCCACCTTGGCCAGCAGATCGACTGCACCGGAGTCCGTGAGGCGCTGTTCTAAGGAGACTTGAGGCGTGAAGTAATCTTTGATCGACTCCTTGCCCGGAGATGTGACTATGATTACCTCGTCTATTCCTGCTTCGGACGCCTCTGCGATGACGTATTGCAGCAAAGGTCGGTCAACTATGGGTAAGAGCTCTTTGGGAACTGACATGGTCACTGGTAGAAACCTCGTGCCAAGGCCAGCGGCGGGTATGACTGCTTTACGTATCTTCATGATGACCGTGTTTGGTGAACCGTCGAGATGATCTCCATTGTAGCATCGCCCCTTGACTACCCCACGCCCCAATCCTACCATGTCAATGAGGCCGTACTAGACGGGGAGCCAGCGGTGCCCTCTATCCGCAATCCGCTATAGCGGAGTTGAATTCCTCCCCTCGGCTAGGCTAGAGGTCCTATATTGTGGGTGGTGATATAGAGGGTTGGGTCCTGCGCGACGTAGACTTGTGAACCCCGCCAGATCCGGAAGGAAGCAACGGTAAACAGGACCCTGCGGGTGCCGTGGGAGTGCCTGGCCTGAGTCATCATTCATAACATGCCCGATGGTCTTGACAACGGGAGGTGTACGGTCTTGTTGATTTATCGAAATCTGTTTATCCAATCGCACTTAGCCTTGAAAAATATCTTCATCAGGCTATGACTATCTCTACTAACCGCTCCGGCCCTCGAAAATCTCTGGGTCAACATTTTCTGGCCGATAACCGCATCGCCGACCGGATACTGGACGCCGCTAAGCTTTCTCAAGACGACGTGGTTGTTGAGATTGGTCCGGGGCGCGGTGCATTGACCAAGCGGCTGGTAGAGCAGGTCAAGCATGTGGTGGCTGTCGAATTGGACTCAGACCTTGTAGCCACCCTGCCAAAGAAGCTTAATGACCCAACCAACTTGACTTGTGTGGAAGCTGATGCGCGAGTGGTAGATTTGGCGAAGCTTATCGAACCGGAAGTCCGGTACAAGGTAGTGGCCAATCTGCCGTATTACGCAGCTAACCCTATAATCAGGCGACTGTTGGAATCGCAGCCAAAACCGGAAGCCCTGGTAGTGATGGTTCAACTAGAAGTCGCTAAAAATATGGTGGCTCAACCCGGCTATATGGGGATACTGTCCGTGGCAACCCAGTTCTATGCCAAGGCCAAGATGGTCTGCTCTGTGCCGCCAAGGTCTTTCAGACCTCCACCTAAGGTCACATCTGCTGTGGTGCGTCTGGATGTATTGCCCTCACCTGCGGCCGCAGTTGCCAGTGAGGAAGATTTCTTCACGGTGGTCCGCGCCGGATTTGCCGCTCCTCGAAAGCAGATACGGAACTCTTTCAGCCAGGGCCTTGGGATCGAACCATCTGCCGGAGGGGCTATATTGGCCGAGGCAGGGATCGACGCTACACGCCGCCCACAGACACTGGACATTGCCGAATGGGCTCTGGTCTACCAGGTTTGGGACAAGTCGCCCCAGAACCCTAAGAAAGGAGATTAGAAAGTGCGGCTTCCGGCCTACGCGAAACTTAATCTGACCTTAGAGGTCTTGGGCCGCCGCGACGATGGGTTTCATCAGATCGCGACTATCATGCAGACCATCAGTTTGGCGGACGTCCTCGAGATTGAACATGATACGGGACTCAGAATAGAGTGCGAGTACCCGGACCTCACCGGAGACCAGAACCTCGTTTGGCAGGCAGCGGTCGAGCTTGGCAAGGCCGGGAATGTGGAGCCTAATGCCCGAATCAGGATAGAGAAACATATTCCGGTAGGAATGGGCTTGGGCGGCGGTAGTAGTAACGCCGCAACAGCGTTATTGGGCTTGAATGCTCTTTGGGGCTTGGGGTTGCCACTAGAGCGGTTGGCTGAGATTGCAGCAGGTCTCGGCTCAGATGTTTCTTTCTTCCTATGGGGAGGAACAGCCTTGGCCCAAGGGAAAGGCGAACAGATCAGTAGTTTGCCCGCATTGCCCACGTTGGCAGTAACTTTAGTGTTTCCAGATCTTGTGATACCGAATAAGACGGCGGCCATGTATTCCAAGCTGACTATAGGCCAGTTCAGCGATGGCGGAGTGACCCGCCAGATGATACAGGCCTTAACCTCAGGCCAGTTCGTAAAAGAGTCTGTGAACGGCTTGGTTTTTAACGCTTTCTCTGAAGTGGCGGCCCAATCGTATCCGGAACTAACAGATATTTGCCGAAAAATTTTAGACCATGGTGGGCCGGTAATGCATTTGTGCGGCGCTGGACCAGCATTCTTCACGCTACCGTCCAGTGAAGAAGAACACCATCGGATAGCAGAACTATTGCAACCGCACAGCGCCGGGGTTTACCTTGTTAAAACGGTTCCTCCGGAAAGCTGCGGACTGGGATCTCTGCCTGTAGGGACTTAACAGACCGCTAGAATTTGACACAGCGAAGGTTCAATCAATGGGCATATTGTCCAGCATATCCATCGGGATTAATCCCAACCTGATCGACATAGGAAATTTCATTCTATCCTGGCACGGCGTGATGACTTTCATTGCGGTCGCTGTGGCAGTTTGGCTGGTTGCCCGTTGGGGTGCCAAGGAAGGGATGATAGTCGACTCCATTTACTCAGTGTCGGTCTGGGCTATTATCGGCGGAGTGGTTGGAGCCCGGGCTCTCCACGTCATTGATTTCTGGGATGAAGTTTACAAACACGACTTCGTTAGTGTGTTCTTGGTCTGGTCCGGTGGCATCGCGATCTACGGTGCCATCCTCGGCGGATTTGCGGGTGGTGCGCTCTACATCATAGTCCGCAATTCAGAGTGGTTCTTGTCGCTGTGGCGGACGATATTTCCATTTATGGGTGAGGCCCATCGGGCTAACCTGCCGAGTATTGGTCGTCTAGCTGACATCACTGCCCCGGCTTTGCTCATCGCCCAGGCCATCGGGCGTATCGGCGACATCATCAACGGTGAGCATTACGCCAAAATGACCGACCTTCCGTGGGGAGTTATCTATACCCACCCCAATAGCCCAGGAATATTCAGGCCGCCGACACATCCGGCCGTTGGATATGAATTGTTGTTCGACCTGGTCTTGCTAGCCGCTATATGGCCGTTGCGCGACCGTTTGAGGCCCAACGGGATGTTCTTCACACTGTACTTGGCGACTTACTCCATAGGACGTTTCTTCCTCAGTTTCCTGAGGGAAGAGTTCAACGAATACTTCGGCGCGTTGAACGAGGCTCAAGTAGTGGCGATACTTGTGGTGATTGTCACCGTCCCGTTGCTGGTCTGGAAGGCTCAGCTGGTAAGGCCAACGGCGAACCAGTCTTAGCTGTGTTAAATTCAGGAAATCGTCATTCTAGAGCGCAAGCCTTAGCATCTCATTACTTAATGACAAACGCGTTGCTAGTCGAGTGGAACGGGACTTATCGCCGCGGTCGAGGTGACAAGCTGCTGAGTGAATCGTATTCCTAGGAAAGGTTAGCTTTCAGACGCCTTGAAGTCCAAGAGTCTCAGGGCGATGGCCCCTTTGCCGCGGAAAGAGTCGTTCATGACGGTAAAGGCCAAGTCAACGTATTTAGTGCCGGCTTTCCATTTGCCGGACTGGTTGAAGGCCAACGCTGTGAATTGAGCTCCGTTCGTTTCTACTCTCAGCCTCAAGTGCTGTTGTTCTCGGCCCATGTGGAAGTATTCCAGAACCTTGACTCTCATGCTGGCGAAGGTCGGCCGGGTGTTACCGGGGCCGTAGGGTTCCAGGTAGTTAATCCAGCGAATCATCACTTCGTCCAGTTCATCCAGCGTGATTACCGCATCTATCTCAACGTTTCTAACAAGGCCTTGGGTCTCTAAAAGCCGGTTGCTGTAGTCTTCGAGACGGGTTTTAAGTTGAGGGATGTCCTCGGTGGGTATTGTTAGGCCAGCAGCCTGCGAATGGCCGCCAAAACGGACTAGAAGGTCTTCGCACGACTCCATGGCCGATACGATATTGAATTCAGGTATGCTTCGGCCGCTAGCGACACTATATTCGCCTTCAATGGCAATCACTATCGCTGGGCGGCGGTATCGGTCCACCAAACGTCCTGCTATTAGGCCTGCCACACCTCTGATGAACCTTTCGTCAGATATAACAAGTAAAGACGGCAGTTCGCCGAGTTCTTCGATTAGTTGTTCGGCTATGGCGTAAGCCTCTTCGGTGGCAACCCGGCGCTCCATGTTCAGTGATTCCAACTTGTGGGTCAGTGCGCTTGCTTCATCCGCCGAAGTAGTGGTGAGGAGTTTGTAGCTGTCCATAGGGTCTCCGATGCGCCCCGCCGAGTTCAGCCTAGGCGCGATCTGGAAAGACACTGTCTCAGCGGTGATCTCATCTGGGTCTACTCTTGCAGAGCTATAAAGAGCCTGTAGGCCAGGGCGTCGGGTATTGGCCAGTTCTCTTAGACCTTCCTGTACCAAGTATCGGTTCTCATCAAGAAGTGGCACTAGGTCGGCGATGGTACCCATCGCGACCAGCTCAAGTAGTCCAGGATCCCAAGGCTGGCCGTAGAACTCGAACAAGCCCTGGATTAATTTGAACCCAATTCCGGCACCGCAAAGTTCAAAGAACGGATAATCCCCTCCTGGAATCTTTGGATTGAGAGACGCTACTGCGTCGGGAACACCGTCGTGGGGCAAATGGTGGTCGGTAATGATGACATCGATGCCTCGGGACTTGGCATATTTAACCTCATCGAAGGCCGTGATTCCGCAGTCTACAGTCACAATTAAGGTCACTCCGTCGTCTGCCAACGCGTCGATGGCGGCGTTGGACAGCCCGTGGCCTTCATCTACACGGTGGGGCAGATATGGTGTGACTGGTACTCCCAAAGACGAAAGGCCTTCAGAGATGATTGCCGTGCCGGTGATACCGTCAACGTCAAAGTCCCCGAACACGCCAACGCGTTCTCCGTCGTTGACCGCTGAGTATAGGCGGCGCAATGCGGTGTCCATGCCAGCTATACGAAGCGGGTCGTAGGGCAGCCTGTGGGGCGGATCAAGTAAGATGTTCAGCTTCTGTGGCGTGTCAATCCCGCGTTTCACCAGTACCTGGGCGATTGCGCAAGGGACGTGTTCTGAGAGAGCGGCGGCGTCTAAGGTAGAGGGCAGAGACCAGGAGTGTACCCCGTCTCCGATGGCCACGGACTAACTACCCAACCGGGATTTAGCCATGATTAAGACCGAGTTATGGCCGCCAAATCCGAAGGAATTGCTTAGAGTAAGGTTGAGTTCTTTGGAACGGGCCTGGTTAGGAGTGTAGTCCAAGTCACAATCCGGATCTGGCTCGGATAAGTTTATGGTAGGCGGGATGATACTGTTCTCCATCGCTAGTATGCAGAAACACGCTTCCAGTGCCCCGCCTGAGCCCAAAAGATGCCCGGTCATAGACTTGGTCGAACTGAGAGGTATCCGATAGGCGTCCTCGCCAAGAGCGGCCTTGATGGCCTTGGTCTCGTGTCGGTCGTTCAACGGAGTAGATGTCCCATGAGTGTTCACGTAATCAATTTCGGAAGAGTCAACACCGGCTTCTTCGAGGGCTTTGCTCATGGCTCGGGCCGCGCTTTCTCCGGTTTCCATGGGCTCGGTCAAGTGGTAAGCATCAGAAGTAGCTGCATAGCCTTTGAACTCGGCCAACGGAGTGACACCGCGCCGTTTGGCGCTTTCTTCACTCTCCAAAACCAGCACAGCAGCCCCTTCGCCCATGACGAAACCATCTCGTCGGGTGTCGAACGGCCGGCTGGCCTTGCTGGGGTCTTCATTGAACCTCGAGAGGGCTCTCAGCGCGTTAAATCCGGCGACTGCGATCGGGACCACCGGGGCTTCACTACCACCGGCGAGTACGATGTCTTCTTGGCCTCGCTTAATCATGGCCCATGCTTGCCCCAAGGCATCTGCGCCACTGGAACAGGACGATACAGCGCAATAATTGGCTCCCATGGAGCCGGTTACCATGGAGACTTGGGCGGATGCCATGTCGCCAAGCATCATAGGAATGAGGAATGGGCTTACGCGCTTTGGGCCGCGGGCGATGAGTATCTCATGCTGCTGGGAGAGGGTGTTGATTCCGCCTATGCCGCTACCGATTATCACACCGACGCGGTAGGGATCGACCCCTCCGGGTTCGAGGCCAGCTTGGCGGCAAGCCTGTTGAGCGGCGACCGCGGCGAACTGGGCAAACCGATCCATGCGTCGGGCTTCTTTTCGGTCCAGGTAATCTTCAGGGTCGAAGCCTTTAACCTCGGCCGCGAAGTGAGTGTCGAAGCCTTCGGAGTCGAAGGCGGTGATGAAGTCCACTCCCGAGCGGCCGTTGACGATTCCATCCCATGTTGTGGTTACGTCCAAGCCAAGAGGGCTTATGACCCCCATACCTGTAATTAGAACCCGGTGATTTCCAGTCATTTATTCCCCAACCCGTACACCCCCGCCACGTTCCGGCTCCGGGACTTTATAAATCACGACCTGACGTATTCAGACCATTAAACGGCCTGTTTAGAAAGCGAGTAAAGGACGACTACTTTCTAGCGCCCCCACGGGTGGAAACAGTTACCGTCTCATCGATTAAATCGGTGAGTTCGGTGATGCGTCCTGATATGTTTATTGCTAATTCGCGGTTGCTGGACGGCCCGGTCAACTGAGTTAGCGAATCGGACAATTCGTTGACTTTGTTGCCGATGGCGTCGGCTGCTTCTTTTCTGGCATTGGCTAACGGCTGTGACACTGAACGAATCTGCTCTGCGAGTTCGTTCACCCGCTCAGTGATGTTCTCACCGAATTCGAGTCCGGTCAGTGACGCGGAGTCAGACCAATTCTTCAGAGCTTCAGTCGCCTCGCTTAACCTGGAGGCGAGCGTTTCGCTCAAGTCTCTGCTGGTGGCCGCCAAGCGGAGCTTATAGGTGCGGAGGATGCGGAATACGCGCCGATAGACATCGTCCACCGGATTGAGTTTGGCCGAATAACGGTCAAATAAATCCCGGCTTTCTTGCATGGTCCAGCGCTTGTCCTGATGAACGAACTGCCGACCCGTGTAGAGATGATAGGGACGCATGGCGCCTTCCGGCAGCAAATCACCGTTTTCATCCAACGGTACCAACGAGTCCCAGTTGGAGGTGGCTGGGAGAGGAGTCAAGAAGTTGACGGTCTGGTATTTGCTGACAGTGGTTACCCATTCTGCCAGGTCCATGACGCTCTTCTCGGTATCAAAGGGCAGGCCGATGATTGTCATAGCTACTACGGTCAAGCCCACATCATTCAAGTAGTGGAGGTCTTTGTGCATCTGGCCGGGCTCCTGACGTTTGTTAACCGCCAGCAGGTTCTCGGCGTTGTCCGATTCAACTCCCACGTATACCATCTTGATATTGGCGTCTTGCATAGCTGCAATCAGCTCTGGATCCTGGCCTACTTCAGCCCGAACTTGGCAGATCATGTTCATGCCTTCAGTGTGGTCTTTCCATCCCTGCAGGCGGGCCAAGCGTTCGTCTCGGAACTTCACCGCACGTAATGGGGGCGTGTGAAGGTCGTCGGAGATAAACACCTGGAAAGTGCCGTTCCTGGACGTGTGTATTAACCCGTCCGCAGCAAGTTCTCTGAGCTGGGCCAGGCGTTTAAATTCGTTCTCACGGGAAATCATCCGGTATCCCAGGAATTGCTGAATCACCTGGCAGTAGGTGCAGTTCTCGGTGCAGCCGCGGATGGTCTCTATCACCGCCCCAACCATGGGATTCGATGAGTTGAGATCTTTGATGGAACGAAAATCAGGTAGTTCAACGAAGTCTGGAGCGACGAGGCCAGTGCGTTGTGTCTGGACGATGCCGCCGTCCTTCCGGTAGGTGATACCGGGAACCTTGGCCAGCGATTGGTCACGGTTGCTCCC
>JAKUNK010000054.1:0-13523 GCA_022451945.1 Dehalococcoidia bacterium
CAAGCTCCCGTCTGGGTTTTAGCTATCTGATTACGCCTTCAAGAATGCCGCGACTGGTCTTCTTGGAGCTGAACAGACGGCCTATTGTTGGGGGAATCGGCGACGTTTATTGGCGTCGACGGCAGAACCGAGACCGCCCAAACTTAGATGCAACTCCTTGAGACTATTAGCGAGCTCCGAGCATTGATGGCGGTCAAACCTTTATTACAGGTTATCCATCCTCCGATCTCTGGTAATCGATTCCATGGTGAGGGCGACTCGGCCAAATGAGCTGACGAGGCAGTTCTTGACCAGTCACATTGACCCTGAAGCTAAGCCTGCCTTTGGAGTTCGTTCTCTAGCTGCCACAGTTACTGTGGCAGCTAGAGAACGAACTGCTACTTCCGCCTTTCCCGCAATTTCTCGTAGACAGCTTCGGGTTGCACGCCGGAGGCTGCTAGGAGTACTAGGGTGTGGTAGATCATATCGGCAATCTCGCCGGGCAGGTCCTCAGTGTTGTTGATGGCCGCGGCGATGGCGGTCTCTCCAGCTTCTTCCACTACTTTTTGGGCGATTCGGGGTACGCCTTCATCGAACAGTGACGTGGTATAGCTGCCCTCGGGCATCTCTTGTTGACGGTCTTTTATCAGGGCGAACAACTCACCTAGGATACTGGGTCCAGACTCGGTCTCCTCATATTCCTCGGGTAAACCTTCCAGTTTGTTGAAGAAGCAGGAAACCTCTCCGGTGTGGCAGGCCGGGCCATCAGGGTCGACCTTCAGGAGGATGGTGTCGGCATCGCAGTCCAGCCAGGCTTCTTTCAGGTTGAGGTAATTCCCAGACATCTCCCCCTTGTGCCATAGGTCCTCCCGGCTTCGGCTGTAGAACCAGACTTGGACTCCCTCTACGGTGCGTTTCAATGAACCAGGGTTCATGTAACCCATCATCAAAACTTCGCCGGTTTCGGCGTCCTGGGCGATGGCGGGTAGCAGACCCTGTTCGTTGAGTTTTATTTTCATATTTCGCCTTTTATTTATAATGGCGGTTATAGATTATTGGCTAAACGGCCAGTCCGTTGGCCAAAAGTTTGGGTAATTCCAAGAGATTGGATATCTGATGGGTCGGTCTCGGAAGGTTTGGGTTTAAGGGCGCGTTGTTCCGGTTGATACACACCTGGTGCATGCCGGCGTTCGTCGGACCCAAGACGTCCTCCAACTGCCGGTCGCCCACGTAGGCAGTTTCATCTGGAGTGACGCCCAATTGAGTCAGAATCAGCTGAAATAATTCAGGTCGCGGCTTGTAGATCTGGGCCTGCTCCGATGTGAGCACCGTTTCAAACCCCACTTCCAAAAGCTTCAGGTTTGGTAATAAGAACCCGTCATCGGCGTTGGACAAAATGGCAGTGTTCCAACGCTTCTGGACTTCGGCTATCGCGTCGTTGGTCTCTGGGTAGGGTGCTCTTTGGGACACGTCCCGGAAGAACTGCTCTGTTGCGGCCTGCGAATTGCCCTCCAGGCCCAGCGTTAAGAAAGAAAGCTCGAATCCGGTCTTCCAGGCGCTGAAGTAGCTTTGGAAAGGCAGATCGGGATTCAAACGGGTCTTCTGGAATTCTGCTTCAGCGGGCGTCCAGTTGTCCCACAGCTCGTCGACAGTGGTGTTGAGACTCTGTTGTTCGATAATCTTGGCGAAACTATTCTTCCCCATTCCGTGAGGATTGTGGACCAGAGTTTCGTACATGTCGAAGATTACAGTGGTGATTCGGGGCATCGATCGCTACCTATATCCGATTAATATTTCGGCCTGACCGGGACGCCTTTGCTCTGGAGGTACCGCTTAGCCTGGTCGATGGTGAATGTGCCGAAGTGGAATATGCTTGCGGCAAGAACGGCGTCGGCTTTACCTTGGTCTAACGCCTCGTAGAGGTGTTCCAGTTCGCCGGCGCCTCCGCTGGCTATCACCGGAACGGGCACGGCCTCAGAGATGGACCGGGTCAGTGCTAAGTCGTATCCCGATAATTGGCCGTCTTCATCCATACTAGTGAGCAATATCTCACCTGCCCCCAACTCCGCAACTCTGACGGCCCATTTTACTGCGTCGATGCTTGTGGGGGTGCGCCCACCGTGGGTGTAGACCTGCCATCTGGAATCGCCATCCAAGGCCAAATCTGTCGAGCCAGGAACTGGCGCGGCATCGGCAGACGAGACCCGTTTGGCGTCTATGGCCACCACGATGCACTGGTTGCCAAAGGCGATAGCGCCCCGCTTGACCAGCTTGGGATCGTTGATCGCGGCCGTGTTCATTCCGACTTTGTCAGCTCCTGCTTTTAACATCCGGCGCACGTCTTCGACAGAGCGTATGCCGCCGCCGACGGTTAGGGGAATGAACACCTGTTCAGAGACCCGCTGAACAACGTCCACCATGGTGTCTCTGGAGTCAGAGCTGGCGGTGATGTCGAGAAAGACCAGTTCGTCGCCACCTTGCTGGTCGTAAAAAGCAGACAATTCGGCAGGGTCTCCGGCATCGCGGAGCCCGACGAAACTGATGCCCTTTACCACCCGCCCTCCGTCCACATCGAGGCACGGGATTATACGTTTGGTCAGCACAGTGGGATGGAACTCCAAGGATTTATGGGTCGTGTTAGCAGTATAACACCGTGCCTAGGTTAGGCTGGATAAATTACCTTGTTGGCGCAGTTGGCGGCTTGCGCTAGAATGGCCGTATTCTTTAAAGATGGAGGGAATCATGGCCATAACACTAGATGAAGCCAATGAGATGGTGGCGGGCGCAATAGCCAAAGCCAAGGAACTAGATATCAAGATTAACGTTGCAGTAGTCGATGCCGGCGGGCGCTTACTGGCGTTCAACCGCATGGACGGCGCAATCTGGGGCGGCGCTTATGGGTCCCAAGGCAAGGCTGTTGCCTCGGCGGCGTTCGGCCGCAGCAGCGGCGAGCTTCAAGAGCGGTCAGAATCGCCGATTATGAAAGGCATTCTTGCGGCCGAGGGTGGCCACGGCATCCCCAGTCAGGGTGGATTGCCCGTTCGCCGCAATGGAGTTGTTGACGGAGCCGTCGGAGTCGGCGGCGGGACTAGCCAGGAAGACGAAGACTGCGCTGCGGCTGGAATTGCAGCCGTCGTATAGGTCTATTTACGGGACTAGGGCCGTAATCGCCGTGGGACCGCCGCCGCCCTCAAGTCGTAGGAGTCCGACCACTAGCAGAAAGCCGGAGGCGGGCAGTTGGTCAAGGGCGGTCATGTTTTCAAGCACGATCAAGCGGCTTTCTAAGGCCATCCGGCTTACAGAGAAATCGGTGTCGGTGCCAGGCTCGATACCCGCAGTGTCCGTGCCGAGGCCGGCTACGTTTCGGCCTTCAATCAATAACTGCACGGTATCCCGACCGAAACCTGGGAAGTGTAGTTGGTCAGCGGTGTCTCCGCCGAGGTAGGCGAAGGGGTCATTCCACTTTGCCTGCCAGCCGGTACGGAGTATAACGATACAACCCCGAGGTACCGGGCCGTAGCCAGATTCCCAGTCCAGAACGTCATTTATGGTAAGAGTGTAATCCGAGTTGACCTTTGCCTGGTTAGAAATATCCATAACGATTCCCGGTCTAACGAGGTCTTGAGGGGAGAATCCCTCGTGACCGGGCGCGCTAGCATGGAATCCAGCCGGGGCGCTCAGATGGGTTCCGGAATGCTCCCCCATGGAGAACCGGCGTAGGAAATAGCCGTTTGTCTCGAGATCTGATACGGTTTCAAATTCCACGTTGGGGTCGCCCGGCCATCGCGGGATGCCAGGCCGTATGGGCCAACTTAGGTCTATAACTCTAGAAAAAGAGAAGGACCCGCCGGTTGCGGGTCCTTCTCTTTGTGGTTGGGTCGCCATTCAACGAGCCTCCCTAAGATTATCCGCTTCCGCACATTCTCCCGCCAAAGAGATTCCTAGGCAACCCGGTATTATTCTTGATTATGCTGCCTGATATATAGCTGATGCCGGTGTCATTGTTGCCGCGAGGATGGTATTCCGTCTAACTTCGCCATCGATCCATTCCATGGCTTCACGGGAGGTGCTCTTTACGGTTAGTTCGGAGCGCTCCGGCCGCTGGCCGTATACCGAATAGCTGATGGATCGGATCTCTTCGTCTATGATATAGCCTCGGTAAAAGATCTTCATGTTAGCGTCGTCCTCCGATTGCCTGCGGTCGTCCAGTCGAGAGATACAACTACTGCGAGACGCCGCTGGAATGCGTTACGTACATATGTTCTAATGTTACACCAAGATGGTCAACAGGTAAATGTCACGGAGGATCAACGGCGAGAGGTCAACAATGGCCAACGAAAACTGTTCCTAGGACTACATGAGGGGGCAGAGGTTGGGCCAGTGGCCAGCCAGGCCAGGGGGATTGAAGTTGCTTAAGGCATCGCCTAGTGCGCTTAAGATAAGTTTGGTGGCTCCTCCCTGTGTCCATTGGACGGTTTGTTTGGCTTCAGAATCACCCACTTTGAAGGTGACCATCTGACCGGTGAACGACGTGCAGCTAGCCTGCTCAACCAGCAGGAAGTAACGGCCGGAAGATGCGGCAGCAGAGGCTGCATGGATGCCATTCACTCAAGCGGGGATTCCCGGGCCATCGGTAGCAAGGGAGCATTGTGCCAATTGGGTCGTACGGGGGGTGGCTGTGGCGATGGGTGTTGGCAAAGGTGTTCTTGTTGATATAAGAGCAGACGCCGTGTTGAATGCGCCTCCCGTGATTGTTGTGAATATGGTTGGTATTGGAGTGGGACTGGGAATTCCCTCGGTCGGCGTGGGTGACGGTATGGGGGTGGCGGCGAGAAGTGCATGAACTGTGGCTTGTACTCGGGCGGTGATGGTCCTTTCGAGATTTGGCTCGGCGACGGTCACGTTATTGGTCTGGGTCTCGGCGGCTACGGCCCGAACAGTGGTTTCCATTGCAGCCGGCAATGGAGTTATGAACGTCACCGGCTTCGCCGCAGGCCAATACCAAAAGCGTTAGGGCCAGGAACGCCACCACCGACTGGTTCATACCCATCACCCAACTTCCCCAAGTGAGTCTGTTCAGCCAGCAGGGCCGAGTCCAGGTTTAGATACTCTTGCTCACTTCTTCCATGAACTCGGCCAGAGGTTTGCTCTCCTGTACTGAGGACTCCATGTCCCTGACAACTACCTCGCCCTTCTCAAGCTCATCGTCGCCTAGGATCAGGGCATACGGTATCTCCAAGGCGTTGGCCTGGCGCATCTGACCACGAAGCCCCCTCGACCCGCTGCTTAAGATCGCCCCAACCCCGGCTCGGCGCAGGTTCACCGACAATTCCAAGGCTGCGTTGCGGGCGCTGTCGCCTACGTTGGCCACCAGATATTTGGGCGAGGGAATGTCCGGGACCTGTACCTCGCTCCGTTTCAGGTTCAACGTTAGCCTTTCCAGACCGGTGGCAAAACCGATGCCAGGGGTCTCTCGTCCGCCCAGTTCAGTTATTAAACCGTCGTAGCGCCCGCCGCCACAGATGGTCGACTGGCCTCCACCATCTACCGGTTGCACTTCGAAGACTGTCCGCGTGTAATAGTCAAGCCCACGCACCAGACGGTGGTCAATCTGATAGGGCAGTTGCATGGTGTCCAGATAGCTCATTAGCTTGGTCCAGTGATCACTGCATTCCTCGCACAGGTTCTCGGCCGATCTGGGCGCGTCATTACCTATGGCATGGCAGGTCTCGACCTTGCAATCTAGTAGTCGAAGTGGGTTACGCTCCAGTCGAGCTTTGCAGTCGAGGCACAGGCTAGCCTGGTGGCGGGAGTAATACTCCTTCAACTTGGCCACGTAGGCCGGCCGGCATTGGGCGTCGCCGACGTTGTTGATCAGCAGATTAATCTCATTCAGACCCAGTCCAATCATAAGCTCCCAGGCGACCTCTATGACCTCGACGTCTACCGAAGGATCAGCGTCGCCAAGCACTTCAACGCCAAATTGGTGGTGCTGACGGAATCGCCCGGCCTGAGGGCGTTCGTAGCGAAATACTGGGCAGAAATAGTACATCCGCACGGGCTGAGGCAGGTTGTGCATCCCATGTTCCAGGTAAGCCCGGCAGACGGGGGCGGTGCCTTCGGGGCGCAGGGTGATGCTGTCGCCTCCGCGGTCGTCGAAGGTATACATCTCTTTTTCGACGATGTCGGTCCCTTCACCCACTGATCGGATGAATAGGTTTGAATCCTCGAATGTCGGCGTGTCGATTCGGCCGAAACCGAATCGGGCGGCTACGTCCGTGGCCTTGGACTCGATATACCGCCAGTATTTTTGTTCTTCAGGGAGGTGGTCTGCGGTGCCGCGGGGCGCTTGAAATGAGGTCACGGGTAACTCCGAAATCGACTGTGCAAGGCATCATTATAGGCTGATATCGTCCTGTTTGGAATCAGCTGAAAGCTTGCATCTGGTCTTAAATTAAAATATGACTTTAGCGGAGCGGTGTTTTTGCGAGGAAGGTCAGATCGAAGACAGAGTCGTTAACGCGCTCACCCACCAGCCCCGTCTTTGTGGGGCAGCAACACAGAATATAGGTAGCCATGGACGGGAGTCTTAACACCAATCTGATTGCCCAGTCTAATCACCGCGCCGGACAGTGCGTCCAACTCAGTGGGCCGTCCGGCCTCGTAATCGCTGTGCATGGTATTCTGGAAATCCGGTAAACCGTCGATATAATTCAAAGAGTCTCGAACTAGGTTTGCGGGCAGATCGACCCCTTTAGCCAAGCCGACAGCTAGCGCTTCCTCCATCGCATCACAGAACATCTTGCGGGCGTCCGGAAACTGGAGTAGTTCTTTGGGTCTGGTCTGAGCAGCGCTGGTGATCCCGGACAGAGCGCTCAGCACAACGAACTTCTCCCATAGCACCCGAAGGGGATCAGGGGAGAGTTCGGCTTCGATTCCTGCGTCCCGAAATACTTTTCGGATGTCCAGGGCGCGAAGGCTCTCAGTGTCGTCGACCGCTCCAAACGAGACCCTGGCCTCAACATCCTCTGAGATCACCCCAGGCGATAGGATATGAGACGACGCCCAGTAGGCTCCTGGGAGGATGTTACTAGCTCCCAAGACCGCACTCAACTGCTCATGGCTCTCAACTCCGTTCTGAAGGGTTATGACCGAAGTCTCCGGGCCCATCAATGACTTCAGACTGGTGATTACATGACGGTTCTGGAAGGTCTTGACGGTGAATAATACTAGGTCCACTTGGCCAACTTCCGATGGGTCACCGGTAGCTTGAATCTCGACTATGATCTCGCCGCCAGGCCGGATTACCTTTAACCCGTGCTCGCGAAGGGCCTCCAAATGTTCGCCGCGCGCAATCAGCGAGACATCGTTTCCTGCTTTGGCCAGCAATCCGCCGAGGCACCCGCCAACGCCGCCAGCTCCCATGATTGCTATCCTCATAGACTAAGTGTCTCCAGGGTGGCCGTTTTTGTGGGGTAGTAATAGTGCGTACACAAAGTCCATCAAAGGAGTTGCTACGTTCATTCTGCGGCCGATCCGGCCTATGGAGCCGACGATGGCTTCAAGTTCCAGAGGTTTTCCAGTTTCTAGGTCTGCTTGCATGGAGCCTTTGCCGTCTAATGGCCGTTGGGCGACTAATCCCATGGCCCCCTTGACGTCGATATCCCCCAGAGGGACACCGGATGCCGTGGCGACGCTTGCAACTTCCTGGAACGCGGCTTCGAAGAGTGCTCTCCCTTCTGCGAACTCGAAGAATGCCTTGGGTGTTAACCGCGAAGCGCAGGCCAGGCCGTTTGCAGGAGTGTTATACAAGAGCTTAGACCAGAGGGCCCTCATGACGTCTTCTGAAAGGTCCGCTTCGATCCCAGCCTTCGCAAAAGCGTCTTGGAATGCGATGGCCCGCGCGCTGCGATTGCCATTGGCTTCGCCAAAGGACAAACGGGCCACCGGGGCGCGCTGCCTGACTACGCCGGGAGAGTCGATGTTGCACAGTAAATAAGCTGATCCGGGGAGTACTCGTTCAGGGCCGTACATTTGCCCCACTTCTTCGGCGCTCTCCACCCCGTTCTGCAAAGTGATCACAGTGCTGTCGCGTTCAATTAGCGGTTTCATCATCGGAATCGCTTGTTCGTTCTGGTAGGTTTTCACACTTAGAATGACCAAATCCACGGGGCCTACTTGAGATGGGTCGTCGGTAGCTTTGACCTTCACCGAGTAGCCACCCTTTGGCTCAATAACCTGGAGTCCGTTCTCCTGGATGGCCTGCAGATGCGCGCCCCTGGCGATGAGCGTCACATCAAGCCCTCCTTTCGCTAAGAGGCCTCCGAAACACCCACCGATACCACCGGCGCCCATGACCGCTATCTTCATGATTGGCCCTGCACGAGCAAGTTAGACGACTCCATCCGTTTGCATCAGTTCCAGGTCTTCGGGGCTGACGCCACCGATGGAGCAGAGTATCTCTTCGTTGTTGGCGCCCAGGAGCGGCGGTGCGTTGTTAGGTGTCTCTGCCCCTCCGGCAAACTTGATAGGCGTGTTGACCGTCCGGAACGTCCCGCCTAGGTTGTCGCCGCCATTTACGAACATACCTCTGGCTTCTAGGTGAGGACAAATGTCCAGGTCCGCTGCATCCTGCACCATCCCCATGGAATAGCCGATTGCGATGAGAGCACTGGTCACTTCGGCTTTGGTTCGGCTCATGGTCCAGCCCTCGAGGGCCGGCACGAAGCTGTTCATGTAGAAGTCTCCGCTGACGCCTACGCCCAGGTAGCGTTCGTCATCGATCAGGTCTTCCCGATCCATGAGCCGCCAGAGGTCCTTCCATTTTTCAGGACCGCCCGCACCGGCCAGCACCAACCAGCCGTCCTTGGCGCGGATGGCTAATTGGGCGCTCAGCATATTTCCGCGTTCGAGTCCGGGCGCCTGGCCGGTGGCCTGGTAGAAAGGCATAGTGCTAGTTGTGTGGGCGGCCATGCAGTCGTACATGGCCATATCCACGAAGGAGCCTTCACCGGTGCGATGCCGGGCTTCTAGGGCCATCATGACTCCTAGGGCGGCCCAAACTCCTGGGACCGAATCTCCGATGTTGTCTCCCACCATCTGGGGGGCCCCTCCAGGCGCTCCTGTGACCGCCATCCACCCGCCCATCCCTTGAACGCATGGGTTGTTGGCCGGCCAGTCGGAATACGGGCCAGGAGCTGGACCTTCTGGATCACCGTATCCGGTGAGGCTGGTATAGATAAGGGCGGGGTTAAGTTCTTTTAAGACGTCGTAACCCAGTCCAAGACGCCGGAGAGCGCCGGGCCCCCAGTTGTCTAGTAAGATGTCAGACTCTTTGACCATCCGCTCGAATGCCGCCTTGCAACGAAGGTCGCGGAGGTCCAGGGCCACGCTCTTCTTGTTGCGGTTCAGGCCTAGGTACCGGGCACTGATGGTCTCGCCGGACTCGTTATTGATGAAAGGTCCGTTGCTTCGACCTCGTTCGCCCACACCAGGACGCTCAATCTTGATGACCTCGGCTCCCATGTCGGCCAGAATCAAGGAGCAGAACGGCCCAGCCACGATGTGAGTGACGTCCATGACACGGATACCGGTAAGGGGAAGAGATGGGATATCCTGTCCAGTGGTCATCGCTTAGACATCCGCCTCGAACTCTGAGAAATCCAATCCGAGACCTTGCGCCGAAAATCGTTTTCCGTTCTGAACGTATTTGGCGGTGGGGTCTTTAAGCCGTTCAGCTTGTTTCTCAGAGAGTGGGCGAATCTGGCCGGGGACGCCGATAACCAGCGAGTTCTTTGGGACTTTGCCTCGGACGATGGCTCCTGCCCCGATGAAAACGTGGTCTCCAACGTCGGTGTCCTCGAGAAGTACCGCGTTTACGCCGATCAGGACGTTGCTTCCAACCTTTCCGCCGTGGACAACCGCTCCGTGGGTCATGAGCACGTTGTCGCCTAACTCCAGATGGTCATCGGTGTGCAGCACGGCATTATCCTGGATGGAACAGTTTTTGCCGATAATGATGTCTCCGTAGTCGGCACGTATAACCGCTCCGGGCCAGATGCTGGTGCCTTCCCCGATGACCACGTCGCCGACAATATAGGCAGCTTCACTGACGAAAGCGGACGGATGGACGCGAGGGCTTTTACCGTCTAATGGGCGAATCAAAGTGTGCCTCCAATAAATGCAGTCGGAACCGTTTGAAGGGGTTCCCAGCGTAAATGGGAATTTGTGGGGTGAAAAATAAGGAAGAGATTGGGTAAGAATACACTCCTATTGCGATATCCGCCACTTTTCATGCCTGAAATGGTTTTTTCGGCTCCCGATATTAAATGTCGAATGCGTCAGTCAGCCATTCTGCGCCAGCGATGCAGGCGTACGCGAAAACCAAGAATTTGAGCACCTTGCCGGCCCAGACCACGGCCAAGAATCTCCAGATTGGGTAGCGGAGCGCTCCAGCGGTGATGCCCACCACGTCGAAGATTGGATTGGGAATCAACGATACAAGGAACAGCGCCAACCAGCCCCACCGGCGCATAGACCCTTCCAGCCGCTGGTACATCCGGCTTTTTGCCAATATGTCCCGGCCCGTGTAACCCAGGTAATAACCGCTAAGTTCACCAGTAGCTTCGGCGGTACCTGCTATGAGCCCTACCAACAATGGGTTCAGGAAGTTGGCGGTGGCGCAGGCGGTGGCTAGAGCAGGGACTGGGATCAACAACCCGGCGCTGGCTACTAATGCGCTCAAGGCGACTGCGCCGTAGCCCACTTCGCTGGCTCCGAAGTTGTGGCGAACCATCCAGGCCGTAATGAAGGCCCCAATGACCAGAGTCAGGATGCTCAGCCGGATCAGATTCTTCGGTTTTCGCCAGTCTACCTGGCCCAATGCCCGAATCACGATTTGTCTTGGGCTGTTGGTATGTAGCTACCCTTAAGGAAATTAATTAGCATAAGGTTGAGCAGTTGTGATTGTTCCATTACAGTTTCAACATAGTGGGCATTTAATTCCCATACGTTGATGGTTTTATATCTCGCTTGTCGCATCAGCTCTCAGCCGAGATTGGATTACCGCCGTGCCAAAGGTTGGAGTTAGCCGATTAAGATCTAGTGATCATCTCAAGTTTTGTTTGAGTACGACCTCGCTTTAACCCGGCCAAATTTGGAAGGATAGGGTTTTAAATCATTTAGCCGGGAAGTGGGAAGTCGAAGTTAAGGCTTTGTCTTCTTTCTGGTACCCCATCTCAGAGGCAGGCGTTTCCACCTTAGACAACACGAGCCCATCTGTCTCTGCGTCCACTAGGACATGGTCGCCTGAGGTGAATTCACCGGAGAGTATTCCCTCGGACATTGGGTTCTCTAGGAAGCGGCTCACCGCTCGGCGCAACGGCCTTGCTCCATAGACTGGGTCGTAGCCCTCTCGGCCAAGCCAGATGTTGGCGTCCGTGGTCAACTCAAAGGTGATTCCCCTCTCTTCCAGACGGCTCTGAACGTCTTTAATCATCAGGCCTACGACCCGCCCGATCTCTTCTTGAGTCAGCGGGTGGAAGACGATCGTCTCATCTATCCGATTCAAGAATTCAGGCCGAAACGTGTCTTTCAGAGCGGCGTTAATGGAATCTTGGAGTTTCTTGCCCTCATTCTCACCGGTTGTGCCGTCTGTTCGGAACCCAGTGGCTTGCCTCCCGATACCAGATGTGCCTAGGTTGCTGGTCATGATGATCACAGTGTTCCGGAAATCCACGGTCCTGCCGTGGCCGTCGGTCAACCGCCCGTCCTCGAGGACCTGGAGTAGGATGTTTAACACATCTGAATGTGCCTTCTCTATCTCGTCGAATAACACCACTCTGTAAGGTCGGCGGCGCACAGCCTCGGTGAGTTGCCCGCCCTCGTCATATCCCACGTAGCCAGGAGGCGCGCCGATGAGCCGTGACACGGAATGTTTCTCCATGTACTCTGACATGTCGATGCGCACCATGTTGGACTCGTCGTCGAACATGAATTGGGACAATGACTTGGCCAACTCAGTCTTACCCACGCCCGTGGGGCCCAGGAATATGAAGCTGCCAATCGGGCGTCGCGGGTCGCTCAGACCGGCGCGGGAACGGCGTATTGCCTCGGCCACTGCGATTACAGCTTCTCCCTGTCCGATAATCCGCTTATGGAGGTTATCCTCCATGTGCACCAGCCGCTCGCCCTCACCCTCTAATAAACGTCCGGTGGGAATGCCAGTCCACTTGGAGACCAGCTCGGCGATGTCTAGCTCGGTTACCACCATGTCCATGTTCGAGTTGTTGAGCAAGCTGCTACGCTCGGACTCGTATTCCTCTTGTAATCGCAGTCGTTCGACTCTAATCTCGGCGGCGCGTTCGTATTCTGTACGCCGAGCAGCGGCCTCTTCCTGGTCCAGAAGCTCTGCGATACGTTCTTCCTTGTTCTTCACGTCTGCAGGCAAGCTCTCGGCGTCGATCCGCAGCTTGCTTGCTGCCTCGTCTATGAAATCAACGGCCTTGTCGGGTAACTGGCGCCCAGTCACATAGCGGTCACTTAGACGGGCAGCCGCTATTAGGGCGGATTCGTCGATATCTACCTTGTGATGGGCTTCGTAGCGGGGCCTCAGGATGCGCAGGATGTCGACCGTCTCCTCCACGGTTGGTTCATCCAAGATTACCGACTGGAAACGGCGCTCTAAAGCCGAGTCTTTCTCGATGTATTTTCGGTATTCGTCCAGAGTTGTGGCGCCGATGCATTGCAACTCTCCCCTAGCCAAGGCCGGCTTAAGCATGTTGCTGGCGTCGATGCCGCCCTCGGCTGCGCCGGCGCCCACCATCATGTGTATCTCATCAAGGAATAGGATCACTTCACGGTGGGCCTGCTTGACCTCGTCCATGACCGACTTCAGCCGTTCTTCGAACTCTCCCCTGAACTTGGAGCCGGCGACCAACGCTCCCATGTCCAAAGCGAGCACACGGCGGCCTTTGAGGGAATCAGCAACGTCTCCCGCCACGATACGGGTGGCCAGACCCTCGACGATGGCGGTCTTGCCCACGCCGGCCTCGCCTATGATTACAGGGTTGTTCTTCTTACGTCGGGTCAGTGTCTGCATCACTTGGCGGATCTCTTCGTCTCGGCCGACCACCGGGTCCAATTTACCTTGGCGTGCTAGGTGGGTCAGGTCGATGCTGTATTTGTCCAAAGATCGGTAATGGCTTTCAGCCCTGGGGTCGTCCACTCGGTGGCTACCGCGAACTTCTACCAACGCCTGGTACACCTTTTCTTGGTCGACGCCGTGTTCCTTCAGAATCTGGGCAGCGTCTCCCTGGGACTCCGTGACCGCGGCGATGAATAAGTGCTCAGCGCCGATGAAGTCGTCCTTCAAACGGTCGGCCTCGTTCTTGGCGTCCTCGAGCAACCGGGCGGCCCGAGGGGTGGCGTAGATCTGGGTGGCGTTGTCGGCCACCGGCACGTCGGGGCCGAAACCGCGGGCCACGAGCCGGTCGTCTCCCACGCCGTAGAGTTGCAGGGCAGCGATCACCGCACGAGCACGCGCG
>JAKUNK010000054.1:13533-16943 GCA_022451945.1 Dehalococcoidia bacterium
CTGGGTGGCGTTGTCGACCACCTTCGGCGTCGATTCAATGGCATAGTCGAACTGGGCCTTGATGGAGTCAGTTTGGGCGCCGATTTGGCCCAGGATCTCGGCGGGAGTACCGTTATCTAGCTGTAGAAGCGCCAAGAGTATGTGTTCAACGTCCCATTGGCTGTGGCTGTACTTGCGCACCAGGTCCTGGGAGTTATGCAAGACCTCTTGGGCTTGCTCAGTGAATTGGTCTGGTCTTAATACCATGATGCTTCCTCCTACGCGCGACTGGCCGCGCTATGTCCTTGACCGGATCTCTGGCCTTGCCGTTGCCTTTGTCTCTGAAGAGTGTTTACGGCATCGGTCAACTGTTTAACCTGGTCCTCAAGTTCTTCGATGCGGTTCATCAGTTTGAGAGCCACCTCCGCCCCGGCCAGGTTAAGACCCATGTCCTCCGTTAGAGTTTTGAGCTGGCGCAGACGCTCGATGTCTGCCATGGAATAGAGGCGCTGCCGACCTCCGGTCCGCGACGGCCATATCAAGCCCACACGCTCGTAGTGACGCAAGGTTTGGGCGTGCACACCGACGATTCGGGCGGCAACGCTTATAACGAAACAAGGTTCGTCTTGGAATCGGTTATCTGTGCTCATAGCTATTCCTCAACTGCTCCATCATCTCCTCCGGCACCTCCTGTTTTTGACGAACCGATTCGGTTGTCCCGTAACATTTGGAACAGGTCTATCTCTTCAGCGGTGAACTCCTCTGGGAGCTTCACCTTCAATGTGGCGAACAAGTCACCGCGGTGGTCGACGTCACTCCGAGGGTTGTTCCCTGAGCTAATTAGGGCAGGCATGCCCTGCCCTGCTAGTCGGAAGCGCCGCCCATTCTGAGTCCCTTTCGGGATGGTCATCGCCAGCCGTCCGGTCAGGGTAGGCACGGTGAGCTCGCCGCCTAGTACCGCATCGTCCAGAGGCGCCTCTACATCCACGTAGAGGTTCTTGCCCTGCCGGCGGAACTTGGCGTGTTCTTTCACCGATACCACTAGATAGAAGTCGCTCCCAGGGCCGGAGTCTGCTGCGATGTGGACCTTCGAGCCGTTGTCCACCCCTGACGGAATCTTGACTTCGATCCGCCTGCCGTCTTGCATGTGGAGTCGGCGGGCAGCGCCATTAAAGGCTTCTTCAAGAGTGACCGAGACCGGGTATTCTGCGGGAGGGGTAGGGCTCGTCTCAAAACCCCTGCCGCCCATACCGCCAAATAGGTCTTCAAGGTTGATACCTCGGGGAGCACCCCTCATTCCTCCTCGACCCATGTTCGTAAAGTTGAATCCTCCGCCACTACCCGGGTGTCCAAAATCACCTGCGCGTTTCCAATCGTCTCCGTAGCGATCATATTTCCGGCGGGAGTCGGAGTCTGATAGCACCGTGTAGGCCTCGTTGATCTCTTTGAACTTCTCTTCGGATGCCGGGTCGTTGTCATTGACGTCGGGGTGATGTTTGCGGGCCAATCTGCGGAATGCGTTACGGATATCTTTCTCCGAAGCTCCCTTGGGCACACCTAATGTGTCGTAATAATTTGCCATCAAATCAACCGAATAATATGACTTTGTTAGTCTTTGAACGATTTGGATTATAGTTAAATTATATATTAACGTCAATCTAGTCGCTATTATTCCCATCATTAAAATTATAGCTACTATATTTGAAACTTGATAATTATCCACTCAATTATAGATAATATCGTATATCAACTAAGGATTGAGACTGAGCGTCCTAACCCTAGAATTTTTGGAGGAACTGAAAAATGGTATTGACGCGTTGGGATCCGCTATTCGAGATCAGGCGAGCACGCCATAAGGCCACCCGTGGGGTATATGACAACCCCGAGCGGAATGGTAGACCGGCTCCATTGGACATCGTCCGGGACGGTGACAACGTTACCGTAACCGCGGATCTTCCCGGTGTTAAGCCGGAGGACATAGTTATTACGATCGAGGGAGGAGTCCTATCGATCAAGGCAGAAACCAAGGTCGAGGAACGGCGAGAGGATAGTGCTTACGTTGTTCGCGAACGCAGTACTGGTTCGTTTCGTCGGTCGTTGCGGCTCTCTGATTATGTGGACACCGAGAATGTTGAACCTCGGTACCAGAATGGTGTCTTGACTATTACACTACCAGTCGCTGAGTCTCAAAAGACTAAGCATTTGAAGGTCTCTTCGGGAACGGCTCTCTCGCAAGGAAGTTAACCGGTTGGCTGGGCTCGGTTTACTCTTGGAATCAACGGGAATTACTGAAAAGGACCTGTCTCATGAGACAGGTCCTTTTTTGAGTTTGCGGTGTAGCAGACGAATCAAAATTCTCCGAAGAGAATCCGTCAAAACCTCTTAAGATTTGATGGGTTTAATATTAGATATTGGTCAATACTAGCTGGAGAGACCGTTTAAGAAGGATAATAGCTGGCTCCCCGAGGAAGATTCGAACTTAAGCGGTCATTAGCCGCCCGCTCTAGCGCTGAGCGATCTTCATTGGCCCTTGCCCATGAGTATAGCTGTTGTGCCGAATTATTCTAGGTAATCGACAGCTCTAACCTAATCCTTTGTCACCTGTACAGATTTTATTAGCCAACCTTCTATTTTTCTCTAATTAGTCCATATATTGCTGCCTTTTGATGATACGTGAAATCGACCTAGTCTTTACGAATCTATGTGATACATCGGCCTGCATTCGCCATTCGTTATAATTACCGGAGCATGCTTCGGAGAATCGGATGACCTCTCAGTAGACGAGGAACTAGATATGATAGTTGTAACAGGAGCGGCGGGAAGGTTGGGCAGGAGAGTAGTTCGGCATCTTCTCGATCAGGAAGAAGAGGTCCGTGCAACGGACCAAGTCCTGGCAGATGACCTGCCTACCGAATTTCAGCTTTGCGACCTGCAAGATAGAAAATCAGTAGACAGCCTGCTAAAAGGCTCGGAAGGCGTTATTCATATGGGTGCAATCCCAGGCCCTCTCCGTGCCGATGGACGCTTAATTTTCGATAATAACGTCAATAGTACGTTCAATATTATGATGGCAGCGGCGGAGAAAGGGCTCCGTCGAGTCGTGTTTTCATCTAGTGCATTCGCCATGGGATGGGCTCACGACGGTGCGGCATTCGAACCTAAATATTTACCGATCGATGAGGATCATCCCATGATGCCGTTCGAACCATACGGCCTGTCTAAGCAAGTTGGAGAAGACATCGGGAAGATGATTGCTCGCAATTCCTCGACCACGGTGGTCAGCCTACGATTCACCAACGTAGTAACACCAGAGGATCAGAAAGAGTTCCCGTGGCCGGCTCCGACTCCTGAAAACGCGCGGTCATTCGTTATGTGGGCCTACGCTGCCCCCCGAGCCGTGGCGGAGGCGCCCATACTCGCCCTGAGAGCCG
>JAKUNK010000055.1:0-16317 GCA_022451945.1 Dehalococcoidia bacterium
GGACCTTCGTAATGATATGCAGATCAGCCCAATGCTAATGACCAGTGAGCACCGACCAGCCCAAGTCGCAATTGACGATGATAAGAACTATATCGGTCTCAGCGCTAGCCTGCAGCTTGCCTTAGGTAAGGGTGAGTTGAAGTTGACCTCCACCGATCCGCATGTGCAACCCTTCTTGAACTATAACTACTACAAAGAAGAGGAAGACCTTCGCCGCATGAGAGAGGCTGTTCGGCTGTGCATCGATATTTGCGAACAAACCTCCTTCGAGGGGATCTTACTGGACCTGGTTAACCCCACAACCTCTGACCTGACCTCGGATGAAACCCTGAACGAATGGCTTAAACGGAACACCGGAACCTCCCACCACATCTCTGGTACCTGTAAGATGGGGCCTGATTCCGACCCGATGGCTGTGGTCGACCAGTATGCCCACGTGCGTGGTGTGGAAGGTCTTCGGGTGGCCGACGCCTCAGTGATGCCGGACTGCATCCGCGCCAACACAAACGCTACTACGATTATGATTGGCGAGAAAGTTGCCGATTACATCAAGGAAGGCCGATAAAAAGAAGCTTCCAAAACCATGTGACCAGAGCAGATGCCCGGGCTTGGGATACTTATGCTGCTACTTGTGAGGTTTAACCACCTAATGTAGGAACACAAGTGCAGATATCTTATGCCGGACGTAACCAAACACAATCGAGGTTGATTAATCTGATTAACTAATTATCTTCCAAAACACTAGCAATCGACATCCAAGTCTCGCTGTCTTTCGGCGTGCTGTTGGAGCTGATCGGTATTAAGACGATCGCTTAGATTACCGAAGTACAATGTGGCCATACACGGGTTCTATAACTGACTACGGCTCGAGTACGAAGAAGGCCATCAGACGATATGTAATCTGACGGTCTTCTTTTCTGGATGAGCTTAAATTAGCTTTGGGTTCTATCCCTGAAAGAGCACGCTGGCTAATCGCCCATGACCTTGCGAAAGAACGCCAGGGAGTTACCGCCCGCGATTTTGATGATGTCCGCGTCGGAATAGCCTCGAGCGATAAGCCCGCGGATAATGTTCTTACCTTCGGCGGGGGAATCGACTCCTCTGATGAATCCTGTACTTCTCACTCCGATGCTGGAATCGGTCCCTATGGCCACATGGTCGATGCCTAGCAACTCAACCATGTAATCGTAATGGTCGAGGAGGCGATCGATACTCAGTTCAGAACCCCAACTGCTAATCACAGATGGTTGTACAGTAACCCCAACGATGCCGCCTTTTTGCGCGCAGGCTACTAATTCCTCATCCCTCCTTAGGCGCCCCGCAGCGTACTCGCCTCCGCCTTGTTGTTGGCCCAATGTGTATGATCCGTCGTGGCTGAAGGCGACAGGGGCATGGGAGAAGTCGATGGCGTCCATCGCCGTCCGAAAAGAAGCGTGGGAAAGATCTACAACCATGCCGAGTTCGTTCATTTTCTTGATCACATCTATCCCAAATGTGCTCAACCCTCCATCGTTTCGCTCTAGGTGGCCGTCCCCGATATAGTTCTTGCGCCGGTAGGTCAGTCCTGCCAACCGGATGCCGGCGTTGTAGAGAACATCCACACGTTGCAACTCGTTGCCTATGGCGAGGTGTTCCACCGTAGGTAAGAACCCTACTTTGCCAGATCGCTTCGCAGCCTCGATCTCCGAGGCGCTGGTGACTTTGATAACTTCGTCGTGACGACCTACGTCAGACAGCATCTGGCCGATCTCATTTAAAAGGTCTTCGAAGCGTATGAAGGACATCTCGTCGGTGCTTACCATCCCTCCGAAGACATTGGCCGTCCCGACTGCTGTAAAACCTCCATGACGTATCGCTTCATAGCCCCACATGTAGGAACCACCACGTAGGTACTCGATGAACTGACCGGGATCTTCCGGTTTCACCATTGGATGCTGATGGAGGTCGATCATCGTGCTCTGTTTTACGAGACGTTGAAATCTGATTTCCTGATCATCGTTTAGAGTTACGGCTATCGACTGTGCCTGATTAACCTGTTTTGACAATGGAATCGAACTCGCCACGGTCTTGATCACTCCTTCTGGCCGATGACTCGTTAATAGCTTGTAATTTTAGCCACGATATCGGCCCAGACCATTATCAAGCGATCTGGGACTCTAGTTGCGAAGGATACTGTTCCGGAAGGTTATGATTAGACCTTGGTTGTCGCCCGAGCAATAAACTCTACGGCTCGCTCTGCCATCATGAGGACCGTGGCATGGCTTCCGCCCGACCTCGTTATCTTGGGTTTGATCGACGCGTCGACCACCGACAACCCTTCAACTCCCTTCACGTTGCAATATTGGTCGACAACGGCCATCGGGTCTGAATCCGGTCCCATCTTGCATGTCCCAGATACGTGACGTGCTGTTCCGACCGTTTGACTAATGTAAAGGTCCAGAGCGTCGTCGTTGTTCAAGATGTCGTCCACGGGATGTAGCCGCTGATCGCACACGTCTTTGTATGCGTCTGATTCAAGGAACCCAGCGGCCTTCCGGATGCCGTCGCGCACGCGCCGCTTATCGTTTGGATGCTGGAGATACCGATAATTGAAAGTCGGCTGCACCGATGGATCAGCAGAGGCAAGCCTTACATATCCAGACCCGTCGGGTAACCCGAGAGTGACCGATACCCGAGCAACACGGTCGGCTGGGATACCATCATTTAAGAATTTCGTCCGTAATCCAGGGACGCGCTCCGGTCGTTCGTCGACCATCGGCGTAGTCCTGAGTAACATGTCATTGACTTCGCTCGACCCTTCCGCGGTGTAATGTAGGCCAAAATGCACTGCATCCATATCTCCGTGAAGAGACAATCCGTCTTTGACTTTGAAAGTAACCTGGGCACTCAGATGGTTCATAAGGTTCTGACCCACACCTGGTAGATCATGGATGAGAGGGATCGCGAACTCCTCAAGCTGGTCTTTGGGCCCTATTCCCGACAGCATGAGCAGGTGGGGTGACTTGATAGCTCCCGCGCTTAACACGACGCGGTCTGCTTCGATGTTGAAGACTTCTCCTCCGCTTTCTGCTTCAACGCCGACGGCCTTCCTCCCTTCGATTAACACCTTTCTGACCAAAACCTCTCCCCTCACAGTGAGGTTAAGGCGGTGGCGCATTGGATTTAGGTAGGTGAGTGCGGCGCTCATCCTCCAGCCGTCCAAGTTGTTGGAAGGCCACACACCAACGCCTGCAGGGTTCGGGCCGTTGGTGTCTTCAACTGCTCCATAACCCTCAGCCAAACAGGCCGCATGGAAGGCCTTCTGTACGTCAGGCCAAGGGCCGGCTTGGCGGCGTCTCACCGGTATAGGCCCATCGGTCCCATGAAAATCATCCCTGATGTCGAGGTCTCGTTCTGATTTCCTGAAGAACGGCAAAACTTTGTCATACGACCACTCACCATTGCCCATAGCGGCCCAAGAGTCGAAATCCTCGGGAAGCCCTCTTTGCATGGCCGCACCATTTATGGAGGACCCTCCACCGATAACCTTCCCCTGCGCTACGTGTATCTCACCTTGTTCCTCGGTGATCGTTCCCCGTAGCGCCCAGTTGTGTTCCGAATCTGGGGACTCCGCATAACTTGTGGTGGCGAACTTTATCTCGTCCGGAAGGTGGTCGGGATCGGGGTAATCAGTCCCGGCTTCCAGAAGAAGAATGGAAGTGTTCGAGTTTTCTGCTAACCTGCTTGCCAAGACCGAACCGGCTGCTCCTCCGCCGACTATAATTACATCGTATTTCATGGTTTTTCCTCGCTGGTCCGACTACTAGATTGTGATACTACACTCAGGGCTAAATTCGGGCAACAGACAAAATAGTGGAATCCTGGTAAGGGCTCCAAAGAGGAGAACTGTTTATCATGGGTAAAGCGCCTTGAGGTTCTAAGGGTAAGCAGGTGTGCCTGAATCCATGGGTTACATGAGTTGGTAAACCATTGGCCTTGTTTTCAACTCATATAACAGAAAAGGCGAGAACTATGCCGACCAGATATAACCCCAAGGTGCTCTTCATAACCTTTGGGCTGGTAGCGATTGCCATCACCATCATTGATGCTGTCACTTGAGGTTTGGTGTCAAACTCTAAAATCTTTACGGGCCATTCATAGAGGATTTACACCTCTCTCCCAGGCCAATCAGACATGAAAAAGCCCCCTGACAACGTCAGGGGGCTTTTCGTTCACACCGGCGCGTTTGCCGCTAGAGGGCGTCCACGATCGCGTTCAGAGTGACGCTGGGACGCATGGCTTTGGCGGCCATTTCGTGGTTGGGATGGTAATAGCCGCCTATGTCCACGGGTTGCCCTTGGGCGTCGTTAAGCTCCTCAATAATCTTTTCCTCGTTAGCACCCATCTGATCTGCTACGGGCTTAAATCTGGCTTGCAGTTCTGGGTCCTTTGTCTGGTCGGCCAGGGCTTGGGCCCAGTACAAGGCCAGATAGAAGTGGCTGCCCCGGGTGTCCAGTTCATTAACCCGGCGAGACGGAGCTCTGTCACGCTCCATATGCTGACCGATGGCCTGATCCAAAGTCTCGGATAGGAGCTTAGCCCTATCGTTCTTGAACACCTCTGCGACATGTTCGAATGATGCAACCAGAGCGCAGAATTCGCCAAGAGAATCCCAACGTAGGTGCCCTTCTTCCAGGAACTGCTGGACGTGCCGCGGAGCTGAACCTCCAGCGCCCGTCTCGAACATCCCACCTCCTTGAAGTAGAGGCACGACTGACAGCATCTTGGCGCTGGTGCCCAATTCCAAAATGGGGAAGAGGTCGGTCAGGTAATCCCGGAGCACGTTGCCGGTTACGGAGATCGTATCCAAGCCAGCCCGGCTTCGTTCCATGGTGTACTTCACCGCATCCACGGTAGCCATGGTCCGAATCTCTAAGCCAGAGGTGTCGTGCTCGGGCAGGTACTTGTCAACCTTCTTGATCAGCTCGATGTCATGAGGCCGGTTGGAATCCAGCCAAAAGATAGAAGGCGAACCAGTGATCCTAGCCCTATTGACTCCCAACTTGACCCAGTCTCGGATCGCCGTGTCTTTCGTCTGGCACATCCGGAAGATATCGTCTTCCTCGACCAACTGCTCCATCAGGGTATTGCCCGAATCGTCCACCACTCGGATGGTTCCGTTACCGGGCGCTTTAAAAGTCTTGTCGTGCGACCCATATTCTTCTGCCTGCTGGGCCATCAGCCCGACGTTGGCGACGCTGCCAATCGTAGCAGGGTCGAACGCCCCCTTCTCTTGGCAATCTTCGATTACCGCTTGATATAGAGTTGCATAGGAGCGGTCAGGGATCATTGCCACAGTGTCATGGAGTTCATTGTCTGGGCCCCACGTGCGGCCCCCGTCGCGAATCATCACAGGCATGGTGGCGTCGATAATCACATCGCTCGGCACGTGCAGATTGGTGATACCTCGGTTGGAGTTCACCATGAAAAGCTCAGGACGGACGCTATATACCGCCTGGATGTCTGCTTCAATCTCCGTTCGCTTTTCGTCGGTTAGAGATTGGATTTTGGTGTAGAGTTCGGCTATCCCGTTGTCGGGGTTCACCGCAAGCTCACCCATCTCGGCGGAGTGCTTGTCCAGCACGTCTTTGTAGTAGACCGAAACGCAGTGGCCGAAGATGATGGGGTCGGAAATGCGCATCATGGTTGATTTCACGTGCAGTGAGAGCAACACACCGTCGGCTTTGGCCTTGTCCATCTCTTCAGCGTAAAAAGTTCGGAGTTCCCGCACGTTCATCACGGCGCAATCTATTATCTCATCCGATACCAAGGGAATCCCGGACTTGAGTTCCGTCGAACGTCCATCTCGGGCCACATATTCAATTTTGGCTGAGCCGGCGGCCTCGATGGTCACTGCCTGTTCACTACCGTAGAAATCCCCGCCGGTCATATGGGCAACACGGGCTTTGGACCCTTCCGGCCATTCCTGCATCATCCGGTGGGGATTGCGTTTGCCGTGTTCTTTGACAGAAAGGGCAGACCGACGGTCTGAATTACCTTCTCGGAGGACTGGGTTGACCGCGCTCCCCAACACTTTGCCGTAACGCTGGAATATCGCCCGCTGGGTGTCGTTGGCTGGATCGTCAGGGTAGTCAGGTATGTCGTACCCCTTTTCCTGAAGTTCAGCGATCGCGCCCTTCAACTGGGGAATCGAGGCGCTGATGTTGGGCAATTTGATGATGTTGGCCGAAGGGTCCAGGCAAAGCTGGCCTGACATAGTTAGGTAGTCCGGAACCTTCTGTTCCTCCGTTAGTTTGTCAGGAAAATTGGCGATTATGCGGCCAGTTAACGAGATATCCCAGGATTCCAGTGCAATACCTGATCCCTTGGTAAACGCCTGGAGGATCGGCAGCAACGAGTGTGTTGCCAGTGCCGGTGCCTCATCGATTTTGGTATAGATGATTTGTGACGAATCGGGCATTTTATTTTCCTTTTCTTACAGGTTTCACAGGCTTCTGAGAGTTGCTGATTGGGGCTGGAGCGCAGCCGATGCCGTGTGAATTGCTAACGATTATAGTTAGCTAAATACCCATTGCCTAGCCCTTCGTCTCAGCTTGAAGGTAGACACAAGTCACGTCCGGAATCTTGCACGAGCAGATCACGTGGGTCATNGATAAGGAAAAGTACCAGCCTCAGACTTGAGGCTGGTACTTTTCCTCAGGATCTCTGGAGTGCGGTTAGGCCGATGAAATCCCTCGTTCCAGATTTGACTTCCCCTAGTTCTGCTCTATCGTCAGGTTACATTCCCATAGCTCACAGGGTTTTCCCTGAATAGACGTTACGCGCAACTCCATTCGACAGTGATGGGCTCCTCAAGTCATCTTTGGCAGTATGAGGTGGTATTTTAGCGGCCAGCGCTGAGGATGGAGTCAATGAGCATCAGTTTGCTCTTTCTGTTGAAGGACTTGATTTCGCTCTCCCGCCGCAAGGCAGGCCCACGACCTGTAGATGTTTCTTGGTACACCAGCTGGAACGGCCCACGGCCCTTGGTGTATTTGGCGCCGTGCCCAGATTCATGCTCCGCTAGCCGGTGATCCAAATCATTTGTGATTCCGGTGTACAGAGTTCCGTCACCACATCGCAGTATGTACACGGTCCAATCCAAGAGAGCTACTGTAAATCTGAAGTATCGTCGGAATGGCTGCCCCTAAGCACGCAATGGCCGCATTTCCTGCAGACCGGGTGAAGATTGTTGTGTTGAGGATGGCTCTGCTTGCAGAACCCTGCATCTTCGTCAGTGCACCGGGGGCACCCTTCGCAATATCGTCCGCCTGTACCCTGGGATCGCTGAGTCTCTCTGTCTGTAACTGTGACCATTAGAAAACCTATTGGAAAGGCTTTATATTTGCCGTAACCGATCTAACCGGAAAATCCTATACGGGAGAATATCATACGCTGCGTCCCCGGCCACAGAACCGGTTACGTTGATCTGATTTGACCTGCAGTCGAAGTGTATGGATGAAGCCATCTATTTTCCTTTTGATCGGCCAAATGAACACCTATAGCGGCAAGCACTAAATTCTACTACTTGACCGGGTCAGGGACGTTCGGCGTAGAATCTTCACAGATTCAACCTTAGCTAGGCTTTACTTTCTACTAGAGATCAACGATAAAGAGACGATATGACAAACCAGAATTACAACTCCCTGAACGCCGAAGAGCGGTATGTGATTGAGCATAAGGGAACAGAACGACCCTTCACTGGCGAATATGATGACTTTTACGAAGAAGGTCATTACATCTGCCGAAAGTGCAACGCCGAACTCTATCGGTCCGTTGATAAATTCGACGCGCATTGCGGCTGGCCTGCGTTCGACAAAGAGGTTGAAGGGGCGGTCAACCACTTGCCTGACCCTGACGGTCACCGGATCGAAGTGGAGTGCGCCAATTGTGGAGGACACCTGGGCCACGTGTTCATGGGCGAAGGGTTTACTCCCACCAATGCCCGGCACTGCATCAACTCTATTTCTATGAAGTTCGTTCGGGCCTAGTAGAACAGCGGGAACACGAAAATACGGTAGATCTTCCGGATGGGATGACGAATCGAATCACCCGGTATGAAAGTTATCTACTGGTTCAGGACCGCTTTATATGGTCTTCGTTTTAGCATTGTTGGCCGATAGCGACAGAGGTCAGCAGAACTCAAGTCCAAGGACGCCGACGCCCTGAGCATAGATTAGTCTCTACAGGCCACTTGGAGGTAAAAAAGACAAAGAGCTAGACCGGATGGCTATTGAACCGCGGGGTCGTACTTGTCCCCTTCTTGGCGAGTGATACGCCCCGATGCCATGAGCCACATGCGGGATATCTCGGGTCCCATGAACTTGAAGGTGCATCTCAGTTCCTTCTGGAGCGACGGGTAGTCAGTCCCTGGTAGCACATCATAAAACCATCTGCAAAATCCGCCGTGCTCTCTTTGGATACCTTGGACGATTCCCGCGTTCGTGATAACGGCTTGAATCTTCTGCCGGTTGCGGATGATACCTGGATTTCCTCTTAGTCTCTCCACATCGTCAGGGCCCATTGCGGCCACATCGTCGATCTTCCAATCAGCGAAGGCCGCCCTGAAACCGTCACGCCGGGACAGAACCATTCGCCAGGTGAGACCAGCCTGAAACACCTGCAGGCTCATTACCTCGAAGAGGGAATCGTCATCCGACGCCCTTTGCCCCCAGATCTCTTTGGAGTACCACTCCCGAAACGGATCGACGGAGACTGGCTCACTGGCTTCCCATTGTTCTGACGTTCCCTCAGGCATTTTTCGATCTATCTCGGCACTACTGAAAGGCTGATGTAAGATGCCTGTTGAACGTCGTGAAACACGGTTTGCAGCGCCGGCCTCAATTCTGTGTCCTCGGCAATGATGTTACCGGTGTTAGTGTTCCGGTCGAACCGGGGGAAGTTACTACTGGAGACCTCCAATCGTATCCGGTGCCCGGCTTTGAAGACGTTGCTGGTGGCCCAGAGGTCTATCTCATAGCAATAGGCCCGGTTGGGTTCCAACAGAGTGGGGTTAGACATGGAATCGCGGTAGCGGGCCCGGATGATGCCGTCGGTCAGGTTTCTGGCACAGCCGTCTTCGCAGACGTCGACCAACTTGGCGGTGAAGTCGGTATCGGTTGTCGACGTGGATGCCCAGAGCGTCACCGTTACTGGTCCGGTGACCTCCGTATCTTTCTCCAGAGGGGGGGTTGAGTAGACTAAAACGTCTTGCCGCTCTTCCACCGCGTTCTGGTCGTAGGCCCCGTTGGCTGCGAAGTATGGGTTGCAGCAAAGCGCGCCGCCGATCGTCGGGACCGGATTGTCTGGATTGTATAGGTAAACATCCGGCGCTTCCGACTGCGGGCTGACAGTGCTTAGAGACCCGTCTCCATGTTTGGAGTTGGCCTTGCCGCTACTATGAAGGTAATATTTGGTCTCAACGGCCCTAGCCAGTGGCCATTCTTGTTCGTCCCGCCAAGCGTCGTCACCCATGACGAAGATACGGACCGGCGCATCGTCGACGCTGCCGTTATTGGCGTCGTTCAGCCAATGGTCGAACCAACGTAGATGCACGCCATCCACATCGATAGCCGCCGCGTCGGCCATGATACCGAAATAATGGTGGCCTGCCATGGTTGTGCCCCGTGCGCCGTGGACCCAAGGGCCGATGATCAATCTCTGCCGGTTGCGCGCTGTTTCATTTGCCCCACTCTTCTTCATCCCGAGGTAATTTCGGATAGTACCGCCGAGGAATATGTCGTACCAGCCGCCGAAGTGTAGCGCCGGGACGTTGATTTCCGAGTGGTGCTCTTCTATGGACAGCCTCTTCCAATACTCATCGAAATCGGGGTGGGCCAGCCAGTCGTAGTAGTACTTGGCCAGGCCCGAATCCAAGCCCGGAAAGTCTTTCGTGGGCAGGTAGCTGAAACCCTCGGTCATGTTGTCCACATCGTGGATCAGGTTTGCCCGTCGCTCTTCGGGTACGTTCTGCACTGTGGATACATTCTTGAAATTAGCTAAGGTCAACTGTAGGAGCGTCCATGACATGTTGAACCCTAGCTCAAATGCGCCACCCTGGTAGGTCCAACCGTCGTGATAGTTGGAGGCGGTAACTGTGGGCACGATGGTCACCAGGTGAGGAGGCCTGGAAGTCGCTGCAAGCCATTGGGTTGCTCCAACGTATGAGGCCCCATACATGCCCACTTTGCCGTTGGACCAAGGTTGGGCGGCGGCCCACTCCACAGTGTCATAGCCATCGTCAATATCGTCGCGGAAGGCGTAAAACTCGCCTTCCGATGCGTGACGGCCACGGGTGTCTTGGATCACCACCGCAAAACCGGCTTTGGCCGCACGGATCGGGTCTAACATGGTGTTGGTCAGGCTGTTTGTTTTGTCGTAGGGCGTACGTTGCAAGATGGTTGGGTACAGGCCTTCGCCATCTGGCCGGTAGATATCGGCATAAAGGGTCACGCCGTCCCTCATGGCGACGGCTATATTGGTTTCCATCTTGAGGTTGGTCGAGTCTGGCATGGCTCTGCTCCTAGTAAGAAACTATGCTAATTTGGTGTTTATCGTTGGAATTTGGGTATCACCTGAGAGGCGAACAGCTCCATCTGCCTGTAGAACGCGTCTGGCTCGGAGGCCAAGAAACCGAGGTTGATGTGTTCGACTCCGGCTTCGATCCTTTCTTCCACGGCTTTGACGCAGTCGTCGGGAGTCCCTGCGATACACAGAGCCTTAGCGATACTCTCGGCACTCCGTTCGGCCGTCACGTACCGTTCACCAACGTTGGATACCGCAAGCTCCAAGGCCTCAGAGCCATCTGAAGAGATGGCCGTCGGTTGATTCAGTCCCCAGTTGAAGCCCGTCAGGTCGCGCCCGGCCTCGGCGGCGTATTGGCGGACCATATCGTTGCTGGCCTTGATCCGACGAACGGTGAACAGATATGGGTACCAGCCGTCGCCCATCACTCCGGCCCGCCGCATGGCCGCCTCACTGCGCCCCGAGACCCAGACAGGCGGGTACGGCTTTTGCGCTGGAAATGGCAGTAAGCTAACGTCATCGAAATCGAAGAAATCGCCGTGGTGAGACACATGTTCCTCAGTGAATAGGCGTTGCATCACCTGGAGCATCTCGTCGGTGCGCTTGCCCCGGGTGTGGACATCAACTCCCACGGCGTCGAACTCTATCTTGGTACCTCTCTGGCCACTGATGCCGATACCGAAGTCCAGGCGACCACTGGAGACCTGGTCAACGGTGGCGACCATCTTGGCCAGGGTCACAGGATGGTATAGCGGTGCGATGACGATCCCGGTCATCACTCGAAGATTGGAAGTGGCTCCTGCGGCTGCGGCCATGGCTGGTAGGTTAAGCAACGTCGGGCGGGGCGGATTACCGTCCATGATGTGCTCGCCCATGGTGACCCGGCCGTAGCCTAAGGCCTCAGCGCGCCGTGCGAATTCAGGGATATCCCAGTAGTCGTCCACCGAGAGGCTAACGCCAAAGGTAATGGCCATCGGTCCTCCAGAGCCCGTTTGGATACGGGTGTTTATTCGTCGTTTGGGTCTAATCCTAAGGCGACCTTGCCAATGAATTCTATAGCCTGATTCCGGGCCCAGGGCTGCATCAACGGACCAGCTCGAACATCTCTATATAATTTTGCAAGAGTGCTGTCGGCCAAGAATCCACCACCGCCATAGAGGGTAATTGCCCTATCGACGATCCTTACCGAAGTCTCCATCACGAATTTTTTTGCTGATGCAGTATTTTTTATTACCTGGAATGCCCTGTGGGTCGGATCTTCCAGTTTCAAGTCTGGATTATCATTTTCGATGAAGTAGTCGTCAAGCGTGTGCGCTGCACGGCTAAGTATGGCCCTGGATGCTGCCAGGTCGATTTCGTTTTCGGCCGCACTGACCTGGTTCATGGGGTAACCGGTATTCTCGCGATTCTTGATCGAGTCGATCGCGATCTGGTGGGCTGCTTCGGATATGCCCAAGAAGATTGAAGAAAGACCTAGGGAAGCACCAGAAGTCAGTGCCAAGAATTGGGCATTGTATTTCCCGTATTCTCCGATGTCGCTGAACTCCTCATCCGTCACGAAATAATCGGTGAAGACCACATCATGGCTACCCGAGGCTCGCATGCCTAGTCCGTCCCAGTTGTTCATAATCTTGACTCCGGGCCGGTCAATTGGAACAAGGGCGGCGCCTAGTCGTTCTTCCCCCGCGTCGTTCTGATACCGTGCCCGCACCGACAACATATCAGCGGCAGGTGAACCCGTTGCGAAGATCTTAGTCCCGTTGAACCTCCAGCCTCCATTGACCTTGGTGGCTAGCGTTTTTGAGGTCCTCAGGTTAGCCCCTCTTTCAGAGTTCGCTACGGAGATGATGATTTCACCAGCCCCGATCTTTCTAAGAATATCTTCGGATCGCTTCTGAACTGCGACATTTCCGGTTGCTATAGCACCTCGGAGGGCACGCGTCGTAGCCATGGTCCGGCTAAGGTGCATATTGAATGCCAAGGGCGTCGATCCTTCCCCTCGACCCAGCCGGCTCATTGCTACGAAGCAATCATGTATCGATGTAACACCCATACCGCCAAATTCCTCTGGTACTGTTGCGGCAGAAAGACCGCTTCTCCTCAACGCGGTGATGTTATCAACTGGAAATTTCCCTTCACGGTCATATTTCGCGGCTGTTGCAGCAAATTCAGCAGCATGTCTCTCTGATAATCCGACCATTCGCTTCCCGGCTTCGGTAGACGCTTGTAGTTCGAATTCCAATTTTTAACTCCAGTTAGTCCTCTTTTCCGAGCAACAGGTTACTCCCTGGGCTATCGGGAATCAATTTGTGTCTGAGGTGATTTGGCTGATGGTCGCTTATTCGAATTTAGTGGAGCTGATGGTGCTACAATTTCGGGCCGGTCGGCACTACGTAGCCGTGATGGAATGAGGTACGATTCTGGAATCTAGGACGGGAGTCAACGGGCTTTGGAGGCCAGATGGCACCGGAAAAATCTTGCCGATCTAATCTGATGGCCGGGAAAATTTGTCTGGTGACTGGGGGCACTGATGGTATAGGACGCGTGACTGCCCTTGAGTTAGCCAATATGGGCGCCAATGTGATCATTGTTGGGCGGAACTCGGCCAAGAGCGCCATCGCAGCCATGGACATACGGGAACAGAGCGGGAATTTCGCGGTAGAATTTCTTGTAACCGACCTATCTTCCCAGAGCCAGGTACGTCAGCTCGCCAAAGATTTCAAAGCACGACACCAACGTTTGGACGTACTCGTCAATAACGCCGGCGCGTTTTTTGTGCGGCAGGAAAGAAGCGTTGACGGAATCGAGATGACTTTCGCCCTCAACCACCTTTCTTATTACCTCCTCACTAATCTCCTGTTGAACGAATTAATGGTTTCAGCCCCCTCCCGGATAGTAAATGTGTCATCCGGTGCTCACAAAGGCGCTAGAATAGAGATGTGTAGCGTCCACCGTCCTAACCCGTATCTCTGCTGGCGGGCCTACTCCCGTTCCAAGCTGTGCAACTTGCTTTTCACCTACGAACTGGCCCGGCAACTCGAGGGGACCGGTGTGACGGTAAACGCATTGCATCCCGGCCTAGTAAGAACCAATATCCTGAACAATAACGGCGTGATTGGCCGTGTGCTGAACTTCCTACTCAGCGCCCGAAGCATCAGTGTTGAAGCAGGAGCGCTGACTTCGGTCTATGCCGCGACCTCCCCAGAGATGGAAGGCGTATCCGGTAAATACCTGGAAAAGAGCAGGATAGTCCGTTCTTCCAAACTCAGTTACGATGAAGCCCAGGCGGCTGCCCTCTGGGAACTAAGCGCCAAACTGACGGGCCTCCCGTCCGATTCCGACATCTCGACATTTTTGATCGATTAAACGATGACACGAGGCTCCGCGACCCCGCTCGGTTTCGCTGTGACCAGATTGACAGGTACGAATGACCCTCCCATAATTCCAGCCATCTCTCCTCGGAGTTCAATCACACATGGCAGAAAAAGCTGACGTAGTCGTTATTGGCGCTGGAGTCGTAGGCTGCTCCATCGCCTATTACCTCTCTCGAGAAGGCATCAAAGTCGCCCTTCTCGAGCGCGAATCCATAGGCAGCGGCTCTTCTGCCCATGCTACCGGGTTCATCAGCCTCCTGGGCACCGAATTCACCCCTGGCCCATCCTTCCAGTTTGGCCTCGAAAGCTACAATGAGTTCCCAAAGTTGGTCGCCGAATTGGAAGAAGCAACCGGCATGGACCTTTTGTACCAAAGGCGCCCATCTCTTCGGTTGGCGCTGGAAGAGAGCGAAGAGCAGCTCATCAAGGACATGATGTCATGGCAGCAACAGTACGTTGCCATGCGCTGGATAACCGCCTCCGAGGTCAATGAGCTGGAGCATCGGTTGACCCCATCTGCCAGGGGAGCGGTCTATGAAGACGAGTCGGCCCAGCTCGACAGCTACCGATTTAACCTTGCTCTGGCCGCTGGCGCGGAGAAGAAGGGCGCCCAGATCATCAACCGCAAGGTTACAGGCCTGGTTTCTGAAGGCAACCGGATCACGGGTGTGCGCACTGACGGAGGGGATATCACCTGCGATACGGTCGTGATCTCGGCCGGACTCTGGAGCCCTCCATTCCAGAAAGACTTGGATTTCCCTATCCCAGTTGGCGCTCTAAAGGGTGAACGGATCCTACTCAAATACGATGGCGACCCGCTGCAGGTATTGATCAGCTCCCCCAAACGTGGCCACATGATCAGTCGTTTGGACGGGTTCTTGAGCGTAGGCAGCACCGGTGGAAGAGATTACGACCAAGACCAACTCTATCAGGGTGAGGACATGGATCGTGTGCCCACTGAGACCGCCCGGGTGGAGATCATGCAGCGAGCCATAGACGTGTTTCCGGACTTGGAGAACGCGGCTTTGGTAGAACAACTCGCCGGGTCTCGTCCGCTGAGTCCGGACAGACTCCCCATCATCGGGCCAGTGCCCGGAAAGGAAGGCGTGGTCTTGGCCACGGGACATACCACCAAGGGTATCCACCTCGGCCCGAGTACCGCTAAGGCTGTTTTGGAATATATCCGGGGTGGCTGCAAACAGGTGCCATCGTCCATCGACCTTTTCCTGCCTGAACGGTTTGCTGGGATGACCCAGGCTGATTTCCAGACCGCCGGCCTAAATGTAGACGAGTAACAGGAGCACAAGCCATGAAACGCGCAGTAGAGTTCTATAGCGAGGGCTTCAAGCTTTGCGGAGATATCTACGTTCCAGACGACTTGCCAGCGGGAGAGCCTCGTTCCGGTATTTTGTTATGCCATGGCTATACCGGAGTTAAAGACCTGTACCTGCCCGACAATGCCAGAGTTCTAAACGAGGCGGGGTATGTGGTGATGACCTTCGATTACAAGGGTTGGGGTGAAAGCGAGGGTAAGAGCCCCAATCGTCTCGCCCCCTATAGTCGAGTTGCTGATGTTCAGGCTGCTATGACTTTCTTGGGCGTCCAGCCCGAGGTCAACGAGGATAGCATCGGTATTTATGGCACCAGCTACGGCGGTGCCACGGTTTCCTGGGTGGGGGCTGTTGACCAGCGGGCGAAGTGTATCGTCAGTGTGGTTGGTATCGGCCACGGCGCCAGGTGGATGAGTCGAGTACGTCGCATGGACGAATGGTTCGACCTGCTGGACCGGTCCAAAACCGATCGAGAGCAGCGGGCTCTGACTGGGAAGTCAGAGATGGTGGAACGGGCAGACATACTTCTGCCGGACCGGCAATCGGCCGAGTTGGCCGCTGCCGCCCGCAAGGACAACCCCGCCGCCGTAGGGACCATTCCAGTGGAATACGTGGACGACACCATCGGCTTCAACCCAGAATGGATCGTCGGCCAGATTTCGCCCCGGCCCATCCTGTTCATCACTAGCGTGGATGACCGCCTGGTGCCGCCCGAAGAATCGGAGCAGCTATACGCCAATGCCGGAGAGCCCAAGAAACTGGTGGTACTGAAAGGTGTAGGCCACTATGAAGTCTATGCAGAGCCAGCCTTTTCTGAGGTGATGAAAGAAACCGTGGCCTGGTACCAGGCCTACCTCCCGGCTAAGAGCTAAGGGTCGCGTGCGTTCCGTATCTGGTCACCCCAGTTAATCTTCCGGTGATCACCGGTTGGGTATGACTTCGTGACAGGTCGAAAAATCCCGTACGCCACTCTTTAGAATTACGAGAGTTAACCCGCGATATATACCATTGTTAGTAGCGCCGGTCCCACTTAATAGATCAGCGTTCTG
>JAKUNK010000056.1:0-16626 GCA_022451945.1 Dehalococcoidia bacterium
TGCCCTGGCGATACCCATACCTCTGGGCTCTTCCCCGAATCGCCTAATCAGTTGACCTAACTCTCTTTCATCATAGGTATTAACTATCTCTTCAGCGGTCAGGTCGCCATTTGGGTCGTACCGCATATCCAAGGGTTCATCCACCTGGAAGCTCAATCCGTAGCCATGGCTCTCTACCTGCCGAGAGGAGAAGCCAAGGTCTAATAGAACGCCATTGACTTCTGTGATTCCGTATTCTGTAGCAAGTTGGACCATATCTGCGTAGTTACCAGTAGCCGGCATGTACCGAGCGCCGAAATCGGACAACCTGGCCTGGGCTGTTTCCAATGACCGGGAGTCCCAATCGATGCTCAACACCGCTTTTACTGGCGGCTCTGCTTGGAGGATAGCCTGGGAGTGTCCTCCTTCCCCGGTGGTCCCATCCACATAAACCCCTCCCTCTTGCAATAACAAACCTTGGATCGCCTCATCAAGGAGCACCGGCAGGTGTGAAACTCTAAATTTGCCTTCTAATGCGCAACCGGGACGGTACATAAGCTCCGTTAGCCAGGAGTTTGTTAGTTCTATTTTTCTTGTCAGAGTTGCCTGAGCCACCGCTGCTCCCATCCGCCGAACGTACCCGGCGTCCTCATCACTTCTTGTTGGTAGCTTCTCTTATCTATCGGCCGCTTCCCAACTGGGAAAACTGGGGCGAAAATCCGATGGTATTTTCATAAGAACCTACCAGAGGACAACTCTCGCACCGATGCGCTTGCAACTGACAGTACCAACTTGTAAACATAACGGTCAATAATATTTGGTGTGAATTTTAATAATTTCTTAAATATTTGAGAAAAATGGTGAAAATATAAGGAAAAGTCAAGTTTCCACATCCAATTTTTGCCAAGATTTAACAACGCCCAATTACCCTGGGGTAACCGTTTGAAAACTCGTTTGCTGACAAATAACTAGGGCTGCATTTCAACGCGGCTCCGACTCTAATCACAGGGATAGCAATGGAAAGCTCTGGGCGATGCGTATGCTATAATCATAGGTACCCGAACACACCTGAAAATCACTGCGCCTGAAGCTTGGCATGCTGTTCGGAAATGCCCTTAATTCGCTGCAAGATGCACTCGACTCCGACAGCCGATTCATGATTGCCAAAGTACTTTAGGGAGAGGAAAGGCGTTGAACGTCACTAAGGACTCAGTCACAAACACAGAAGTCACATTGACCATATCCATGGACGCAAACGATGAGGAACCATTCCTAAACCGGTCCTTCAGAAGAGTTGCCAACCGCGTCCGTATTCCCGGATTCCGCCCCGGCAAAGCTCCCCGCTCGGTTGTCGAGAGCCATCTTGGTCGGGAAGCGCTGGTACACGAGGCCCTGGAGTTCATGATTCCCGAGTCCTTGGACCAGGTGTTAAAGGATGAAGACATCCAGGCTTTCATGGAACCTCAGTTGGAAGTCCTAGACATGGCGCCCGTGTCCTACAAGGCTTTGGTGCCACTTGAGCCAGTGGTGGAACTGGGAGAATTCCAGTCGATCCGTCTGGAACGAGAACCAGTGGAAGTAACCGACGAGCAGGTCAACAAGGTTTTGGAAGACCTGCGGTTCGAGGCCGCACCCTGGGAACCAGTTGAGCGCCCCCTGGCCTTCGGCGACTTGGTGACCATGAACGTCAAAGGAACCATCGAAAGCGAGGAAGTCATCGACGACAACGGCATCGACTTCATCCCCCAGTTAGACAACGACCTTCCCTTCCCCGGCTTCTCCGTCTATCTGGAAGGTATGACTGAGGGGCAGAGTAAAGAGTTCACATTAAACGTCCCAGACGACTACCCCCAAGAGAATTACGCTGGCAAAGAGTGCCGGTTCAACGTTGAAGTGCTGGCCTTAAAAGAAAAAAATCTGGCAGACTTGGATGACGAATTCGCCAAAGGTGTTCGAGAAGGGTTCGAGAGCATGGAAGCCCTCACAGATCACGTACGGCAACGATTGAACGACGAAGGAGAGGCTGCCGAAACCCGCCGACTAGAGCAGTCCAGTCTCGAAGAGTTAAAAAAACTGGCTAAAATCGAAGCGTCAGAACTAGTCTATCAGCGTGAATTAGATATGATGTACGAGGAGCGGGAACGCTCCTTGCGGAATCAGCGTATGGACATGGAGCTCTACCTCAGCTATGTAGGCCAGACCGAGGAAGAACTCAGAGAGCAGATGAAGCCCCAGGCCGAAGAACGGCTGAACACAATGTTGGTACTGCGCAAGCTGGCCAATGTTGAGAACATAGAAATAGAAGAAAGCGATGTGGAAACCGAAATCGACAATCTGATTTCGTCCACGGGCGGCGAATCAGAAGCCGCCATGAAACAGGCTTTAAACACTGAGAATGCCAAAGAGTCCATCCGGTCTTCTTTGATGAACCGAAAGATTATGGCCAGATTGGTGGAGCTAGTACAAGGCCAGGCCCCTGCCAGTCCAGCGGCTGAAGCAACGACAGACTCAGAGGCAGAACCGGGAAATGAGCCGGAAGAAGAGTCTTCTCCGGCTGAAAAAGCAACAGAATAAGGAGCGCACGTCGATGCAAGACCTTCCCAACTCCAGCGGACTATTCGTACCACAATCCATCGTCCCCATGGTCATCGAAACCAGCCCAAGGGGTGAGCGAGCATTCGATATATATTCCCTTCTCTTAAAGGAACGGATTGTGTTCCTAGGAACTCCCATCAACGACCAGGTCGCGAACCTAATCATCGCCCAATTGCTATTCCTTGAGCGGGAAGACCCCGACAAGGGCATCAACCTCTACATCAACAGCCCTGGAGGTGTCATCAGTTCCGGCATGGCCATCTACGACACCATGAACCTTATCAAACCAGAGGTCTCCACAATCTGTTTGGGCATGGCCGCCAGCATGGCCACCATCCTGCTCTCGGGCGGAGAGAAAGGCAAGCGCTATGTCCTGCCCAATTCCACCGTGCACATGCACCAACCTCTGGGCGGTGCTCAAGGCCAGGCTAGTGACATCGAGATTGCAGCGAGGGAAATCATTCGGCTACAAGACAAGATACGCACAATGTTGTCGGAGAACACCGGTCAGACCTATGACAAGATTGCCAGAGACACGGATCGTGACTATTACCTCACTGCCGAGCAGGCGGTTGAGTACTCCTTGGTAGATGAGATTCTTGGCTCAGCAAACGCAGAAGACGACTCTTAACAAATAGATCCGGGTCTGTGTGGGGTTAAAGGGGGGAGTGTGGCTAACGGTAGAAGCGGAACTAGGCTTTCGCGGTGTTCATTCTGCGAGAAGCCTCAGCCTCTGTCCGATATGGTGGTTGCTGGCGAAGGAAAAGCAGCGGTCTGCCACGACTGCATCTTGGTAATGGGACAAGTAGTAGAGAACGAGGATCCTCCATCACCCAAGAAGTTTGAACTCGCGAAACCCATGGCGCCCCGAGAGATTTATGCCAATCTGGACGCCTATGTGGTGGGCCAGGAAAGGGCGAAAAAGGTCCTCAGCGTCGCGGTCTACAACCACTTCAAACGCATCTGGAACGGACAACTGCGCTCCGGTTCAGATATCGAACTCCAGAAGACCAACATCTTGCTCGTGGGCCCCACTGGCTGCGGCAAGACTCTTTTGGCAGAAACCTTGGCCCGCACCTTAGATGTTCCCTTCGCTGTGTGCGACGCCACATCTCTGACCGAGTCTGGATACGTTGGCGAGGATGTGGAGAATATCCTCCTCAGACTGATTCAGGCCGCCGATTGGGACGTTAACCGCGCCGAGCATGGCATCATCTATATCGATGAACTAGACAAGATTGCCCGAAAGGAAGGACTAAACCGGTCCATCACCCGGGATGTCTCCGGCGAAGGCGTGCAGCAAGAACTGCTTAAGATAGTCGAAGGCTGTGTCGCCAATGTCCCACCTCAGGGAGGACGCAAGCATCCCCATCAGGAATTTCTGCAAATCGACACTCGCCATATCCTGTTCATCTGCGGCGGGGCGTTCGACGGCTTGGAAGAGATTGTGTCGAGGCGCCTGGGCACCCACTCAACTCAAATGGGATTCCTGTCAGACCAACGCGACAGAATCGTAGCCGGTGGCAGCTCCTTGACTCAGGTGATACCAGAAGACTTGCTGCATTTCGGATTCATCCCAGAGATGGTTGGCCGGCTACCTGTAACCGTAGGCCTTGAGTCTTTAGACAAGGACTCATTGGTCCGGGTATTAACAGAGCCCAAGAACTCCATCATTAAACAATATCAGCACTTGTTCAGCATGGACAAAGTCGACTTAGAGTTCACCGACGACGCCTTAGAAGCTGCAGCGGAACGAGCTTTGAACCACCAGACCGGCGCCCGCTGCCTGAGGTACGTAATCGAAGACACTCTCTTGGACGTGATGTACGACCTACCGTCGCTGGACGAGGCTGTGCGCTGTGTAGTTGACCGCGATTCCATCGAAGGAATCTCCCCTCCCGACTTGTTCGGGAGCGAAGGCGAAACAGTCTACCTACCGCCCCATCCCATTAAGAAATCTGCCTAACCCCGGCCTTCCGCTGGCATAGTTTCGGCAATGGCTTGTGCTATCCGTTGGTCAAGGCAGAGCCCATGGGGCATCTTCTGCGAAAGCCAAGCACCTGATGGGTCCAGCACCTGACCTTTGGCTATCTTGATTTCTCCTTGACTTACGGCTCGCAAAGTCTCAAACAGCAGATAGGGCTCCCGTTTGTATTGCTCCCTGCGGATGGCCTGAAAAAGAGCTAAGTCTTCCTTTTCATTTTTCTTCACCGTTTCCAAGTCTTTACCTTTGAGCGATTCCCAATGCTGGTCAAAAATGGGGCCAGTTAGGGGCACCGTAACGTAGGAGACAACTGGGCCCCGGTCAACCTCTTCGGTAGCCAGATGGACCATCGCTCCTGTTTTTTTTGCGTTGCTGTCGATTAGCTCCCAGACAACTTCTTGCCAGGTTCCTATTGGACCGTCGGGGAGGGCCGGATGCAGATTCAGCAAGTGATACTGGCGGCACATTTTGCTGCTCACGATCAGCATGTATCCGGCTAGCACGCAAATATCGGCTTCGAGGCCGGCCAATTTATCCATCACCTCAAGGTCAAATTCTTCGCGGCGAGCGGAGAATCGGCCTTCTATACGCTTCCGGAATTCTGCTGAGGAATGGGTGACCAGAGTAATATCATAGCCGTCTACCAGTCTAAAAAACTCGTCTGAACCTTCCGCTTCGCCCCGTTCTCGGTTGCTAAACACAAAATTGATGCGGGCGTCTACTCCGGTCTCGGCCAACCGTTGTTGCACGAAGTTCAGGAGTCCCCGAGAACCCGCTCCGCGTCCGGTAGAGAACCATCCGATATTCAACATCCTCAGATCAACACCTTCCTAACACGATTACCCGCACCTTTGTCTGATAATTACTCGTCGCAATCCGCTTCGGGGTCGTCGTCAAAATCGTCGAGCACCTCCTGTGCCTCAACGGCCCGATACGTCTCTTTCAACTCGGTAATCTTGAGCTCAGCGTTGTTCAGCAGCTCATTGCAGAACTCAACCAACTTCATGCCTTCTTCAAAACGAGATGTCGCTTCAGCCAAAGTCAGACCGCCGGCCTCAAGTTGTTCGGCCATCTCATTCAGGCGATTGAAAGAGTCTTCAAAGCTGGAAAATTCAGCGCCTTCTTTGAGCGACGAATCCTTGGGTTTGACCATGCTACAGCCTCCTGGGAAGCGACGAGTATCCGCGGCACCAGCATGCCAGTAGGAAGCCGAATTCGCAAGGGGCCAACACTACAAAAGAGGGGCCATTCCAGGAGGCTGGGCTGGTTGGGTTTTGGCTTTAGTCTTCGGTTTTGACGCCTTAGGTTCGGAAGTGTCAGTCTTCTCCGGTTTAATCGTCGTCGGGGGACCTGCTATTGCCGGAATCGACCCGTCAGTTACGGTGATCTCGATGGAGTCTCCTGCAAAGATCTGGTTCGTACTAGACACTACTTTGCCTGAGTCAGGTAATTGGACTATCGAGAAACCGCGCCCCAGAGTGGCAAGGGGGTCCAACGCCCTAAGCCTAAGACCCAGCCCTTCCACCTGTATTTTGCGTTCAGAGAGCAGCTTGGCGGAGGCAGATTGCACCACTCTCCCGACGTCGTCAACTCGCCTGCGCATGGTCTGCGTGTCCGGCAGGCCCATCTCCATTCGGCGGGTGATTGAACTGAGGCCTACGCGCCGCCGCGAGTTCTGGTCCATGAGTATCCGGAGCATATTTGTGGCGGTCGCCTCTAGCTGTCGACGTAGCACACGAGCTTCAGGAACGACAAGCTCCGCAGCAGCCGAGGCTGTAGGCGCCCTGACGTCGGCCACGAAATCCGAAATCGTCTCATCGGTCTCGTGACCAACTGCGCTGACCACAGGAGTCTTGCAGGCGTGGATAGCTCTTGCAACCACTTCTTCGTTGAAAGGCCACAAATCCTCTAACGAACCTCCACCACGCCCGATGATTATCACGTCGCAGCCGCCGCTCCGGTCTAAGGCTTCTAGCGCCACCGCAATCTTCGAGGCAGCGTTTCTTCCTTGAACCGGAGTGGGCGACAAGACTAACTCAGTAAGGGGAAAACGGCGCCGCAGCACATTCTGGATATCGTGGAAGACAGCACCTGAAGGGGACGTGACGACGCCAACTCGCTTCGGGAATCGAGGCAGAATACGCTTGCGACTGGTCTCGAACAGCCCTTCCGCAGCCAGTTTCTGCTTCAGGCGTTCCAACTCCAAGGCTAGTTCACCGACCCCTTCTGGCATGGCTATGTCAACCATGAAATCGGTGGTGCCGCCCCTGGTGTAGAACGTGATTTTCCCGTGGGCTGAGACTGAGTCACCTTCTGAAAGAAGTTCAGCTCCTTTCATGCCCCGGAACATGACGCAACGGAGCAGGCTTTCCCGGTCTTTTAAGCCGAAGTAAGTATGACCAGCAGAGGAAGCGCGGAGGCCGGAAACCTCACCGACAATCCAGAGGTCCCTCAACAACGGATCGGACTCCAGCGATTCCTTAATGTGAAAAGAAACTTGGCTGACAGTATAGACAGCCACAGACTAGCTCACGCGCTCGGTATACTCTCCGGTGCGGGTATCCACCCTGATTATCGTCCCGGGAGTGATAAACATGGGGACATTTACCCTGAGTCCGGTTTCCAGTGTAGCGGGTTTGTTGCCGCCTTGAGCTGTGTCGCCCCGAAACCCAGGGGGCGTTTCGGTGACCTCCAACTCCGCGTGGGTAGGCAATTTAACGCTGATAGGTGCACCATTGTAGAGAAGTATATCTACCATCGCCTGCTCTTTCAGGTAGTCCAGCGCGTCGCCCAATATCTCCTTGGTCAAATCGTACTGGTCAAAAGTCTCCTGGTCCATGAAGAAGTAGAAATTGCCGTCTGTGTAAAGATACTGGGTAGGCCGAGTATCCACGTCGGCCGCTGTAAACCCGGTGCTGTACTGCTGAAAGGTGCGCTCCACTACAGAGCCATTCAGCAAGTTCTTCATCTTAAGACGGGTAACCGGCGCTCTTTGCTGCATCTTGTGGCGCTGATAATCTATGATCTCCCACGGTTGGCCATCTAGTTCAATAACGAGACCGCGGCTGAGATCGCTAAAACCTATGCTCATCTAGAGTCCTCCGGGTTCTTGGTGGATTAAAACCACTCTTGGCAAGATGCAGATTAACCTACTTCTTGGCCTTGCTCAACGGGGCAGCTCCGTCTTCACGGAGAATCACGATGTCTTCGATCCGAATCCCACCCCACCCAGAAAGATAGATACCCGGTTCAACGGTAAATACGGTGTTCAGATCCAAAACGTCGAGGGACCGAGGTCCTACTCGCGGGTTCTCGTGAATCTCCAATCCGACGCCGTGACCCAGACTATGGCCGAAGTTGTCTTCGTACCCGGCTTGGGCAATGACGTCGCGGGACAAGTTGTCAGCCTCTTCACCCGTCATTCCCGCCTTCACAGTGTTGATGGCGGTAAGTTGGGAACCCAGAACGATATCGTAAATCTTTTTGAACGTCTCGTCGGGCTCGCCGACAGATATCGACCGGGACAGGTCTGAACAATAGCCGCCGACCTTGGCACCCATGTCAATCACTATCGGGTCACTCTGCTTGATGATGTAGTCGGTAGGCTGATGGTGGGCCATGGCCCCGTTGGGGCCGGCTGCAACGATCGTGTCGAAGCTGATGGCATCCGCGCCTGCATCTCGCATGGCGGTCTCCATCTTCCAAGCCACTTCACGTTCGGTCATGCCAGGAGTGATGTTGGGGCAGACTAGATCCATAGCTTTGTCTGCTGCGTCGATAGCCAACTGCAGTATCGCCAGCTCTGCATTGTCTTTAATGATTCGTTGGTTCTCTGCCAGCCCAGGAGCCGGGATCATTGAGACATCGCCTAGAGAAGAGTCGGCCTTGATAGCGTCAATCAGGCTGTTATAAGAAGACACGGTCATGTCTTGACTCTCGAACCCGACCTTCTTGACTCCTTGAGACTTCAGTTCGTCTATGAGCCAACCCCATCCTCCGCGAATCTGGCGAACATCGAAATCCGGAGACTGGTTCGTGGCCTGCTCCGTGTACCGAGAGTCGGTGACCAAAATGGCGTCCGACTTTGTGATGAACAGAAAGCCAGCTGACCCGCTGAAACCTGACAGGTATCGTCTATTTTCAGGCGCTGAGACTAAGACTCCGTCCAGCTCTTTTTCTTCCAGCTGGGCAACGAGCCCTTCTACTCTTTCCTTCATCTGATCCCGTCTCTCATCTGGATTCTTCTTCTACGATCTCGGTCAAAACCTGTAGGGCCGTTGTATAACTTCTCCAACCAAATCCCGCGATCTGACCGCGAGCGATATCGGTAATCACCGAGACTCTCCTCCAGGGTTCCCGGGCACCTGGGTTGCTGAGGTGCACTTCAACGACAGGCAGGCGGCAATCGATCAATGCATCTTTCAAGCTTAGGCCATAGTGAGTCAACGCTCCAGCGTTCAACACTATGCCCTGAATCTTACCCCAATGTTCCTGGATACAGTTAACGAGCTCTCCTTCCACATTGGATTGGTAAAAGAAGACATCCACGCCAAGTTCATTGGCCTTCCAACGGATCTCCTGGTTCACTTCCTCCAGCGTCTTGGATCCGTATAGCGAGGTGTCCCGTTTCCCTAACATATTGATGTTGGGGCCGTTTAATATCAAGAAACTGGCCATGTCCTAGGTGTCCTTCCCGGTGGATACTATTTCTTCAGCTTCCTCTCTGGCTACCTTACCAGTCGGTTGATCCGCTCTGGGATGATGTTCGAGGTAGGCCGTCAGAGCTTCTTGTTTGGTTATATGAGTATAAACCTGTGTAGTAGTTGGACTGGAATGTCCGAGCAGCTCTTGTATCACACGAAGGTCGGCTCCTCCCTCCAGCATATGGGTAGCAAAAGTATGCCTAAGTGTATGTGGGTGAACATCGGGCCGCGTCCCTGCAACGGCAGAGTAGCGTTGAACGAGCTTCTCGTAGCTGCGCCGCGATAACCGCTCACCATACCGGTTCAAGAACAGAGCTTGGCTGGGCCGGGACTGAAGTTCACGTCTTGGTCCGTTGATATAACGATGCAGTGCGTCCTTGGTCGGCTGTCCAAACAGCACCAACCGTTCTTTGGAGCCCTTACCCTTCACCAGTATCTCTTTCCGGGAGAAGTTTATGTCGCCTAAATCCAGGCCATGAATCTCAGCCAGCCGGATTCCACAGGCGTAGAGCGTCTCCAGGATGGCTTTGTCACGGATGCCAAAAACCGAGCCCTCGTCCGGCGCGTCCATCAGTCGTGAGACTTCCCTTTGACCCAAGAACGCAGGAAGGGATTTAGTCACCTTCACCTTGAAGCTCTGGCCGGACGGAACCGGTGTTGAACCAAAGAGTCCCTCTTGTACTAAAAACCGATAAAAAGTCCTGACCACAGTCAATTTGCGGGCGACGCTTACTCTGGCATAGCCTTGACGACCGTCTTTGCCTTCTGTAGACAGCCAGGCTAGGAATCCTCGTAGCGTCTGGCGGTCCATGTCTGCCAGGCCAAGATCCTCGTTAGCCAAGTATCGTCGGAACGACTGCAGATCGGCCAGGTAGACCCTTTCCGTATTTTCAGACAAGGTTCGCTGGCCGCGGAGGTAGCGGGAAAACGCTTTCAGGTAATGGTCAAATTGGGCCAGGCCCACATGACCAATGCAAGTGGGGCTAGTCGCCAACCGAAGCCAGCTCTTCCGAGTTATCCGAACCTTCTGGGCCGTCCGATCCTTCGGGAATCTCCATCACGGCTTCCTCCCACGTGCAGACAGTACATGCCACATTGTTACGGTTTTTTTGGACCATGAGACCACTACACTCCGGGCAAGGAGTGGTCAACGGCCGTTGGTTCAAGATGAGGTCGCAATCAGGGTAGCTGGAGCAGCCAAAGAACGACCGACCTCGGCCTCTCGCGCGGCGTTCAACTATCTCGCCTTTGCATTCTGGCTTGGGGCATTTGATCCCGACGGTCTTTAGAATCGGTTTGGTCTTCCGGCAATCTGGGAACCCAGTACAGGCCATGAAGCGGCCAAACCGGCCCGTCTTGATGACCATCGGTTTTCCGCACAGATCTCCATGCTCGCATTTATCGCTTCCCGCACAGTCACAGACCTCATCGGTCTCCTCGTCCATACGAATCTTGGGCATTTTTTCGTCAGCGTCGCCCAGTGCTTGCTGGAAAGGGCCGTAGAATTCGCCCAGCATGGGGACCCACTCCCGTTCGCCACGGGAGACATCGTCCAACTCTTCTTCCATCTTGGCCGTGAAGTCCAGGTCCATGATATTGGTAAAGTATTCAGTGAGCAGGTCTGTCACCGTGATACCCAATTTAGTAGGGGTGAGCCTGTTTCGCTCCCGTTCCACGTACATCCGGTCAACCAATGTGCCGATGGTCGGAGCATAAGTGCTTGGGCGGCCGATGCCTTTCTCTTCCATGGCCTTGATCAGCGTGGCCTCGGTGAACCGAGGAGGCGGCTCGGTGAAGTGCTGGTTGGCTTCGAGTTTGGAGCAAACTAAAGCGTCGCCTTCGGAAAGTGCCGGCAAGGAATTCTTGTCGTCGCTGTCGTCACTATCATCCCGGCCTTCCAGGTAAACAGTACGGAATCCAGCGAACTTCAAAACCGAGCCGGTAGCCCTGAAATTGTATATGTTGCCCGAGTTCTTACAGACAGCGTCGATATTCAACGTGGTCGCCTCGGACCGGGCGTCTTCCATCTGACTGGCCAGCATGCGTGACCAAATCAACGTATACAGATTCAACTGGTCAGCTGAAAGGTAGTCCTTCAGGGACGCCGGGTCTCTGCGGATAGAAGTTGGTCGCACAGCCTCGTGGGCTTCCTGCGCGCCCTTGGAAGCCTTGGTGTATACCTTGGCTTTTGAGGGCATATGGTCCTTACCATAGCGTTCTTGGATGTACGAACGAACTTCAGCCAATGCGGAATCGGCCACCTGGGTGGAGTCGGTACGCATGTAGGTGATCAGACCAACAGGGCCGCCATCGCCAACGCTCAAACCTTCGTAAAGCTGCTGGGCAACGGACATGGTCCGTTGGGCAGTAAACCGCAGCTTGCGTCCGGCTTCCTGCTGCATGGTACTGGTCGTGAAAGGAGCGGACGGCCGCTGCCGCACGTCTCTCTTCCGAACCTCTGCAACCTTATAGTCAGCATTGGTCAATTCGGACTCGTGACGGCGTGCGTCTTCTTCCTTGAGTATGCTGATTCGAGCCCGCTCCCCTTTCACCGAGTGCAAGGTGGCGGAAAACTGATTCTTCTCTATTGCGTCCGCGCCTGCTTTACGAAGCGTGTTGTCGATAGTCCAAGATTCGACTGGTATGAAAGCTTCTATCTCCCGCTCGCGGTCGACCACCATGCGAAGGGATACAGATTGTACCCTGCCTGCGGAGGTTCCCCTTTGCACGCGTCTCCAGAGCAGTGGGCTGATCTGGTATCCCACTAGGCGGTCCAAGATACGACGCGCCTGCTGGGCATTGACCAGTTGCATGTCGATCTCGCGGGGATTCTTGAAGGCTTCTTCAACTGCTTCTTTGGTAATCTCGTGGAACACCACTCTTTTGGGTGCGATTTTCAGGTCGCCCCAATTGGCCGCGTTCTGGAGATGCCAAGAAATGGCCTCTCCTTCACGGTCAGGATCAGTAGCCAGGAAGACCTCCTTGGCTTCGTTCCCCGCCTTCTTGATCTGGGTCAGCAGTGACTGCTTGTCCTTCATGATGACGTAAGAAGGTTCAAAATCTTGCTCAACATCAACGCCAATCTTACTCTTGGGCAGATCTCGGACGTGTCCCTGGGAGGCAGTAACAACGTATTTGCGGCCCAATATCTGTCCTACCGTTCTGGCTTTAGCAGGCGACTCAACAATCACCAGGCTCTTGCCAGCGGAGCTGGGCAGTTTGACAGCCGACGACTTAGACTTCGAACCCTTGGCCTTAACGGGCTTCTTTTTGGCCGTGGTCTTCCTTACTGTAGTTTTCTCCGCCGCCTTTGTGGATGCGCGGTTATTAGTTGTCATATACCGCCGTGGTTCCTCTGATTATTATCTAGTGCATGCAGCCAAGTTGCTTAATATTTCAATTTAACTCTAACATTATCAGCGTACACCTAACTGACGCGGCCGGTCATGGCTGGCAAACAGCTGCCGTTTCATAGAAGAGCACCGCTGGCAGATCAGCAATCTCTTTCAGCCATACCAGGCAACCAGCATAATTCCAGGTTACAACCGTTCCACCCACAGGTTCAAGGGCAGTCGTCTCGTCGTCGAGGGAAGGATTATCCCTGGCAGCCACGATGTCCCCTGTTGACCGGTCGTCGAGGCCTGAAGTCTTGAACTCTCTGATGCAAAGTTTCCAGGCGTTTTCGAGTTCGCCTAATAGGTCTCCAAGCGTCGAAAGCACACCGCCCTTATGTTGTGGAAATCTGCTCAAAGCAACTCAGAAATCAGTGTCCTCAGGAAGCATCCTTTCCTATTGGCGTTATTATTCGCGATTCTAGCACAGGCCAAAATCAACGAACAACGACTTTCCGTCTCAGCGAATCCGGACAATCGCCGGCCTCCATTCGTAAAACATCACTTGCTTTCTCGCCGAATAAACCCGCTAACCAAGCACGTTAAACAGAACGGCAATTGAGCCCGATTTGATTGACAATGGATTCTGGCGAGTGATATATTCTACGCGCTGTTTTACACGTGAAACCACTATCAAACTAAGCTGGTCCTATACCGGCGTTCCCCTGAAATTTCCATAATCCAGTGAACGCTACGCCGCTCCAGAGGATACTTCAGACAATCGCCATGACATCTACGGCCACACTATCGCGTCCGCAGCACTTCCACTTCCTTTTTTCAACGTTAATATTCCCATTGTCTCAATGGCGTTCAGCAAGTTCGTATCCGGCCAAACGCAATCATCAGCCTGCCCAACAAACCACGAGGACTTCTTAAAATGCAGATGCGCGACTTCGTAGTACGGTTTGCTGGCGAAGGCGGCCAGGGAGTCGTAACCTCGGCCGAAGGCCTAGCCCAATCGTCAACCAAGGTCGGCTACCATGCCTTAACCTTTGCCACCTTCCCTTCCCAGATTCTGGGCGGCCCCACGTGGACCCAGGCCCGAATCTCAGTCGACCCCGTCCTAGCCCCTGGTGACGACGTCAATGTCTTGGTCGCCTTCAACCAAGAAGCCTATGATGCTCATCGAGAGGATGTGCTGGAAGACGGCGTCGTTATCTTCAACTCGACCGAGTTTCAACTGGCAGGAGACGACCGGAGTTTTGGCCTTCCTTTCGAAGAGTTGGCAAGATCCACCGGGAACAACCGAGCCGCCAACATGGTGATAATGGGCGCACTGGCCCACCTGATCAACATGCCCCAGGAACACTTGATTGGCTTCATCGAAGACCGTTTCAACCGCGGACGGGCGGAAGACGCCGAGATAATCAAGTCCAACATCGAAGCCCTCAATCTTGGGCGCAGCCACACTGCGGAAAGTGGTTTCTCTCTAGGAGAATTGGCCCCACCTGAGGCACCGGACTACCAACAGGTGATGATTAAAGGAAACGAAGCCGTGTCTGTGGGCTCCATGGCCGCCGGGTTGGACTTTTATGTTGGGTACCCTATCTCTCCTGCTACACCGATCCTCCTTTATATGGAAAGGAACCTGGTTGGCAAGGACCGCCTGGCCTATCAGGTCAGCTCTGAGATCGAATCTATCACTGCAATTCTAGGCGCAGGATATGCTGGCAAACGCTCGATGACCGCGACATCCGGACCTGGCGTATCACTGATGAGTGAAGGCTTAGGCCTGGCTTGGATTGCTGAGATTCCCTTGGTAGTTGTAGATGTACAGCGCGGCGGACCGGCCACCGGCCTACCGACCAAGACCGAGCAATCAGACCTACTCAGCTGCATGTTCCCGGCCCACGGCGACGTCAGACTGCCAATCATCGCCGCAGGCACCGTTGAAGAATGTTTCTACGGCGCTGTCAAGGCCATCCAATGGGCCGAGAGATACCAAGGCCCGGTCATCTTGATGACTGAGATGTCTTTGGCAGAACGGTCCCAAAACATCCGCAGACCCGACCTAACCAAGGTCGAAGAAGCCAAACGAGTCACGTACGATGGCACCAACGGTTATCTCCGCTACGCGGGTAACGAACTCTCTCCCATGCCAATCCCAGGAAACCCTGGCGCTTACGTTGCCAACGGCAGCGAGCACGATGACATGGGCGATACTACTCACCTAGCCGAGCGCCACGTCCAAATGACCGAACGCAGGTTCAGCAAGATCAAACTTCTGGAAGAAGACGAGTACGAACGCGACCAGCAAGAGCACTCGATAGCAGTGGTGCCTTGGGGCGGCAGCAAAGGACCAGCCGAGGAAGCTTACAAGAAGCTGAAAGAATCTGGGTTGCCGGTCGGCTGGTATTACACCATGAACCTGAACCCCTTGCCTCCGAAGATGCTGGAAGAACTGAGGCAGAAAGACCTGGTGATCGTTCCAGAATTGAATTACCAAGGGCAATTCTCCAGCATATTGCGCTCCATGGGCGTCAAGGCCGAGTCCATCACCCAGTACACAGGACTGCCCTTCAAAGCCCGCACATTGGTGGAAAAGATTACGGAGATGACTAACGCCCGCCTAAAGGAAGCGGTAAAGGTATGAGTAAGAAGAACCCCGAGTACGATTTTAAATGGTGCCCCGGTTGCGGGGATTTTGGAGTCCGTAGGGCCATGGAACTCGCAATGATTGGCCGTAAAGAAGAAACCGGTCAGCCGATGGAGAACAACGTGGTGGTAGCCGGTATCGGCTGCTCTGGAAACCTGGTCCATCTTCTGGAAGGAGACCAGCCCTATGGCATCCACGGTATCCACGGCCGCTCCCTCCCCATAGCGCTGGGAGTTAAGATGGCCCAGCCCACACTGAATGTGGTGGTGGTAGCAGGTGATGGGGACTTCCTCAGCATCGGCGGAGAGCATATCGCTCCCCAAGCTGCCAGAAACTTGAACATCTGTGCCGTGATTATGGACAACGGCGTTTACGGCCTGACCAAGGGACAGAGTTCCCCTACAACACTGGAGGGAGCCATCACCAGCAGCACACCATTCGGCAAGCTGGAAGCCAAGGTCAACCCATTGGAGTTGTACCTGACCATGGGGGTTTCGTTCATAGCGTCCGGGTTCTCTGGCCAGCCTAGACCTCTGTCTCAGCTCATCACACAGGGGATGGAGCACCCCGGATTCTCCATCGTTCACGTCCAATCACCCTGTACCACTTATAACGACACGTTCATAGAATTGAAAGGTGATTTGGCCAATGGAATCCAGCCCGCTCTTTGGGATATATCCGAGGATCATGACGCATCGGACCGGGGCGCGGCCCACGATCTGCTCCAGCAGGGCGGAGTACCGGTAGGGGTGCTCTACAAAGACACCGACCGGCCTTCCTTGGACCAGAGCGTTGTCAACACCTGGGAAAAGGCCCAGCCAAAGACGGTTGAAGAACTCCTGGGTGCCTTCGAGTTCTAAACTGGCACAGAACCAGCCAAAAACAGAAACGCCCCGCCAGAGTTTGCGGGGCGTTTCTGTTTTTGGGATGCACGTCTGGATGCAACCAAATTCGGGGGATGGTACATCTATCCCATTGAAAACAGTAATTGCAGGATTGTCAGTTATAATTTAGCTGACGACTATCGTCCATCGCCCGACCATCGAATCAGAATGGGCCAAGGCAGAGATTGTTTTTAAAGTTCTAAAAAGATTCTTCAAAACGTTGAGCACGGCTGCAAAGACATACTCTCTGATTCTTCTCCCGACATCGAAGACGACCTCAACGCAAACAGTCAATCAGTATTGCAAGCTCATCTCAGCAAGTGCAGGCCGCGTCAGGCTTTTATAGGTCTATTCTCTTCCGTCATCGGCGCTCTGGAACCTAGCGCATCAGCACCCCAATCAACCCGAAACAGCTACTGTTGGTCCGAATGAATCGAGAGAACGAAGTTATTTCTCCGCCAGATCCTTGGAAGCAAAAATCCCCTGGACGAGT
>JAKUNK010000057.1:0-15822 GCA_022451945.1 Dehalococcoidia bacterium
GCCGGTCCTATTTGATTATTAAACAGGCGAATTCTAGGTTTTACTCACCACTCTACGAACATTGGCTTTACCCTGTTTCTGTAAATGGCTGCGGGAATAAGTGTCCGAGGTGATGGTGACGCTGGAATGCCCCGCCGTTCGCCACGTTTTACTCCCGTATATGCCATTAACATCAAGCGCTGAGCTTCGCGACCCATTCTTGCTGGGTTGGGGTGTTGGCAGGGTCCTGAGGTCGTAAATAGTAATAATAGTCGGCCATGGGCTGGTATACCTCATACACCCGGCGCAACTCACCTACCGGCTCATCGTGGGCGTCGACTCGTAAGTCCATCCAGGGATAAGACTCGTCGACGCGGTAAACAATCAACGCTGCAGAACGCTGCCCTTCAGGTTGCCCACCAGCGTCCCTGCCAGCTTCTATAGAACGGAGCAGGCGCTCTTCCAAGACTTCCGTCTCCGTAGACTCAAAGGTGCGTGCCATGGTGTCCACAACTTGGGGGCCGACCATCACATTGCCCATGGCCACGTAACCCTCTCCTGTTTCATGCCCGGCCCAGTCTCTTGCCTTCGGCCCTGTATATGCTGCCACGTCGCCTCGGGCATCCACGATTCCAATTTGCCGGTAGTCGGAATACGAATCTGCATCTTGCATCCCTTTCAAAGCCTGATCAGCTGATGAGCCTGATTCCAGGATTTGCATTCCTATCGGACGAAGCCGTGGGTCGGCGAAGGCTTGGCTGGCAAGAACGCCGGCCTGCGGATTGATGGCCGGACAATAGCCACCTACTCCCAAAGAATAGGTAGCTATGGCAACGCCCAAAGCGCCGGTGGACGGGCACTTGGCCAATATCGTGAATGTGTGTCGTTCTACGCCAAGACGGATTTCATCCATTTGCAAACCTCCCTACGGCCGAATCTGGGTGTCTCCAATTGGTGGTACCTACACGGAAGCCTCTTTTATCGCTAAAGCTTTTCCTGTTTCAGAGAAAGCGATTAGACAACCACCCCACGTGTAGCTAATATGGCCTCCGACCCCAACTGGATTTCAGGTTAGGAGGAACACTATGACACGAAGCGTGAGATTTACCAGCTTTGACTTTGACCAATCTAGGTACGACTCCATGCTGTCTGACTTCGAAGCTATTCAAAAAGGAGTATTGGATGGTATCGCAGGATTGGCCAGGACACGCATTGTAAGAACAGCTGCTGACCATCTGATGGGGATGTCGACGTACGAAAGCATGGAAGAACTAGAGGCGGCTAACGCTGCCCACGCTTCAATTTTTAGTGATTTCGCTAAATATATAACGGGAGAACCAATCATAAGGTCAGGCGAATTAATCGAAGCTGTAGACGGCCCGGCACCAGGTGTCGGTTACATGCGATTTACGCGTGTCATATTCGACCCATCCAATTACGATGCGATGATGTCATCCCTCGACGGCCAGCTCGAAAAGTTGTTTAAAGAGATTTCCGGGTTATATCGCTTACGTGTTGTGAGAATAGCCGAAGCCCCCGACCGGATGATTGCAGCGGCAGCTTACACTGACAAAAGCGCAGCAGATGCAGCGAGAGACACTGCACAGGCTGCTCTGTCAGGCGTGGCAGAATATATGACCGAACCACCTTTCGTAAGAGAAGGAGATTTAGTCTGGAGTTACGTGCGGTAACCTCTTGTAACAAGGTCCGGCATGTATGAAAAGCCCCCTCGTTTGAGGGGGCTTTTCTTGTTTCCGAGACACCCTTATCGGGAAATTATAAAGGCCGGGGTACTTTAAGGGTAAGGGTTTGCTCATCGGGCCCGTTGGCGGTCCTACGCTTGAGCTGTCGGGTTTTTGTTCGGGGAAATACAACTCACCCTGGAACTTTGGAATATAATTTCAGTGTCGTATGACAAACCAAATTCTGCAGGTTCGGGCCTGGCTCACTCGCCATACTAAACGCACGAGAGGGATCAAACATTGACGATGAAAGTAGATATCAGAGTACCTGTTGGCTTGCCTGTTACTGATACTGCAGAGTTCATCGCTGGTTGCGAGGCTGCTGGTTTCTCTGGGGTTGGGGTGCACGACCATCAACACAGTGGGCGGGACGTATATTTGACCCTAGCTCTGGCCGCCCAACGCACCTCCAAGCTCAACCTCTATCCCGCCACTACGAACCCGGTCACCAGGCACCCTGGCGTATTGGCATCATTAGCTCACACCCTCGAAGAGATTGCTCCGGGCAGGGTATTGTTGACGGTGGGCCCCGGGTATCTGGCGGTTGGAAACATCGGTCGTCCGAGTGCGTCCGTGGAACAGATGCGGCAGGCCATACTATCCATAAGGAGGCTGCTCCGGGGAGAACTGGTGACCTTCAACGGGACCGAGACGAGACTCAGAAATGTTAGCGAGCCGCCAACACCCATCTTCATGACAGCCGCTGGCCCGCGGATGGTGGAGCTGGCCGGTGAGGTAGCCGACGGTGCGCTGATGCTGGTTGGCCTGCACCCCGATTCGGTGTCGGCAGCCCGGCGTATGCTTCAGGCAGGAGCAGAGCGTGGTAACCGGGATCTAAGCACCTTTCAAACCATCTACATCACTCCAACAACCGTGGATGAGGATCGAGCCAAGGCTAGGCGTTGGCCGCAGCAATGGTTCCGCTCTGACCAACCCTATCTGAAGTATCCTAGCAGCTCTAATCTGTTCTGGCTGCGGCAAGCTGGGATAGACTTATCGGACGATTTCGTGCCTGAGGAAATCACTGATGAGCAAGCGGACACCATCTGTGATGCCTTCGGACTCTTCGGCAGTCCTACGGAGTGTCTGGAGCGTTTACGTAGGGCCGGTTCTGAATCCCGTATCGAGCATGTATTTGTATTCCCGACCCACACCCAAGACGGTGGTTACGACATGCCCCAAAACGAAGTCGACGCCTTCAAAGACGTAATCATCCCCGGCCTTTCTGTATCGCCAGGTAGTGTGTGACCCACGAGCCATAGCTAGGACTTAAATAGTTGGATGTTTGCCCGGCGCCGAAGATGAAAGAGGTCTCCTTGTTTGAGGGGACTTTTCTTGTTTCTACGACACCTTCATCGGCAAGCCAAGGGGGTGGGTACTCGTGACGGTGAGGGTGTGGTTGCCGACTTTCTCGATAAGTCCTGCCCTTGTACGCCCGTATAATCGCCCTAGGCGGGGGAGATAATGATGCATTCCCAGAGCAGCTGGTCCGTTGACGTAGACAATAAGGTAATGTGAAACCGGCTCCCGGCGATGTTGGCACAGGTAGCCGGTTTTGGCGCTCAAACGTGTCACGCAGTTGGCGGGCTAGTTCAGAGAGACCGGTAGGCTCTTTACCGACCTGAATGTGATGCTGGGTTGGTATTCCATGTCATTGTTCTTGGGCTGCAGATTGGGGTATCGTTCGGCCAGTTCTCGGAACACTTCTTGGCCTTCGACCCTAGCTATCGTTGCGCCCAGACAATGGTGGATGCCGGCACCAAACGCCACATGGGGATTGGGCCACCGAGTAATATCCATGGTGTCGGGCTTTTCGAACTTGTTGGGGTCGCGGTTGGCAGACGAGATGAACCAACGGATGCGGTCATCTTTCTGAATCTGCTTGCCCCGCATCTCCACATCGTCGCCTGCAATGCGAGTGATGGACTTCACCGGAGAGTCGTAGCGTAACGCCTCTTCGGTGGCCCGTACCATCATGCCCTCGGGGTCGGTCTTCAGAAGATCCCATTGGTCGCGGTTGTTCATGAAGGCCAATGTGCCGTTGCATATCAGGTTGATGGTGGTCTCGTGACCGGCCAGCAACAGTAACGCGCAGTTGATCAGTACCTGCTCCCTGGTGAATACGCCTGACTTTTCCCCGCTGGCAACCACCGAGATAAAGTCGTCTTTCGGTTCGAGGATACGCTGTTCGACCATGGGATTAATGTATTCATCCATGCCCCGCATTCCTTCGGCCAATACCCTCATGCGGTCTGGTTCGCCGCGGCCGATGTTCAGCAACTTTTCGGCCAGAGCACGAATCACGGGCCGTTCTGACTCCGGAACCCCCATCATCTCTGCTATGACGAGAACCGGCAACGGCACCGCCAGATCGCGCATCAGGTCTATGCCATCCCCTCTGGCTTCAGCTGTATCTAAGAGATCCTTGGTAGCTGATTTGACTAGCGGCCTCCATTCCTCCATGGACTTGGGTGTGAAAAATCCGTGCAAGACCTTCCGCATCTCAAGGTGGTTGGGCCGGTCGTGCTGGATGAACATGTCGGCCTGATAAGATTTCACGTAGTCGTAGAGTTCGTTATCAGACTCGTAGATGGCGGGATAGGCAGGGCGGGGGTCATTAGCCATCACCTGATTAGAAAACTGCTCGTGATTGCGGGTGAGCCAGACCAGGTCGTCATGCCTGGTGATCACCCAAAGTTCGTAGAGTTCGTTCCAGTGGACGGGGTCTTCATCTCTGATGCGGCCGTAATACCGGTATGGGTCTTGGATAACTTCCGCAGTGAACATATCATCGTTGATAGTCGTTACCATAACACCACCACATATTTCCGAATCATGGTTGCTTTAGTTAGCTGAACACTAGAGGAATAAAGATTATCTGTCAATCGAATGTAGGACGGATTCTAAGCGCAGTATCTCAAGAGGAATGAACTAGAAACACGCGTTATTACCCCCGGGATTCAACGCAAAAACGGGTAGGAGTGGACCTATGCCAGTTCGACCCTAACCTTCAGCCCCACGTTCTTAGGCAAAAGACGAAGCTCTGCAGGTTTCGGCCTATAGGGCTTCATCTTTTGCCTAATCGTCGTTTGCCCCCAAGTTTCTCCCAACGGGATCTGGGATTGTAGCTCACCTGGGGTTCCTGCTTTAGCCCGTTAGCTGCCGCGGGTGTAGGCGTACACTAGATCACCGGCTACTAATCTTGGTTCACCATATTCGAACTCGGCAAAACCGGTAAAAGCGTTCCCGAGTTTCTCTGACGCTGCATCTGCCAACTCTTTACTGTCCCATGCGATTGACACAATTTTGCGGTCGTCGGATACGCGCCCCACGCGAATGCGCCTTAATCCAGGTACTGAGGTAAGTGTATTAACAGTACTATCTGCGTAGGCCAACATAGCGTCGTATTTGGAAGGATCAAAATTGATGCCTCTATGTCGTATGTAACCTGGCATAATCGCTCTGTCTGCCATCCCTTCGGCATCGAAACTCCAGATTATCTCCCCTTCTCGGTTTGAAGGACTACCGTTACCAATCAGAAACTCAGCTAGGCTCTCACGTAAACTGGTCACATTCCCGGTATTAGCATCTGCTGCGTTTTTGTCGTCAAACACAGCCATTATGCACATTCGGTTTTCACCTTCATTGTCGACTCCTAGGCGTTGATCAGAGATATTGACTCGCCCAGCTATTAGACCAGGTCGGCCTTTCCGAGCATCCAATAGAGTCGTGAGTTTTGAAACGAATGCATCTTTTTTTGTGGCGTCGATAGTAAGCAACGAATGTCTAACGTATGGCACGGTGTTCCTCCAATAGTTCACTAAGGTCGCGGGCGAAGGCTATATTAGCCACGCGTTAAGAGTTTGTCTAATCGTCAGACGCTCTAGTTCACTTGGCATAGGCAATCGAAACCGACATATTTGACCTTCGGCACCACTTTTGATATCAAATTGATAACACGAGGTCCTTCTTTTGAAGGGGTTTTTCTTGTTTTAAAGACCTCAATCAGGAAGTCTTGGAAGGAGTACTCTCGGGCCGAAGGAAAGGAACAACCTATGAGACTGCCGCTAACAACTGGGGAGACCCAAGGGGAGTGGCCTTATTATTCTCAAAATAATAAATATTCTCCATTTTGAATCCCCACGTGTCATTAGTCCGGCAGATGTGAGGTTCGAAAGTGAACATAGTGCAATCACCAAGCATTGTCTGGTTATTTGCTTCGATGTATCGTCGGTCAGCCAAATGTTTTTCGATGCTATGACCAAGGTTGCCGCGAAAATCGAGGTTTTTGTATCCCATGGTTCCTATGAATTGATCGATAAGACTATAGAGTTCATGCATGCTGGTTTTGGGAGTGGCTATTTCTTTCATAAGGGCGTGAAGTTCTCTCTCAGTATGTATCCCATAGCCTAAAGTGAGACTTTTTTCGGGTGGCCTAACACTGCCGGATTCTACGATGTAGGAGCGGGCACAATCACCCCAAACACCGTTGACCATTGGGCTGAGATCAATGGTGACCAAATCATTGGCGCCTATAGCGACGTCCGACGGCTTGTAATCCGTGCCTGATACTGAAAGAGTGGTGCGTTCGCCCACTAGAACTAGAGCAGGAACATCGTGATACCAGCAATCTTTGGCGCCGTATTGCTCTAATAGTTGAGCGCATACATCCGCAACACTGCACTCCCTATTCCCTGATTTTATGAAGGGTACGATATCGCGTAATACTCGAAGAGCGATATCTTGCACATCTAGATATTGCGATATTCCATTCATGTAAAAACACCGTCCAATTTCTTCGGGCTGATGCTTACTGGGAGTCACACGTTTTGGAACGCCTTCCAGATAGATGCCGCCAAAAATGGGAGGACGGCCAGTCCCAATAGGATGAAGATTAGTAGCAGGGCACGTTTGAGAATCATAGGCGTGACTCCCAGGTGGCACCACTGATGTCTGATTCGTTGGTCACTATGGTTAGCAAGCTTCCGTCACAGTCGTTGAGCACCGATGCTGGCGCAATGAACTGGCGAGGTAAACTCTCGACATGACCATCAAGGCGACCATCTAACGTGACCTCATACGGGCCGATGACATCCTCTGGGATGTCGATTGCCATCAGAGTATCTCCAAAGGGCGTATAGCCACCGCCAAAATGAAACCCCTGTGAGTAATCGAACGGACCTTGTGGCCTGCCCAACCTGTATTCCCATGGCTTACTGGACAGAGGAACCCCGTGATACACCCCTTTTAACCATTGGACTTCATCTATACCGCTAAAGCCTCGTTTCAAGATCGATTCAACGTTAGAGTTGCTGGTGATATGGAACAGCTTCATGAAGAACCTCTACTTGGTTAACATTGATAGTAATCACGCCTGCGGGAGATGTCTAATCATGTAGACTACCGTCATGCTTTACCTTTCTTCCGTATCTATAGCCATGTTCCGTCTAATGGCGGTCTGTTTGTTTGCAATCAGCGTCTTTGCGATAGCTTGCTCGTCTAGTAGCTCTGAACCTACTCAGCAGGGATTGATACAAAGGTCGGAAATGGCCAACGATGCGCTCAACACTCAGAATTGGGTTGGTATCTATCAACTTTACCCGCCTGAAGTCCATGATATTTGTTCACTCGCCGATTTCGAGAATGGGTGGGATGCTAATTATGAGAGAGAATTTGGGGCACTAAAAGAGGTATTAGGGGCCGGCATGGACCTAACCATTGTCGTTGAAACCAACGGTGTTGCTATCGCAGGAACAGATGGTTACGTGACGCTGGAACTGGACGTTTTTGCCTCCGATGGTCAAGGTGTGATTGAGAATTTGGTCAATGACAACGCTCAGCTTTGGAAATTTATCGATGGCGAGTGGTTTATTGGCGAAGATGTCCCTGATGGGTTCTGCGGATGACCTCTGAAATCTGTGCCGAAAAAGGCGTCCCAAAAGTTTCCGAATTGCTGGCCATTTCTGACTAGGTTCTAGCGTCGATTTTGCCACTTACGAGTACTTAAGGCTAGGCATGGCATCAGAACTCAAAAGTTGAAGTGCTGATTGTCTGAGAGAATAGCCTGATCTGATGAGCCGGTTTGTCGGCACTAAAGCCCCCAGAATTTCGGGCTGAGGGCTTTAGCGTTTTACGATGTGTTCAAATGGGCTGGAGTTTTATTTCATTTGATTTATTAGAACGGCCATACTGAACTCTTATGGTGGTCCCCAAATATGAATCTCAGTGGTTTATTTGTAGTGGCTCCAAATTACTTCACCTTCCCTAATATTTGGTGCGCCAGAGGCGAACTCTGCCATGCCGGCCATGAGCCCTCTATGTTCTTGTACCGCATTATCAGCTGATGCTTTATTTTCAAAGACAGAAGTTCCAATGATTCGGTCTTCAAATACCCGTGCGACTCGAACACGCACCAGCCCGGGAACGCCACGGAATTTTTCGGTTATACCATCAAAGAAAGAAATCATGGTGTTGAACTTAGATGGGGCAAAACTAACGCCGGTATGGCGAACATACCCGGTTGGTTTCGGCTGGTCGTCGGAGTCGAACGCCCAGACTATTTCGCCTTTGCGTAATATAGGTGCTTCGGTCATGAACTCAGCCAAGCCAGCCATCGCTGGGCGGGCTTGCTCTGCTCCTGCATCAGCCGCTTCTTCGTTCGTATAACCAGCCGTTCCAATAATTCGGTTGTCGGCCACACGGACAAGGCGACCGCCCTTTAAGTCAGGAATGCTTTCAGCCATTTCGAACATGGTCTTCATATAGGTCATCATAGCGTCGTAATTGGATGGGTCGAATGACATCCCTGTGTGTCGGATGTACGGCATAGTGTTCCTCCGATAGTGCACTAAGGGTGAGGTCAGGCCATATGTTAGTTACGGAGCTGATAGATGTCTAACGATCAGAGCCACAATGCATTCTCCAGCAGAGGTAATCGAAACGACATAGATTTCTGAATGCGCCCTGTCGGATCCTAGGTGCTGGAAACAGGCAACGTGATGGCTGCAGGGCTAGCGGTATCGCTGGATAATCCGCTGGAATGGGTCGTTCGGTTCGTCTCCGGTAACACCCGAACTCAGCCTGGAACTTTGGACGGTCATTGCCAGGATTGTTGGATTAGATGATGAGCGTTATTCGGAATCGTCGCCTTTGGAGATCTTTCTAGATAGATATCGATATAAGCCCATGTGCAAGAATGGCACACTGGCGACCATGAGGATGAAGATTAGAATCAGGGCGTGATCGAGGGTCATTCTATTTGGGGTCGTCGCCAGTGTCGTGCGTGTCGATGTCGCCCAGAAGCCGCGACCAGTTGATTTCTGCTTCTTCCACCACTGGCGGGACGTAGGAGTTGCTCAGCAATGCTGGTACTAGGAATTCCTGAATCTCCGGTTCATCCTCCATGGCCACGACCTCATGCCCGCTTAAAGCGTCTTCTGGAATTTCGAATACCGGCAGAATATTCCTGCCTTTAATTTCGGGGCCCCATACGTCTGGGCTACCTAAGAACCCGACGTCTGGTCCGTCTTCCGTACGGTCTGGATAAGGCGAATCCTGAAAGCCTTCTTTTAAGATGGGTTCAGCGGTTCTTTCTCTGACAAACTGGACCGATCTCATTGAGTGCCTCCACTTGGTTCACATTGATAGTAATCACCAAGCGGTTATCCAGCAACACGTGATGGCAGGGAAGATGGTCGTTTGGGAAATCGACGCTCCGCTGGAACACATTCGCGTCCACTATGCCGGTTTCGCCCTTGTGCTTGCCGGAGATAATCTGCACTCGGTCACCTCGGCTGAATCGGTAGTGGAAACTCATGGGTTCTAACGTAGTCGATTGGTAATGGAACATACCCTGGAAGGTAGTGGATTGGCCGGTGCCAGCGCAAGACTCGCGTGTCATAAGGCGGTTGAAATAGCGGCTGAACTTATGACTACTTGCACGGGCAAGACGGACGTAATGGTACAAGCCATGCATAATTTGCCAGATTGGCGGGACTAAAAGGACGCCCTGGTACGAATAGCAACGCACATCAAATCAGTTATGGTCCGACGCTTCGGTACATTCTCAGACTCTAGGCATAAAACCTTATAAAACGGCTTTCTACATGCTGGTACAATGCAGCGCTTTCAGAAACTATTGAAGGCGCTTCTTTCATCTTCTCCTGCTCTTGTTCATGTTGACATGAGGAACCGTTCAGTTTTGTATTTCTCTGGTGTAGATGCTCTTGGGAGGGTAGATGGCTACTTTCATCCCAATTTTGGGCAACTTCCCACACATGATTGGGCCTGTCGCCGGAGGCCTCAGGCAAATTTAAGGCCGTGTAAGAGGCCTTTTGGTTGTCCGTCAGGAAGTTGCGATGTAGCATGCAGGGTATGTATGTTCATTCCTTAAAAAATGACCGCTATGGGATCCTGAACCTTACGGCAGCTGGGCTGACGGAGCTGCCTCCCGAGATAGGCGACCTGACCTGGCTGAGTGCGCTGCTCTTGGGCGAGAATCAACTGACGGAGCTGCCCCCTGAGATAGGCAACCTTAGAAACCTGCGTCGGCTTGGACTGGGCCGCAACCAGCTGACGGAGTTGCCTTCTGAGATAGGCAACCTGGCTAATCTGTACCGGCTGGTATTAGGCGAGAACCAGCTGACGGAACTGCCTCCTGAGATAGGCGACCTGGCTAACCTGAAGGAGCTGCACCTGAACGAGAATCAGCTGACGGAGCTGCCCCCCGAGATAGGCAACCTGACCAACCTAGACTGGCTAGGGCTGTACGGCAACCAGCTGACGGAGCTGCCGCCCGAGATAGGCAACCTGACTAACTTGGCCTTTTTGAACCTGGACGACAACCAGCTAACTAAGCTGCCCACTGAGATATGGAACCTGACCAACCTGGTCGATTGGAACCGACATGCTCGCGTTTTTTCTGAGCTAGTTGGGTGATAGGTGGCATGGGAATTTGGGTATTTGGTACCTAATTTATTTCTGTACTGGAGGCAGGGTTTTAGCAGCTAGTCTCAAAATCGTGCCTTCAGTGGACCGCTAAAAGTGCACTAAACTCTGACAACTGTGATGTATCAGGCGAAACTATGAACAGCTTCCAGTCTCCAATTTGGGAATTACGCTAACCGATGCTAAATTATGCGTAGACATGGCACCAGACTCAAAAACCGGTAGGGGTGACCCTGTGTCAGTTCGACTCTGACCTTCGGCACCACGTTTTGATAACTAATTGACGTAAAAAATGGGTCACGCTGCCTGATAGAGCTTGTGCGCGCCTTGGTTTGACGGGCGCAATCGTTTCTGCTTCTCTAAGGTTTTGATGGTGCTCAGTACCGCCGTCTCACCGTGCCTGCGAAACTTGCCAATTATTTTGCTCTGGGAGCGTGGCCTGTCACAGAAATCCCAGATATCCTGGGAAAGCTGATCCCGAAGGGAAGGTAAAGGTTTCAGAGGAACCACAATAGTGTGGCCAGGGTTGCCGTCCACTTTCTCTCCAGTCTGGAAATCAAGGCGGGACCCATTTCTCCCTAGGAATCTCCTCAGCCTGATACCTAAAACTCCGCCAGTGCCGGTCGAACCATATCCATGCACTACATCTAGCCCGGTGGAGTCCTTGCCGCCTCGGTGGAGCGTCTGATTATAGAATTCGATGAACGAGGCCTCTGCTTCGGCCCAGGTTAGACCGTGGAGGTCCAGAGTTCGTAGATTGGATCTGTGCATGGTCATCTCAAAGAAGACAAAAGTGAAGGAACTATCTTTGTCCGTATACTAGCATCCGAGGCATAGTAGATGAGATCAGGCTCGTCACCGGAGGCCCCAGACAAACTCGAGGCCGCGTCAGCGGCCTTTTTATTGCCCGTTATGAGGCCCGGATGTAGTATTCCTACCATCTACCAGGTGGGGACAGATTCTTGGTTAGGCGAGTCGCACAATACCAAGTCTAAATATTGCGGAGACAATGATGCACCACTTGAACATCGATCCCTGGTTCGTGAACAAAGCAAAACAAACCCGCGACGGCCGGCTCAATGCCTATGACAAGCTAGACGCACGTAAGACGGCTCTCGTTGTGGTTGACATGCAGAATTATTTCGTCGCCGACGGTATGCCGGCCTGTGCGCCCGAGGCGCGAACAATCGTGCCCAACATCAACCGACTGGCCCAGGCAACGAGGATGGCCGGTGGGACGGTGATCTGGATTCAGACCGAAGCGCTTTCTGCAGATCCTCAAGACTGGGCCAATCGTAAGGAAGCGACGAGTGCCTCAGGATGGGCCAATCGTCAATCACTCTTATCAAAGTGCGGCGACGGATTTCCGATCTACTCCACCTGTGCAGTGTTACCGGAGGACGAAATCGCGATCAAATACCGCTACTCAGCGTTCATTCCGTACCCATCAGAACTAGATGGCATGCTCCGTGACCTGGGCATCGATACCCTGCTCGTCACCGGCGTTGCTACCAGCACGTGTTGCGAATCGACCGCACGCGACGCAGCTATGTGGGGCTATCGCACTGTGATGGTAGCAGATGGCAATGCCGACCAGACGGATGAACTGCACAATCACACGCTGGGCAAATTTCTGGTGACCTTTGGCGATGTTCAGTCCACCGATGAGTTGGTCGCAAAATTGGGGTGTCAGTAGAAGGAATATTCTTGGCCAACATGAAATACAGCGCTGGCAACATCATGCCGTTTTGGCCTTTTTAACTTACTGGCTTGAGCCGCGGTAGCGGAGGGGATCAGACCCGTCACCGGAGCCTCCAGACAAACTTAATACTTTTGGTTTAGTTCGACGTTAGGTTTCTGAGATACTTATCCTGCCAATACGACTCTTAAGATATCGCCGGAGGAAGGATGCTGTACTTAGTGATCGCCACGCCGCTCCCCAGATATTCCTCTAAAGCGTTAGGTTTGAAAGGTGCACTAAACTCAGACCACTGTGATGCATCATATGGAGCTATGGCTAGGTTTTAGGCTCAATTCTGGGAACCGTGCTAACCCATGCTGAATGATGCGTAGGCATGGCATGAAACTCAAAAACCGGTGAGGTGACCCCGTGTCAGTTCGATTCTGACCTTCGGCACCACTCCCAAAACATTCGCTATGATACTCATAAATTACAATGGAATTGATTAGCTAACGAGTTTTAAGTATGAACTATCACTATATCGTTGTCGGAGGAGGGACTGCCGGGTGCGTACTTGCCAACCGACTTTCCTCAGATCCCAACACTAGTGTTCTCTTGCTGGAAGCTGGAGGGAAAGACAATTATTTCTGGATCGATATACCCGTCGGGTATCTTTACACTATAGGAAACCCACGGACCGACTGGTGTTACCAGACTGAGCCTGATCCGGGGTTGAATGGAAGAAGTATAGGATATGCTCGGGGCAAGGTGCTCGGCGGCTGTTCGTCAATTAACGCCATGATATACATGCGAGGTCAACGCAGCGATTATGACCACTGGGAAGAACTTGGGAATCGAGGCTGGGCGTGGAACGATGTCCTGCCAATTTTTAAACACTCTGAAAACTATCAACATGGTGCCGATGAATTTCATGGCGGAGATGGAGAACTAAGGGTTGAGGAGCGACGTGTGAACTGGGAAATTCTAGAAGCATGGCGTGACGCGGCCGAGCAATGTGGAATTCCCAAGATCCAAGAATTTAATCGGGGCGACAACTATGGTAATGCCTACTTTCAGATGAACCAACGTCGCGGTATGCGTTGGAGTGCCACTAAGGCTTTTCTGCGCCCAATTATAGCTAGGCCAAATCTTACCGTATTGACTAATGCGCACACGCAAAGGCTTGTTATCGAGGACGCTCCTAACGGTAAACGGGCGGCCGGTGTTGAAGTACGTATGGACAGCGGCGGAGTGTTGAACTTCAATGCATCTCGAGAAGTCATCCTTTCAGCTGGCTCTATTGGCTCTCCACAAATTCTCCAAGTATCGGGAATTGGTCCTGGCAAGTTACTGAGTAGCAAGGGTATTAGCGTGATTCATGATTTGCCTGGCGTTGGAGAGAATCTTCAGGACCATCTACAAGTTCGCTCCGTCTACAAAGTCGAAGATACAGTTACGCTTAACCAGAGAGCTAATTCGTTGTTCGGGAAAATTATGATGGGACTGCAATATATGGCATTTAGAACCGGGCCTCTTACGATGCCGCCGTCGCAGTTAGGAGCTTTCGCAAAAAGTGACCCATACCAGCCCTCACCCAATATAGAATGGCACGTCCAACCCCTTTCTCTCGACAAATTCGGCGAGCCGTTGCATAGGTTTAATGCTATTACGCCTTCTGTTTGTAATCTGCGGCCTAGTAGTCGTGGTCATATTCGTATAAAAAGCCCGGATGCAATTGTCTCACCTGGGATCACCTTAAACTATCTTTCTACTGAAGAAGACCGGAGAGTTGCTGTAGAAGGAATCCGGTTCACACGCCGAATTATGTCAGCACCAGCTCTCAGCAAATACAGACCCACAGAGGTGAAGCCGGGCCCAAGTCTCAACAATACTGAAGAACTGTTACAGGCGGCCGCTGAACTCGGTACCACTATTTTTCATCCTGTCGGCACCTGCAAGATGGGCAATGACCCGATGGCTGTCGTTAATGATCGACTCTTAGTTCACGGAATCAGAGGCCTCAGAGTGATCGACGCATCAATAATGCCTAGAATTACGTCTGGGAATACCAACGCCCCGACCGTAATGATTGCCGAAAAAGGAGCTAAGTTTATTCAAGAAGGCTAATGCGGCAAATCACAACCGACTACAGCTGGGTTCAAGAGTCTGTAGATGCCGGTATATCGACGGCACAAGAAGCCTGAACGTGTCCAAACTGTAATGTGATTACCCGTGTAGTGGGCTTTGGACGAGAGGTTAAGTTCAATCTAGGGAGCCAATATAAACAGAACGGTGATTTGATAATCTTGTGCTCTGATGGGCTGAATCGATGATTAGTGATCCGACAGCGCGAAACCTGTCTAATGTTCGGATAATGACCTATGCCGAGCTCTGGTTGACGTGGTGATGAAAGCGGGCGGCGACGACAATATCACCGTCACAACTGCTAAAGTTGGTCGACCGAAGAGGCTAAATGAGGGACACGGAGACCTGGGCGATAGAGATTTCTAGAAATGCAGTCATCCTTTGGCCTTACGTGAGGGTCACCGTTACACGACGGCGACCCTTTTATTTAAGAGTGCTTTGGTGATGGGGACTGCTACCAAGATGAGGAAGATCAAGCCACCGACAAAGATAAGGCCAACATCGTGATTGGGCTGGTTGAAGACGCTTAGGAACGTTTATCTAGGAGTTTAGCATCAGCGCCTGCCCCTCGCATGAAGACCATAATCACAACCGCTGAAAACGCCACTGCGCCGAGGCAAAGGTAACCGATCCCTGGGAACCCGCTGGCGGCTAATAATATCCCTCCCAGGGCGGCCCCACCGACGGCCCCGGTTTGATTGCTGACTCCCAGCAGACCGATACCGGTTGCTCGGGACTGGCCGGATACCTCGGTGCAGACGTTGATCAGCACCGTCCAAGGGATGCTCAAGAGCGCTATGGACAACGTTGAGATCGCGACAACAATCCAGACAGGGAAGTCGACCGAGAACAGAGCCAATGCAGCAAGGCCGCCAGCAATCGCTGAGCCTGCGACCAGGGGCATCCGGTCTGCACGGTTGGCCACTGGACCGCCGATGTAGCTTCCCGCCACCGTGCCTATGCCCACGAACGCCAGGGGCAACGCTACAGCTCCTACGCTTATGCCATAGTCGTCGATCAGATATGTTGCCAGGTAACTGAACATCCCCATATAGGCGATTCTCTGGGCGAAGTTCGCCACAAGTATTGCCCGAAGGACGGGCAATGCCAACAGGGTCCGGTATCTTGAGAAGAAAGAGAAGGACCTAGCTCCGGCGGCCGTGCTCCTCGGAAACCAAAACCAGTTTAGAACGAGGCAGGCGCCCAGGAGGGAGCCGATGACCAGGAATGGTAGCCGCCAGCCCCCTGTATCAGCTATTACGGCAACTATGGGCACTCCAATCACCGAGGACAGTGTGGTGAAAGCGCTCAACCCGCCGACCACCTGGG
>JAKUNK010000058.1:0-15571 GCA_022451945.1 Dehalococcoidia bacterium
GGTTGAACTACACAGGCGACCTCGTTCCGCCAAGAGTACAAACGGTTCGAGGATGCCAATGCCCAAGTACTGGGCATAAGCTGCGACACGGTCCCTTCCCACAAGGCCTGGAGCACAGCTTTGGGCGGGCTGCCTTACCCTGAGTTGTCCGACTTCCATCCCAAGGGCGAAGTCAGCAAGGCGTATGATCTATGGAACGATGAGCGCGGGGCCAGCAAGCGCGCCGTAATCATCATCGACAAGGGGGGCGTAGTCCGTTTCCGAGAGTTGTATGAGCCTGGGACTCTACCTGACCCCAGAGACATCTTCGAAGTGATGGAGGGTCTTAATTAACAGAACTTAGATCACTTTAACCAAGTATCAAAAGGGCGCTCCATTACATCCATGGCGGAAGGAGCGCCCTTTTGATTTATTATATTTATGTCAAGTTCTTTGAAAATTTACTTCAGAGTCATAATTGCTCTCAACAGAAAAGACCGCCATCTCTATGGCGGTCTTTTGGTGTCCGAGCTGAGCCGTGATCAGCTAGTTGCGGTAATCCGCTGGACCAAGTACCGCAATGTACCTTTGGGGACGTTTATGGTGACTTCTTCACCAACTGATCGATCGAGGAGGGCTTGCCCGACTGGGGAAGTGGTGGAAATCTTTCCCTCGGAGACGTCTGCCTCGCGGACATCAACCAAGGTGTAGGCCAAGGTCTTTCCGGAATTAGTGTCTTTCAAGGTAACTTTGGCACCCACCGAGGAGCGGGCCACCTTCGAGGATGAGCCTTCGGGAAGTATCTGGGCATTATTGATGCTGGCTTCAAGTTCTCGGATGCGGAGTTCGACGATTCCCTGCTGGTCTTTGGCGGCATCCAAAGGAGCGTTCTCGCGGAAGTCTTTGTCAGCCATCGCCCGTTTGATATCTTCAAGTACCAGAGCTCGTTGGTCTTTGAGGTCGTCTAATTGGCTGACCAGACGGTCATAGCCTTCTTGACTGAGTTGGGAGCCTGTAGCGGTGGAACGTCCATTCGGACGAGTGGTAGACTTCGCTGTCGCTGTGGTGCGGCGGGTACGGGGAACGCGGAGGTGAGATGCTAATCCGTTCTCAATCCATCCCTGGTCTTTCCAATATGCGAGGAACACCTTTACGGGACTCAACCGGTGCACGGACTCTGACCCTCCAAGACCAATCTGTTGCGCATATTCGGCAACTTCCGAAGGGGAGAGTTCGGAAACTTTGCGTTCCCGGCCTACCCAGGCCACGAATCGGCCCAATTCTTGGTGACTCTGTTGAGCTGACTTGGATGATTTCTTGGCCGCTACAAAATGCGTCAGAGCTTCAGATATTGAAAAGCTTTGCTCAGTCGTCACTTAGATACCTCCGCCTTCAGCCAGTCTTTAATTTTCTAAACGTTCACCATGCCGATATGATGCAGGGGCTTGCCGGAGAGCTTTGAGAGGTCGGCCGAAGAATCTATAAGACAGTTCCTCGGCCCGAATCATCAGCGAAATCTTTTGTCGGTCCGCCCTTTTTGGTGGCACAATCAGTCTAAAAAGAATACCAGTATTCAACACCAATGGCAATCCGCGGGCGGTGTTCTGCAACCTAGGTTTCTAATCTAGATTCTCAACAAATGCTTTAGCTGGTTCAAACGAGAGGGCTTCAATCTAGTGGCACGTTGCGTAGACCATTTCAGAACCCTACAACCAGGCCAGTGTACCGTCTTCATCAAAGCAATAAGACAAATCACTGATTCCACGAAATCAGTCTCACTTACACCGGAAATCCGACCCTAAATTCCTTTGACTATGTCACAACCAAGATGTAGCATACTGTCGGCCCTGACGGTTATGCGTACCAGGTCACCTGTGCACGCGTTGAATGGTGGCACCGTAACTCCCAAAAACATAAACGGAATCCGAATAAATGAGTTCCCAAATTCAGCCGAAATCTGGCTCCTCTCTTGCCGGCCCGGCAATCGTCCCAGCATTCGTAGCAGAATTGGACCGCCTGGTCGGTTTAGCCCGGCGCGGCCACAAACCTGACGCTGCTTTTAATAACCCGTCCCAAGAGTGGCTCGTCAGCCACATGAACATCCTGCAAGACCTTCCTGAAGACGAGCAACAAGGCTTCCTCAGCGAAGCCAGTCTGATTGACAAAGAAGCTGAAGAAGCCAACGCTGCAGGCAGAGCAGCCGGAAGAGCGTGGCCTGGAGTAGTCGTCCGCTTGGATACGGGTGGATATGCCTTTTTCAGTCAACTAGGTGTAGTGCGCAGGCCCGACCTGACTCAATACTTCATCGACGGGTTCGCAAAGAACCGTGATGGCGTGGTCTTCAGTACGGAGAACCAAACCCTGTTCACCGAGGTCTTCAGGTATATCAACTCCTACATGGAGGAAAAGCTGGCCGCCGGTGACACCATCGTACAGTCGGACCGTCAGGTCGGAGACGCACCGGGCCGTTCTTTCCACGCCCGTCAAATGCTTTTTGGCACGCGTTACATGCAAATCCCGATGATGTGGCGTCAACTGACCTTCCCCGCATCAAAAGAAGTCAGTCGCCAAGAACCAGATATCCTAGAAGTCTCCCTGCCCCACTGGCTGGAAGACCTGCGTATGCCCGACGAGCTGAAAAAACGACTTACAGACGCCGGACTGACCCAGTTGGTGTTCAAGGCACCCACCCGAGGCCTGTCACTACACCTGGGTTTCGACTACGTTGGCGAACACAAGATGGGCCCACTATCCATCGCCATGTTCAAGGTTAAGCAGGTGAACGGCCTAGCCATCCAAGCCGCGCTCAGTATGGCCCGTGCCAAGACATTGGCCGGTCAGACCAAGAACACAGCCCTGATTACTGTCGGCCCGTCACTCCACGGAAAGAGCACTTTGACAATCATGCTGGAGTTGGCCAACAGTGAGTTGGCCAAGCGACTCGAACTGAAGACGGACGCCGATGAAGGTGTCTACCCTATGAACGACGATATTGTGCTGCTTCAGCCGCTGAAAGACCCCGTAAAGGTCACCAGAGACGGCAAGCAGTCCACCCTCTACTACGGCATAGACGGCACCGAGAACAATCTTTACGCCATGCCATTCGGCCTAAACCACGCTGAAGACCCAATCACCTTCGAATCGGTTCGCGGTACTGACCAAGATCCGAACATCGAAGAGACATTAGAGAATGTGCCTGTCGACCTAGATTCCTGGAAGCCAAACTTTCTCTCCAACCCGGTCCGCAACATGCGTGTTACTCTCTCCCGAGACAGGCTGGTCGCCCGCAAAGGGGCCAACGATATCTTGGGAAAGATTACCAACGGCCGCGAAGACGAAAGCGTACACGTCCCAGTAGAGGACACTGACCGGGTCTTCTGGCAAGCTGTGATGCGCCAGAACACGGTAGTCCCACCGCTGCGCCGCTTGTCCCCAGAGGCCTACATCCGGATACTGATGTACGGAGAGGCGGTCCAAATGGGCGCCGCCATTGGAGTGATCGGCCGTCCTTATGTGGAGTATTTTTCAGACCCGTTCATTATCGGCCTCGAAGACGAGAACGCGAACAACCTGCACACCATCTTAAAGAAGATTAAAGAGGGTGGGCTGAACCAACAATACTTCGTCTTCAACACAGGAGGAGTTGGCGCGGACACCAATGACCAAGCCGGCGGAGCATTGTACAAGAAGATTCCCCGCGAACTGACGCTGATGCTCCAGGAAGCCCTCCTCCGAGATGCGGTAAAGTTCGAGCGCGAACCCCAACTCGGGTCGGATATCGCGGTTGCCGTCGTCGATGCAGCTGGCAACGAAGTCGTTAATCTCCGCGACGAGTGGCTGCCAACCAACATCTACGGCGCCGATGACTACGCACAGCGCATCACTGAACTGAGCCGCCGCAGATTCTATGGCGTGAGTTCAGACGACAAGGCAGGCATCTTGCGTTACACCAAAGTTGTGAACGAGTTGTATGACCTGTCCGATATTCCTGTACCCAACAACGAACGTGAGCTAACCTGGCTACTTTCTTTCTTCTGGAATGTTGACCAGGCCTATGACACGATCTCCGAATTAGACGCCCACAAAGACGAAGGCAACGCCCCTTGCGTGACTATCATCCAGAAGCTGCAGGGTATGTACGGAGAAGCCGTCGCCAACGGACTTAGTCTCCCTGGCGGGGCCAGTAGCTCGTTAGGGTCACTAGGGCTAAAGACCCCTTAGCCGAGGCCGCCCCTAACTCTCTCTGTTCCCGACGGTTTATTGTCAGCACTACTGGTGCGGCTTCATCCGATTCATCTAGCTCGGTATATACTTACCACCATCTAAATCAGCTTCCGTCCTTTATTCCATTCGCATTTGTTCATCAAATCTAACCGAAAATTCAGGAGAACCAAACATGAAAGCAGTTCAGATCACCGAATTCGGCAGCCCGGAGGTCATGAAGTATGTAGACGTCACTGACCCGACACCAGGCGAGAGCGAGGCATTGGTTGAGATTCAGGCCGCCGGCGTGAATTTCACAGACGTATACAGCCGCCAAGGCATAAACCCCGGCCCGCCTTTGCCCCGCATAATAGGGGTTGAGGGCGCCGGCGTGGTTAAAGCCGTCGGAGCTGGAGTGACCGAGGTCAAAGTCGGGGACGACGTAACCTACTGCACCGCCCCCGGCACTTATGCCGAGATGGCCGTTGTGCCCGCCTGGCGGTTGATAAAGCGGCCCGCCGGAGTGGATGCCAAAGCCGGAGCCGCCGCTATTCTCCAGGGAATGACCGCCCATTACCTCTGCCACTCCACTTATCCCGTGCAGAAAGGAGACCGAGTCATAGTCCACGCCGGGGCCGGAGGCATGGGCCTTCTTCTGACCCAAATGATCAAGAAGCTGGGCGGGTACGTGTTCTCCACCGTTTCAACAGATGAGAAGGCCGAACTGGCCAAGGGCGCCGGCGCTGACCATGTTATTCTGTACACCAAAGAAGACTTCGCCGAGGTGGTCAAAAAGGCCACGGGCGGCGAAGGGGTAATGGCCGTTTACGATGGAGTGGGCAAGACCACTTTCAACCAGAGCATCGCCAGTCTGGGCCGCCGCGGACATATGGTTCTCTACGGAGCGGCCAGTGGTGCACCCGAACCGGTAAGCCCTGGAATCCTCAGCGCGGGTTCATTGTCGATGACCCGCCCTGGTCTCGGGGATTACACTGTAAACCGCGCCGAGCTAGAACAGCGGGCTAATGACGTCTTGGGTTGGGTTAGCTCCGGTGAACTAAAGATTAGGATCGGCGGCGAGTTCGCCCTTTCCGATGCATCTGAAGCCCATCGGCAACTTGAGAACAGGTCGACCACCGGTAAATTGCTGCTTATCCCATAGGTGGAGACGACGAACCGGAGACTTTGTAATATTGGTCTCTGCTGGCTCAAAATGGTCCACCACTAATTGTTGACCGTCCAGATCGACTTTAATATAATCTGGGAAGTGACTCTCGAACAGGAGGCTGACATGGCCGAAGCAACGATTACCCTTGAAAATATCTACGAAGCTCTGAAGACGGTGTACGACCCAGAGATTCCGGTCAACATCGTCGATTTAGGTCTGGTCTACGACGTTCAACTCAAAGACACCGGCGATGTCTACGTTCAGATGACTCTGACATTCCCAGGTTGCGGCATGGGCCCGTACATCGGCCAACAAGCCGAGTGGGCGGTACAAGAACTAGACGGCGTGGAAGAAGTGGAGATTGAAATGGTCTTCGACCCGCCCTGGTCGCCCGAGCTGATTAGTGAAGAGGCCCGGTCCCAACTCGGCATTTAGACCAGCTTGTTGGAAATTTACCGACCTCCCTTTTTCGTGAACAAAGACCGGGCGCTGGTTTAATCCCAGGACCGCCGGCCACCCGCCCTAATCGCAGGACCACATCCGGAGGACCTCATGGCCACGCCCCAGGAAAACGCACGCCTTGAACAGATCAAACGGTCTTGGCAACAAAAACGCCAGATTACCGACCGCCTTGGCAAGATCAAAACCAAGATTGGCGTATACAGCGGCAAGGGCGGTGTCGGAAAGACCACCGTCGCGGTCAATCTTGCGGTAACCCTCGCTAGCCAAGGCTCTAAAGTTGGTCTGCTGGATGTGGACATTGATTGCCCGAACGTCGCCAAGGTAATGGGAATCACCGACAAGCCGGACTACGTTGACAACCAGATTATTCCATCTGAAAAATGGGGCGTCAAAGTGGTTTCCATGGCCTTCTTTCAGGAGAACCCCGACGAAGCCATAATCTGGCGCGGACCCATGATTCATAACGCCATCAGCCAGTTCTTGCAGTCAACCGAATGGGACGAGCTGGACTATTTGGTGGTGGACCTGCCTCCCGGCACTTCCGACTCTCCTTTGACCGTGATGCAGAACCTGCCTATGGACGGCTTCGTGGTCGTCAGCACTCCCCAGGACTTGGCTAACCTGGACGCCAAACGGTGCATCAACATGATCCGAAAGTTGAACTTAAACGTCCTTGGGGTAGTGGAGAACTACACCGGCGAGATATTTGGCAATGGCGGCGGAAAAAACTTGGCCAAAGAGGTAGATGCCCCGTTCTTGGGTGATTTGGCCCTGCGCTCCATCTACCGAGATTCCTCGAAACCGACCACTCTACTGGACACGTCGGTGGAAGAGGAATTCGTACTGGTTGCAGATTCGATGAAGAAGAGCCTCAAGGAATTTGGCTCCGAAGCAGTTTAGCCTTCCTGAAGGGATATTAACAGCCGAGGTTCAGGTATCTTCTGATGATTAGCGCGCGCTAATCATCAGAAGATACCTGAACCTCGGCTGTTAATATCCCTTCAGGAAGGCTAAACTGCTTCGGAGCCAAATTCCTTGAGGCTCTTCTTCATCGAATCTGCAACCAGTACGAATTCCTCTTCCACCGACGTGTCCAGTAGAGTGGTCGGTTTCGAGGAATCTCGGTAGATGGAGCGCAGGGCCAAATCACCCAAGAACGGGGCATCTACCTCTTTGGCCAAGTTTTTTCCGCCGCCATTGCCAAATATCTCGCCGGTGTAGTTCTCCACTACCCCAAGGACGTTTAAGTTCAACTTTCGGATCATGTTGATGCACCGTTTGGCGTCCAGGTTAGCCAAGTCCTGGGGAGTGCTGACGACCACGAAGCCGTCCATAGGCAGGTTCTGCATCACGGTCAAAGGAGAGTCGGAAGTGCCGGGAGGCAGGTCCACCACCAAATAGTCCAGCTCGTCCCATTCGGTTGACTGCAAGAACTGGCTGATGGCGTTATGAATCATGGGTCCGCGCCAGATTATGGCTTCGTCGGGGTTCTCCTGAAAGAAGGCCATGGAAACCACTTTGACGCCCCATTTTTCAGATGGAATAATCTGGTTGTCAACGTAGTCCGGCTTGTCGGTGATTCCCATTACCTTGGCGACGTTCGGGCAATCAATGTCCACATCCAGCAGACCAACTTTAGAGCCTTGGCTAGCGAGGGTTACCGCAAGATTGACCGCGACGGTGGTCTTTCCGACACCGCCCTTGCCGCTGTATACGCCAATCTTGGTTTTGATCTTGCCAAGGCGGTCGGTAATCTGGCGTTTTTGTTGCCAAGACCGTTTGATCTGTTCAAGGCGTGCGTTTTCCTGGGGCGTGGCCATGAGGTCCTCCGGATGTGGTCCTGCGATTAGGGCGGGTGGCCGGCGGTCCTGGGATTAAACCAGCGCCCGGTCTTTGTTCACGAAAAAGGGAGGTCGGTAAATTTCCAACAAGCTGGTCTAAATGCCGAGTTGGGACCGGGCCTCTTCACTAATCAGCTCGGGCGACCAGGGCGGGTCGAAGACCATTTCAATCTCCACTTCTTCCACGCCGTCTAGTTCTTGTACCGCCCACTCGGCTTGTTGGCCGATGTACGGGCCCATGCCGCAACCTGGGAATGTCAGAGTCATCTGAACGTAGACATCGCCGGTGTCTTTGAGTTGAACGTCGTAGACCAGACCTAAATCGACGATGTTGACCGGAATCTCTGGGTCGTACACCGTCTTCAGAGCTTCGTAGATATTTTCAAGGGTAATCGTTGCTTCGGCCATGTCAGCCTCCTGTTCGAGAGTCACTTCCCAGATTATATTAAAGTCGATCTGGACGGTCAACAATTAGTGGTGGACCATTTTGAGCCAGCAGAGACCAATATTACAAAGTCTCCGGTTCGTCGTCTCCACCTATGGGATAAGCAGCAATTTACCGGTGGTCGACCTGTTCTCAAGTTGCCGATGGGCTTCAGATGCATCGGAAAGGGCGAACTCGCCGCCGATCCTAATCTTTAGTTCACCGGAGCTAACCCAACCCAAGACGTCATTAGCCCGCTGTTCTAGCTCGGCGCGGTTTACAGTGTAATCCCCGAGACCAGGGCGGGTCATCGACAATGAACCCGCGCTGAGGATTCCAGGGCTTACCGGTTCGGGTGCACCACTGGCCGCTCCGTAGAGAACCATATGTCCGCGGCGGCCCAGACTGGCGATGCTCTGGTTGAAAGTGGTCTTGCCCACTCCATCGTAAACGGCCATTACCCCTTCGCCGCCCGTGGCCTTTTTGACCACCTCGGCGAAGTCTTCTTTGGTGTACAGAATAACATGGTCAGCGCCGGCGCCCTTGGCCAGTTCGGCCTTCTCATCTGTTGAAACGGTGGAGAACACGTACCCGCCCAGCTTCTTGATCATTTGGGTCAGAAGAAGGCCCATGCCTCCGGCCCCGGCGTGGACTATGACTCGGTCTCCTTTCTGCACGGGATAAGTGGAGTGGCAGAGGTAATGGGCGGTCATTCCCTGGAGAATAGCGGCGGCTCCGGCTTTGGCATCCACTCCGGCGGGCCGCTTTATCAACCGCCAGGCGGGCACAACGGCCATCTCGGCATAAGTGCCGGGGGCGGTGCAGTAGGTTACGTCGTCCCCGACTTTGACCTCGGTCACTCCAGCTCCGACGGCTTTAACCACGCCGGCGCCCTCAACCCCTATTATGCGGGGCAAAGGCGGGCCGGGGTTTATGCCTTGGCGGCTGTATACGTCTGTGAAATTCACGCCGGCGGCCTGAATCTCAACCAATGCCTCGCTCTCGCCTGGTGTCGGGTCAGTGACGTCTACATACTTCATGACCTCCGGGCTGCCGAATTCGGTGATCTGAACTGCTTTCATGTTTGGTTCTCCTGAATTTTCGGTTAGATTTGATGAACAAATGCGAATGGAATAAAGGACGGAAGCTGATTTAGATGGTGGTAAGTATATACCGAGCTAGATGAATCGGATGAAGCCGCACCAGTAGTGCTGACAATAAACCGTCGGGAACAGAGAGAGTTAGGGGCGGCCTCGGCTAAGGGGTCTTTAGCCCTAGTGACCCTAACGAGCTACTGGCCCCGCCAGGGAGACTAAGTCCGTTGGCGACGGCTTCTCCGTACATACCCTGCAGCTTCTGGATGATAGTCACGCAAGGGGCGTTGCCTTCGTCTTTGTGGGCGTCTAATTCGGAGATCGTGTCATAGGCCTGGTCAACATTCCAGAAGAAAGAAAGTAGCCAGGTTAGCTCACGTTCGTTGTTGGGTACAGGAATATCGGACAGGTCATACAACTCGTTCACAACTTTGGTGTAACGCAAGATGCCTGCCTTGTCGTCTGAACTCACGCCATAGAATCTGCGGCGGCTCAGTTCAGTGATGCGCTGTGCGTAGTCATCGGCGCCGTAGATGTTGGTTGGCAGCCACTCGTCGCGGAGATTAACGACTTCGTTGCCAGCTGCATCGACGACGGCAACCGCGATATCCGACCCGAGTTGGGGTTCGCGCTCGAACTTTACCGCATCTCGGAGGAGGGCTTCCTGGAGCATCAGCGTCAGTTCGCGGGGAATCTTCTTGTACAATGCTCCGCCGGCTTGGTCATTGGTGTCCGCGCCAACTCCTCCTGTGTTGAAGACGAAGTATTGTTGGTTCAGCCCACCCTCTTTAATCTTCTTTAAGATGGTGTGCAGGTTGTTCGCGTTCTCGTCTTCGAGGCCGATAATGAACGGGTCTGAAAAATACTCCACATAAGGACGGCCGATCACTCCAATGGCGGCGCCCATTTGGACCGCCTCTCCGTACATCAGTATCCGGATGTAGGCCTCTGGGGACAAGCGGCGCAGCGGTGGGACTACCGTGTTCTGGCGCATCACAGCTTGCCAGAAGACCCGGTCAGTGTCCTCTACTGGGACGTGTACGCTTTCGTCTTCGCGGCCGTTGGTAATCTTTCCCAAGATATCGTTGGCCCCTTTGCGGGCGACCAGCCTGTCTCGGGAGAGAGTAACACGCATGTTGCGGACCGGGTTGGAGAGAAAGTTTGGCTTCCAGGAATCTAGGTCGACAGGCACATTCTCTAATGTCTCTTCGATGTTCGGATCTTGGTCAGTACCGCGAACCGATTCGAAGGTGATTGGGTCTTCAGCGTGGTTTAGGCCGAATGGCATGGCGTAAAGATTGTTCTCGGTGCCGTCTATGCCGTAGTAGAGGGTGGACTGCTTGCCGTCTCTGGTGACCTTTACGGGGTCTTTCAGCGGCTGAAGCAGCACAATATCGTCGTTCATAGGGTAGACACCTTCATCGGCGTCCGTCTTCAGTTCGAGTCGCTTGGCCAACTCACTGTTGGCCAACTCCAGCATGATTGTCAAAGTGCTCTTTCCGTGGAGTGACGGGCCGACAGTAATCAGGGCTGTGTTCTTGGTCTGACCGGCCAATGTCTTGGCACGGGCCATACTGAGCGCGGCTTGGATGGCTAGGCCGTTCACCTGCTTAACCTTGAACATGGCGATGGATAGTGGGCCCATCTTGTGTTCGCCAACGTAGTCGAAACCCAGGTGTAGTGACAGGCCTCGGGTGGGTGCCTTGAACACCAACTGGGTCAGTCCGGCGTCTGTAAGTCGTTTTTTCAGCTCGTCGGGCATACGCAGGTCTTCCAGCCAGTGGGGCAGGGAGACTTCTAGGATATCTGGTTCTTGGCGACTGACTTCTTTTGATGCGGGGAAGGTCAGTTGACGCCACATCATCGGGATTTGCATGTAACGCGTGCCAAAAAGCATTTGACGGGCGTGGAAAGAACGGCCCGGTGCGTCTCCGACCTGACGGTCCGACTGTACGATGGTGTCACCGGCGGCCAGCTTTTCCTCCATGTAGGAGTTGATATACCTGAAGACCTCGGTGAACAGGGTTTGGTTCTCCGTACTGAAGACCACGCCATCACGGTTCTTTGCGAACCCGTCGATGAAGTATTGAGTCAGGTCGGGCCTGCGCACTACACCTAGTTGACTGAAAAAGGCATATCCACCCGTATCCAAGCGGACGACTACTCCAGGCCACGCTCTTCCGGCTGCTCTGCCTGCAGCGTTGGCTTCTTCAGCTTCTTTGTCAATCAGACTGGCTTCGCTGAGGAAGCCTTGTTGCTCGTCTTCAGGAAGGTCTTGCAGGATGTTCATGTGGCTGACGAGCCACTCTTGGGACGGGTTATTAAAAGCAGCGTCAGGTTTGTGGCCGCGCCGGGCTAAACCGACCAGGCGGTCCAATTCTGCTACGAATGCTGGGACGATTGCCGGGCCGGCAAGAGAGGAGCCAGATTTCGGCTGAATTTGGGAACTCATTTATTCGGATTCCGTTTATGTTTTTGGGAGTTACGGTGCCACCATTCAACGCGTGCACAGGTGACCTGGTACGCATAACCGTCAGGGCCGACAGTATGCTACATCTTGGTTGTGACATAGTCAAAGGAATTTAGGGTCGGATTTCCGGTGTAAGTGAGACTGATTTCGTGGAATCAGTGATTTGTCTTATTGCTTTGATGAAGACGGTACACTGGCCTGGTTGTAGGGTTCTGAAATGGTCTACGCAACGTGCCACTAGATTGAAGCCCTCTCGTTTGAACCAGCTAAAGCATTTGTTGAGAATCTAGATTAGAAACCTAGGTTGCAGAACACCGCCCGCGGATTGCCATTGGTGTTGAATACTGGTATTCTTTTTAGACTGATTGTGCCACCAAAAAGGGCGGACCGACAAAAGATTTCGCTGATGATTCGGGCCGAGGAACTGTCTTATAGATTCTTCGGCCGACCTCTCAAAGCTCTCCGGCAAGCCCCTGCATCATATCGGCATGGTGAACGTTTAGAAAATTAAAGACTGGCTGAAGGCGGAGGTATCTAAGTGACGACTGAGCAAAGCTTTTCAATATCTGAAGCTCTGACGCATTTTGTAGCGGCCAAGAAATCATCCAAGTCAGCTCAACAGAGTCACCAAGAATTGGGCCGATTCGTGGCCTGGGTAGGCCGGGAACGCAAAGTTTCCGAACTCTCCCCTTCGGAAGTTGCCGAATATGCGCAACAGATTGGTCTTGGAGGGTCAGAGTCCGTGCACCGGTTGAGTCCCGTAAAGGTGTTCCTCGCATATTGGAAAGACCAGGGATGGATTGAGAACGGATTAGCATCTCACCTCCGCGTTCCCCGTACCCGCCGCACCACAGCGACAGCGAAGTCTACCACTCGTCCGAATGGACGTTCCACCGCTACAGGCTCCCAACTCAGTCAAGAAGGCTATGACCGTCTGGTCAGCCAATTAGACGACCTCAAAGACCAACGAGCTCTGGTACTTGAAGATATCAAACGGGCGATGGCTGACAAAGACTTCCGCGAGAACGCTCCTTTGGATGCCGCCAAAGACCAGCAGGGAATCGTCGAACTCCGCATCCGAGAACTTGAAGCCAGCATCAATAATGCCCAGATACTTCCCGAAGGCTCATCCTCGAAGGTGGCCCGCTCCTCGGTGGGTGCCAAAGTTACCTTGAAAGACACTAATTCCGGAAAGACCTTGGCCTACACCTTGGTTGATGTCCGCGAGGCAGACGTCTCCGAGGGAAAGATTTCCACCACTTCCCCAGTCGGGCAAGCCCTCCTCGATCGATCAGTTGGTGAAGAAGTCACCATAAACGTCCCCAAAGGTACATTGCGGTACTTGGTCCAGCGGCTTACTGCAACTAGCTGATCACGACTCAGCTCGGCCACCAAAAGACCGCCATCGAGAGGGCTGGCTGTTCTGTTGAGAGCAATGATGACTCTGAAGTAAATTTTCAAAGAACTTGACATAAATATAATAAATCAAAAGGGCGCTCCTTCCGCCATGGATGTAATGGAGCGCCCTTTTGATACTTGGTTAAAGTGATCTAAGTTCTGTTAATTAAGACCCTCCATCACTTCGAAGATGTCTCTGGGGTCAGGTAGAGTCCCAGGCTCATACAACTCTCGGAAACGGACTACGCCCCCCTTGTCGATGATGATTACGGCGCGCTTGCTGGCCCCGCGCTCATCGTTCCATAGATCATACGCCTTGCTGACTTCGCCCTTGGGATGGAAGTCGGACAACTCAGGGTAAGGCAGCCCGCCCAAAGCTGTGCTCCAGGCCTTGTGGGAAGGGACCGTGTCGCAGCTGATGCCCAGTACTTGGGCATTGGCATCCTCGAACCGTTTGTACTCTTGGCGGAACGAGGTCGCCTGTGTAGTTCAACCAGAGGTGAAGTCGAATACGTGGAAGGACAATACAACGTTCATTCTGCCCTTATAGTCCGCCAGGGAAACGTCCCCGTCGGCGGATGGAAGTTTGAAATCAGGGGCTACATCGCCAACTTCTGCCGGCATATTTTCGCCTCTATGAATCTAGATTTGAGCGCGCTCTGAGGCCGCCCAGATAGGAACCAGCAGATTATACCGCACTACGGGCTTGGAGACACCCTTACCCGCAGGCAAAAAAGGGTTCTTTACCTAACGCCCATGATATACTTGGCCGCGTTGCCTCTGAGGGCATTTGAGCAGGGAGGTGTGTAGTGCAGGCAGTGTTCAAAAATGGGATATTTCTGCCAGACTTAGATCTCTGGCTAGACTCAACGAGAAAGCGCGAATTTAGTTTGATTTCCCACGCCCATTCTGACCACACCGGCCGCCACGAACGCCCTGCACTCACCCCTAACACAGCCAAACTGCTGGGAGATTATCTAAAGAAGTCAAACCCAGTTCTACTCGATTACCACCAGCCTTTCGACTCTTCAGACTACACTATGACCCTTCATCCTGCTGGCCACTGCTTGGGCTCGGCCCAGGCGTTGATTGAGTCCAAAGTGACCGGAGAGCGACTTCTTTATACGGGCGACATCAAGAGCCGCCCAAGCCCCACAAACGAACCCCTGGAAGCGGTACCATGTGACACCTTGGTCATTGAGGCCACTTATGGGAAACCCGAGTACGTATTTCCGCCCCAAGAACAGGTCTTGGAAACTGCATTTAAGACCCTGAAAATGTGGCTGTCCCGGGGCGAGCGCCCAGTAATTCAAGGCTGGCGGCTGGGTAAGTCTCAGGAGTTGTTGCACCATCTGCTGGGGCAAGGGTTCGATGTGATGGTCGAGGAGAGCATCTACTTGGGGACCCAAATCTACCTTGAAGCCGGGGTGACTTTTCCAGGCAAAGTAAGGATGTTCGAAGGAGATTGGCACGAGGGCTGGGTTTTACTGTTTCCGCCAGGCAAACGCAGGGAAGTCCTGAAGCAGTTCAAGGGAAAACGAACCCTGGAGATGACCGGCTGGGCGACCTCCGGCACCATGCCCTGGGGCCAAGGTGCCGACGCCAGTCTGCCATATAGTGACCACCCAGATTTCAACGAGCTGGTGGCATATGTTCAAGCGGTATCGCCGAGTCAGGTTTACACCGTGAACGGATTCCCAGATTTGGCTGCGAAACTTAGACAGCTGGGTTACCCAGCTGTGCACCTGCCCAACCGGAATCAGAAGCAGGACACTGGCTTCCAGATGAGACTGGTCTAGCTTTTTATTCGCTGGATATAGCCCGCTATCAAAAACACAGCCACGCCGACTGGCCGACTGGTAGGAACCGGCTGAGAAAGATGATCAACAGTTGGAGAGTCTTGAGTTCATCTATTTCATTAGATTGGATTTGAGGATCAGCTAGGTGATTTGTACAAGAGTTCTCAACCGGACCTTGATACATCGGTTAACATAGTTTGTCTAACCGCAAAGCCTATGTACCAAAAGGAGAGTCCAGTTAAATGTCCAACGAGGTATTAAAAACTCTTTTGCCCCTCGCAGGATGGAAGGAAGAGCACACCCAAGACCTGATTATTACCGGAGGCAGCGATCCGATATTGCCGACGTCCTTCCGAATCGGCGACACCGCAACTGCGGCCCTCGGAGCAGTCGGTCTGGCAGTCTCCGACATATGGGAGGCTAGGACTGGACGCCGTCAGCAGGTGACAGTAGACGCACGCCGGGCTACCGCCTCTTTACGCAGCGGAAAATATATGCAGATAGACGGGGCCGGAGTGTCTACCGAACGCAACACCGTCATGGGTACCTACCCGACCAAAGATGGACGCTGGAGCTATCTGCATTGCAATTTCCCCAACCACCGTGCTGCAGCCATGAGCGTGCTAGGAGTCGAAGAGGACCGAGGCGCCGTGACCAAGGCCGTAGCCCGGTGGAACGCCTTAGAACTTGAGGAAGCCAGAATAGAAGCCAAGGGCGCCGGTGGCATGGTCCG
>JAKUNK010000059.1:0-15422 GCA_022451945.1 Dehalococcoidia bacterium
CCTTTGCAGCAGCTGTTGGATTGCTCCTCTGGGGAATAAAACACCAGGGCGAAACGCGGTCTTCCTTGAATGGAGGCCGATCGATAATGGGTAATAAATCTTGGCGATGGGGGTTGGGTAGTAAGAAAGCAACCGCAGTCAGATAGCTCCAGCTTAGTCGCTGACGCCGATTATATGCGCCGGCGCTCCGGGACAGCCCGGAAAATGGACCCAGTAAGATCGACCAGAAGGCAGTAGATCAAAAGGGAGTCCACAACGACCCCCAAACTTAACCAGATGATGTAGAAGGGAGGACCTAGAATGGTACAAGACAATTCGGCAGCCTGGGAGCCCGCCCGCGACGCAGACAACACTTTCGATATGGTTCAAGAGATTAACGCCGGATCGCCCAATATCAAGGTGATGGGTATCGGCGGCGGCGGCAGCAACGCCGTCAGCCGCATGTTCAAAGATAAACTGCCTGTGGTTGAATATTTCAGCGTGAACACCGATGCCCAGCACCTGTTCCGGTGTGACGTTTCTCACCGCGTGGCCATCGGCCAGAACCTTACCCGCGGCCTAGGTTCCGGCGCTAACCCTGACCTAGGACGGCAGGCAGCTGAAGAGAGCCGCCACGACATCGAAAAGGCCTTGGAAGGCGCAGACATGGTCTTTTTAGCAGTGGGGATGGGCGGTGGTACAGGCACAGGCGCAGCTCCGGTGATAGCTCAGATTGCTAAAGAGTCCGGAGCTTTGACCGTAGCTGTGGTGAGCCGCCCCTTCTCGTTCGAAGCAAATATGCGGAAGAAGAATGCAGAAGAAGGAATAGCCCGATTGAAAGACCAGGTGGATACCTTGATTGTAATTGACAATGACCGCCTGCTGCAGCTAAATGCCCAGGGCGAACAGACCTATACCTGGGAAGACGCTCTGAAGATGGCCGACTCTGTATTACAACAAGGTATCCAAGCGATTGCTGAAGTTGTGACAGTCCCCGGCGAAATCAACGTCGACTTTGCCGACGTCCGCACCATCTTGAACAATGCTGGCCCGGCCTGGCTGGCGATCGGCCGCGGGAAGGGTGAGAGCAGAGCGGTGGATGCAGCTCGCCAAGCGACTAAGAGCCCTCTGTTGGACATCTCAATGGACGGTGCTCGCCGGGTATTGTTCGTCATCTCCGGTGGTCCAACCTTGACGCTTCAAGAAGTCCAGGATGCCGCAAGGGTAATTGAAGATATGTCAGATCCGGATGCCAACATCATATTTGGCACATGCCGAGACTCCAAGTTGGAAGAAGAGGTCAAGATTACAATGGTCGCCGCCTCCTTCCCAGTTATGGCAGAAAACCAGCAGCTCAGGGAAGACGAATTGGAGCGGTTACTGCAAGACGTCATCCCTCAATCGGAAGAGGAACTGGACGTACCGAGCTTCTTGCGCCGTCAGTCCAGTAACAAGAACCGAGGCTTTTTCCGATAAAACCCACCCATAGAGCGAAGGCTTCCGAAATCACTAGGGATGGTAGTGAAATATCGCGGATCCGCTACATCGTTGGCGGCGCAGAGACCAGGCCGGGAGCCCATCAAAAATTGAGTAATGTTCTCGGAGGCCTAAGCGCACTAATCCCCCATTCATAATAGCAATCAACCAGGCGCCGGGAATCATATCGTGACCGCCCTTCTTAACAGGAGGGCGGTTTTTTAATGCCTGCCGTATTATCTGGAAACTCGAACTACCAGTAATAATTACGAAAACCGACAAAGATTGACAAGTTAGTTATCGGTATTTACACTGAAAGCACTATAAATAGTAGTTTTGGTTAACAATAACACTATATATAGTATTTAATACTTATTTAAAATAAATTTCAAAAACCAACCAATAATGCATTGTCCATACTGTGGCAATCCACATTCCAAGGTCACTGACTCACGGGTGGTAGAGAGCGGGATTCGGCGAAGGCGCGAGTGCTCGAGGTGTGAACTCCGCTTTACAACCTACGAAAGAGTACAGGCTGCTCCCCTGATGGTGTCCAAACAAGACAACCGGAGAGAGGAGTTTAATCGGGAAAAACTTGTTTCCGGTATCAGGAAAGCGTGTACCAAAAGACCGATCGCCTCCCGGACTGTGGACAGGATGGTAGATGACATAGAAGCAGAATTGCAGCAACTGGGAAACGCGGAGGTTTCGACGACAGCACTAGGTACGATGGTTATGGAACGGCTTAGAGAGCTGGACCGAGTTGCTTACATCCGATATGCCAGTGTCTATCGGGCCTTTCAAGACATCGAGAGTTTTGAAGAGGTAGTGAGAGACCTTAGAGATGAGTCCCAATTGCCCCTCTTGAATATGCCGCCTGCCTTACCCAAGAGAGGGCGGCGCCGGCTGGTGGAACCAGAAGCGGAGTTCCTACCAACGCAAAAGAAAGAGTCTGCTGACAATGATAAAGACGGACAAGAGACCATCAGTCCCCAACAAGGCCTGATAAACCAGGACTAGATATAGCTCCGAAAGCATTATTCAAACATCAAATCAAGGAGGCCTCGGAAATGAACGGCAGCTTACAGTACTCAGCCTTGCCCCGACTTTTGACCCTTAATAATCAGGTCCACGATCTGGAGAATCAGATGTTGGCCGTGGTGCTTCGAACCCGCACGGGTGGCGCTGTCACATCTAATCAGATGCCTTCCGGTAGCAGTATTGCCGAGATTCAAGAAGAGATCGATCAGACCACTCGTGCTAGCCTGGCTACCTGCTGGCTGGGAAACGCAGACGACAACGAAGAGTATGAACTGTAGTCCTCAACCGGACTTCGCTTGAAACCGTCACCTAGCCGCCTTCTCCTTGACCCAGAGAGAATACTTGGGTTGTGTGTTTAGGAATTAAGAATGGCGGCTTAATCGGACGCAGACAACCCGTTTGCATTTCCTTATCGGGATATAAACCGGGTTGCCTGCGTCCGATCAACACCTAACAAAATCCGTGTCTTCTTGGCCAAATTCTGAAAAGTGCCATCGGTGAAATTTTGATCTATGGCGCCTCTCGTTGCCTTCGAGAATACTTGATAGGTATCTCTCGAAAATCTGAATTTTCAGCCCGCAATATTCCGTTCATTTCTATTGACTTCCCCCAAAATGCCGGTCTAGAATTTCCCTACTACTATTTGTAGTATGGGAAACACAAACCACATCATGTTGTGGTATATGACATAACTAGGATTCCTAAATAAGGAATATGGGGGTTAGTGTTTCGCACCGGGATTCTCTAGCCGGAGTCCAATGTTACCCCTCTTCATGGGCTGACATTCCGGAGGCGAAATTCCGCGCATTCGGTGCTACAAATAAGGGACAGATGGGCCCATGTCTGGCTTGATGTCCTACGCCTTCCGACACTAAAGAGGAAAATCGAAATGACCGCCACTCATGAAGAAACAAGCGCATATTCTGGATCAACAGACTTAGGGATACAGGAAAGACGGCGACGCATCGCAACGGCCCTTGAAACCGCTGGTATAGCCCAACAGACCAACGAACGCTCCACGGAATTAACCACCAATGCCAGTGTGGTACTGGAGAGGCGGTACCTTTCCAAGGATCGGGAAGGAAATATCCTGGAAGACTCGGTCGGTATGTTCCGCCGGGTTGCTAGGAACCTTTCCCAGGCTGACTTGAAATACGGCGCCACCGATTTAGAGCGAAAACTTACCGAGGACAAGTTCTTTTTGGCCATGCGCCGTTTGGAACTGTTGCCCAACTCCCCGACACTGATGAATGCTGGCCGGGAACTGCAGCAACTATCGGCTTGTTTCGTGTTGCCCGTGGATGACAACCTAGGCTCTATATTTGACAAGGTCAAGCAGACTGCTTTGATTCATAAGAGCGGTGGCGGTACCGGGTTCTCTTTCAGCCGTCTGCGGCCTGAAGGAGACGTGGTAGGATCCACAGGCGGCATTGCCAGTGGCCCCGTCAGCTTCATCCGTGCGTTTGATGCCGCCACTGATGTGGTGAAACAAGGTGGCACTCGCCGAGGCGCTAACATGGGAATACTGAACGTGGACCACCCGGATGTGGATAAATTCATAGCGTCCAAGGAAGACGGCAAGAACCTGAGCAACTTCAACATATCGGTGGCTGTGAATAAAGATTTTATGGAGCGCGTCAAGGCTGGCCAGGAGTACGACCTAGTCAACCCACGTACCGGACAGATTACCGGCCAGCGGAACGCCAAAGAAGTCTTCGACAAGTTGACTAACATGGCTTGGAAAACGGGTGATCCGGGACTGATATTCCTTGATGTTATTAACCGGGATAATCCCAACCCTCAGCTCGGAGAAATTGAAAGCACCAACCCGTGCGGCGAGCAACCACTGCTGCCCCACGAATCCTGCAACTTGGCGTCCATAAACGTCGCCCGTATGGTTACCATCGCCAATGGCGACACGGTGATGAACTGGGAGCGTTTGGACGAGACAGTCGATATCGCCGTCCATCTTCTGGATAACGTAATCGACATGAACAACTACCCCATCCCTGAGATCGAGGAGATGAGTAAGAAGACCCGGCGGATTGGCCTCGGCGTTATGGGACACTCTGATTTGCTCATCGAATTGGGCTTGCGGTATGACTCAGAAGCGGCTTTGGAACTCACCCGCGAAGTGATGCGCCGGATTCAAGAGCGGACCCATCAAGCTTCTGCCGAGCTGGCCGAGATTAGGGGGTCTTTCCCTGCATGGGATGGCAGTATCTACAGCAAACCCGGACTGCACGGCCCAGCACATCCCATGCGCAACTCTGCTCCGACGACCATCGCGCCCACCGGCACCATCAGCATCATTGCCGGAGCGTCCAGTGGAATTGAGCCTCTGTTCGCCTTGAGCTATGTGCGGAACGTCATGGACAACACCAAGCTGGTGGAAGGCAATCCCTACTTCGAGGCGGTGGCCCGACAGGAAGGCTTCTACTCTCAAGAATTAATGGAAGACCTGGCCCAGACTGGCAGTCTGGAGCATTTGAATATACCCGAATGGGTCAAAGATGTCTTCCGGGTTTCCCACGACATCGAACCCGATTGGCACGTCAAGATGCAAGGAGCAGTACAGGAATTTGTCGACAACTCGGTCTCGAAGACCATCAACTTCCCCAATGACGCAACGGTGGAAGAAATCGCTGGCGCCTATATGCTGGCCTACGACCTAGGTTGCAAAGGTATCACTGTTTACCGCGATGGCAGCAAGGACGGGCAGGTGCTTAGCACCGGCGGGACCGGTCAAGCTGAAGCTGAGCAAACCGATGTGCTCACTCCGAGACAGAGGCCCTCGTCCATACGTGGCGTCACCGAACGGGTGCGCACCGGTCACGGTAACATGTACGTAACCATCAACTTCGATGAGGCTGACACACCGTTCGAATTATTTGGCAATTTGGGAAAAGCCGGAGGCTGTGACTCGGCCCAGTTGGAAGCGATCTCCCGGCTAGTGTCTTTGGCTTTACGCTCAGGAATCGAGCCGTCTACCGTAATTGAACAGTTACGAGGCATCACCTGCTGCCCAGCATGGGACGAAGGGACGTTAGTACGTTCCGGCCCCGACGCGGTGGCACTGGCGCTGGAGCGCCACACTGGCGGCGGCAAACATGGGCGGGATGAAGCGATGGATAACAGCGAAGTCCAGTTGAAATTTGCTCCCCAAGTGGTGAGCAGCGGGAACGGAAATGGCGATAACAATGGACATGCCAAAGAGACTTTGAATGCTCGCAAGTGCCCGGAGTGCAACACCCCGGTCATCTATGAAGAGGGCTGTATGAAGTGCGTTGCATGTTCCTGGAACAAGTGCGACTGATCTCTTGATAATGCCACGAATAGATTAGAAAAGAGGAAGTAAGAGGGAAGGACAAAAGAGACGTTAATGGCAGGCCTGACTGGTGCAGGGTGGGTTGTGTGGAGGCCGACTGCTGCTGCGGCTAATCGAGTCTCGTGTGTGGTGCGGTTCCTGTACCAGCCTGGCTGTCTTCCTAGAGCCCTCGGCGACCATTGCCGGGGGCTCTTTTTTCGGCCTCTCGAAACCGAAGAGAGACAACCATACCATACAAACCAACCTGCATAAAACCCTGCTCATGCTATAATTTCAGCGCGTCTGGCCTTCTTGATTACATAACCATTTGAACCGGCGATATTGGTCAGGCAACTGTCCCAGCCGCCATGTATGACTTCCGGAACTGTGTGAAGGGAAATGTAATGGCTTCGATAGTTAATTGTAGAAAAAAACCAGCAATAGCCATAACCATGGGCGACCCTTGCGGGATTGGACCAGAGGTCGTCGCCAAAGCTATGGCTGACCCTCGCGTCTACGAAACCTGTCGTCCGTTGGTCGTAGGCAGCGTTTATTCCATGGAACAGGCTGTTTTTCTAACGGGAGTACCTATACGTATCAAAGAAGCCTCCGATCCAGCCCAATCGGGAATGGATCCAGGAGTCATCGAAGTTGTGGATATTCACAACTTGAACCCGGAAGACATAACGGTGGGCGAGATTAATCCCACCTGTGGAAAAGCGGCAATGGAGTGGGTGACCAAAGCCGGAGAGTTGGCGATGGCTGGTGTGGTAGACGCCCTGGCCACGGCGCCACTGAACAAAGAAGCGGCCAGCTTGGCTGGTTACAAGTCCATCGGCCACATGGAGCTCTTGCAAGAACTTTCCAAGGCTGAGTTGGTGGCCACCATGCTCATGGCCAAGAACCTGCGTGTGGTCCACCTGAGCACCCATCGTTCGCTTAGCTTGGCATGTGAACTGGTCAAGAAGGATCGAATTCTTGACTACTTGCGCCTCACTCACAAAAGCTTCGTCAGCTACGGGTTTGAAAAACCGAGGATCGGCACCGCGGCGCTGAACCCCCACGGCAGCGACGGCGGATTATTAGGCGATGAAGAAGAGACAGAGATCGCCCCGGCGGTTGAGGCTGCCAGGTGTGAAGGTATCGAAGCAATCGGCCCGGTGCCGGCAGACATCATCTTCCACCAGGCGATCCAGGGCCAATACGATGCTGTGCTGTGCATGTACCACGACCAAGGTCACATCCCTGTAAAGGTATATGGCTTTGAAGAAAGCATCACTGCCAACCTGGGACTTCCCTTCGTTCGTACTTCCGTAGATCACGGCACCGCCTTCGACATAGCCGGTCAGGGAATAGCCAGCCACGAAAGCATGTTGGAGGCCATCCGCCTGGCAGTGGCACTAGCCCAAGGTAACGGCCTAGCGGATTTCTAAAAACCTCCTCCTTTTATCGCAAATCCGAAATACACTACTTCCGGCTATTCAAGCGAAAGCTGGAACTACGGTTGAGGGCTTTTTGTGCACTCCATAATGGTCGGTTGCGCAACCTGCCTGCGGTTAGTGATCCACCTCCAGTGATATAATGTTGGCTGGTGTCTAGCTGTGTTTTTCGTCAAGCGCGGTTCGCACTCCTGGTAGGAAGGAAAGAAGAAATGAAAGTGGCCTTTATCGGCGGAGGTAAGATGGCGGAGGCCATCCTTCATGGCGTTTTATCCGGCAAACTGGCTAATCCCAAAGATATAAGTGTGGGTGAGCCGATTGCCGAGCGTCGGGAATATTTGACGACCCAATTTGGAATCAACGCCGGTGCCGACAACCTCAAGATCGCGCAGCATGCTGACCTGGTAGTGTTTGCAGTAAAGCCACAAGATTTGGTTTCGGTGATGGGCCAGTTGAAGGGCCGGTTGGATTCCACCCAGGCCGCGCTGTCTATAGTCGCTGGGGCAAAGATGGACACGTTGACCAATGGATTGGACCACCAATCCATTGTCCGCGTGATGCCAAACACTCCTGCTCAGGTTGGGGCTGGAATGACTCTATGGACGTGCTCGGAAGGCGTTGACAACCTCGCGCGCGAAATGACCAAATCCGTCCTCGGAACCATCGGGCAGGAGATCTACGTATCAGATGAGAAGTACATGGACATGGCCACTGCCCTCAGCGCCAGCGGGCCGGCCTACGTGTTCTTGTTTATCGAAGCGCTGATCGATGCCGGGGTATATGTGGGCATGCCTAGAGACATGGCCCGCACCCTGGTCCTGCAGACAGTGTTTGGCAGTACCAAGTTAGTAATGGATACCGGGATGCACCCTGCAGAACTTAAAGACATGGTGGTCTCTCCTGGTGGTACCACCGCCGAGGCGTTGCAGGTGTTGGAAGGTGAGGGCGTACCAGCAGCCATTGTCAGCGCCGTAGACGCCGCCTACAAGAAATCGGTCCAACTGGGACAGGGGTAAAGAGTATTGGATTTAGCCGGGCTGATTGACAAGATATTGCTGGTATTCCTTTTCCTCATATTCGCACGTGTGATCCTAACCTTCGTGATTCCAATGTCTGGCGGCAGACCCCATCCAACGTTAATCATTATCAACACTTTGGTGAATCAAGTAACGGAGCCAGTACTTGGACCGATCAGGCGCAGTCTGCCGAGTTTTGGCGGATTTGATTTCAGTCCGATGGTGGTGTTAATTGTTATCTCTGTGATACGGGCAAAAGTCAGTTGATCTAGCAAACGTTGCTTAACCTCCGTTTTGTCCCGCCTTGACCAAGATTCTCCTGGTTCCTAGAATGACCGCATATATTCTAAAATCAGTGACCGTTTCCGCTCTGGACCGTTAACAAGATGCACCGACAAAAGATGCTCAAAGGCAACACTGACACCCTGCTCCCTTTGAAGGTGGGACCTAGGTTGCTGCAAATCGGATTGCTAACGGTGACCGCATCAATCCTGATGATAATCACTGCCGCATCATTGCCGGTGAGCCTGAGCGCATTGGCCGTGGTCCTGATGATAGTCGCCTCCTTGGCCTTCCTCTCGAGTCCAGCAATCCTGGATTCTAAGTTAGAGCGCCGGCAGTATGAGGCGAACGGCATCGGAGAAATGCCAGATCCTTGGCCACCTGAAGGGGGGTATCCGTCGTTGTAGATCGCTGCCGGACCTAACAGAATGGACGACCAACTAAACAAAGATGTGGCGTTGATGCGTCAGACGTTAGATAACGACTTGGCGATATCTCAGCCGCGGATGCCAAAGCAGCCGCTGTTGGTCGCCATGTGCGGCCTGCCAGGCACAGGCAAGTCCTATTTCGCGGCCAAATTTACCGAACAGGTGCCCTTTCTCATCCTGGAGACTGATCGGCTGCGAAAGGTGCTGGTTGAGCGGCCTAAGTACACGACTGGAGAGCACCGCCGGGTGTTTCGTTCCTGCTACCAGCTCATCCAATATTATCTAATTAACGGCTACAGCGTGCTATTTGACGCCACCAACCTCAACGAAGAGTTTCGGTCATACCTATACGAAATAGCGAAGGCAACCGGCGCGCCGCTGGCGGTGGTGCACGCCACTGCACCCCAGAGCACGGTGCGGCGGCGCCTCAAGCAGCGCAAAGCAGACCGGTATGCCAACACATATTCTGACGCCGGGTGGCTGATCTACACGCGTCTGGCCCCGGTGGAAGAGCCTGTTCAACGTGATCACTACGCCCTGGACACTTCCAAGGACATTGCCCCGGTGCTGGAACAGGTGGTCGAATGGGCCAAGTCCAACGGCCAAATCAAATTAGATTAATAGACAGGTACGAAGCCCAAATGACGACTACGAAACTCCGCACAGCCGAAGCTAAAACCCCCATCAATGCCGTCAATATCAAAGCATTAAAGATCTATGTCCGGTCAGCCGACATAACGCGTATAGACACTCCTGCGCTGGTGGTAAACCTCTTCCGAGGGGTTAAGAAGCCGGGCGGTGCCACTGGTGCAGTGGATAAAGCCCTTGACGGAGCTATCACTCAGCTGATCAAAGATGGGGAGATTACAGGCTTTGCCGGAGAGACAACTCTCATCCATACCTTCGGCAAGATTAAACCCCAGAGAGTGTTAGTGTTAGGCCTTGGGGCCAAGGACAAATTTGACATCCAGGTTATTCGGCGAGTGTCTGCTGAGGCCGCTCGGTTCCTGCGGCGCAAGGCAATCTCGAGCGCAGCTACCGTCGCTCACGGAGCGGGCGTCGGTGGATTGGACCCGGCGCTTTCGGGGCAGGCCATCGCCGAGGGCGCTCATTTGGGTCTCTACAAGTTCGGCACCTATCTGTCCAAGAATGGGGATTCTGCGAACGAGTTTGAAAATTTAACTGTGGTCGAATCAGACAAGGCTAGAGCCAAGTCCATAGGCGCGGGTGTCAAGCTGGGCTGCACGGTTGCTCAGGCTTCGATCAAAGCCCGCAATATGGTCAATGAGCCTGCCAACCACATGACGCCGTCCCGCATGGCTGAGGCGGCTCAGGAGGTGGCGACCGAACAGGGGCTAGGTATAGATATTTTGGACAACCCACAGATGAAGAAGATGGGTATGGGCGCGTTCATGGGTGTGGCCCAAGGCACAGATGAACCTGCCAAGCTAATTATCTTGCGTTATGACGGCGATCCTTCTAACCCCGAGAACAATCTTGGCCTCATCGGCAAGGGAATCACCTTTGACACAGGCGGGATATCGCTTAAACCCCCAGGCGGTATGGAGGCTATGAAGGGTGACATGGCAGGGGGGGCGTCGGTTATAGCTGCTATGGAGATCATCGGCCAGACGAAACCCAAGATTAACGTGCTGGCCGTCATAGCGGCGACCGAAAACATGCCTGGAGCGTCTGCCCAGCGGCCCGGAGACGTGGTGCGGGCCATGAACGGTAAGACCATTGAAGTGATCAACACCGATGCCGAGGGCCGCCTAGTGTTAGCCGACGCACTGTGTTATGCCCGGGAGCAAGGCATCACTAAGCTGGTGGACGTTGCTACTCTGACGGGGGCTATGGTGACGACCCTGGGCAAGGCCTGCACAGGTATCATGGGCAACGATTATACTCTGGTGCAACAGATTATCGATGCAGGGGAAAAGACAGGGGAAAAGTTTTGGGAACTGCCCATGTTCGATGAGTACAAAGACTTGATTAAGAGCGATGTCGCCGACATGAAGAATAGTGGAGGACGACAGGCGGGCTCCATAACGGCAGCTATGCTCTTGGCAGAGTTCGTTGACGGAGCAGCCTGGGTGCACCTAGATATAGCTGGAACGTCTACCTCGGATAAGGCCACCGGATACCTGGTCAAAGGCGCAACGGGAGTGCCTGTCCGCACGCTAGCCCAGTTGGCTTCAGACCTAGCTAATAAAGCTGGAACTGCCAAACAACTCCGGAGCTAAGCTAAATCGAAGTAAGGGAGTCGCACATTGACCAGTTCGTATGAAACCATCGGCCGCCCTGTTGGCCGGGCTGAAGGGCCTGCCAAAGTAACAGGTCAGGCTATATTCCCGGCCGACGTGAACCTCCCCGGTACGCTGGTAGGTAAGTGCTTGCGCAGCCCATTCCCCTACGCCAAGATTGTTTCCATAGACCAAGATTCCGTGGACACCGCACGGCAAGTGCCTGGCGTCCACGCTGTCCTGACTGCTGAAGACATCCCACCCCACCTGGTGGGTCGAATGCTGCGGGATATGCCAATCCTGGCCCGGGATGTTGTGAGGTTTGCAGGGCAGAAGGTTGTTGCTGTTGCCGCCGACGATGACGACATAGCCGAAGAGGCGCTGAACCTGATCCAAGTGGAATATGATGAACTAGACCCCATACTTGATCCTGTGGAAGCCATGAAACCCGGGGCGACTGTGCTTCATCCAGAGTTCTCTACTTATGCGGGCCTACCAGATAACGTCCCGACGGAGCCCAACGTTGCGGGCCACGGTCAATGGCTGAACGGTGATATCGAGAAAGGTTTCGCCGAAGCCGATTTTATATTCGAGCACACATTCCAGACTAATCATCAGCACCAGGCCTACATCGAACCTCATGCTTCGGTGGTCTTCTTAGACAACACAGGTCGCGTTCAGACCTGGGTGAACAGCAAGATGCCCTTCCAAGTACGTCAGCAGCTATCTGAGGGCATCGACAAGACCACTGACCAGATTCGGGTCAATCCAACGACTATCGGCGGCGATTTTGGTGGCAAAGGTGGGTTCATGGACACTCACCTGGGTTTCTGGCTTTCCAAGACCACCGGCCGTCCTGTGCGCATGGTGATGACCTATATCGAAGAGTTGATGGCTGGTAACCCCCGCCATCCAGCAGTGATGACCTTCAAGACCGGGGTCAAGAAAGACGGTTCTATCACCGCTCGTCAGGCTCACCTGGTCTATGACAGCGGAGGTTATGCCGCTTTCAAGCCACAACGAGGCGTGACGTACGGATCTCGTTGCTTGGGTCCGTATAAGATTCCCAATGGCTTGATCGATTCTTATGTGGTCTACACCAACCAGGTTCCTTGCGGCAGCATGCGTGCGCCCGGCGATCCGCAGTCCATCTTCGCAGCCGAGGCTCAGATCGATTTAATCGCCCGCGAATTGAGCATGGACCCTGTTGAGTTCCGCAAGAAGAACCTCGTTCAAGATGGAGATGTCTCGTCCTCGGGGAACCAGTGGCAGAATGTGATGGGCATGCGAACCCTGGAAGCCGCCGTGGAAACGGCGGGATATCAGGACCCAAAGCCTAAGGTGTTAGGCAAGCTCATCGGCCGTGGGATGGCCCTCTGCGAGAGGCATGTGGGCGCTGGGAGTTCAACGGTCCGGGTTTCCATAGACTCCGATGGTATTGTCTCGCTTTATACTGCGCTGCCTGACACTGGTTCAGGGTTCTACACTGTACTGCGTCAGATATTAGGCCAGGAGTTAGGTGTCGCCTATGACGAGATAATCCTGGAGAATTGGAGCACTGACGACGTTGATTTTGAGACAGGCGTAGGCGGCAGCCGAGTGACCCACGTTGCCGGCCAGGCCGTTTTCCGTGCCGCCCAAGGGTTGAAACGCCAGCTGGTAATGATGGCCGCTGATATGTTCGGTTGGTCGGAGGACGGAATAGGCTTCTCCCGAGGACGGTTGACCACTCCAGGACAGACCCCGGTGAGCTTGGGAGACCTAGTGTCACGTTCCGGAGGCTTGCTAGAGGCCAATCATACCTACGATTCGGAACGAGATGAAGATATCACGGTTTTCTGCGTACAGATCGCCGAAGTGGAAGTGGATACGGAAACAGGGCAGGTGTACTTAACTAAGTTTACGTCGGCCCACGATGTGGGGGCAGTATTGAACCCACTGGGACATCAAAGCCAGATCGACGGTACGGTGATGCAGGGCATCGGCTACGCCCTGACCGAAGATCTGCAGTACGACGAAGGCCACGTAACTACCCTGTCTATGGGTGAGTACAAGATTCCGTCCATGCCGGATATGCCGGAACTACGTACTGTGTTGGTCAAGAGCGAGAGCGGCGGGCCAGGCCCTTACGGTGGCAAAGCAATTGGAGAGCAAGGCATCAGCTCAGTGGCCCCAGCCATTATAAATGCCATTCTGGATGCCACTGGTGTCGGCATCAATGAGATACCGGTTAACTCGGAGAAACTGCTCCGGGCTATGCAGAGCTCGGACTTGAAATACGGATGCCAAGGCTAGTCTTTGGTGTATAATTTCGGCTAACAATCACCTGTGACCACAATAAGTTATGGAGGATGACTATCATGCCAAAGATTGACTCACTTGGACATGTTGGAATCTATGCTGAAGACCTGATGAAAATGAGGGACTTCTACAGCCGCGTCTTGGGCCTTGAGATCTCTGATGAGGACCTAGAAGAGCGTGGAATGACTTTCTTCACTGCGGACAAAGAGCGTGAGCACCATGAGTTCGTGCTGATGAAAGGCCGCGTCACCCGTGACGATGCCAAAGTTATTCAGCAGATTTCATTCATCGTCCCGACTCTCGAAGACTTGAGAGAGTACCAAGCCCGTCTCGAAGCCGAGCCAGGCGTATCGGTAGAGCGTATTGTCAGCCACGGTATCGCCTTCGGCATGTATTTCTTCGACCCCGAAGGAAACCGACTCGAGCTGTACGTTCGGACGCCCTACAAAGTTCCCCAGCCCCTAGGTGACCCCATTGACCTCAGCATGTCCAACGAAGAGTTGGAAGACATAGCCAAGGCACGTATACCTGCCTAGCATCGTTCTGGGACATACCGGTTCCATTAGAAGGCCGAAAGGCACGCTGCTTTCGTAGAGACTAGGGAGCCTGCCTCTAGGCCCTTTTCAATTCCCCTGGACTAAGAATGAGTAGTGCCCGAACAGCCAAATATGAAGACCTTCCCCGCAGTTATCACATCTTCAAGTGGAGGATACTGCTGGCGTTTGCGTTCTTTTACTTGTTTCTCTACATGGGTCGCTTCAATTTCTGGCCCGTAGCCCCTCTGGTCAAGGACGACCTTTCCCTCAGCAATTTTGAAATAGGTCTGGTCAATGCGCTCTTACTCTGGGGGTTTGGCTTAGGCGACCTAGTCCATGGGCGGCTTGCCGAGACATACGGCCTGCGCCTGTGGGTGATGGTCGGGGCTATCCTCACTACCGTCTTCAACATAATCACCAGCTTTGCCACATCGGCGGTCACCATGGCGATTCCCTTCGGAATAGCCGGATTCGTCAACGCTGCTTGTTGGGCTCCAGGCATAAGTATGATCTCCCAGTGGTGGCCTCGTCGCAATCGTGGCCTGGCTATGGGCATAGTCGGCACCGCGGCCGGCGGCGCAATGGTGACGATGTGGTGGATCACTGGATATGTGGGAGCGGAATGGGGTTGGCGGGCTGCCTTCCGTTATCCGCCGATAATCATTGCCGTACTGGGAATCGCCTTCTATTTCGTTGCCCGGGATAGACCTTCTGAAGTTGGTCTGCCGGAGTATGTTGAAGAAGACGAAGTCTCGGCTGTACCAGAGGCTATGGATCCGGAGCGGCTGAAAGGACTTGGCCCGTACAAAGAACTGTTGTCTAATCCTCGGTTCTTACTGGCTAGCCATGTCAAAGGGCTCGAGAATGTAGTCCGTTACGGTCTGACCACATGGGTCCCCATCTATTACTTCGAAGAGGGTGGGTTATCCATCGAGTCAACTGTTCTGTTGACTATTTTGTTGCCCTTGGGATACCTGATTGCGCCACCGGTTGCAGGGATAATATCAGACCGGTACCTCGGTAGCCGGCGTATGCCCATGGTCTTGTTTTCGTGCACGGCCAGCGCCATAGTCCTGGTTGCCATCGCTCTGGCCCCGCCCGTACACGTGACTTTGGGGGCAGTTCTTTTGTTGATGGGTGGACTGTCTATGGGCATGTCTCCCATGTCCACCGTAGCTGTTGACATCGCCGGTCGGCGCATGTCGGGCACCTCTTCTGGCTTGCTGGACGCTCACGGGTACGCCTATGCTGGCGCTCAGGCGCTTATATTCGCGGCAGTATTGGATATGGCTGGTAGTCCTTGGCCCATCGTGTTTATCGCCATGGCAGTAACCAGGGTGATTTCCGGCTTGATGATCTACCGCGTCAAGGTTT
>JAKUNK010000006.1:0-26116 GCA_022451945.1 Dehalococcoidia bacterium
ATCGCTTGAACCCTAAGCCCACCCCGAGGAGTACATGTACCAACGTTCTGTACTGGATAATCGATTGCGCGTTCTGACATCTACTATGGACCACACCCAGTCGGTATCCATGGTCATCTGCGTCGGAGCGGGATCACGCTACGAGTCCAACGAACTGGCTGGAGTCTCCCATTTTATTGAACACCTGCCATTCAAGGGCACCGAGAACTGGCCCACCGCTCGTCAGGTCAGCGAGGCCATCGAGGGCGTTGGCGGCGTGATGAATGCCAGTACCGACCGGGAGATGACCGTCTTCTGGTGCAAGGTCGCCCTGCCCCATTACAAGATTGCCTTTGCCGTTCTCATGGACATGGTGCTCAATTCGATCCTCGATCCTGAAGAGGTGGAGAAAGAGCGTGAGGTAATCCAGGAAGAACTACGTATGACATATGACCAGCCGTCCTATCGTGTTGACCTGCTGATTGACGAGGCCATGTGGCCGGACCAGGCCATGGGCCGGGATGTCGGCGGAACCCTTGAGACGGTTGCGGATATCCAGCAGAAGGATATCCGAGAGTATATGCACCAACAGTACAACCCGGCCAACACGGTGGTGGCGGTGGCCGGGAACGTGACCCACGATGAAGTCGTTAACATGCTTGCAGAGACCACTAAGGACTGGAAACCTCAGGATTCGTTGAACTGGGAGCAGGCAACCGACTATATGGGTGGCCGTTTGGTCAAGGTAGACCGTCGCCGGAGCGACCAGACCCACATGTGCTTGGGTGTGCCGGGCATGTCCCTGTCCCATCCCGACCGGTACTCGTTCAACTTGATGAACACTATCTTGGGTGACGGTATGAGCAGCCGTCTGTTCCAGAGCCTGCGGGAGGAACGCGGCCTAGCTTATGACGTCCACAGCTCCACAAGCAACTTCAGAGACACAGGCTCGTTGGTTGTCTACTGCGGCGTGGAACCGAGCAAGACCAACGAAGCCGTAAAAACTATTGTCGAAGAATTTCGGGACATGCATGAGACTCCCAGCGAGCAAGAGCTTAACAAAGCGAGGGAGTACACAAAGGGTCGGCTGTTGTTGCGTATGGAGGACACCAGGGCGGTGGCATCTTGGTTAGGTGCTCAGGAGCTTTTGCAAGACAGTGTGCGCACCCCGGACGAAGTGGTCGGATTCCTAGATTCTGTTCAGCCTTCTGACATCTCTAGGGTGGCAAATCAGTTCCTGAATGACGACAAGATGCGTCTGGCGGTGGTGGGTCCTCGTGGCGGCGTCAAAGCCTTGACCGGGATGCTCAGCTACTGATCGATTTTTATTGATAAATGGATTAAAAAGGCCTACCCGCTATAGCGGGTAGGCCTTTTTGTCTCCTACTGAGAGTCGAGGTCTAGGCGACTTCTGCCTCAACAGTGTTCTTGAGCACGCCAATATTCGGAATCTCGACATCGACTTTGTCGCCGGGTTTCAATGCTACTGTGACACCCGTGCTACCCGAGAAGACCAGGTCTCCTGGTCGCAGGGTCACCTGCTGGCTGATGTAGCTGATGATTTCCGCGAAAGTGAACAGCATCTCCTCGGTCTTGCCGTGCTGGACCTCCTCGTCGTTCAGGCGGACGATCATCTCCAGATTTTGAGGGTCGACCTCAGTGTCTATCCAAGGTCCCACCGGTGCGAATGTGTCTGCGCCCTTCGCCCGCCAGAACGTCCAGTCGTCCTTCTGCCAAGTGCGGTCGCTCACATCATTCCCGCAGGTGTAACCAAGAATGTACTTGGGGGCTTCTTGTGGGGTCACCCGGTGGCAGGCCTTTCCGATGACCGCCACGGCCTCGCCCTCATAATGGACATCCGTTGAATCGCTGGGAAGAACGATGGGCTCATCAGTGCCGGTGAGAGAGCCTCTGGCCTTGATCCAGGGCTCCGGATGTTCGGGAACAGTGGGGTTTTCATCGCCAAGGACGCCGGCTGCGAACTCCAGATGGTTGGCGAAGTTGAGCCCAGGACACCAGATCTCGGTGGGTTCAGTGGGAGGTAGTATCTTCACGTTCTGCAACAAGTGCTTGGTGTCGGTCATCCGAAAACGGGTAAAAATGCTGCCCCGAATCTCCACTACCTCATCACCTTGAACCACCCCATATGCGGTCCTTCCATTGCTGCGGAAGCGTGCGATCTTCATGCTACTCCTACTACTTCGGTTGCGTTAAAGAACCCGGAATCAGAGGCGGATTCTACTTCTTATCCCCAGGCGTGGCAAGGGGTTTTTAGGGTTGTTCCAAAATTGGTAGCAGACTAAAATACCTGTTGGAAAAGTATGCTGTGTGTGGTTACCTGATACGTTTCCTATTAGCCTATGGTTGATTCCAGACCGCCCGATAAGGAGACTCTTTGAAACTAGGATTTTTCGTCACCAACCAATACTTGCCCGGCGAGTCCATGCCTCAGAAAATCCAGGACAGCGCCGAACAGGTGAGGGCTGCCCGTGATGCCGGCTTCAGCCTTATCGCAACCGGCGAGCATTATCTTGCGGCTCCTTATCAGATGAGCACCTCACTCACTCTGTTGTCGCGGTTGGCCGCCGATGCCGGCGACATGCAGGTGGCCGCCACCGTAATCTTGGTGCCTTTGCATAACCCGGTGGAGCTTGCGGAGAGCATCGCCACACTGGATGCCATCACCAACGGCAAGTTCGTCTTCGGCGTTGGCCTAGGTTACCGCGACGAAGAATACACCGCTTTCGGAGTTCAAAAGGGCGAACGAGTTGGCCGATTTAACGAAGCCATGGACCTGATAAAACGATTGTGGAGCGAAGAAGAGATCGAGTTCAACGGCAAGTATTACACCGTGCCCAAGACCAAGATCAGCACCAGACCCGTCCAAAGCCCACCTCCAATCTGGGTCGCCGCCAACAATGACGTAGCCATCCGCCGTGCCGCTCGCTGGGGATATCCCTGGCTGATCAATCCTCATGCTACGGTGCCAATGGTAGCGGATCAATGGCACCGTTACAAAGCAGCCCTGGACGAGTTCGGCAACCCAGTCCCTGATGAACTTCCCATGATGCGGGAGATGTACGTAGCTCAGGACCGAGAGACGGCGTTCATCGAGAGCCAGCCGTTCCTCGAAGGTAAATATAAAGCATATGCCGACTGGGGGCAGGACAAAGCCCTGCCTGGCGAACAAAGCTTTAGCGTTCCGTATCAAGAACTAGCCAAAGACCGATTCCTGTTGGGCTCACCCGACGATATCGTGTCCGAGTTCCGCCGCTACGCCGAAGAACTCGGCGTGAACCACATGATCTGTCGTATGCAGTGGCCAGGCATGCCTCAAGAGCAGGTGTTGAAGCAGATAAACCTGCTGGGCCGAGAGGTCATCCCCCGGATAAAGGATTTCTAGGCTGCAACCGGGCAGCCACGCGGATAACGAACCCGATGATTCAGGCATGGTGCGCACACAGGATTCGCGCCTGAATCGTGCTAAACTAGGTCGAGTTGGCAATACAGTAACTTAGTCAAATACTGCCTGGACAGATGACCGTCCGGCGAAGCGAGTGTCGAGTTTGGTCCCTCCTGGAGATATAGGCTCCCTGCCTTTATGGGTCGGGGTATTCGCGCTGCTGGGGATGGCCCTAGCCATCTTCCATTACGCTTTTTACACCCGAGTGGTCCGCTTGGTGCTCCAGGGTAAAGGAGACGCCCGGTTTGATCGGCCCATTGAACGGCTCTGGGGAGCGCTCTTGATATCCCTCGGCCAACAGAAGGTCCTCCAACGAGTGAAGTACGGCGATTACGCCGGTATCGGCCACGCCATCATCTTCTGGGGCTTTCTGACTTTCATGCTCAGCTATGGAATATTCGTCTTCGTGGCGTCGGCCAAAAGTGGATTTCCCGAATGGTTGCTTACCGAGACCGGAGTCAGAGTCTATAGCAGATACCTAGACATCCTAGCTGCGGTGTTGGCCGTTGTCCTGATCTGGGCCTTTGTCCGAAGATGGGTTCTGACTCCCCGCCGTCTCAGCTACGATCTGACCCGACACTCCGACGCCCTGATCATAGTGCTCCTCATAATGGGGTTGATGATCTCCACCATTCTGACTCACGCTTTCTGGGTGGCTCAGGGAGGCCACGGCCCCGAGGCCGATGTCTGGATCGGTAAGGCTCTGGGTGATTTGTTCACCAACTGGGGTCTGGGAGTAGATTCTGCCAATACTCTGCAAGGCGTCTTTTGGTGGAGCCACCTATCCATCATCTTGGTCTTTACGGTATATATCCCGTTTACCAAGCACATGCACATGTTTGCCGCACCGGTGAACGCGTTCTTCCGGACTTTAGATTCCACAGGCGCTCTTGCCCCCATCGACCTGGAAAATACCGAGAGATTTGGCGCCGGCCGTGTGCAAGACTTCACTTGGAAGCAGCTTTTGGATGGCTACGCTTGCGCAGTCTGCGGACGCTGCTCAGATGCTTGCCCTGCCAACCTGACCGGCAAGCAGCTCTCGCCGATGCATATAGTCGAGGGCCTGAAGGACCACATGGTGGCCATCGGCCATCAGGGTGACCGTAATGCGGACCATGTAGAGCCATCGCCGCTGCTGGAAGGCGTCATTTCCGAGACATCCATCTGGGATTGCTTGAATTGTGGTGCTTGCATGGAAGAATGCCCGGTGACTGTGGAGCATGTCCCGACCATCATGGACATGCGCCGCCACCTCGTACTAGAAGAGTCCAAAGTACCTGAGACGGCCATGAATGCCCTACTCAGTCTGGAGCAGCGTGGCCATCCTTGGCGCGGCACCCAGTATTCCCGCACCGATTGGGCAGAAGGACTGGATGTGCCAACACTAGCTGACAAACCCGACGCCGAGGTGCTGTTCTGGGTTGGCTGCACACCGGCGCTGGAGCAGCGCAGCCAGGCGATCGCCCGGTCAATGGCCAAGGTATTGAAGGCGGCCGGCGTTAACTTTGCTATATTGGGCGACGAGGAGACCTGCACCGGCGACCCGGCTCGGCGTATGGGGAACGAGTATCTCTTTCAGATACTGGCCCAGCAGAATATCGAGACCATGAATGGCTACGACGTCAGAAAAATTGTGACCATATGCCCTCACTGCTTCAACACCATGAAGAACGAGTACCCTCAGTTCGGCGGGAATTTCGAGGTCCTGCATTACAGCCAGTTCGTCGACCAACTGATTACTAAAGGCAGCATCAAACCCGTTAAAATGATGGACGTGACCATGGCCTACCACGATTCCTGCTTCCTGGGCCGGCACAACGGTGTCTACGATGAGCCGCGAAACGTGGCCAAGGCAATACCAGGACTTAAGCTAGTGGAGATGGGTTCTCGATGTCGCGAGCGTGGTTTCTGTTGCGGCGCGGGTGGCGGTCACATGTGGATAGAAGAAAGCCAAGGCTCTAGGGTCAACCACGCTCGGACAGACCAGTTCTTGGAGACTGAAGCCGATACCGTGGGTGTCTCATGCCCCTTCTGCGCCCAGATGATGGACGAGGGCATCCAATCGAAGGGGCTGGCCGATGAGAAGAAAGCCAAGGATGTTCTGGAGATCCTAGCCGACAGTCTGGAATTGTGATTCTGAATGCCTATCACTGATGTCGATATCGTCAGCTCTTGCGCCGAATGCGGGACCGAAATCGAAAGGGTGTCCGTCAAGAAGGACAACATGATGCTCTTCACTAAAGAGTTGGCGCGATGCCCTAGTTGCAACGCAGACCGCCCTCAGGTTCGGGACGTCGCCGGCCGCCTCGAGTCCATCGAGAAAGAACAGCAGAGTTACCCCAAACCAGTTCCTGCAGAACCTTTTCCTGGTCGGGCCTCCGGTCCCTAACTACACGGCAACGCAGCTTTAGGCGGCGAGTTTCTCTCCTCTGATGATTGTGCGTGCCCGCTGGGTAGGCGTTCGTACTCCGATTGTGACCTACCTATCCAAGGGAGTGACCTTCATCGTGCTTTGGACCTTGTTGGAAAGGCGTTTCGTATTCTTTCCGGTGACAGAACTTCTCTATACCCCTTCTGACGTGAATTTGGAGTACGAAGACGTCCAGGTCCGGACATCGGATGACTTAATGATCAAAGGCTGGTTTATCCCCGGCTGGGGATCCGATGTAACCTGGCTGTGGTTTCACGGCAACGGCGGTAACCTTGGACACCGCGTCGGAGAGCTGGAGATGGCTCATCACCGAATCGGGGCCAACATATTCATATTTGATTACCGGGGCTACGGGGAGAGCGAAGGGGTCCCGTCTGAGAAAGGCACCTACCTAGATTCCAGGGCAGCCATCGAATATCTATCTTCCCGCCCCGGTGTGAACTCTGGCCGGATTGTGTACATTGGCCATTCCCTGGGTGCGGCTGTGGCTATCGAGGCGGCCTTGACCAGCCCCCCGATGGCTATGATTTTGATCTCCCCCTTCGCATCGGTTCGTGATATGGCTAGTTTGACTCTGCCTTTTCCTCCGGCCGGGTGGCTGCTTAGGAACCACTACGACAACATCAGCCGTGTTCGGAAGCTAAACATGCCCCTTTTGGTGCTCCACGGTGATCAGGACGAGACGGTTCCCATATACCAGGGCCGCAAATTGTATGAGGCGGCAAACGAGCCGAAAAAGTTTCATACGTTGGAAGGAGCGGCCCACAACGACACCTACCAGGTGGGTGGAGAGCAATATTGGAGGGCGATTGAGTCATTCCTCTCCGATGTGGAAGTAGAGGATGGGTAACGTGGGTTATACTCCTGAAATGATCTCCGTTTCGTAGTCCAGTAGTTCTAGATCTCGGTTGGATTCCTGGACGAACTCGACAACTTTGGAGACCATCTCGTTGGCATGAGACGGGTCGGTACTAACACAGCAGATTGCGAGGGTCAAACGCTGCCACAGGTTCTGGTCTTCCACCTCAGCCACTGCGACGTTGAACGTATTTCGGATGCGGTCGGACAGAGAACGGGCAACCTGACGCTTGTCCTTCAGGTTGCCTGACTCCGGGAGATGGAGCATTATTCGGCAAACACCTAGATGCAAAGAGGGCTCCTGAACCGGTGAGAAGCTGAGGTGTGACGGTATCTAAGTTTCTTGACTCGCAATGACCTGCATTATAGATTATAGATGTTGGCAGTCAGAATTAGGACCGCAGATTGACTACATTGAAATCTGGGTTCACCCTCGGGCGATCTGATATAGCAGACTCTTTTACTGTATGCCGTCGGTCAAGGAACGTAAACGCCATGGCTCCTAATTCCGAATCTCGCCAAAGCCACACGGTAGTGCCCGAGGTTGTCATCAGCCGCCTTCCTCAATACGTTCGGATATTGAACAGGCTGTTAGAAGATGGCATCCAGGTAGTGAGTTCTCAACAGCTGGGCGAGAAACTCCAGGTGACTCCGGCTCAGATTCGCAAAGACCTCAGCTATTTCGGACGCTTCGGGAAGCAGGGTCGCGGCTACAGTGTTCAGGACCTACTGGACCGTTTAAGACAGATTCTTGGAATCAACTCTCCTTGGAACGTGGCTGTTGTCGGTGTTGGCCGGCTCGGGCGCGCCATATTGAGCTACCCGGGGTTCAATCCCGATGGTTTCCACCTGGTGGCAGCATTCGACCTCAATGGCTCAGTAGTCGGCGAGACTGTCGGCGGGCTGGAGGTGCGGAAGATGGATGAGTTGGATAAAGTCGTGGCGAGAGAGAATATTAGCATTGCCATCGTAGCTGTACCTGTGGAATTCACCCAGAATGTTGTTGATCAACTGGTAGCTTGCGGTGTCCAAGCCATCTTGAACTACGCCCCCATCACCCCTCAGGTGCGGGAAGGGATTAGGATACGGAACATCGACCCGGTTTTATCCCTCCAGTCCATGACCTACTACATCAACGACGACTAGCCATCTCCAACGCACCTCGGAGGCGATTCCGCTTCTAACAAAAAACGGCCCCGAGGTTAGTCGGGGCTATTTCTTTGGTTTCGTTAAGCGGTTGATCCGAGCGGTGGGGGTGCGTTACGGGGCCTGCGCCGTCGTACTAGGTTCACACGGACTTGAGCTCGCTTGAGTGAGGTCAATGCTCTCTCTAGTTCCAGTTCAGAACCACGGTTGGCCAAGCGTTCTTGTGCCCTTTGTATAGCCTGTTCTGCTCGTTCTTCGTCAATCTCGTCTGACCGTTCGCAGGCGTCTGCTAGCACGCTAACCCGGTTGCCTAGTACTTCCATGAAGCCACCAGACACTGCTACGTGGATGTCGTCCTCACCGCTCTTTCGAACCATCAATTCACCTGGCTTGAGCATGGTCATTAACGGGGCATGTCTCGGTAGTATGCCCAGTTGCCCGTCGAATCCAGGAGCAATCACCATGTCTACCTCGTCGGAAAAGACCTGGCGTTCAGCAGTGATTATTTCTAGAGTCATTGGCATGGTATTCGATTATCCTTGGGCTGCCATCTCAGCGGCTTTTTCCACCGCTTCGTCAATAGTGCCGACCATGTAGAAGGCTTGCTCCGGCAAACTGTCGTGCTGGCCGGACAGAATTTCTTGGAAGCCTCGGACGGTCTCGCGCAGTGGAACGTACTTGCCGGATTGGCCGGTGAAGGTTTCAGCGACGAAGAACGGCTGAGTCAGGAACCGCTGAATTTTCCGGGCGCGGAAAACGGTGAGCTTGTCTTCTTCTGAAAGCTCTTCGATACCCAGGATCGCGATGATGTCCTGCAGGTCTTTGTAGCGCTGTAGCACCTGCTGCACGCCACGGGCCAGGTTGTAGTGCTCGTCACCCACGATGCCTGGCTCCAGAATCCTAGAGTAAGAGGCAAGCGGATCTACCGCGGGGTAGAGGCCTTGGGCGGCAAGTGACCGCTCGAGTGACACAACGCCGTCCAGGTGTCCAAATGTTGTTACGATGCCTGGGTCGGTGTAGTCATCGGCCGGCACGTAGATGGCTTGGAAGGATGTGATGGAACCGGCCTTGGTGGAGGTGATACGCTCTTGCAGGGCACCCATCTCAGTGCTAAGTGTTGGCTGGTAACCCACGGCGGAAGGCATCCGTCCCAGAAGCGCCGAAACCTCCATACCAGCCAGGATGTATCGGTAGATGTTGTCGACGAAGAGCAGTACGTCTTGGTTTTGCTCGTCCCGGAAGAATTCGGCCATGGTCAGACCTGTTAGACCAATCCGGGCGCGGACGCCAGGGGACTCATTCATTTGGCCGAACACCAATACCGTGCTGGACAACACACCGGAGTCCTGCATCTCGTGCCACAGGTCATTGCCTTCACGGGATCGTTCTCCAACTCCGGCAAACACCGAAACGCCTTGGTGAACAGCGCCGATGTTGCGGATGAGTTCCTGAATGATGACGGTTTTGCCGACACCGGCGCCACCATAGGCGCCAATCTTGCCGCCTTTCATGAACGGCGTGATCAAATCGAATACTTTGATCCCGGTCTCTAAGATGTCAACGGTCTGGTTCTGGTCGTCAAAGGGAGGTGGGTCTCGATGGATGGGCCATTGATTGGCCGATTCAACTGGTCCTAAGTTGTCTAAGGGTGTTCCAGTAACATCGAATAACCGTCCTAGGGTCTCAGGTCCTACCGGAACGCTGACCTTCTGGCCGGTATCGTTCACTTCAACTCCGCGGGCGAGTCCATCCGTGGCGCCGAGGGCCAGGCAGCGTACCCAGTTGTTGCCGATGTGTTGTTGTACTTCCAACACCAACTTTTCCCCGACGTTGTCCAAATCTAGCGCGTCGAACAGATTAGGCAGTTCGTCCGCGGGAAATTCTACGTCTACGACGGTTCCGATTACTTGGACGACTTTTCCGGTGGCCATTGGCTTCTCCTGAAAACGGGTTACTGGGTAAGACGGCTTTTATCCTTCTAGGGCTATCTGGCCGCCGATAAGGTCTAATAGTTCGTTGGTGATGCTTTCCTGCCTCAGCTTATTCATGACCAAGGTCAGGTCGCCAGATAGTTCATTGGCGTTGTCGGTGGCGGCCCGCATTGCCACCATTCGTGCGGATTGTTCGCTGGCGATGGATTCCAGGATGGCGTGGTAGACCTGCATCTCCACGAAGCGAGGCAGAAGGTTCTGCAACACGGCCAAGTTGCCGGGTTCATAGATATATCCCACGCTCTCGCCGGAGGTCAGTTCTGCAGGCACTATGGGCAGCAGTTTTTCAATAACTGGTTCTTGGACCATGGTTGAGATGTAGTTGGTGTAGGCCAGGTATATCTCGTCTGTTTCGCCCCCGCAATAGGAGTCTATAATCATGTGCGAGATAGCGTGCGTGTCTACCAGCAGAGGCGTTTCGCCAAGGTCGGTGAACGTCGCCTTCAGGTCTTGGTTGGTGCGGGCCATGAAGTCCCGGCCCTTGCGTCCGACGGCTATGGCTTCTACTGGAGCTTGCTGTTCCAACATGAACTGACCTACTTGCCGGTTCAGGTTGGCGTTAAGACCGCCACAAAGCCCGCGGTCAGGACTGATCATCAACACCGTCGACTTCTCCACCGGACGGCTGGCCAGCAATGGCTGCGAGCTGGATTCATCGTCCATTGGCTGGGCGGCCAGGTGGGCGATGACCTCTTGAATCTTGATGGAGTATGGTCTGCCTTCAAGGACCGAATTCTGGGCCCGCCTCATCTTGGACGCAGCGATTAACGACATCGCGTTGGTCACCTTAGACGTGTTGTCAACGCTGCGAATCCGGCGGCGTATGTCTCTTACGCTAGGCATCTGATATTTCTATCTATCCTGGGTCAGCTAACCTGTGAAGGTTGGCTTGAAATCGTTGATTGCCTTGGTCAGGTTGGCCGACACCTCATCTGAGATGTCATTGGACTCGGTGATGGAGGCCAGGATGTCAGGATGAGAACTGGATATGTAGCGCAAGAGTTGGTCCTCGAATGCTCCCACCTTCTCAATCTCAACATCCTGCATCAAGCCTTCGTTGACCGCGAACAGGATGACCACCTCGTTCGCCAAAGACAAGGGCACGTACTGCGCCTGCTTCAACACTTCAGTGGCTAATTGACCTTGGGCTAACTGGGCTCTAGTTGCCGCGTCCAGGTCGGCTGTGCCGAACTGGGCGAAGGTTGCCAACTCCCGGTATTGAGCCAAAGCCAGCCGTAGCTGGCCGGCTACCTTCCGGATGGCCCTGGTCTGGGCTGCGCCACCCACACGTGAGACGGAAAGCCCCACGTTCACCGCTGGGCGGATACCGGAGTTGAACAACTCAGGCTCTAGATAGATCTGGCCATCGGTGATGGATATGACGTTGGTCGGGATGTAGGCCGAAACGTCACCCGCTTGAGTTTCGATGATGGGCAGAGCCGTGATGGAACCACCGCCACTGGCTTCATCAAGACGGGCTGATCGCTCCAACAGCCGGCTGTGCAGGTAGAAGATGTCTCCGGGATAGGCTTCACGGCCTGCCGGACGCCGCAGAAGGAGGGACATCTGGCGGTAGGCCCATGCGTGTTTGGTCAGGTCATCATAAACAATAAGGACATCTTTGCCCTGGCTCATGAACTCTTCAGCCATGGCGCAACCGGCGTAGGGCGCAATGTATTGTAGAGGAGCGGATTCGGAAGCTCCAGCGGTGACGACGATTGTGTGTTCCATTGCGCCTGCGGCTTCTAAGGAACCCACAACCTGGGCAACTTTACCTTGCTTCTGGCCGATCGCCACATAGATGCAGATTAGGTCGCCACCCTTCTGGTTTATGATAGTGTCTAGTCCGATGGCGGTTTTGCCGGTGGAGCGGTCACCAATTATCAGTTCGCGCTGGCCGCGGCCGATGGGAATCATGGCGTCCACAGCCTTGATGCCGGTCTGCACCGGCTGGTCGACAGACTGACGGGACACCACGTTTGGGGCTACTTTCTCCACTTCGCGGGTGCCCGTCGTCTCAACGGTCCCTTTGCCGTCCAAGGGACGGCCCAGAGGATCAACCACGCGGCCGATGAGAGCATCGCCCACGGGGACCTCAATGATTCTGCCCGTGGACCGGACCCGCTGGCCTTCTTTCACTGAGTTGGGGTCGCCCAGAATGGCTGCGCCGACGATGTCAGATTCAAGGTTCAGGGCTAGACCGAGTACGTCGTCCCCGAAGTCCAACAGTTCGTTTGAACGGACGCCCTGTAGACCTTGGATACTTGCGACACCGTCACCCACCTGGACGACTGTGCCTACATCCACTAGGGTCAAATCTCCGCCGAACTCTTCGATCTGACGTTTGATTAACGAGACTATGTCCTGCCCTCTGGTAGCCATCAGAGGTACTCCTTGCCTTTACGATTAAACCGGCATCATCCAGCCGGCAGTTTGAAACAGGACGCTACGTCGTGGAAGCGATCTCTGTATGCAAGCGGTTTCTAAGACTGTCCAATCGGGCCTTGGTGCTGCCGTCTAACAACCGGTCGCCTATCTGAATCACCAAGCCACCCAGGATCGATTTATCGACCTTGGAGGTCAGCACGACTTCACGTCGGACTAACTCCGAGACGAAACTGCTGATTTTTGCGGTCTCGGCGTCCTCCAATGCGACAGCCGTCGTGACTTCGACCCGTTGCCGACCTAAGTGCCGGTCCAACAATTCGGTATAACTCGAGTACACACCGGCGATGGAGTCGATGGAATTTTTGCTTACTAGCAGGTCGACCAGGTTGCGCACCATTGGGTCTACGCCAGCAAGTACTGAGGCTGTCGCTGCCCGCTTATCTGAAGCTGGCATATCGGCATGCTTCATCAGAGCGGCGAAATTGGCGTCTCCAAACGCCTCTGCTACCACTGCCAAGTCCTCGCCCCACGGTTCAACCTGGTTGTTCTCCTGAGCCAGGTCGAATATCGCTTGTGCGTAACGTTGTCCTGATAGTTGCTGTGCCATGGCCTTGCTAACCCCTTCTCAGGGATTCGCCCTCTTCCAATACCTGGTTAATCAGTTCTTCGTGGGCTTGACGGTCCAGAGAACTTCTGATCACTCGTTCGGCGGCGGTTATGGCTAGGTCGCCAAAACTGGCCCGAACCTCTTGGAGGGCAGTGTCTCGTTCCCTCGCGATGTCCTCTTTGGCCCGTTCCACGAAGGCCTCAGCCTCCTGGCGTGCCTTGTCCATCTCTTCGGTTCGGAACCGCTCCGATGCCTCACGCGCTTGGTCCATGATCCTCTGACCTTCACGCCGTGCCTCGGTGACCTGCTCCTGGATGGCTTCCTGAGAAGACGCAGCTTCTTGTCGTGCCGTGTCAGCGGCCTCCAAGCTCTCTCGAATCCGCTCTGCCCGTTGATCCATCAACCGGAGTATCGGTTTGTATGCAAACAGATACAGCAGAAGGAGGACCAACAGGAAGTTGACCAGGTATATCGCTAGGCTTGGGAAATGAATTCCCAATGTCTCTAACATATCAACCTACTTTTCCTGGTACCCATGAAAAGGTTCCTGTCGCGACCAATCTTAGATGGGCCCAACTTAGAATATGAAACCAATCATGATTGCCGCGACTAGGGCGTATATGCCCAATGCCTCGGCGAAGGCGATACCCAAAATCATGTTGGTCTGGATGTTGCCAGTGGCCTCTGGATTGCGGCCTATCGCACTCATGGCAGCGGCCCCCAATAGACCGATGCCGATGCCAGGGCCGATTAGGCCCAGACCGATGGCGATACCTGAGCCCAGCAGCCTTGCGGCTTCGGTTTCGATCTGGGCCAGTGGGATGTTTGCCAAAGCAAGTAGAGCTTCCATCGTCCTTCCTTATCTCCTTGATTCCTTGCGTTTTAGATCTATCACTAGTCTTGATTGGAGGAGTAGATTGCGAAAATCCCCCCTAGAGCAGCAGCTGCTATTCCAACTACGGCCATTACCATTAACAGTATTAGTGCATCCATTACGCCACCTCTGTAGTTAAGGTCCGATTCTTACGATTGGGCAACGCGCCCGGTGATTATAACTCTCTTTAATGGTGGGCCTCTTCTGCGTGGTGCGAGGTGATGGCTATCGCCGCGAACACCAGTGTCAGGCCAGAGAAGATGAGCGCCTGGATGAAGCCTACTAGCAACTCCAGTCCGTACACGCCTACGGTTGCCACGAAAGGCACCAAGAAGGCGGATACCAAGACTAGAATTTCGCCTGCAGTCATGTTTCCAAACAGCCTGAAGGTAAAGCTAATCAGCCTCACGAACTCGCTGAACGCCTCTAGTGGGCCAACGAAGAAGAAGTCCAGAAGGCCTTGGAAGGCGTCCAGGAACTGGAAGCGAAACAGTGCGCCCATGCCCTGTTTCAGGCTGGTTACGCGTACGAATTTTGTAATGTAGCTAAGCCCAAGCATTTTCAGACCGAGCCACTCTACAAAGAAGAAAGAGACCAGGGCTAAGGCCAGGGGCATGTTTATGTCAGTTCCCGCGGGGCGCAGCAAGTGTATCTGTACGACGTCGTCGTGTTTGAATCCAAGAGACGGGTAGATCGGCAGCAACCCGATCCAGGCGTTCATTATCACGAACAAGAAGATGGTGGCGATCACCGGGAATATCAGCCGGCTGTGTTCCCGTCCAACTGTTCCTGCCACGAAGTTCAAAAGACCTTCGATGGCTATCTCGACGAAATTTTGGAATCGACCAGGGACCAAGGACGCTTTCCTTGCCCCAAGGACGAATAAGCCCACCAAGACGATGCTAGCGATCCAAGAAGAGAGTATGGCGTTGGTGATGATGAAGTTGCCGCCCTTGTAAGGCCCTTCATCCACCAACTCTTCGATCGCATGGTGTTGATCATCGTTAAGGAGATGACTGCCGTGACCCAGTTCGACGTCCTCTCCAGTGATTTCATGCATCAATGCGGCCAGCTTTGCCTCTTCGCCATCAGACAGGTGTTCTTTCCCTAAAAGGACTTCCACTTCTTCGGCGAAGAGGTAATTGCGGTAATGGGTGCGGTCAGCGGTGGGGAACGCCACTTGTGCAGGAAGGTGGACTTCAGGCTTGGGAATGAACGGGCCTTCAGCGGTCTCGCCAGCGGCCTTCGCTTCTTCTGATTGAGTTAGTCCAGCCCCGATAGCACCGGTGATAAGTCCAGCAATGGCCAACGCCAGAACAAAAATGATACCCAAGGCGATGAATTTACCAGCGCCGGAACCCACTATGGATTCCCTCCATTGTTACGGGACTTACCGTCTGGTTGTTCACATACTTCTGGCGTGATCAACGGCTGAATCATCTTGAATAATCCGTAGAAAGCGGCAGTTGTGCCGAAGGCTATGCCGAGTAGCGTAAAGAGAGGTTTAAGACCGATCCATTTGTCCAATATCACCCCGCCAACCACTCCGACAGCTATGCATGTAGCAACATACCATCCGAGCCCGGTTAGGCGTAAGGCTAGGAGCCTTCGATTCATGACTCCGCCAGAGCGTTGTGAATAATATCACTAGGCATTTTAAATGTCAATTGAGACTAAATTACGAATATCGTTGGACTGAAAACCGAAACAGCCGTGCCCTTCGATCGAAGGGCACGGCTGTTTTAGGAATCTCATATCTTCAGGAGGTTAGCGGGTGCCCGATTGTTTGCCAAAATCCTCTAGGTCTAAAGAGTCTATAAAATCGGTGAAGGCAGACATGCTTTTGAGCTCTTCCGGTTTCACTTCAGTCTGTTCTTTTGTGAGGGTGTCGTCGCTGGAGGTTTCGCGTCCGAGGGGTTTGCCAGTCTCTTGATCCAGGTGGATACCCGCTTTGTCCATAACCTCTTCATTGGCGAAGATTGGTACCTTGGCCCTCACAGCCAAAGCCACGGCGTCACTGGGACGGCAATCGATCTCTTTGGACTCCTCGTTGGTTTTGATAGAGATCTTGGCGAAGAAAGTGTCGTTCTGGAGGTCGTTTACCAAAATGTGATCTATAGTGCCGCCCATGGAATCTATAACTGTTGCCAAGAGATCGTGAGTGAGAGGTCGGGGTACACTCAGGTCTTGAAGCTTAACTGCAATGGCGTCTGCTTCCGCCGGTCCAATCCAGATAGGCAGATAACGGTCTGATTCTTTCTCTTTTAGAATCACGACGCGCTGGTAGTTCATGGGGCTAACCCGGATGCTATCTACGGTCATCTCGAGCATTGATTTGGTGGCCTCCGAAAATCGTCCATGGGTCCGGCAAAATTGTATGCCTAGCGTAATTTGCGTGTCAACCCGAGCCACGCGTGAATCGTGACTGGCTGAGCCTCAGATTATGTTTGTGTGTGGCCCATTTTCAAGAAGGTTACACTTAGGTCAACATCGAGAGAATCACATCAGACATGGCTGGTATCACTACGACTCGGTAGATTCTACGTCTAGTACTGGCGTCGGATAGCACAGAAGAACTCCTACGAACGCACAACGCACTCTTTTCTTCAGTGGTTCATGAAAAACGCGAATGGCGCCGTGATTAGCATCCAAATTGTAGGTTGATCACGACGCCAGTTTTGGCTGGTACCATTGTTGCCGGGGTGAGAAAGAACTAACGAAGCATCCCTGCAGCGGTTTCTTCTTCCTCGGCATAATTGCGGCCGTTCATGGCTCTTGCCGTCTGCTCGGCCAGGACTTCGATACCCTTCCGGACCGATACAGCCAGCTTGCCCAGTTCCGCTTCCATGGTCCGGAGACTGCGGAGCGCATAGGCGTCGGCTTCGGTCTTCCGGGAAATGGCCTCGGCCTCGGATTGTTGCAACATACGGGTGATTCGCTCTTCGGCATCCCGTACGGTTTGAGCAGCCCGGGCTTCCGCCTGGATGACCAATTCGTTGGAGTTCAGGCGGTCCCGAAGTTCGTCTTCGGCCATAGACTTCGTCCTACGTGCGTCGGTGGCTGCCGTGTTGAGAATCTGGTCCTTCTGAGACAGAACGTCTTCAGCCGATCGGACCTCCTCAGGGATGGTCAGCCGCAGCTGGTCCACCAACTCCATGATTTTCTTCCTGTCCACCAGTATATTGCCGCTGACTGGGACTGACTTGCTTGTTTCGACCAGAGTTTCTAGCCTGTCGATGACATTTATGATATCCATGATCGCACCCCTACCCGGTCCCTACCCTTCTCTGACCGGTAAATCAAATTTAGAATAAACCGCCTGTGCTACGTTGGGCGGGACCATCTCGGTGATGTCCCCACCAAGCTTGGCTACCTCCTTAAGTAAGCTGGCGCTCACGAACATGTAGTCTTGGGAGGTCATGAAGCAGAGCAGGTCTACTTCAGGCTCCAGTCTTCGATTCATGAATGCCATGTCGAATTCGTATTCAAAGTCCGAACCGCTTCTTAGCCCCCGGACTATAACTCCCGCTCCTATGTCCATAGCGTGACGAACCACCAGACCAGTAAACCTAATTACCTCTACGTTCGGAAGGTGCATGCACGCATCCTTCATCAGTTTCTCTCGTTCGTCTGTGCTGAAGAGCAAGTTCTTCGATGGGGTGTCGTAGACAGAGACTACCACCTTGTCAAAGAGGTTTGCTGCTCTGGATACTATGTCCACATGACCCACGGTTACCGGATCAAAACTGCCAGGATATAGCGCGGTTACCATGGAGTATCACCGTCTTTGCCTGTGTTTGGGCCCTCTTTCAGTGACTCTGATGAATCTTGCTCGTAAACGAAAAAATCGACCACGTTGTCTCCGTATTGGCGATGTGAAGTTAACCGCAGGGGTCCGTACCGTTCCTTTAAATCCTCGCGCTTGGAATGTCCCGCAATCACCACGCCACCATCAACAACCAATCTTTCCTGAGAAGCAATCTTCCCCAGCAGACCGTCCAAGCCGGCCATCTTATAGGGAGGGTCCAACAGCACCAGATTATAATTACCGGGTAGCGTGAGCAGCGCTTGCATCACATCTAAGCGGTGGACATGGCTTTGCGAGGTAAAGCCGGTAGTTTCGAGGTTGGTAGTGATGACGGCACTTTGCCGGCGGTCCCATTCCACGAAATCCGCCGAGCTTGCTCCGTGGCTCAATGCCTCAATGCCCAGGCTACCGGACCCAGCAAAGAGGTCCAACACTCTTCCCCCCTGGTATTGCCCAGGGTCTAAAATGTTAAAGATGGCCGCCCGTACCCGCTCGGTGGTGGCGCGGGTGCCGGAACTGACGGCCCCCTTGAGCCGCCGGCCCTTTTCATTTCCACCTGCTACACGCATGTGTCTAATAAGGAAAAATTATACATAACGTCAAAGTACATTCCTATGGAATTGGTCCTCAATTTTGATGAATTTTATATAAATTTTATAATTGTAGTAATTATTAACCCGAAGAACCATCCCGCTGGTCTGCTCTGTAACCAGTGGTGTTGAATGACCAAGTGAAGGCATCAAAGTCCGTTATCTAACCATTGATGTAATTTGACGCTAATTCGTGCCTGTGCTAACATCCATCCAACTCGGAGACCCTTGTTTTACACTCAAAAACAACTATTCTACACCCCCGCTAACATCGATTTCGAGCGTTCTCTCAAAGGATGCTTTTCGACCGGCCAGTTTCCGGCCGAACATTACACGACGATGAAAAACGGCGCCTTGGGAACCAACCAAGAATGAGCTTTCAGGGGATATTGGCCAGCGCCGCACCCAGCAAAGAGACTGTTGTCACCGTCGGCGTCTTCGACGGCGTGCATCAAGGGCATAGGCATCTCTTGCGTCAGGTTGTGGAATCGGCCGGCAGTCAGTATATCCCCACAGTAGTCACTTTCTCTAACCGCCCCATAACAGTGCTCAATCCTGGCACTGAACCCAGCTACCTTACCACGGTCGACCAACGTGTAGACCTCATCAAACAGCAGGGAATCGAGTTAGTTGTGAGCCTCGAATTCACTCTAGAATTGGCCCAGGTGACCGCCGAGGATTTTTCCAAATTACTGGCGGGCCCTCTCAAGATGAAAGGACTGGTACTGGGTCCTGACTCAGCGCTCGGCAAGGATCGGCAAGGTGATTTGGAGTTCATGCAAAAACAGGGCGAGCAACTGGGTTTCTGGGCCCGGTCAGTGGAACCCTTGGAGATTGAAGGCCAGCCGGTGAAAAGCCGACGGATACGTGAGGCAGTGGCCAACGGCAACATGGCTGCCTGCCCCGAACTGCTGGGACGGAACCACCACCTATCCGGAAAAGTGGTTGTCGGAGACCAGCGGGGTCGCACTTTGGGCTTCCCAACTGCCAACATCGACGTTGATGACCAACTGCTTCTGCCCGGTGACGGGATCTACGCGACCTGGGCCGTCATCGATGGTGAACGTCATAAGGCTGCTACCAGCATCGGAATTCGGCCAACGTTCGGTCTAAGCCAGCGGCTTGTAGAGGTTTTTGTCATGGACTTCAATGACGACCTTTATGGCAAGATTATTGGGATTGAGTTCATAAAGAAGGTTCGGGACCAAGAAAAATTCGATGGCCTCGATGCGTTGATCAAGCAGATAAAACAGGATGTGGACGACTGCCGTCAGATCCTAGACCAGAGCGCTTAAGATGGCCAGCCTCGGAAAGATGAACCCAGAAGACTTGGAATCGGTGATAGCCCGCGGCGTTAGCGAGATCATCTCCAAGCAAGAGTTCGTCCGTCTGATGCAGAGTGGCAAGCAGCTCCGCCTTAAGATGGGCTTCGACCCCAGCCGCCCTGACATTCATTTGGGCCACGTGGTCGGCCTTCGGAAACTTCGGCAGCTTCAAGAGCTCGGGCATCAAGTCATCTTAATAGTGGGTGACTGGACCGCCCAGATCGGCGACCCGAGCGGACAGTCTGCAACTCGCACCATGCTCTCTCACGGGCAGGTCTTGGAGAATGCCCAGTCCTATCTCCGCCAGTTCTTCAAGGTAGTGGATCAGACCCGCGCTCAGGTCATCTACCAGAGTGAATGGTTCGGCAAGTTCGACTTGGCCAAAGTGATTGAGCTGACAAGCAGGTTCACCGTCGCCCAGTTCCTCCAGCGGGCCGATTTCGCTCAGCGTTTTGCCGAACAAAAACCCATCGCGATCACTGAACTGCTCTACCCGCTGCTACAGGCTTATGATTCGGTGGCCATCGAGTCCGATGTTGAGTTCGGTGGCACGGACCAGATGTTCAATCTGCTGGTTGGCCGGGAACTGCAAGGCATGATGGGCCAGACCCCTCAGCAGTGTTTCATGATGCCCATCTTGGTGGGAACCGATGGTGTCCAGAAGATGAGCAAGAGCCTGGATAACTACGTGGCGGTTGATGAATCGCCGGTGGACATGTATGGCAAGTTGATGTCCGTGTCCGACGACCAGATACTGTCTTACTTCGAATACCTGACCGATGTTCCCATGGGGGAACTGGCGGTTATGGCGACCGATCTAGCGAGTGACACTCTGAACCCCATGGAACCCAAGAAACGACTTGCCTGGGACGTAACCCGGCAGTTTCACAACGCCGACGCAGCAGACTCGGCACAAGCCCATTTCGAAAGGGTGGTTCAGGGTGGGGACATTCCTGATGATATTCCCGAAATGTCTCTCGGCGAACTGCGGAACCAGGGCGTCGCTGAAGGAACCGAAGTCAGGGTGGACGACCTGATGCTAGCGGCGGGTTTGGCCCCTAGCAAAGCGCAGGTCAAACGTCTCCTGTCACAGGGAGCAGTGGAGCGGATGCCCCAAGGCGGAGACCCTCTGCCAGTGACCGCCGGTGAGGCCGGCTACTTGCTGCAACCTGGTGACCTGCTCAAGGTCGGAAAGCGCCGTTTCGTACGTCTTACGGACTCCTAGGTCAGGTCTAAACAATGGCTTCTTCTCCTCAACTTGACCACGTCATTGGCATCATGAAAGACATCAGGTCCAACCGCCCTGCTGACATCCACGAGGCACGCGCAGTTCTGGACCAAGCCTTCTCCGTATACCCACCTGCATCTGACGTAACGATATTCGAGATTGATGCTGGTGGTGTTCCCTGCCAATGGATCACAGCCCCGGGCGTTCCCCAAGATCGGCTGATCATATACCTCCACGGTGGGGCCTACGCTACATGTTCCCCAACCACCCACAAGGATCTGATCTCACGGCTGTCACTTGCGTCTGGAGCAGCGGCATTAGGAGTCGACTACCGGCTAGCCCCTGAATACCTTTTCCCAGCTGCCGTGGAAGACTGCCTTGCGGCTTACAACTGGGCGCTCGGCCACGGCTTCGAACCAGGGAACATCGTCCTTGCCGGGGACTCAGCAGGTGGAGGGCTAGTGGTTTCCGTATTGTTGGCAGCGAGGGATTCCGCGCTACCGCTACCTGCCGGTGGAGTCTGCTTCTCCCCTTGGGTAGACCTGGAATGCACCGGTGATTCTATGTCAGTCAACGATCATTTGGATGCTTTCATCAAATACGAAGGTCTTTTTGCCCGTGCCCAGTCCTACCTGGGTGAAGCCGACCCCAAACACCCCTGGGCGTCGGCGCTGTACGCCGATTTGCACGGTCTGCCACCTCTGCTGATACACGTTGGCTCGGCGGAAACCTTGCTGGACGACTCTACCCGCCTGGCCATTTTGGCCAAGGATTCTGGCGTGGATGTGAGCCTTAAGATTTGGGATGACATGGTCCATGTATGGCAGCTCTTCGCTTCTGTTCTCCCTGAAGGCCAACAGTCCATCGACGAATCCGGAGAATTCATCCGTAGCAAGTTGGGGTAACGCTTTTAAGATGTAGGAGCGCTTCGTTGACACCCCATCGGCCTCTGCGTAGACTGAAATCCATCCCAGGTATCGAACCGGAGGTAGCCTTTGGACTCCCCTCAACACTTAGAGCAACTGCGGAAAGAAAGCGCCCGCTGGCGTGATAACCAAGACCCTTCCGCCCAGCGTAAACTCTCGTTCAAGACACCCTCACAGGTGCCGATAGAGCAGGTATACACGCCGGAAAATATCGCCGACGAGAGTTATCTTGCGAACCAAGGACTCCCGGGAGAGTATCCGTATCTGAGAGGTGTTCACGCCTCCGGATACCGTGGGCGCCTTTGGACCATGCGCATGTTCGCCGGGTTCGGCCTCCCTGTAGAGACCAACGCCCGGTTTAAGTTCCTCTTGGAACAAGGCCAGACCGGCCTGAGCGTCGCCTTCGATATGCCCACGCTCTACGGCTATGACACTGACGACCCTCGCGGCGCCGGTGAGTTTGGCACCTGCGGCGTCGCTGTTTCTTCCTTGGCTGATATGGAGACCCTCTTCCAGGGAATCAAACTGGACCAGATCACCACGTCGATGACGATCAACAGCCCGGCGGCCATTATATGGGCGATGTATATAGCCCTGGCTGAGAAACAGGGCGCCTCCATGGACAAACTAGGCGGCACCATCCAGAACGATATACTCAAGGAATTTATCGCTCAGAACGAATACATATTCCCACCCGGGCCTTCCATGCGGCTGGTCACGGACACAGTGGAATACGCCACCCGCAATGTGCCCCGCTGGAACCCAATCAGCATCAGCGGGTACCACATCCGGGAGGCCGGCTCGAACGCGATCCAAGAACTGGCGTTCACCCTTGCTGACGGTTTCGAATATGTACGCCATGCTCTCGACCGGGGCATGAAGATAGACGAGTTCGCACCCCGGCTAAGTTTCTTCTTCAACTCCCACAACAATTTCTTTGAGGAAGTAGGCAAGTTCCGAGCGGCACGACGTATCTGGGCTAAAGAGATGCAGGAGACCTTCGGCGCCAAAGACCCGCGCTCCCACCAGTTGAGGTTCCACGCCCAAACGTCGGGGCAGACCCTTACCGCCCAGCAGCCAGAGAATAATGTGGTCAGAGTGTCATTTCAGGCGATGGCCGCCGTCCTGGGTGGTTGCCAATCACTTCACACCAATGGTAAGGATGAGGCTTGGGCGCTCCCATCTGAGGAAGCCGCCCTACAGGCTCTTCGCACTCAACAGATAATCGCCCACGAGACGGGCATAACCGACACCGTCGATCCTCTGGGAGGCAGTTACTTCGTGGAGACCATGACCAATGACCTAGAGAAGGCCAGCTACGATTACTTTCGTCGCATTGACGATATCGGTGGCGTTATTCCAGCCTTGGAAACCGGCTTCCTACAACGGGAGATAGCCGACGCTTCATACGTCTACCAGCAGGAAGATGACCGGAGAGAGCGCATCACTGTAGGGGTCAACGAATACCGAACGGAAGAAGGTTCTGAGATTCCTTTGCTCCGGGTTGACCGCGAAGGCGAGAAGAAGCAGGTTGAAGGTCTGAACGAGGTCCGACGTACCCGTGACAACCGGGAAGTAGCCCAGCGGTTAAAAGCTTTGGAACAAGCGGCTCGTGGTTCGGAAAACACTATGCCCCACTTGGTTGAAGCCGCTAAGGCNTACGCCACCTTGGGCGAGATGATGGACGTTTTCCGCGATGTCTTCGGTGAGTACAACCCGTCCTGGGGTTACTGACGATAGGCCACAAGATGGCGTAAGAGGGTGAGGAGATCACCAAAGGCCGTATAATACCCCGAAGGAGAATTCTTCGGGCCACCAGCTTCTTGTGATGTTGGAGCATGGCGGGCTACGTTCTTCATGGGTGGCTTGAAAAGACTACGAAGACCGAAAGAAAACGGCCCCGGGCTTATTCAAAAGCCGAGGCCGTTTTCTTCGTTAACCCGAATATATCCTAGATTTATTCTTCCTCTTTGGCCCTCTTGGCGTCTTCAATCACTTTGGGTTCCAGGTTGGCTGGCACCTGATCATAGTGGTCAAATTCCAAAGAATAAGTACCCCGGCCCTGGCTCACCGAGCGCAAGTCCTGCGCGTAGCGCTGGACCTCCGCTAACGGGACCTCGGCTTCTATGATGGTGGTTCCATCGTCGGGATTCATACCAAGAATCCGTCCTCGTTTACCATTGATGTCACTGATGACCTCTCCGGTGTAGGCGTCCGGCACGTTTATTGAAAGCTTGACCACTGGTTCTAGTAGCACCGGGCCAGCGTCTCCCAGACCCTGCTTCAGAGCCTGGATGCTGGCGATCTCGAAAGACATACCCGAAGAGTCAACGTCATGGTAACTGCCGTCGTACAAAACTGCCTTTAAGTCAACCAACGGGAAGCCCGCCAGTGACCCTTCGTCCAGTGCCTTGTTCACGCCTTTCTCTACCGAAGGGATGTATTCCTTCGGTACGCGTCCTCCGGTGATTTCGGTAGCAAATTCAAAGCCCTGGTCACGGTCTTGAGGCTCCAATCTGAGAATTACGTGGCCGAATTGCCCGTGCCCACCCGATTGCTTCTTGTGACGGTACTCGCTGCTGGCAATCTTGGTAATAGTCTCGCGGTAGGGCACCCTGGGCATCTTCACTCGCAGGTCAGCACCGAACTTCCGTTTAATCTTCTCTAGGGCGACCTCAATCTGGGCATCTCCGAGACCGGTAATCAGAGATTCGCTAGTGTTGGCGTCACGGCTGAATTGCAGTGTGGGGTCCTCTTCCACGATTCTACCGAGAGCCATGGACATCTTGTCCAAGTCGTCTTTGGACGCTGGAGTGACCGCCATTCTGAAGTAGCCGACTGGCTGCTTGATCCGAGGGAATTTTAGAGCGGCGTCTCGGATCGAAAGTGTATCGCCGGTCAGGGTTGTATTCAGTTTGCCGATGGCACCCATGTCCCCTGCCGTAATCTCGGCAACGTTATCCTGGTTCTTGCCCTTGGGCAGATATAGCTGTCCGATGCGTTCAGCCTGTTCCTGGTTGCTGTTCCACACTTCGGAGTTGCTCTTGATCGTGCCTTGGTAGACTCTGAAGACCGAGAGCTTACCCACGAACGGGTCGGCCATTGTTTTGAAAACGAACGCGGCAAGAGGGGCTGCGGCGTCCGCTTGGTATTCAGCCGCTTCGTTGCCCTTGGATATTACAGCGGGCTTACCGTCAATAGGCGAAGGCAGGAAGGAACGAGCCATTTCGAGAAACTCGATTATTCCGATGGCTTCCGGAGCCGAAGAGGTTGCCAAGATCGGCACCAGTTGTCCGGCTAAGACGGCAGTCCGCACTCCGGAAATCACTTCTTCAGATGAGAGTTCTTCGCCGCTCAGGTAGCGGTCGGCTAACTCGTCGTCGCTTTCTGCAGCTGCTTCGATCAGACGTTCCCGAGCTGATGCCACCTCGTCGGCGACTTCCGAAGGGATGTCTGTGGGTGGGTCGATGATGCTGATCACACCTTTGAAATCTTGGGCGTCCCCTAGAGGAATCTGGAACGGGATGCACTGGCGTCCGAATGACGCTTGGATATCTGAGACGTTACGCGAGAAGTTCGCGTTCTCCCGATCCATTCTGTTGACCACGAACATCCTGGGAATCTGGGAGGACTCGCACATGTTCCAAGATCTTTCCGTTCCCACGTCCACGCCGGTGGGGGCTGCCACGACGATGGCGGCTCCTTCTACGACGCGGAGTGCGCTTACAACTTCGCCTAGGAAGTCGTCGTAACCGGGCGTATCGAGGAAGTTGATCTTGGCGTCGCCATCAATGATTGACACGAGGCTGGTCTGGATACTGCCTCCCCGTTTCACTTCTTCCGGCTCAAAGTCTGAAACGGTGTTGCCGTCGGTGATAGTACCCATGCGGGTGGTGGCTTTTGTAGTGAACAAAGCCGCTTCGGCAAGAGAGGTCTTACCGGATCCGGAGTGGCCGAGGAGGGCCACGTTTCTCAGGTCTTTTGCATCCATGTTTGGCATCGCTCCCTTTCTTTTGGTGATGGGGAATGGGCCAACTGGCCTCAAAGGCTCAGTGGACGTAACAATTTGGGTGGCTACCTGTTGTTAAAACCTACGGTCATGTCTACGACGTAGCGCAATTTGTGGCCCCATTTTATGGGTTTTAGGTCAGTCGCGCAATATGGACTGTGGAGCGTGCCCCCCAACGGATCTGAGAGAAGACTGATTGACACTCCTGTGGCCAAGGATATAATGGGCACCTATCTAAGCAGAGGCGCATGAGCAAAAGGACTTACGGGCTTGGAGCAGGGTAAGCCTCAGTGACGATATATCAACGTTGATAATTGAAGATTTAAGGTAGGTTTGCATGTCCAGAAAAGAGATAATTTCCACTGACAAGGTAACGGCTGGGGCTGCTCCATTGTCTCAAGCTACCAAGCTTGGCGACCTTGTCTTTGTTGCTGGCAATACCGGTCGCCATCCCACCAACGGCGAAGTTGGCAACGGGATAAAAAAACAAACC
>JAKUNK010000060.1:0-15370 GCA_022451945.1 Dehalococcoidia bacterium
GGCTCCTTTCGTAACTTCTGCTCCCGAAAGGAGTGTATCTTCAGGTGTATGGTTCCCAGCTAAGTAATCCACTTCGCGGGCTTCGATTGAAAACTAAACCCCTGACTTTTACAGTCAGGGGTTTAGTTATTCCGAAACTTGGGGTTTAGTTACTAAACATCGGTTAACAAGAATATTAATGAGTCTCGCCATCTACTGGGATTGTCATGAAACACAACGGATTGTTAATCCTTAATAAAGACTCCAGATAGATTCTCCTTCTCTGATCACCAGATCACCTGTTGTGAATGCAGCCATGCCCGGCAAGATAACGTTTCTTATCTGTTCCCGGGCCGCGTCAGCGGAATCTTTGCAATCGTATTGGGCTATGGTGAGCATCTGGTCTTCGTCTGGGTTCCCTTGGCTCCTAAGGAATCCAATTGTGTTGTCATCATCTGGAGAATTTGTTCGGATGATGTCGCCTGATATAAAACCAGGTATATCTTGGAGTTGGGGTTTGATTCTCTCGAAGAAAGCGACGAATGCGTCGGCTTTAGAGCGGTCTACATTGGCACGCGTTAGCCTGAAATAAGCCATAGTGTTCCTCTACGATCGGGAGAGCGTGTACCGATATTCTGTACTACTTATAGATGTTGGTCAAATGCTACCGGTTGATACTTTTAATCTGAAACCCGGGCGAAACAGAAGAAGCCCCCTCTATGCGAGGGGGCTTCTTCACTGCTCCTAGTTTCGTTGCCTAAGCACGTTACTTGAAGTACGCCGCAAAGTTTTATGTGGTTAAGTTAATAAAATAAAAGCTTAGGCTCGCTTCAACATATTCAACCCGATTGTTATGCTCCACAGGGATATGATTATGTAGCTAATCCCGAAAAGAGCATTAACAAGTTTCCATGTGTCTTCATTGAAGTTTGCCATTCCAACTATGCTAAGTATTGCAACGACAATAAACACAATGGCTATGACATAGGCGAATAGGGTATTGAATTCGTCTCTGGTTGATATAGCCAACGCAATAAGGACTATTCCGATGGCTCCGATCAAGCTAGAGTAAAGGCTTATACCTTGCGCTATAGCGGCTATGTTGGTACCTGATGACCCGACCCAAGACTGTGCTTGCGACAGTCCGCCTAATGCTATTACTGTGGCAACTACATTGATGGCGAACATGGGCAACCCTAGTTTAAACAGTGCTTCCCCGTTCTCACCTTTTCCGATAGTGCCTTGAATCACAGTCATCCCGTAGTAGGCCATGATGAGTCCGATTGGTGGCAAGAACAACAACAGTTGTTGTATCACCGGGGCGGATTGCACGTCATTCGAGACCGCTGAGAAATCTGTTATGTCGATGTTAGAATCGCCAAGGATAAGAAAGAAAATTATAAATAGTGCTGTTGCCATGGCAGGACCTATTGCCAGACAGATGCCGCCGAGTTTAAGTTCCGAAATATTCCCCATTTGTTAACCCCTCCGTTATTAGGCGAATTACAAACTTTGCGGATTGCTGTTAATTTTAAATTATTTTTAAAATTTGTCAAAATTATATATTACAAAGGTGATTACCTACGCTTAGCTCCCAATACGTTATGTAATTGCTTTGATTCCGTTTTATATGGACTCGCCCTGAAAGTTCCGACACTAAGTAAAAACCTTTTGGGACAAGAGGTAAATCGACTCCCCTGGATTAGGTTCAGATCGAGACGTTGGTATGGAGGACCTAGCTAAGCAAAGACCAACAGGTCGGTTGAAATATTCGCGAAATTATCATTTGAGGAATGCGGGGAATATGCCCAAACTAGAAACCGGTATCCAATTCCATCTCCCTACCTATGCACACGTTTCCCTGCCGCATCTGGTTGACCTAGCCAAACAAGCAGAGGCTAGCGGCGTGGGTCAGATATGGGTTACAGATAATCTGAGGTCTCGAAATTCTTTTGTAGTTTTGGCGGCTTTAGCTTGTAGTTTAAAAACCAAGCTGGGGACTGCTATTACGGTGCAGTATTTTCGAAACCCGGTAGACCTGGCCGATATGGTGGCGTCCCTCAGTGAATTGATGGAAGGTAAGGAACTAAGCATCGGACTGGGTTTTGGCAACCCCCGTACTCACAACTGGATCAAGGTCCCCAAGCCTATAAGTTTTCTACGGGAGACCTCCCAGAGCCTGCGTCGACTGCTGGACGGAGAATCGGTCTGCTTTGCTGAATACCCGGCATTGTTGGAGTATTTCAATTTTAATCCTAAGGCGGCGTTCAAGTTAAACTTCAGGCCTAAGTCGCCGGTGCTCCAATACTGTGGCGGAAACGGCCCATTAGGGTTGGCCGTGGGAGGTCAGTACATGGAAGGGCTTATATTTGGCGGGCATTACATGGCGGCCCTGCTGACGGGGCGGGTGCCGTCGATGATTCAGGCCTTTGACGATGCTGCGGCTGAAGCAGGCAAGACGAGTTTGGCGCCCAAGATTGCCGAGATCAAGATATCGTTGTCTCGGGACCGAGAAGCGGCCAGGGAGTTCGTCAAGGAGAGCGCCGGCAACCGGGTGTTGAATATGTACCGGCAGGGCTACTCCCATGAGGACATTCAGAACTTGGGCGTTAAGCTTGAGGATGTGGCGAAGCTCGACGAAGCGGATAAGGCCGGGGTTTCACCTAAAGGTTTCGATGCCTTGGTGACCGACGATATGGTCGATGCTATTTTTATCGCTGGCGAGCCCGAGGACTGCCTGGAGCGTATGGTTGAGATTCGAGGTATCGCCGAGTCTCAGGGATTCCACCAGTTGATGTTTTCCGAGCTCGGACCTGATGTTGATGAAGCCTTGAGGTTGTTGGTGGACGAGATAATTCCTTCCCTGTAACTGAGATTCCATCTGCAGAATCTATTCCTCAGAAACCAACTCCCGCTATCGCCGTTGGATAATTACGCGACAAACCTGATATTCTTCGGCTATAACGATGCCATCGTTATTTGGTCGTAGATGCCACTAGGTTTAAAGAAAAGATGGGATACGACTGCGAGTCGTCGCCGAAGGAGACCAACATTGGTAACCGCATCATCGGTAGCAACTTTTCCGGAAGAACGGGAGGCGAAACGGCGAGCGCTATTGGACAAGGTGGAAAGCTTGCGCGGCGTGATTGTGGCTGGTGAAGACTCGGCTGAGGTCACAGGCACGCTACCCCAAGCGACGGTCGACGCCATCCATGAAGCCGGACTATTCGCATATAAGTCAGCCCGGGTGTTGGGCGGTGCTGAGGCGGACGCCATGACGCAATTGGAGGTGGTGGAGGCCGCCAGCCGAATTGACGCGGCAGCCGGCTGGAGCATCATGATTGGTTCAGGGACGTTATCCGGAATGGCTGCTTTCCTTTGCGATGAAGCCATCAGCGAGATCTTTGTTGATGGAATGTTCCCGAGAGCGTCAGGAGCAGCGGCCCCTTCTGGGGAAGCGACTATCGTTGAAGGCGGATATAAGGTCACCGGCCAGTGGGCCTTCGCCAGTGGCATCCGTCATTCTCACTACCTGGCCATGGGAGCTATGGTGGTTGGCGACCCGGACGGACCTAAGCAGATCCGCGTGGTGGTACCGACCTCCCAAGCAACGATCCACGATAATTGGGAAGTGATGGGGCTACGCGGCACAGGAAGCTGTGATTTTTCTTTGCACGACGTTTTCATTCCAGAACGATTTACCTGGGGAGGGGCTGAAACTAGACCTCTGCGCGGCGGAGCCAACTTCTTCTTGGGCCGACCAGGTATGCAGACAACGGGCCATTGCGGAGTGGCCCTTGGTATCGCCCGCAGGGCATTGGATGAGATAGCCGAATTGGCCAAAAATAAGAAACGTGGCTACCGGGGAACGGAGGCACTGATTGCCGACCGGGGCTCCTTCCAAAGGTTCTTAGGTGAGTCCGACCTCCGGCTGCGAGCGGCCAAATTCCTGTGTCTTGAGACATTGGAGGAAGCTTGGGAATTAGTTGCCCAAGAGATTACGCCGCCGCCCGAGTTGCAGGTGCGGTTGCGGGCCTCAGGAACTTACGCCACCGAGGAGGCCTCAGACATCGTCTCCCAGGCCTTCAGGTTCGGGGGCGGGTCTGCGCTGTTCAACTCTCACGTATTGCAGAAATGCCTACGTGATATCCACGGCGCCGCCCAACACAACATGGTCAGTGACCGTGCTTATGAGAACCACGGTCAGTTCTTACTGGGTTTTCCAGGCGCCAATCCAATGGGTTAGCCGCTCATTGCTGTAAGCAGGAAAGTAGAAGGGCACCGCATCTGGAGCCATCATAGTCGTCATCGTTCTGCAGTTCGCTGCTGAAGGAGCTGCATCGAGGGCTGGTGTTGGCTTGACGACTGGTATCGCCTCCCTAAGTTCCCATGGGGTGCAGACCGACTTGAAGGATGACTCCTGATCGATGGTTCCAGCTGCCGGGATTGGTGATGTAAAATTGATGGCATGAAGATTTGACCGCCTCACGACGGCCAACCGACAGCATTGAGCTGGCCTGGCATGCGCCTTAGACTTTAGGGACGACGTCGGTGGCGAAGTCTTCCATATCCCTCAACATGGCGTCCAGACTGTCGGCCAGCCCGGCGACACCGTGGAAACTAGGAACCAGGTTGGTGACCCCCAAGTCTTGGAATTGACGTATATCAGATGCGATGTGGTCTGCACTTCCGATGAATGCCATGTGACCTTTCCTGGATGTCCCCCCATCCTTCTGGAGGTCGTAGCCCAGCATCCGGCTCGTCACTTCTAGCGAACCGGCCGGCCGGCCCGCTCGTTCCAGCTCGACGTCTAACCGCTTGATTCCAACGGCTAGGTCTTCCGCCGTGGCGGTGGGGAACCGGTTATTGTTGCCTAGGGGTTGCCACCCGTCGCCGAATTGAGCTGCCCTGCGAATGGCTCGCCGCCCCTCCCCTCCAACCCAGATGGGCGGGTGAGGCTTCTGGATTGGCTTGGGCAAGAAATCGATATTGGAGAAGCGGCAATACTTGCCGTCGAATCTTGGAGAGTCGCTGGTCCACAGTTCTTTGAACACCTGGATGTATTCGTCGGTGACCGCTCCCCGCTCGGCGAAGGGCTGGGTCTCCAGGGCCTGGAACTCTTCTTCTAGCCAACCCGTACCAACGCCCACCGTAACCCGGCCTCGAGAGAGTACATCCAGCGTTGACAGCACTTTGGCAGTGACCACGGGGCTCCGATGGGGTACGACCATCACGCTGGTGACCAACCTGATGAGGCTGGTCTGACCAGCCAAGAATGCCAGAGTGGTCAACTGTTCCATGGTCTCGCTGTTGTCGGTTCCCGGAAATACCCCAGATGTTGAATACGGGTACTGGGAGGACACGTTTCGGGGTATTACGATGTGGTCTGGGAACATGATGAAATCGTATCCCAACTCTTCGCCGCGTTTCGCGATGACGGAGAGGCTCTCCGGCCGGGTAAGTGGTCCCCGGGAAGGCAGCATAAACCCGAAATTCATCTGCTGAGCTCCAAAACCAAGTCTCTGTTAGAACTCGGTGATCAGCACCCACATAGGGCCCTTGCCCACATCGTATACATCCCCGGCGTTCAGCTCGCCGCTTTCTTGGTCTATGCGGTACGAGGCCAGCTTGCCTGTCTCCAGTCCAGCCACATAGACGAAGCTGCCCTGGGGATCGATGCTAAACGCACGTGGGACCGCTTCGGTGGGGGTCTGGCCTATGAGAGCTAGATAGCCGTTGTTCGGGTTCACCCGGAAGCAAGCGATGCTGTTGTGGCCCCGATTAGGCGCATACAGGAACTTGCCGTTGGGCGTGATTTGAATCTGGGAGCAGGAGTTGTGCCCGTCGTACCCACTGGGTAGTGTGGAGACAGTCTGGACGGGATGCAGGTTGCCCTTATCGGCGTCATAGGTGTAGACCGTAACGCTATTGCCCTGCTCGTTGGACGAGTAGACTAGGTTCTTCTCCGGGTGGAAACACAAATGTCGCGGCCCTTCTTCCTCTCTGTTGTTTGAGCGAGTAGGAGAAAGGGGCGTAAGCGAGCCTTTTTCTTGGTCAAACTTGAACTGGAAGATGGCGTTTGCGCCGTTCATAGAACCCCGGGCGATATGGGGGACGAACGCGTATTTGTTGGCCGGGTCAGTCTGGATATAGTGGGCTCCGATGTCCGTTTCTCGCCAGACTACGGGTGGGTCCACCAAGGCCCCGTCGTCGCCGATGCTATGGACGGCTGCTGTCTTCTGATAATAGTAGGCCGAGAGCAAGAACTTGCCGGTCTTGTCCGTGGAGATATGCACCGGATCGCCCTTGAGGGGAATCGAGCTTATGGGAGTGAGACCGCCGGTCTTTCGGTCGATGCTAAAACTGGCCATGCCAAAGTCGTTGGGCTTGCGTTGGCCGGCGAAGAGAAATTTACGTTCGGGGTCTATAGCGATGGGAGCTGGGCGGCCGTTCAGCGCCACGTCGCCCTGGTGTTTCAATTTACCCGTTTTCGGAGTCATCGTGTAGATGGCTATCCGGTCTTCTTCCTGAAGGGATACGTACATGTAGTAAGCCAATGCCTTGCCTCCGGGGGATTATTGTGGCCGAAAATGATATTAACACCGAAACGGCCCTGTGGGGTGTACGAACAGTGTCAATTTCCCGAAATGGGCAGTTGGTGCGGAGAACCTTAGCGGCGGATTAACTGTTATACTTAATATCGTAGCTACTAAGTTCGTAATATGTCAGCATTAAGCGCGTGTCATTTGCATCGATAGTAGATTGACCGTGACCTTGGGCCTGAGAGTGTGACTTGGCTCGGTAAAGCAGTCAAGAAATCAGCCAAGGAGCAGACCCTCTCAGTGAGTTTCCAAGATTTTTCCCTTCATCCCAAGGTGCTGGCTGGCGTCAGTTCCATGGGGTTTACCAAGCCTACCCCCATCCAGGAACAGTCCATACCTGTCTCCCTGAAGGGCCGGGACCTGCTGGGCCTGGCCCAGACAGGCACCGGCAAGACTGCCGCTTTCGCGCTTCCTATCTTGCACCGCCTGGCGACCACTCCTCCTAAGAAGGGCGTCCGGTGCCTGGTGATTGCTCCGACTCGAGAGTTGGCCGAGCAGATTCTCCAGGCGTTCCGAGATTTAGGTCGGCATCTGGGGATAAAGAGCATCGCCATCTACGGCGGGGTCTCCAAGCTTCCTCAGTTGACCGGACTGCGCCGGGGAGCACAGATCGTGGTGGCCTGCCCCGGGCGGCTGCTGGACCATGTCAGCCAGAAGGACATCGACCTCAGGAACGTAGAGGTATTGGTCCTCGACGAAGCCGACACCATGTGCGATATGGGCTTCTTGCCCGATGTCCAACGCATCTTGAACCATGTCCCAGCCGACCGCCAGACTCTACTCTTCTCGGCGACTATGCCCACAGAGATCAGAACCCTGGCAGTCAAGATTCTGAAGGACCCGGAGATGGTCCAGATCGGGACCATAGCCCCTGCTAAAACCGTGTCCCACTCGCTCTATCCGGTGCCAGACAAGCTTAAGAAGAATTTGCTGCTGGCGTTGTTGGAACAGACTCCCACGGGACGGGCCCTAGTCTTCACACGTACCAAGCACCGGGCCAAGACCCTAGCGCTGGACCTTGGTAAGAATTCGTTTCGGGTAGCGGCCCTTCAAGGTAATATGTCGCAGACCGCCCGACAGCAGGCGATGGACGGGTTTCGCAGAGGTAAGTTCGACATCTTGGTGGCCACGGACATCGCTGCCCATGGCATTGATGTTCCTGAGGTATCGCACGTCATAAACTTTGACTTCCCGAACACGACAGACGCCTATACTCACCGCATCGGACGGACAGGCAGGGCAGAACAAACTGGCGAAGCCTTCACCTTGGCCGGTGCCGAAGACGGCAACATGATTCGCGAAGTGGAAAGGGAATTGGGCGTAAAGATCGAGCGGCGGCGGTTGCCAGGCTTCGACTATGGCAACTTCACTCCGGAAGAGCAGTTCCGGGAAGAACGATTAGGACTGCGCCGGGCTGGTGGCCAGAGCAATGGCGGGAGAGCAGGCCAAAGCACTCGGGAATCCAGGCCCCGAACACGTCGGGGTAATGCACAGAATAGCGCGCAGAGCAGCCGGAGCAGAGATAATTCATCCAATAGCGGTAATGGCGCCGCCCGCCCGGCTGCTACACCTTCCCGAAGCAATTCGGATAACGGCAATCGTTCGGGAGAGTTCGCCGGAGCAGGGCATCGGGCTCCTAGCCCGAACGGCCGCTCTTCATCAGGTGGTCCATCTGGTAAATGGTCCAATAGACGCCGCTCGGAGCAGCCGGCTGCCAGGCCGTCGAGGTCAGACTCCTCCGACGGAAGAAGTTCTGGACAGATCCTGGGCAAAGCGCCGGTCAGCGAGTCGGAGGCCCGGAGGCGGTCAGGCCAACTGCTGGGAAGGAGTTCTTCTCCTAGTTCTTCCGATGGCCGAAGCCGAGGGCCCAAACAAGGAGCTCCGCCCTTTAGTACACGAGCGCCCCGAGATGGAAAGCAGGGCAAACCGCGAGGCCGTTCTGCCGCCCGGCGTTAACTGCTTATCTTGATGCTGAACCGGTTCGCCGAGGTCGCCGTCAGCCACGGTGCCCCAAAGGTCATTCGTCCATGGGACAAGGTCGTGATGGAGGAAATGACCGGCGTCGGTCGCTCAACCAAAGATATCCAAGACTATCGCTAATCACGGACCTTGGCTGCCTGTGCGGTCCAGGCCATGTAACGGCCGGATTCAGCTAGCGCTTATCGTGCTGACGCCACTCCGAGTTGGATCAAAGTAGACTACCGTTTAATCGGGAACATTGGCAGCAAGTCTTCGCCCAATATGTCTAGCTGCTCCATGGATTCTTCGGCAGGACAGAGTGGGCGCACGACGAATTTGGAGCCGCCGGCGTCAACGTAGCTCTGAATCATTTCCGCCACCTTTTCTACTGGACCTACGGCCGTGAATTCAGTGAAATGGGCGTCGGGGCGCTGGCGGGTTATGTACCTTTCAGCCTTCTCAGTGGCCCCGGCTACGTCATCGGAGATGTAGTAGCCCATCAGGACTCCGATGTGGTCGTCCTCAATCTCCCTGTTGAACTCATTGGCAGTTTCGAAGAGGATTTCGCAGCCTTCTTTGATCTCTTCCGGCGTAGCGCTGGAAACCAGCCAACCGTCGCCTACTCTCCCTACACGCCTGGCGGCGGCCGGAGAGCGTCCGCCAATCCAGATCGGAGTTGAGGGCTGGAGATACGGTTTGGGCGTGACCGTGACGTTGTGGCAGTTGAAGAACTCGCCCTCGTGGGTTACGTCTTCTTCCTGCCAGAGCCGGCGCATCAGTGCGATGGCTTCATCGGTCCGGGGGCCACGGCGGTCTTTGGTTACGCCGCAGGCTTCGTATTCCTCGGGCTCTTCTTGACCAAGTCCAACAGCGGGAAAGAACCGCCCTTGGGACAGGTAATCCAGCGTAGCCACCTGCTTGGCCAGGACAACAGGGTTACGCAGGGGCATGGCCAACACGCTGGTTCCGACTTTCAAACGGTCGGAGTAAGCCAATACCATTGAGCAAGCCATCATCGGTTCAAGGCTGAACTTCTCGCCAACGATTCGGTCGCTCAGCCATAGAGAGTCATAGTGATGCTTGTCGCCGACCTCCACCAATTTCCTAAGGTATTCGTGGTCATCTCCACCCTCTCCGTAGGCTCCGGGCATGTAACCGATGGCGATACTCATTTCATCTCTCTCTTGGGCCGACTTTGGAAAGACGGCTGTGGCTGAAGGCAATTATAACCCAGTTCGAGCAGACGTTGCCCTCAATCAACCACTGAGGGTGTCCATGCCGGCCTCGGTGCGGGCATCATTGATGTGGTCCAGTATCCGTTGCCGCAGGGGCGCGATCTCATAGCCGATGTCAGCTAGCATCCTGCTGTTGTCAACGTTGTAAACGTGGGGTACCAACTGGTCGCCGGTCGATATCTGGGCGTTGGGAATGATATCCCGGACTATGTCGGCCATCTCCTTGATACTGCACATGCTGCCGCCGCTTATGTAGATAGGGTGGTTCAGTTTATCGGCCAAGGCTGCCCTGACGAATATCTCCGCGGCGTCCTCGGCGTGGATCATGGGCGATTGCTCTTCTTGGTGGAAGGGCATGCTTACCGGTTGACCGATGGCCGGTAGCGACATTAATAGCCCGCCAATCATTCCGGTCATTCCGGTGACCCGCCCGTGGCCGAATACAGTGCAGATGCGGACTCCCACCAGGTCCATACCGTGGCGGTCGATGTAGCGCTTGGCTGAGAAATCATTGACTGACTTTGTCATACCGTAGACGTTTATGGGGTCGTTGAGGTCGTCCTCATCGATGGGCCGTTCGCCAAAGGTGTCCTGGACGCCGTAGACGGCGATGGAACTGGCGTAGACCACTCTTTCGATTCCAGTCCAGCGGGCTGCTTCAAAGACATTGTTAGTCCCTCCGATGTTCACCTGCATGGCGTAAGAATGACGTTCTTCGGTGTCGGGGGGAAGAAGGGCAGCCATATGTATGATTTTGTGGACGCCGTTGGTGTTGATCGCTTCCAGCAGATGGGTTAGCTGGGTAATGTCGCCCCGGTACATCTTGATGTGGCCCAGGTATGGCTCCAGGTTGGCCCTGGGTGGGGCCAGGTCGAAGCAGACGACTTCTTCGCCTCTATCTAGTAATTTGCGAATTATGCGGTTGCCGATGAACCCGGTTCCGCCGGTGACCATCACGGACATAAAGACTCTCCGAAGATACCGTATCTATCGCACTTTGTGGCGCGAGCCTCGTAAATAATATAGGCGCGGGCACGCCCCTGCAATGCTGGATGGGTTTTACATAGATGTTACGTCGACTATTGATTGTCTATGATTTTGTGGCCAATAATTATTCTAGCCAATCAGGTGTTTAACTAAGTTGTACACCGCCTTTACACGAGACCTGCTAATCATACAGATATATAGGTCAAAGACGGTTCTGGTGAGTTCCGAAACTCCAGAGATCGAGGCGGAAATCATGACGATACAGCTTTAGATTCTGGGGGTATCGGTGGCAGGTCTTTGGATCGGGCCGTTGATATTGACTCGTTTAATGGTGTTTGTAAGTTAGCCAATTGCAACAGGAGAGGAGATCTCCAAGTCGCTAATCAGCCCAATGCCGGTTAGAAGAGAAAGCCCGCCGACCAGCGGGCTTTCTCTTTTCTGTGCGGTGGCCATCATAGAGGCCGCTTCCCCGGGATGCCTACCGCCCTTGGGTAATTTGCAGGAGTGGGTTTGGTTTTTTCGACCGAGATTACGATTCTGTCGTCGGTTAAACCTTCCACCAACACTGTAGAGACTCGTTCTATCTGGCCGCCCAGTTCTTTAAGGGCGTTGGTTGCGGACTCTTGTTCCGACCAATCGCCGCCGTGCTTCAAGGCCACTAATCTCGCTCCGCTCTTGCAGAAAGGCAGGCAGAGTTCCAGCAGCAGCGGTAACTTGGCCAGGGCTCTAACCACCACCAAGTCGAACGAGTCTCGGAGGTCCGGTTCCCGGGCCAAGCTTTCTGCGCGTCCGGTATGTACGGAGACGCCGTCTAGTCCGAGCTTCTCCAGCGTGTGGGTTAGGAACGCCGTCTTTTTGGCCACTGATTCTACCAGGGTAAGTTCGATCTCTGGGAAGGCCAATTTGAGTGCCAGGCCTGGCAGACCTGCTCCGGACCCTACGTCCATCACGCGTGTCGAAGTTTGCGCTGACCCTGCCAGAATATCTCGCGCCGTTAGGCAGACGGTCAGAGAGTCCAAGAAGTGCTTTACCTGGACGGCTTCATATTCGACGATAGCCGTAAGGTTGGCCCTCTTGTTCCAGTCGGCTAGCTCTTGGAAGTAGGTTTCGAACTGATCCAGCTGTAATTCAGACAGTGAGAGGTCCAATTGGGATGCGCCTGTATTTAATAGTTCCATTCGTTCACGCATATAGGCCTATTATAGCCGTGCTTGTTCAGCCCCTGGTTGCGCCCGTCCCAAATTGACACCATCAGAAGGGGGGCCGTAGAATTATCATCAATACCCAGTGAGCCCGGCACCCGGCTGTTTCCAGGAGGAGAACCATGGCAACAAAAGCATATCTATTGATTGAAACCGCGGTTGGCAAGACCCGTGATGTGGCCAATACCTTGGGCGACCTGCCGGGCATAGCGACGGTGGATGTGGTTACCGGTCCTTACGACATCATCGCAGTCGTTTCCGGCGACGACATGACCGTCGTTGGCGACCTGGTTACCGGCCACATTCACACGGTGCCCGGCGTTGTGCGCACCGTCACATGTGTGGCGGTTGGCAGTTAGTTTCCCAACCAATATATAAGTCCCGATTGGGACTGGCTTAGGAGAATCACTGTGGAGTTCAAGTTCACTGCCGAGGACGAGGAGTTTCGGAGAGAACTTCGGGCATTCATGAAGGCTGAACTTCCCAATCCATGGGAAGGCGCAGGCCGTTACCCCGAAGACGATGATTGGGACCTGAACCGGGTTATCCGCCAGAAGATGGCCGAGAAGGGCTGGCTTACAATGCACTGGCCGGAGGAATACGGCGGTCAGAATGCGTCTCCGGTTAAGTCGGCCATCTACAACGAAGAGATCGCCTACCTTCGGGCGCCCGGACGCGACATCTTCGGCGTCCGTATGCTTGGCCCTACGCTGATGATTCACGGCTCAGATGAACAGAAGAAGACCCACCTGCCTGCAGTTGCCAAGGGCGAGATTCAGTGGTGCCAGGGTTATAGCGAGCCCGAATCAGGTTCCGACCTGGCCTCTCTCAGCACCCGTGCCGTCCGTGATGGTGATGAACTTGTGATAAACGGTGGCAAGGTTTGGACCACCATGGCCCACCGTGCCGACTGGATTATGCTACTCACTCGCACAGACCCCGACGCCCCGAAGCATCGCGGCATCAGCTTCGTGCTAGTGGATATGAAGAGCCCTGGAGTGACTGTCAGGCCCATTATCAACATGGCCGGTGGTCACGAGTTTAACCAGGTTACATTTGATGATGTCCGTGTCCCTAGGGCCAATGTGGTAGGCGAAGAAGACCGGGGGTGGTATGTGGCGGTGACTCTGCTGGACTTCGAGCGTTCGGGCATCGACTATTCCGCCGCCGCCCGCCGGTTACTGGACGACACCAAGGAGTTCGCCACAGATACCAAGCAGAACGGCGTTCCCCTCATTGAGATTCCCTGGGTGCGCACTTTGATGGCCGACCGTTACATCGAGTGTGAAGTCGCCCGCCTGATGGCTTACAACGTGGCCTACATGCAGTCGCAGGAGCTGATTCCCACCAAAGAAGCGTCTATGAGTAAGGTGTTCGGTAGTGAGACGGTGCAGCGGGCGACCGAGGCTGCCCTGGATATACTCGGCATGTATGGCACCCTGGGCCGGGAAGATAAATGGGCGCCCCTAAAAGGCCGTGTCCAAGAAAACTGGATGAACGCTTTCGCTGGCACGATAGCCGCCGGAACTTCAGAGATCCAACGCAACATTATCGCGGGTAGGGGACTTGGGTTGCCGCGCGGTTAAGCTTTTGGTATCTAGCTAGAAAAAAGAAGGCCCGCTTTAAGCGGGCCCCTTTTTTGTGGTAGGCGCGATTAGCGTAATCTCGACTTTCGCCAGAATCTAGATCGGTTGCATGCAATCGTGCGCCATTCCGCTATTGCGTCCTGGATTCCGGTCTTTGATTGGTTGAAAAGTAGGACTGTGAAATTAAGGGCAACGCCAACTCGTTCAAGCGTGCTATTGAAGGCCAAAATCCTGAGCCTACGATTGTTTCGCGTCCTCTAAAGCGTACGCCTCGTCCAGGATGTCCACTACGTGCCTAACCCGTCCATCTTTTTTTCGGGATTTTAGTCCCATCTCTATCTGCATCATGCAGCCGGGGTTGGCGGTGATGACTTCTTGGGTGCTGGTGGCGTCTATGGTGTCCATCTTGCGTTTGAGCAGGCGTTTGGATAGGGCGGGTTGGATTGAGGAATAGATGCCGGCCCCGCCGCAGCAGAGCGCGGAGTTCTCCATCTCTATAAGCTCCAGGCCTGGGATGGCGTTCAGGATGATTCGCGGCGCGGCAGTGATGCGCTGGGCGTGCGCCAGATGGCATGGGTCCTGGTAGGTGACCCGGCGATTGATGGTGGAAGTAGGAGCGCGAAACGGCAGGCTAACCAGAAACTCCGTAACATCTTGGGTCATATGGCTGAAGCGGGCGGCTTTTTCTCTGTACTCCTGGTCGTCCTTCAAGAGCTCAGCATACTCTTTCATGCTGGAACCACACCCGGCAGACGAGGTAATTATCTGCTCTACCCCGGCGGTCATCAGCGAATCGATGTTTGACCTAGCCATATCACGGCTATTCTCTAGGTCGCCGGCGTGGGTGTTCAATGCTCCACAGCAGCCCTGGCCATTCGGCACCACAACGTCGCACCCATTGCGGGTCAGGACCCGCACGGTGGCTTCCATGGTGGGGCCTTGCATCAAGGGCATGACGCAACCCGAGAGCAATGCTACGGTCATCTTCTTTTCGCCCTGGGAGAGGTGAGTGTCGTCGGAGGGACCGAAGAACCTCCGGCTCAAAGGCGGTAACTGGGCTTCCAGTTTGGCGATGCCACCAGGGACCAGGTACAGCAGATGGGACAGTCGCACTAGCTTCTGGATGCCGAGCTGTTGGTACACACGGATGAAGTACGCACCCATCTTGAGTTTCTTGGGGCTGGGCAGGGCGGAGTTTAGTAGGAAGCGCCCAAGTCTTCGCAATTCGGGGCCCTGCAGTCCGGCGGAGCGGACCTGGGAGCGGGTGCGTTCCATGATCCGGCCGTAGGGCACACCCGAGGGGCAAACAGCCTCGCAAGCCCGGCATTGGAGGCACATCTCCCAGTGGGAGACTATACGCGGTGTGATGGCCACACGTTGTTCGTTTACCGCTTTCATTAGTGACAAGCGCCCTCTGGGGGATTCCATTTCTAAGCCCGTTTCGACGTACGTCGGGCAGGAACTTAGGCATAGGCCGCAGTGGACACAACGGTAAAGGTCTGATTCGGCCGGGATGTCAGGGCCTGTGAAACCGCTCTTGTCCTCGGTTACTTGCTGGCCCATTTAAATTCCTCCGAGGAATCGCCCGGGGTTCAGGATACAGTCGGGGGCGAAGCGTGTTTTATTGGATTGCATGAGTTCCAGGCTATCGGGTGGGGGTCCCCAGATATCAATTTGTCGTTTCACACCAACGGGACAATTCTCCACCACCGCTGACCCTTTGTATCGGTGGATTATAGCTCTGATCTTCTGGATTGCGTCCAAAACCGATTGATCAACGTCTGACGCTTGAGTATAGCCATTTCCTGGTTCGGACCAAA
>JAKUNK010000061.1:0-14971 GCA_022451945.1 Dehalococcoidia bacterium
TGCGCCCTACCAGCGTCACGGTCTGGGTACCGCCCATTCCTCTTTGGCTGGCAACCACTGAAAGAAACACCGCCAGCACCACAACTCTAGATATCGCGTCTTCAAATAAGCTGACCATCACCGCAGCGAGAAATGCCGTGCCCAGGTTGATGTAAAGCCAAGGCAATCTACTGCGCAGCGAACTGGTGAGAGGCTCAGATATGCGCTCTCCGTCCACGCTGGCGATCCGGAACATGTCTTCAGTAGCCTCTTCTGCAGCCACGTCCACCAGATCATCAGCCAGTATTACGCCAGTAAGACGTCCTCCGCCGTCTAGCACCGGCAGTAGGTTCAGGCTATAGCGTTGCATCACCCGGGCACATTCTTCTTGGTCAGTTTCGGCGGAGACAGAGTTCGTTTCCGGGTCCATGATATCCTGGATCAACATGCTGGGCCGGGCTAGCGCCAACCTGGTGACGCTCAACGACCCAACTAAGTGCTGCTGTTCATCCATAACCAATACCGAGTTTATACCATCGGCATCAGGGCCCAATAAACGAAGTTGGTCCAAAGCATTCGGTGTAGTTGTGGACTGGATGAACACCGGGTAATCGGGTGTCATCAGACCACCGGCGGTGTCCTCTTTATACTGGAGCAACTTCGACACCTCGGTGGCATCAGACATGGCTTCCAGGGTCTCAAGTTGTTTGTCTTCGAGAATCTGCTGTAAGAGGTCGACGGCCACATCGGTGTCGGTGAAATTGAGGACTTCAGCCAATTCCGCGGGAAGACGGTCACCGATCAATGCGGCGGATTCCTCAGGTTCCATGAATTCCAAGATGTCGGCCAATACTAAGGCGTCCAACTCGGCCAAGAGCGACGATCTGAACTTGCGGGGTAGTTCCTCCAGAATCTCACCCTGGTCCATCGGGTGCAGGCCGTTGAACAATTCCAGAGCTTCTGGAATCTGGCCTGCTTCCAGGAGACGCTCGAGCTCATCCACAAGTTCCTGAATCACCTCTTCAGGTGGTCGGGACTGTTGCTCGATCAGCTCTTGTGCGCGCGGCTCAGGCGGTGTTATTTGAGATTGATCCATCGGGATCTGACCAGGTCAGGCTGGGGCCAGAATCATCCGCTGGTTTCGTGTCGGTAGCCCGAGAACACAGGTGTCGCAGGCTCGAAACAAGCAGGGAATGAGAGTCCCGATAATTGTAACAGGCGGCCTTCCGCCAGCACATCCAGCGAGCGACGTACCGGCCAACCCAAACCAGGATTAACACACCAAGCGCGCCGCTCATCCGTGCCTAAGATACTCCAACAATGTGGTAACATATTCGAGTGCCACCCACGAAAGGCGGCCGTTGATTGGCCGCCTTTAGCTATTTGGCGCCAGTGGCGAAAATCATCAGATATCAGGACGATTCCCCGATGCCGGCTCCGTTATTGATCGACACAATCCAGCAGCTTGTGGCTCAGGCCTTAGAAGCCGCCCGGCGGGATACCGTACTGCAGCTGGAGACCATTCCCGAGATTCAAGTGGAACGACCAGGAAATTCTGAACACGGCGATTTCGCCACCAATCTGCCCCTGCGCCTTGCCCGAGCAACACGAATCAACCCCTTAGAACTGGCCCAGTCGTTATCCGCCCACATCGCCACCGGCGACGTGATTGAGCGGGTAGAAGCAGCCCCGCCAGGTTTCATCAACTTCTACCTGAGGGAATCCTGGCTGCAACAACAGGTTGAGGTCGTCCGCCAAGCTGGTAGCGAATACGGCAACTCCAGCTACGGTCGAGGCCGCAAGATAATGGTGGAGTTCGTCAGCGTCAACCCCACCGGCCCGGTGCACGTGGGCCACACCAGGGGAGCGGTGCTTGGAAGCGCTTTAGCAAACATCTTGGATGCTGCCGGTTACGATGTCACCCGTGAGTACTATGTGAACGACGCCGGCAACCAGATGCAACTGTTCTACCGGTCCGTCCTTGCCGCCTACAAGAAGACCTTAGGCCGGGAAGCGGAGATGCCTGAGAAGGGGTACGAGGGCGAGTACATATTCGACTTGGCCAAAGAGATTGCCGACTCTGAAGGCACCAAGTTCCTTGACCTAAATGAAGGGCAAGCCTTGAGGGAGATTGGTGACATTGGCCGCGAGAAAATGGTCGATGCAATCAGGGATGACCTCTTCGCAATCGGAGTGGAGTTCGACAACTGGTTCAGCGAACGAACCCTTTTTCAAGGTGACGATTACGACGCAGCCATCGGCCTACTTCACGACAATCATTACCTTTCGGAGAGAGACGGAGCCGTGTGGTTTAACTCCACAATGCTCGGCGACGACAAAGACAACGTGGTCGTTCGGTCGTCTGGGGAGCCCACATATTTCGCATCGGACATCGCTTATCACTACAACAAATTCCTCCAAAGGGGCTATGACTCCGTAGTGAACATCTGGGGCGCCGACCACCAAGGCCACGTTCCCAGGATGAAGTCAGCTGTAGAAGCGCTGGGTATCGAGCGGGACCGGTTAACTGTCCTTATTTCTCAGATGGTCACTCTCAAAAGCGAAGGGGAAGTTCTGCGAGTCTCCAAGCGCACTGGAAACCTGGTGACCCTTAAGGAGCTGGCCGAAGAAGTGGGCACGGACGCCTGTCGGTTCTTTTTCTTGGCCAGAACTCCGTCTACCCAGATGGAGTTTGACCTGGAACTGGCCAAGAAAGAGTCGTCCGAAAACCCGGTCTATTACGTGCAATACGCCCACGCCCGGAATACTAGCATCCTCAGTTTAGCCAGGGAGCGGAACATAGACTGGAGTCAAGGCGACGTCAGCCTGCTGACCCACCCTGCCGAGTTAGAACTGATCCGGGCCATGCTCCAGTTTCCGGAACTGGTGGATCAAATGGCGGAGAACCTAGAGCCCCATCATCTGCCTCACTACGCCACCGAACTGGCCAACTCCTTCCATAATTTCTACGAGAATTGCCGGGTTGTGTCATCCAACGACGACGACATTGCCATGACATCGGCCCGCTTGAAGTTGGTTGAGTCAGCTCAGATCGTTTTCCATCGCTCCCTAGACCTGATGGGCATGACCGCCCCGGAACGGATGTAAACTCGGAGCATGGTCAGACTTTATCTCTTTAGGACCCCACAACGATTGTTTCTGACATAATTGGCCATCACTGATTGAATGGCAGTCGATTCACCCACAATTGACGTCTATACCGCGTTTGAGGGCATCGTACGAACCACCCAGTAGCACTTCCGTAGGAACTCTACTAAGGGAGATTCAAGACAAGTACACCGAGTTAACCGGCAACCCTTTCACTTCTGCCATGGCCTACCGCGGGCCAAGGTCTATGGATATTAAGAAGAGCACCTAGCGGTTCTTCTAAAATTGGCGGTAGAGTCGTTCGCCGGCGTTAAACATGCTTGTACGGACCCCTTATTTAGGTTTATGATTGGTTTGCAGCCGAGTGTTGTCTCCATACGGATTCGAATAAAGATTCTGATGTTTGGCCGCCCAAATCTCCGTTCCGCAGCGAGACTTAATTGACGGCGTGTCTATTTTTCGGCAGCCGCAAAGTAATCGTTCCTCCGGCGGGTCGTGCAGGCACATACATATAGATGCAGATTCTCATCCGAATAACCAAGATTGCGTGGCAGTTCCGCATTCGCCTGATATTGGCATATCTGAGCTTCTTAGCCGCGGTCGGCATCTCTCTGCTCATCCCTCATATATTTGGCGAGGCCATCGACAAGCTCGTCGCGGTTGGCCGGGACGGAGTTGATGCCAAGTCGGTCGCCACCAACACCCTCATGTGGTTCGCACTGGCTCTTCTCGGCGCCAGCTTGCTGCGCGGTTTCCTAGACTTTGCCCGCACCTACTGCACAGACTCTTTGTCCCAGAAAGTCTCCTATGTTATCCGGAACCAGTTCTACGATAAGCTCCAACATCTGAGCTTCGCCTACCACGACAAAGAACACACTGGCGATCTGATGTCCAAGGCGACAGCCGACGTTGAGGCTATCCGGCGGTTCGTTAACATGGGCTTGGTGCGGGCGTTGGAAGTGGTGGTCCGCACAGTGGCTTTGCTCTTCATCCTGAGCTTTATGAACTGGGAACTCACGCTAATCAGCCTAGTTTTCGTGCCCTTCATCGTGATTCGCTCCTCTATGGTAATGGGCCGGCTCCGGAACATGTGGCTACGGGTTCAGGAACGCATGGGCGAAGCTGTGACCATCCTTCAGGAAAACCTGGTGGGCATCCACGTGGTAAAAGCCTTCGGCTCTGAGGAATACGAAAAAGACAAATTCGCGAAGAAAGCCCAGGAAGTCCGCGAAGAATATTTCCAATCCGAGCGGCTCCAGGGCACAAATAGCGCATGGATGACCTTCTTCTTCACCTCGGGCATGGGCCTCATCCTCTGGTACGGCGGCTGGGAAGTTATCAGGGGTGACCTGAGTGCAGGTGGGCTGGCCAAGTTCATCCTCTATCTGAACCAGTTGACCTTCCCAATCAGAATGTCGTCCTTCATAATCAACTCGTTCTCCCGAGCGATCTCGTCCGGTAGCCGGCTGTTCGAAGTTCTGGACGCCGAATCACCGGTGTTGGAAAAGCGCAACGCCAAAGTCATGGAAAGAGCCGATGGAAAAGTGGAATTCGAAGACGTCTCTTTTGCCTATGAAGGGCGGATGCCATCCTTGCAGCACATCCGCATCTCCGCCAAACCCAACCAGATCACAGCGATCCTGGGAGCTCCCGGCAGCGGAAAGAGCACCATAGTCAACCTCTTGCCTCGCTTTTATGATGTCTCTGAAGGACGCATAACAATCGATGGCCAGGACATCCGGGATTTCTCATTGGACTCTCTGCGCCACAATGTCGGAATCGTCCAACAGGACGTTTTCCTGTTCAGCGCCAACATCCACGACAACATCGCCTACGGCGTAAAAAACGCCACCCGAGAAGACGTGATCCGCGCGGCTAAAGTAGCGCAACTCCACGACCACATCGACTCGCTGGAAGACGGCTATGACACCTGGGTCGGCGAGCGCGGCTCCACCCTATCAGGAGGCCAACGCCAGCGGCTGTCCATCGCCCGTAGCATACTGATTGATCCTCCGGTGCTGATATTGGACGACTCCACCTCCAGTGTGGACGTCCAAACGGAGCGCATGATTCACCAGGCCATGGTGAATGTGATGAAGAACCGCACCACGTTCGTCATCGCCCACCGCTTGAGCACCGTCCGCGAGGCAGACCTGATCATCGTGTTAAAAGACGGACTGATCGCTGAACAGGGGTCGCATGACGAACTCCTGTCCGTCAAGGGCATCTACCAGGACATCTACGAGCTCCAGTTGCAACCGCAGGAAGAGCTCCTGCTGGATGCCTCGCTACCCGAAATTGATACCGCCAGGACTTCGCGGCTCGCCGCTGAAACAGGAGATGACGACTGATGAGAGCGGCAGGACCAGGAGGAGGAGTCGGAGGCATGATGGGCGGCATGCGGGGCATGGGCGCCCATGGCATGAACGTCGCCAACATGGACAACTTGAGCGACGATAATATCGCCGGTGCGGCCTACGACCACAAGGTTGTCACTCGGTTGATGACTTACATCTGGCCTTACAAGCGGCACGCAATCATCGCGATGATTGCGGTTCTCCTCTATACCGTTGGCAACGTTGCTGTTCCCTGGCTGATGATGATGGGCATCACCTGGGCCGTGGAGCCGGAAAATGTTCCACGGTTGCACATCATTGGTCTGGTCTTCTTAGGCGTAACCATCTTGCACTTCGGAGCAAACTTCGTCCAATTCATCTACATGCCTAAAGTGGGGCAGGGAATCCTTTATTCCCTGCGAACCGGTATGTTCAACCACCTGCAGGAGCTCTCCCCTTCGTTCTTCCACCGCACACCAGTGGGCCGCATAATGTCGCGGAGCCAGAGTGATGTCCTGCAACTGCAAGAGACCTTCGAACTAATCGTCCAAAGCTTTTCCGACCTACTTAGTCTGGTCGGTATTATCGCCTTTATGCTGTTCATAGACTGGCAATTGGCCCTAGTCAGCATGAGTATCCTGCCCGTTCTCTTCTTTGTTCTGGGTTACTGGCAGAAATTTGCCAGGCACTCATTCATGCGCATCCGCCGGGCCATCGCAATGGTGAACGGCGAGTATAACCAGAACATCACCGGAGTCCGTGTAGTCGAGAGCTTCAACAGGCAAGAAGCCAACATGAAGCACTTCGATGACCTCAACACAGAGCACTTGAACGCCAATCTGGAAGCCAGCCGTTACTCGGGAACGCTCCAGCCGTTCGTTGAATCCCTGATGGGAATCGGCATGGGGTTCGGGGTAGTCCTAGTCGGCGGCATCATGGTCAAAGGTGACGATCTTGAGTGGGCCGTCCTGCTGGCTTTCGCCCTCTGGATTCAACGATTCTTTGAGCCCGTTCGCCACCTGACCATGCAGTACAGCCAATTGCAGCGGGCCATGGCTGCAGGAGTGCGCATCTTTGAAGTATTGGACTTGAAACCCGAGGTGATGGACAAACCCGACGCCATCGAACTGCCTGAAATAAATGGTGAGATAAAATTTGAGGACGTCAACTTCCAGTACGTGAAAGACGTTAAGGTTCTAAAAGAAATCAACCTGCACATAAAGCCCGGCGAGAACGTGGCGTTGGTGGGTTCAACCGGAGCAGGTAAGAGCACCCTCGTCACCCTGATCCACCGTTTTGCCGATGTTACTAATGGACGCATCACCGTAGACGGCCACGACATAAGGGACGTAACCCGGAATTCTTTGGTCGGCCAAATGAGTATGGTGCTGCAGGAACCTTACTTGTTCTCCGGAACAGTCGCGGACAACATCCGCTACAGCAACAAAGACATCTCCGAGGAAGACGTGGTTACCGCAGCTCAGACCGTGGGTGCGCATGATTTCATCATGAACCTTGAGAATGGTTACCGAACTGTCCTAGCCGAACGTGGAATCAACCTCAGCGTCGGACAGCGGCAACTGCTGAGCTTCGCTCGAGCAGTGGTGGGCAACCCCAGGGTCATCATCCTGGACGAAGCCACCGCCAACATCGATACACACACCGAAGTGCTGATACAGCAGGCTTTACAGAAGGTGTTAAACGGCCGGACTTCCATAGTCATTGCCCATCGCCTTTCCACGATCCGAAACGCCGACAACATAGTTGTCTTAGACCAAGGCAAGCTGGTGGAGATGGGCAATCACGAAGAGCTGTTAGCCAAGAAAGGCGGAACCTACGCCCGGCTCTACGCGGTGAACTACGGACTGCCTATAGATGACGAAGGCGACACTTTGGAGCACGGGGCATCTTTCGCGCCGGTCCCTGCCGACGATTAGCTCGAATCCCGAGGAAACAGAAAAGGCCCGCTTGATAGCGGGCCTTTTCTGTTGGTACCCATTACTTCGATTGGACTGTGCTCTACCTAATTAACCTTCCCCATCGGCTTCAGAGGAAACTCCTTCGGTTAGGAAACGCTCCATGGCGGATTTGAAAATGTTGTACGGGTGGGCACCAGTGAAAAGCAGATTGCCCACTAAGAATGTGGGGATACCGCTAATGCCATACTGGAGCGCTTCCTGGTATTGGCTCATTACAGCCTCGGCATAGGTCTTATCTTCCAAACTCTTGACCATCTCATCGGCATCAAGGCCAACTTCATGGGCTACCTTGTGCAACACTTGCAATTCACCCAAATCCTGGCGGTCCTCCCAGAACGCTTTGTACGCGGCATGGTGGAACTCCAAGAACTTGCCGTGTTGTTGGGCGTATTCGGTAGCCTCCAAGGCATAGAGGGTATTGGGAGTCCGGCCTGGGGGTTTCATGATTAGACCAGCGTCCTTAGCCTGGCCCCTCAGGGGTTCTGACAATTCATCGGTAGTCTCGCCAGGCCGTTGCGGCCGCTCTGCCCCTCCTTTAGGAGTGTCGGGGCGCAAAAGGTAAGCACGGCCCTCGACGGATATCTCATACTCATTGGCCAATTTGTCGACCCGCTCCAGGCCGACGTAGCACCAAGGTCAAATATAGTCGTACCAAACCGCTACGCGAACCGCCTCATTATCCTGCTTGGGGGTCTGAATCTGTTCTGCCATCTGGGCCTCCTGATTACGGCGGCAAATGCCGCTCAACTGAGATGACTGGATAACAGGATATCACCAACGATGGATGCCGACCACGGAAGAACGATCCGTGGAGTTAGGCTAGGCCATCCACAAGATCACACAGCTCAGAAAGGCTGGATATGGTCAGACAATCCGCTCCGTCCGCTCCAAATCCGCTCCGGTCGATTAGGACGGCCTTCATACCCACACCTTGTGCGCCGAAGACGTCGGATCGGACCTGATCCCCGACATGGAGGCATTCTTCTGGGGCGGTGTTCAACTTGTTCAACGCGGCCATGAAGATAGGCGGGTGTGGTTTCTCGATGCCCACTTCCTGTGAGCCCACCGCGAAATCCAAGTAGGGCGTTAGTCCGACCTGCTGACAAAGTTCGTCAAGATCACGGCGCAGGTTGGTGATGATTCCAACTTTGTAGCCCGCTTTCCTCAGTTTCTCCAGAGTGGGAACAGCGTCATCGAATGGCACAAAATCTTTAGGTACGGCAATCGCCATTTTCCAGACACTTTTGGCAAGATCCATCGACACGGAGATTCCGGCAGTCTCCAGAATCAGTTGTTCGTAACGGCTGAAAAACTCCAGGCGTTCTTCATCAGTGCGCTGAGAAAGTGGGCGGGCTTCATTCTCCCGGTTGAACAAGACATCTGCGACGGCGTAACCGTGAGTGATTGCCTCTTCACTAACGGTCAGTCCGAGCTCGTGACAGGCGGCTTGCTGTATCTCCTCTAAAGGAGGCCAGAAGCGAACCAGGGTATTGTAGAAGTCAAAGGAGACCGCTTTGATCATCAGAACGCCAACAAAATTCAAGCTTAAAGGCTGTACGGGAGCTACGTCAGACTCTACAAATCAGCCATCTGAAGCTAGGGAATTTTAGCATAATCCAAGGCTGTTGGGAACGATTCTGGCCGTGAGAGCACAATACTTAGGACTCCGCTTTATCAGAGTCTTGATACAGGCAACAATAGTTTCGCTAGCACTACATGGCACGCGCAATCGCACCCGGTCTTGCACCTGATTGGCCCAATGAGTATGCTGAATCAATTGCCCGGATGGAGTGATTTTTATGAAAGTTGCGGTCGCAGCCGACCATGCCGGTTATGCATTGAAAGGTGAAATCGTCAGTTGGCTGGAGTCGGAAGGACACAAGGTCACCGACTTAGGCGCCCATGATCTAGATCCCGACGATGATTATCCAGACTTTGCTGTTGCAGTGGCTGGCTCAGTGTCCAAAGGTGAGGCGGAACGAGGCATAGTGGTTTGCGGGAGCGGAGTCGGCGCGTGTATCACGGCTAACAAGGTTAAAGGCATCCGGGCATGTCTTTGCCACGACACCTACTCGGCTAAGCAGGGAGTGGAACACGACGACATGAACGTGATTTGCGTTGGCGGCCGGATTATCGGAATCGATCTAACCAAGGCCGTTCTCCAGGCATTTTTGGGGGCGTGCTTCATCCCGGAACCTCGGTTCCAGCGTCGTCTGGACAAGATGATTCGAGTGGAGCGGTACGGTCTGCCCTAGGCGTCTGACCCCGCCAATAAAGCAAGCACTTGGGCAACTTCCGCAGGCGATTCCAACTGGTGCAATGCCTTGGTCTCTTGCCGGGGCGGCCCGATGTAGACCGCGATTCCGTTTGCGTTTTGGACCACAGCAAAACCGTCTTCGTCAGTCAGATCATCTCCGAAGAACATCGGGACCGGGTTATCACCACAATCCTGGCGTATTTTCTCGATGGCCTCACCTTTCCCCCAGCCGATGTTGGGCCGGACTTCAAGGACTTTCTTGCCCCGGGTAATCTTAATCTGGCCGTCAGCTGCGTAAGCTTCAACCACAGACGTAACCGTGCTGTCTACTTTCCCAACATATGAGTCAAGGACATTCCTCAAATGGACTGACAGGGTCAGCTTTTTGTCGTGAACCAATACTTTAGGAACGTCCTTCAGTTCTTGCTCCAGCACACCGGCAATCTCCGTCAGCAGCTCGATAAATCCGAGGGCTTCGGGATGGACATAATCCATTCCCAAACCGCTCATCTCCAAGCCGTGGTTGCCTGCATAGATCAAGCCTGGTATGGCCACTAATCCTTCCAACTCGGCCAGTTCTCGCCCGCTAACCACACCCACTACGAACCGCTCGTTATCTACCAACTCCTCCAGGCTCCGGCGGACTTCATCAGGCAATATAGCAATCTCCGGGCGCGCCACTATCGGTGTAAGCGTGCCGTCGTAGTCTAAAAGCAGCAACACCCGTGGAGAACTCAAAAGTTGGCGGCTGACCACAGACCAGATGTTCAACAGATGGGGCATGAATGACACCGGACTAAAAGCTGCGCATCGGGCGGCGAGAGCGGCGAGCGCTCTGCATCATATCTACAAAGGCCCGAGCCGCCCACATGTAGATATTGTTCTCTTCAACAATGCGCCGCATCTTCTCCATCCGCTCTTGACGCTCGCTTAAGGGCATCTCCACGGCATCATAGATAGCCTCCGCAAACTCCTCAGTTGCGTAAGGGTTCACTATCAGTGAGTCAGTCAGCTCGTGGGCTGCCCCTGTAAAGGGGCTCAATATCAACACGCCATCTTCATCGAAACAGCTGGCCACGTATTCTTTGGCCACCAGGTTCATGCCGTCGTGAAGCGAGCTGACCACGCAGAACCTGGCGATGCGCCGGAACGCCGCCAGGGTTACGGCCGGGAGGTCGTCGGGTAGGTAGAGGACCGGCTGCCAATCATCGGTGTTAAAGCGCCCATTCACGTTCTCCAATTCGTGATTAATCTGTCCCGAAAGCTGCTGGTAAGCATGGATATTGGCCCGGCTTATCACACCTGCCTGGACGAACACCACTTTACCGATATATTCGGGGTACTTCTCGAAGAACCTGCCGATTGCCCGTATGCGATGGGGGATGCCCTTGGTATAGTCGATCCGGTCGATGCCGAGACCAATTATCTTTCCATCTAGGTCAAACTCCTCCAACAACCTGTCGACCTCATCGGTTACTTCAGGGCTTTGGGACTCCAGGTTAATCTGCTCGAAATCGACGCTGATAGGGAATGGGCGCACCAGGGTTGGTTCTTCCCGTTGGTATACCAAGTTGTACTCGCCATGGACCTGGGAACCCAATGACCGGGCCGCAGCCTCCATGAAGTTGGCACAGTGATCGCCGATATGAAAGCCGAGCAAATCGTTACCCAGAAGCCCGTCTATCAGTTCGTCACCCCAAGGACAGATACGATATATATCGTAGGTGGGCCAAGGTATGTGCCAGAACTGAGCGGTGATAACGTCTGGGTCAACTTCCCGCAGCAAACGAGGAAGTAGAGCTAGGTGGTAGTCCTGAGTAAATACTACAGCAGGGCGGCCATCAATCTCATCCAAGACCTGCTTAGCGAAGACGTTGTTGACCGCTTTATAGGTCTCCCAATCAGATGTCTTGAAGGTTGGTTCGATGAAAGCGTTGTGGCACAGCGGCCAAAGGCCTTCATTAGAGAATCCGGCGTAATAGCCCTGTTCTTCCTGTTCGGTCAGCCAAACCAGCCGCAGGGTGTAAGAGGGGTCGTCCGGAGGTACCTGGATGCGGTTATTCTTATCTACGGCAAAGTAGTCACCCTTGCCGCCGCCGAAAGCGACCCAAGTGCCGCCGCATTCTTGCATCAGCGGGTCAATCGCCGTGACAAGTCCGCCAGCTGTAGAGGTATAACTAAGCTTGCCCTCGACGATTTCGTGCACATAGGGCTGGCGGTTGGAGACTACGATCAGTTGGTAATCTCCAATCTCTCGTTGTACCAGCCGTTGAAGTTTTTCCCGGGTCCAAGTAGGTTCACCCATCACCCTACCCCTTTTGACCCCTTAAATGTCGCGAACCAGTGTCTCGGTTTCTTAATTTTAAAGTTCACCTCCCTTGATTTGGAGGTAAACCTGGCGCTCAAACTCCATCACATTTGAGCTAAATTCTTCCACACCAGGCATAAAAGGTCAAATTTGAGGGATGCGTGCGGGATGTCTCCGGTAAATTGACAGAGTGCCTGGTGGTGAGTACCATACCCGCCACTCGCCGGATTCGCCTGTTTAGCAAGGCAGATATGGAGATGGGCCCAATGTTCGTACGCCGCGACCTCACAGACACCGTTCCCACGCCCTCCGGAAACATGCATTTCGTGAAGAAAGGGAGCGGCTATCCAATTGTCTTGCTTCACCCACTGGGCACATCCATATGGACCTGGGAAGGCGTCATCGACTCCCTAAGTCAGAACTACACCTGTTACGCCTTTGACATGCTTGGTCATGGCGACTCCGACAAACCAACTCGGCATTTCAATCTCCCTGACTATGCACAGGCATTGGATCACGCCTGCCAGGTGCTGAACATCCACCGCGCCCACGTCGTCGGAAATTCAGTGGGAGCGGTTCTGGCCACCGAGACCGCGGCCAGCTTCCCAGAGCGTGTGGACAAATTGGTACTAGTCGGCTGCCCTGTGTGGAATCCTCACACCGCCAAAGAGCGGTTGAAGGAAGCGGCCAGCCAGTTCGACGCCAAGGGTTTGTCCAAGCCACGGACGTTGAAGGGCCTTAAAGAGGCCACGACCTTCGCCAATCCACGTCAAGAATGGTTGGACGCCAACAACCAGAGCCGGGCTAAGGCGGGTGTCTGGGTGGGCAGGCTGATGGAGTCCTTGGCCTATTACGACATCATGCCCCGCCTTCCCATGATAAAAGCCTCTTCCACCATGGTGCTGTACGGGGAAGTTGACCGGCTGCGAGACGGCGAAGAACTCCTCCATAACAACATCGCCAACGCCCAGAAAGTAATTCTATCGGGCCTAGGTCATATTCCCCAGGTCGAAGACCCCGAAGCCTTCCTAGGCGCTATAATGCCCTTTCTTGAAACCTAATCGAGAAGCGTGAACGCGGGTAAACAGGAGACGATTTGGCTCCCAACACCAATCGGACACCTCTTAGGCTTGTTGAAGTCATCCGCACCTTGTTCTACACGCCAATCTACGTTTCCGTTGCCGGAGGGTTTCTGGAGAAAGAGGGGCTGGACGTTGACTTCAAGACCTGCCCACCGGAATTCGGACATCCTATAAATGCTCTCAACCTGGGCGAAGCTGACATAGCCCAAAGCGGAATCATGCGCTGCATAATCGCCTCTGATTGGGGCGCTGAAACGGTGCCGGTACACTTTGCCGAGATCAACTCCAGAGACGGCTTCTTTGTTATTAGCAGGGCCAAGCCAGACAATTTCCAGTGGCAATCCTTCACGGAAGCCAAAGTCATTCCAGTTGATTTCTCTCCCATGCCTTGGGCCTCATTCCGTTACGCCCTCCAGCGACACAACATCGACCCGTCGCACGTAGATTTGCTAACCGGGTTGAACTTGAACGAAGGCATGGCGGCTTTCCGCGCGGGCAAGGCCGAGTACATCCACGTCCCTCAGCCCGCAGCAGAAGAATTATTAGAAGACGGGTCTGGCTACCTTGCCGTTGCGCTGGGGCCTGAAAATGGACACCTGGCCTACAGCTCGTTCGCCGCCACTCACAAGTTCCTAGAAACCCAACCCGACACCGTCCACCGTTTCACTGTGGGCTACGCCAACGCACTGGACTGGCTCGCGGCCCACGACGCCAACGAGGTTGGTGAGGCAGTGGCCGGGTTCTTCCCTGGAGTGAGCTTGGAGTTGGTGACCAAATCAGTCGCTAGATTGAAAGCCCAGGACAACTGGCCCACAGACCCTACCTTGGCCCAGCCTCAGTACGAGAACCTACACGACATTTTGATCGCAGCTGGCCTGGCCAAAGCACGGCAGCCCTACAGCAAGGTAGTGCGCACGGATATCACTGAGGCAGCGCTTGCCTCCCGGAGGTAACCTCTCGCCTGTACCGCGGGGTGTCGGTAGGCATCCTATGGTGTAAGATATATCTCCATGCAGGCTGGCGACCTCACGACTTATTGAACCTAGCTGCGCTATATCCGGAGGACTCATTGACCACAATAGCCATCGTCGGCACAGGCTTGATCGGAACCTCACTTGCCTTGGCCATCAAGAACTCCAATCTCGAAGTAGACGTCGTAGGAACGGACTATGACGGTTCCGCCCGCACCGGCGCGCAAAAATCCGGGGCGTTCAAAAAGGTAGAATCCCGCCTCTCGAATGCCATACGTGGCGCGGATGTGGTTGTTTACGCTACGCCAATCATGGCCATGCGCGAGATGATGGAGTCCTCTGTCAACGATTTTGCGGAAGGCTGCGTTGTCACGGATGTCGGTAGCTCCAAGAAGATTGTCTTGGAATGGGCCGACGAGGTCCTCCCAAAACATGTCAGCTTCGTGGGTGGACATCCCATGGCTGGCAAGGAATTATCCGGACCGACCAATGCTGACAAAGACCTATTTAAGGGCAAAGCCTACTGCATCATTCCCAGTGTCACCGCAGAACAATCAGCCGTTTCCTCGATCACTACACTGGCCGAGTCCATAGGTGCCAAGCCATTCTTCATCGGGGTCAATGAACACGACAGTTTTGTCGCTGCAGCCAGCCACCTGCCATTTATGATGTCAGTGGCCCTCATGGGAACCGCCTCCAAGAGCGCCAACTGGGATGACATCGCCCAACTGGCCTCCTCAGGGTTTGGTGACCTATCCCGTCTAGCGTCTGGTGACCCAATCATGCACCGCGATATATGCGTGTCCAACCCGGAGCCGATAGTTGCTTGGATGGACGCTTACATACGGGAGATGTACGACCTGCGCAACATGCTAGCCAACGAGAATGGACCTGATCCGGAAGCCGTTCACCAAGTGTTTGTTGACGCCATGGACGCTCGGGCCCGGAGGC
>JAKUNK010000062.1:0-14174 GCA_022451945.1 Dehalococcoidia bacterium
CCAGGTGTGGGACGAGCGCTCGCCGATTCGGCAGTAGGCGATAGTCTCTTTATTACCATCTATCCCTTTACCACCATAGAGGGACCGCAGTTCATCCGCCGCCTTGAATGTGCCATCCTCGGCGACAGCCTGTCCCCAAGGAACATTGGCGGCACTAGGTATGTGGCCGCCACGTTGGGAGCCTTCCTGAGGAAGATTTTCAGGAGCCAGGAGCTCACCGCTGTACTCAGCGGGTGCCCGAACATCGACCAAAGAGATGCTGGCAGCGCCGACCTTACTCAAAACCTGGTCGCGATAGGCCCGGATGTCTTCGTTCGGATCCTTGGCGGTATAAGACTTGGTACCAGGGTTGGCGATCGCGGTGGTCAATGGCTTACCCTCGGCTTCCCATTTGGACCGGCCACCGTTCATCAATTTAACGTCGTCGTGGCCGTAGTACTTCATCTGCCAGAACGCCCAGGCGGCGAACCAGTTGTTGTTATCGCCATACAGAATGACAGTGGTGTTATTGTCGATTCCGGCCGAGCCCAAAAGTTGCTCCATGCCCTCTTTGCCGACCAAATTGCGGCTGATGGTCTCCTGAAGTTGGGACTGCCAGTTCCAGCCTACCGCGCCGTCGATATGTCCCTGATCATAAGACGCCGTATCTACGTCAACCTCGACCAGCCTCACGTTGTCGTCAGAACCGTGCTCTGCGACCCAATCGATGCTCACCAGTGATTCCGGATGTGCGTAATCTGCCATGATTCCCCCTCTTCAAAATCTGTTCGATTGACCGGCCTGTTTAGGCGTTCGTTGCCTAGGATTGGATGGGCAAGAGTAAATAAAGACACGGTCTTTCGCCGACAGCTCAGATTCTATGACAAGTCAGGTTAATCCGCATCCCATAAAATCAGTGGGGCATCTACCGATAAACCGGAGTTGAACGGACTTCCAAAACACTGCGATCTGGGCGTGACAGCTTTGCTTTTTTAGCCTCACTCAATTAATATGTAATCGAGCAATTGAAGGGTTTTATAACGGGCATTAAGGGGTAGTAATGGGTAACAATCGGTGGCTTCGCAACAGCTTCGTTTACCTGATGATAATCATCGGGGTGATTGTGATTTTCTACACCATGTTGCCCAGTTTCGGTGCCAGCAGCGAAGAACCACTTACCACCGTCATAGCGATGGCCAAAAATGATGACATTCGAGAGATTGTCATCGACGGCAGAAAGCTCACCGTATTTCCCAAAGCCACCACCGCCGGAACCGACCGTTTCACCAGCCGTATAGGCGGCGATACAGACGTCCTCAGTCTGTTGGTTGAGAGCGGAGTCCAAGTCGGCCCGCCGTCCGGAGTCGAAGTAGTGTTCAAGGGCTCCAGCGGCTTAAGCAGCTTCCTTGGGTTGATACTAAACTTCCTGCCTTTAATCTTCTTCGGCGGCCTGATTCTATTCATGATGCGCCAGGCGCAGGGCAGCAACAATCAGACCATGAGTTTCGGGCGCAGCCGCGCCAAGATGATGTCCTTCAACAAGCCCACGGTGTCCTTCGCCGATGTGGCCGGAGTTGAGGAGTCCAAAGAAGAGCTCCAGGAAGTAGTTGAGTTCCTCAAATACCCCGAGCGGTTCCTTTCCTTGGGAGCCCGCATCCCCAAGGGCGTGCTGCTGGTCGGCTCCCCTGGAACCGGAAAGACCTTGATGGCCAGAGCAGTGGCCGGCGAGGCCGGAGTGCCATTCTTCCACATCAGCGGTTCCGAGTTCGTTGAGATGTTCGTCGGCGTTGGCGCAGCTCGGGTCAGGGACCTATTCGAACAAGCCAAGCGTAACGCTCCCTGTATCGTCTTCGTAGACGAGATCGACGCCGTCGGCCGCCACCGTGGGGCTGGCTTAGGCGGTGGACACGACGAGCGGGAACAGACACTGAACCAGATATTGGTTGAGATGGACGGTTTCGAGACCAATACCAATATTATCGTGATAGCCGCCACCAACCGACCAGACATCCTAGACCCAGCGCTCCTGCGGCCAGGACGGTTCGACCGCCGGGTGACCATGGATCTGCCGGACATCGAGGGCCGGAAAGCCATTTTAAAGGTCCACGCCGCCGGCAAACCATTGGCTCCAGAGGTCACATTCGACTCCTTAGCCAAAGAGACTCCAGGCTTCAGTGGTGCTGAGCTATCCAATCTGATTAATGAAGCGGCTATCATGGCTGCCCGAGGCAACAAGAAGTCCATCTTCATGGCTGACTTCGAAGAAGCCGTGGACCGGGTGATCGCTGGCCCGCAGCGGAAGAACAGGGTAATCAATCCCCGGGAAAAAGAGATGACCGCCTACCATGAAGCAGGGCATGCCTTGGTGGCTTGGGCTCTCGAATTCGCTGACCCAGTGCACAAGATTTCCATCGTCGCCCGCGGCCAGATGGGTGGCCATACCTCTCTCGTGCCTGAAGAAGACCGTTACCTATGGACCAAGAACCAGTTTGAACACCGCATGGCGGTGACTATGGGCGGCCGCGTCGCCGAGCAGATCATATTCGATGAAGTGACCACTGGCGCAAGCAACGACTTAGAGCAAGCCACCAAACTGGCCCAAGGAATGGTCAAGCGCTACGGTATGTTCAGCGCCAAGGTCTACGACGAGATGCCCATCAGCGAGGTCATCCAGAAAGCCCGGGATGGCGAGATCTCGGTCATAGAAGTGTCGGGAAACGACCTTCTGATAATAATGTCCGACAATACCGAATTCAGGTCTCGTAAGGAAGGGGACTTCCAGCTGGCCGAATTCAGCGAAGGCTTGATTGAAAAAGGCCTGAAGCCAGTTACCATTGTTATCAAAGATTCCCAGAGCCTGGACGGTCTAGGCGCACCCCGAACCTTCGGCAAGGCCGAGGAGCAAGTCTTCTTGGGCCGGGGCATGGTAGGCGAAGAGAAGGACTATGGGGACAGGATTGGGGAGGAGATTGACCACGCCATCTCGGTCCTGATCAACCAAGCTTACGAGCAGGCTGTCGATGCCATCAAGAGCCACAAGTCCAAGCTGGTCAGACTGGCTGAATACCTGATCGAGTACGAAACGGTGTCCGGTGAGGCTATGAACCGTCTGTTCAACGCCGATGACGAACCAGGCGGCGAACCGGCCATTCCACATACGTCTCCAGACACGCCGCCAGCATACAATGCGAGCCCGACCGCTGGTGGGCATCCGCAGCCGACGGTCCCTCAGCCGTCGCCCACGTTGACTTCGTCGTCAACAGATGGTGAGACCGCCTAACAGCCGCGCCTGCCTTTCCGGACTAAGAAAGAGGCGGTTTTAAGACCCGCCTCTTTTTGCTTTAGACCAGGCCTGCCTGGGATCAAAGCAAAGGTCGGAAACCTATGGCTGGCCAACTTAGTCAGCCCTTTCTTCCTGGTCTCTCGGTAGCTGACGATAGTAGACACCCCACAATTGCATCAAGTCCTGAACTTCTTTGTTCTCCAGCGAGGTAAGTTCTCTGAAGAAACCTGCCAATGCGTGGGCCGGTAGATTTACCTGATCACAGACCCAGCTGCGATCGGCTGGTACCACATAGATCAGGCCGCTCTGATGCTCGCAGACTACCCTGATCCGCGTCATGTCATTCCCGGGAATTACGTCCAGGCCCGATTTTGTCATGGGCTTATTCCTTATCCTAGATTTCGCTGTCACGCCAGATGCTCACCAACGCGGCGGCAGCCAGTATTATACCTCCGAGAGGCCCGCTCCGACGGGTTACTTGAATCTACCTGTATCCCAGACTTGCTGCTACCTATGAGATGGCCAACCCGAGGGCCTGCGTGCTTCGTTCCTCGAAACATAGTCTGGTTTTGGGCATCATAGTTATGTTCGGTAGTCCCGTTCACGCTTAAATGATAGAATCTATAAGGCGTTGAACATAATGGGGCGCATGGCTTTCAAACCGGCCGTCGCCATACCTGAAGGGATAGACAAAAGGATCAAACAGACATGTACCAACCCGGAGGCGGACCCAGGCAGCCAGAACTAGATTTCGAAAAGATCATTGGCAACATCAGCGCCGGAATCGGCCGTGTTGCCCAGAGATTGGGTGGCGGGGGAGTTGGTGTGGCCATCGCCTTGTTCGTCGGCCTGATTATCGTGATCTGGGCCGCGACCGGCATCTATACCACCAGCCCCGGAGAGCAGGCAGTCTTGCGCCTCTTCGGTAAAGCCCAAGTAACTCCTATAACTCAGAATGGCCTCCACTGGTGGTGGCCCGGCCCCGTTGGCAATAAAGACATCGTTAGGACCGACTTGGTTCGGCGACTGGAGCTCGGCTTCCGAGGCGCTGAAGGTGTAGCCAACACACCAGTGCCCGTTGAAGCTCAGATGATCAGCGGAGATTTGAACATCATCGACGTTCAGATGGTCGTCCAATACGACATCAAAGATCTGACAGACTTTCTTTTCAACGTGGACGATCCCGGAGAAGATGCCGGTGAGCAGCGAATTATCGCTCCCGGACGACCAGACGGCCGGACTCTCAAGGATGCAACCGAAGCAGCCCTCCGTCTCGTCGTGGGGCAGCGCTCGCTCGCAGAGGTCCTAGCAGAAGAACGCGTGAACCTTGAGCTGGATACGAGAGAGAAACTCCAGGAGATTCTTGACGGCTACCAGACAGGAATCAATATCGTGAGCGTACAACTCCAAAAAGTTGAAGCACCTGCAGAGGTCCAAGCGGCCTTCAACGACGTGCTCCAAGCCCGTCAGGACAAGGTAACCGCCACCAACCAGGCCCAAGCTTACGAGAACCAAGTGATTCCGGAGGCCAGAGGTCGGGCGGAACAGATCATTCAGCCGGCTGAAGCTTTCAAGCGGGCTCGTATCGAAAGGGCCCAAGGTGAAGCCGACCAGTTCATTTCCATCTTGGATCAATTCAACGACCGGTCCATCACCCTGTCAAACGTTCTGCAAGACACCGACAACGCCGACGGCGACAAAGATGCAACAACAGGCATCGGCCTGTCTGACGTGTCTATAATTTCGGCTCCAGACGTGGACGGCGACGGTTTCGACATACTCGTTTCTGGCATCACCGTGCTAGGCTCTGACGAATGTGCTTTTACCGCCAACGAGGTGTTGAACACTGGAGCAACCAAAACCTGCGATTTTTCAGTATCCTATGACGCGCAGTCGGGAGACTTGACCATCGGAGAAGGGTTCTCCGTAGCCTATCTCGGCAATGAAGATATTCCGATACCCCAGTTCGTGGGCGCAGGACCCTTCAGCATCCGTTTAGGCAACAAAGCACTCGACGCCGACAACCTTGACCGGGACAACGACTTCAGTACCGGTGTCTCTTTCGCAGACATCAAGGTCATCGACGGCCCGGACGGCGGAGCGACGAAAGGGATAGACATCTCGGTATCGGGATTCGATCCGTCCACTAATATCGTGAAACTGAAAGTCCAATCTGGAGAGGTGCTCCAGGCTGGAGACCAGTTCACCGTGCAATACATGAACCGCGAAGACCTTCAAGTCCCGGCCACCAGCCTCGTCACTCAGGAGCGGTTGTACCTGGAGGCTATGGAAGAGATATTACCAAGCATAAGTAAGATTATCGTTTCACCTGAAGCCGAGTCGGTCCTGATACTCGGCGGTCAAGATGGAGTGGTTCCGGTCCCTATGGGACCGCGCGCTCCGTAAGCCAGCACGTGAGCTAGACCAAGCATGACCAACGACAGACCGGAAGATAAAGGGGTCTCCATGAGGAACCTAGTCATAGCAGGGGTAATAGTAATACTTGCCCTGATAGTAATTTCACAAACCCTGTATGTGGTGCAGGAAACCGAGCAGGTGGTTGTCACGCGCTTTGGTGATGTTAAAAGCGTGCACACCTCACCTGGGCTGTACACGAAAGCCCCATTCGTAGATACCATCACAAGCTACGACAGGCGGTTGCTACGCATCGACGCACCCCCAAGCCAGTTCCTAGACCGGGACATCAACATCCTAGAGATTGATGTTTACGGCCGGTACCTGATCACGGACCCACGGGCATTCCTGCAGACTCTCACCACCGAAGATAACGCCCGATCTATTCTCGCCCAGCGAATCAATTCATCGCTGAGGGCCGAGGTCGCAGAGCGCAGCCGTGAAGAAATCATCGGCGGCGACGTTGAATTGGACGAATCCGGAGAGCCCGTTACGGACGATGAAGGGAACTCTAGAGTCCAAGCCACCAATTCTCGGACCGAGTTGCTAAATGATGTGAAAGCCGCTGTTCAAGCTAACCTCGCTGCGGAAGAGCCTTCCTTCGGAGTTGAGATGATTGACATCCGTGTCAAGCGCGCCGACTTCCCTCAGGAAGTGGCAGGTAGAATCTTTGAACGGATGCGTTCAGACCGAGAAAAGATATCCCGCCGGTTGCGCGCGGAAGGTGAGGAAGAAGCCCGAACCAGACGGGCCGCAGCCGACAGAGAAGTCGAGGTTATCCTAGCTGCTGCCGACAGGGACTCCAACCGGCTCCGCGGTGACGGCGAGGCCCAGGCCATCTCCATCCTAGCTGAATCTCTGAACAAAGACCCTGAGTTCTTCTCTTTCCGAAGAAGCCTGGAAGCATATAAAGAGTTCTTGAACCAGCAGACGACGGTAATACTGTCGTCGGAATCCGATATATTCAAGTTCTTACAGAGCCCCGGTCAGGGCTCAAGCGAGACAACCGAGACCCGTTAACGTCCGATAACTTAGACTAAACCTAACGACCAGCGATCCTACGGCCCTCGTCCAGACCCTTAGTGGTCTTCTCGGGGGCCGTTATTATGATACGGAACCCTTGCTCCAACCGCATGGGCACTTCTTCGGCCGTACAGCCGGTGGCACACGGCACGCCGGATTCCTTGCAGGCTTCCAGGATTGTCAATAGATTCGCTTGCACATCGGGATGGTTGGCGTTGCCCTTGTGACCCATGGCTACAGACATGTCTCCAGGGCCCGCCCAGATAGCACCGATGCCCGGGACCTCCCGAAGTATATCTCGTACATTTTTCACCCCGACCGGGTCTTCTATGATGCCGATCAAGAGCATGTTGCCGTCAGGGTCCAAGGGCCACAGATCGGCCGCATCGTAATACTCAGCCGGGGTCAAACCCCAATATCGTGGTGCGATACGGTACCACCAGCCCCGCTCACCTTCGGGCTCAAAGTCGGCCACACCTGGCACTTGAGGATAACGTGCTGCTGCCACAGCAGCTTTAGCGTCTTCAACATTGTCAAGGTGGGGTAGCACTAGCCCGTAGACACCGGCATCTAGAGCCTGTTTCATCACCCATTGGTTTCGTTCACGGGTATTGGGTGGTATGCGTACAAAAGGCGCCGGATCCGCCTGTAGCGACCCTTTTTCTGAGACTTTCTTTCGGTTCATCAAGAACTGGAGCATTGTCCGGAGGTCGTTGAAATCGAACCCCTGATGCTCCATCTCAACTATAACCATGTCATAGTCAGCGTCACCGACAAACGTCATATCATCCAGGTTACCGTTCCAGACCAGACCAGAGCAGAATACCGGTTTGTCCTGTTCCAGAAGCTCGATCACCTTGTTGTAGCGGACCATGGCTCCTCCTCATGCTCGATGTGAATGAGCGGGATTATGAAACTGCGTATCCAGTTTGTCCACCAGAAGCACGACTGAACGCGTTGACGTGCCTGCGAAAATCCCCTACATTTTACGGACGCCTGAAATTCGGCGCCTAATGAGGGTCGTTTTCGCTCTCGCAAGGAAAAAAATGAACATCCACGAATTCCAAGCCAAAGAGGTTTTCTCCCGCTACGGGATTCCAGTGCCGAAAGGCATCGTTGCCAGCACACCGGAGGAGGCCGAAGCAGCCACCCAAGAATTGGGCGGCCAATCGGTCGTGAAAGCCCAGATTCACGCTGGAGGACGAGGCAAGTCGGGCGGCGTCCAATTGGTGCGCACTCCGGAAGAGGCTTCGCAGGCGGCCCAAAAGATGCTGGGCTCCAACCTGGTCACACCACAGACGGGCCCGGAAGGCGCTCCGGTGCAGAAACTCCTCATCGAAGAATTGGCTGATATCAAGCAAGAACTCTATGTAGCTCTCACCATCGACCGGAATCATCGTGGCCCGGCACTGTTGGTCAGCACCAAGGGCGGCATGGACATCGAAGCGGTAGCCGCTGAGAACCCTGACGATATCCATACCGAGCCAGTGGACCCCCTTTCGGGCCTGATGCCCTTCCAGACCAGGCGATTGACCCGCCTGTTGGGTCTCGACCAAGCGGTTGCAGGGGACGCTGCGAAAGTCTTGTCGGCTCTCTACCGGGTGTTTGTCGAGAATGACTGCTCCCTGGTGGAGATCAATCCCCTGATTATCACGGGCGACGACCGGGTGGTGGCGCTGGACGCCAAGATCAACCTAGACGACGATTCCATGTTCCGCCACACGGACTTGATAGAATACCGTGACATCAGCCAGGAAGACCCCTTGGAAGCACAGGCTTCGGACTTGGATATCGCTTATGTAAATCTGGACGGAGACGTCGGCTGCTTGGTCAACGGGGCCGGTTTGGCCATGGCCACGTTGGACGTCACCACAGCTGCAGGGGCTGCTCCGGCAAACTTCCTGGACGTAGGAGGCGGCGCAACCCCTGAGAAGGTGGCCAGCGCGGTCAAGATCATCTTGTCGGACCCCAAGGTCCGCAGGGTCTTGATCAACATATTTGGCGGTATCCTGCGTTGCGACATAGCCGGCGAAGGCATCGTTATGGCTTACAAAGAGACCGGCTCCACCATCCCGTTGGTAGTCCGGATGCTTGGCACCAACGTGGTTGAAGGTAAAGAGATATTGGGAGCGTCTGCACTACCAGTGGTGTTTGCTGACACCCTCACTGAAGCAGCCAACGCGATCAAGCAGCTGAATTCGTAACCGATTATCCGGCTGGAGATAGAACTCGATGGGCGTACTGGTCGACGAAACAACACGGGTCATGGTACAGGGAATCACGGGAAAGGAAGGTAGCTTCCACGCCCGTGGTTGCATGGCCTATGGGACTAACGTGGTGGCAGGGGTTACCCCCGGCCGCGGCGGGACTATGTTCGACGACAAAATCCCCGTCTTCAACTCGGTTGAGGAAGCCGTGGCAGAGACCCAGGCCAACATGGCGCTGATATTCGTGCCACCACCCTTTGCACCTGATGCCATAGCCGAGTCTGCGGACGCCGGTATACCGCTGATCGCCTGCATCACCGAGGGCGTACCGGTACAAGACATGGTCAAGGTATACAGGTACATCCAGGACAAGCCTACTCGCCTGATAGGGCCTAATTGCCCTGGGTTGATCAACCCAGGCGCCAGATGTAAGATCGGGATCATGCCCGGAGCCATCCACCTGCCAGGGCGAATAGGAGTCCTCTCCCGCAGTGGCACTCTGACCTATGAAGCCGTGGGACAGCTAACGGCGCTTAACATCGGACAATCAAGCTGCGTGGGCATCGGCGGAGACCCTATAATCGGCACCAATTTCGTGGACGTGTTGCAGCTATTCGAAGCCGACCCTGATACTGATGCGGTAGTGATGATCGGCGAGATTGGCGGCGCCATGGAGCAGGACGCCGCGGCATTCATCCAGTCGGATATCACCAAGCCCGTTGCATCGCTGGTGGTCGGCGCCTCGGCCCCTGCCGGCAAACGGATGGGTCACGCCGGAGCGATCATAACCGGTGAAAGCGGCACAGCCGAGTTCAAGCTGGCAGCCCTAAAAGACGCCGGCGCTTGGATCATCCCAACCCCGGCTGACATCGGCTCGACCACCCAAGATATGCTGCGAAGCAAGGGCTTACTGGGTTAGCGCGGTGACGACCGGTCCTAATCCGCGTTGTCCCTCAAATCCACGCCTGCTATACTGAATTTCAGTAGTTTGGCTTAAGCAGTTTTACCTTCACTGGCTCCTCTTGTAGACACCTAATGGACTACGAAACAGTTATCGGACTTGAGGTCCACGTCCAACTTCAGACACAGAGCAAGATGTTCTGCTCTTGCCGAGCCGATTACCAGGCAGCGCCCGCCAATACCCACGTCTGCCCCGTGTGTCTAGGGCTGCCGGGCGCCTTGCCGGTGATCAACAAGAAGGCCGTGGAATATACGATCATGACCGGATTGGCCCTAGGCTGTGATATCCCAGGTCTGACCAAATTCGACCGCAAGAACTACCCTTACCCAGACCTGATGAAAGGGTATCAGATCTCCCAGTACGATATGCCCTTAGCCATGGACGGTCATCTAGACATCACGGCCGACGGCCAAGACAGGTCAGTGCGCGTGGAGAGGGTGCACCTGGAAGAAGATGTATCCAAACTCCAACACGTGAATGGCGGGAGCAAAGAGGCCCACAGCTTGGTAGATGTCAACCGCTCGGGAGTACCGCTCATGGAGGTGGTCAGCCACCCGGACATGCGGACCCCAGAAGAGGCCCGCTCCTATCTAACCAAGCTGCACGGAATCATCCAGTATCTGGGTGTGTCGACTGCTAATGCCCAAGACGGCAGCTTCAGGTGCGACGCCAATATCAGCCTCCGCCCCGTTGGCCAGAAAGAATACGGCACTAAAACTGAAATCAAGAATATGAACAGCATGCGCGCGGTTTTCATGGCATTGAACCACGAGATCGAACGGCAGCAGAAGGTACTAGATTCTGGCGATCGGGTCGTCCAGGAGACCCGAGGCTGGTCTGAAGAACGGAACGTCACCTATTCCCAACGCAGCAAGGAAGAGGCCCACGACTACCGCTACTTCCCGGAGCCAGACCTGCCGCCTATTGTCGTTGACGAAGCATGGATCGAGGAGATTCGCAGTAAGATTCCAGAGCTGGCCAGTGACCGTCTGACCAGACTTGCCGACCAGTTTGGCCTTTCAGAGTATGACGCCCGGCTACTAACAACTTCGAAATCAACGGCCGACTTCTTTGAACAAACGACTAGACTCCGGTCTGTATCGGGTGAAGACTTAGAGAGATACGCCAAGAACGTCAGCAACTGGATATTAGGGGACCTAAGCAGGCTCTTGAACCTCCAAGACTTGGAGATCCAAGAATCTCCGGTCTCCCCGGAGCACTTGCGAGAACTCATCACACTGGTAGACGACGGCACAGTGAGCGTCTCCATGGCCAAGAAGGTGCTGGAAGAAGTTTTCGAATCAGGAGATTCCCCAGGGCGGGTCGTCCAGGAAAAGGGCTATACTCAGATTAGCGATTCGTCGGTTGTAAAGACCGCAGTTGCCGAGGCGATCGACGCTAACCCTCAAGCTGTGACTGATTATATGGGCGGCAAAGAGACGGCCGCCAAGTTCTTGGTTGGCCAGGTGATGAAGATTACCAAGGGCCAGGCCAAGCCCGACCTGGTCAACGAATTGGTGGTTAGGGCCTTAGAAGAACTGCGGTAGAGCTTCCCAATCCGGTATGGCTAAATCTCCGCGACCGACAGGTATAATGGAGAAAGCGGAATTATCCGCCGAGGTTAACCCATGGGCGATTTTATGAACGTGATCCAACTGCTAGTCTCGATATTATTAGTAGTTGTCATTCTGGCTCAGGTCAAAGAGGGCGGCGGCGGCCTATTCGGGTCTGCTTCGTCAACCATCCGGACACGCCGCGGACTGGAGAAGACCCTTTTCCAGTTCACCATCTTCCTTTCAGTCGCGTTCGTAGTGATCTCAATCATCAGCGTTAGGGTCGGCTAGCAAGAGGGCGGCCTTGCCCGTCCTTGTTTTGCCATGCCTACTCCTCACCTAGTCTTCACCACCGACTTCGGCCTCTCAGACCCCTATGCCGGCGTCATGAAAGGCGTAGCACTCACCATCAACCCCTTCGCTCGCCTCTTAGACCTCACCCACCAGATATCGCCCCAGAACGTCGCACAAGGGTCGTTCCTACTAGGTCTGAATCACCGCTTTTTTCCCAGTGACGCCATACATGTTGCGGTCGTTGATCCATTTGTCGGCACGGCGCGGCGCCCGGTACTGATCGCTACACCTTGGGGCCGTTTCGTTGCTCCCGACAACGGTCTGTTGAGTGGAGTTTTAACCGACTATCTTGAAGCACCGCCTATGACCCCTGGCCTGATCGAAATACCGCCGGAGATCACGGCTGTTCATTTATCCAAATCCGAATATTGGCGTCACCCGGTCAGCCAGACCTTTCATGGCCGGGACATTTTCACTCCGGTTGCAGCCCACCTATCCTTGGGCATAGCGCCAGAAACGATGGGCGATAGCATCGAGAACCTTTTCTATCTCCCGATGGCCCAACCCACGCTGGAAGAAGGTGTAATCACAGGCCAGGTGATCTACCAAGACGTTTATGGCAACTTGATCAGCAATATAGCAGCCCAGCATTTACAGGACGGGAAGCCTATCGAAGTCCAGATCGAGGGCCAAAGAATCTCAGGACTAAGCCGGACTTTCAACGATCCACAACATGGGAGCGACGCCAGGCTGGTCGCTCTGATTGGCAGTCACGGATACCTGGAGGTCGCTGTTCCCAATGGCAACGCGGCCACACTGCTGGAGATAGCCCAACCTGAAGGTGTTCCGGTGGTCGTCGTTTCCGGTTGACATAGTTAAGTGGCGTGCTAACATTGTCCAAACCCCGCAGGCACACTTGAATCACGAACCTTCCACGGAAGAAGCCAGAAAGACGTAGGAGGAACCATGGACCTGGACCGAAACGGCTTACTAAGCCTCTATAAGACCATGACAACTATCCGCCACTTCGAAGAGCGGGGCATCCCTGAGACCGGCCAGCGGGGCATGTCAGCCTCGGTACACTCCTCGGCGGGTCAGGAAGCAGTTCCGACCGGCATGTGCGCTAGCCTTACCGACGAGGACTACATCGGCAGTACCCATCGTGGCCACGGGCACTGCATCGCCAAGGGTGTTGACCCAAAGCTGATGATGGCTGAGTTGTTCGGACGCTCCACCGGCCCCAACAAAGGCAAGGGTGGCTCCATGCACATCTCAGACATGAGCAAAGGCATGCTAGGCACTAACGGCGTCGTAGGGGCTAGTATCCCTCTGGCCGTAGGCGCAGGGCTTACGTCAAAGGTGCTCGGGCTAGACCGGGTAGCAGTAGCTTTCTTTGGCGACGGCGCATCAAGTCAGGGCGTACTTCATGAATCCATGAACCTTGCATCTGTCTGGAATCTGCCGGTGATATTCCTCTGCGAGAACAATGGCTATGCCATGTCTACCCCCAGTGAATACGCCGTATCCACCACCCATGTAGCCGACCGCGCCCAAGGCTACGACATGCCTGGAATCCACGTGGACGGAATGGACGTGTTCGCCGTCTATGACGCCGGATTCCAAGCAGTAGCGCGCGCGAGGGCCGGAGAAGGTCCTACCCTGATCGAGGCCGAAACCTACCGTTACTATGGCCATACGGTCTTTGACGTCCCTCTAACCTACCGATCCAAAGAAGAAGAGGACCACTGGAGGGGACGTGATCCTTTACAACACTTCAGGACCACTGTCATCCCTCAGGGTGATATCACAGCCGAGGAACTAGACCAGATCGACGCAGAAGCGGAAGCCCTCATGGAAGAAGCTGTGAAGTTCGCTGATGAAAGCCCTCTTCCGGATGCGGTTGAACTTTATGACGATGTCTACGTTGATTACCCCAAAGATATGATGAAACGTGGCGCTAATATGACGGTCTAGGGTCGTAACTGCCAAAGATATCTGGAGCAATTAGGAGACACAAATGACCACCACATTGCAGACAACCGGTACTCGGGAGATTCAATTCCGAGAAGCCATCAATGAATGCCTCCGCCAGGAGATGGAAAGGGACGATACCGTAATCATCATGGGCGAGGAGATCGCCGGCGGCGCTGGCCGCGAGGACCAGGGCATTGAAGACGCCTGGGGCGGACCTTTCCGCACCACCGTAGGCCTCATCCAACAGTTCGGCAGAAACCGAGTACTGGACACACCGCTCTCCGAAGCCGCATTCATCGGTGCCGCGATCGGCGCGTCGTCTACTGGACTCCGTGCAGTCGCAGAATTGATGTTCGTGGACTTCATTGGCGTTTGCATGGACCAGTTGGTGAACAACGCTGCCAAGATGCGCTACATGTTCGGTGGTCAGGTGAAAGTTCCATTCACCATGATGACCCGCATCGGGGCAGGATTCGGAGCCGCCG
>JAKUNK010000063.1:0-13688 GCA_022451945.1 Dehalococcoidia bacterium
ACTACGCGAGGATCGCGCATGGCCTCGGTGTCTCTGATTATTTTAGGACGCCTTTGAAGGCCCTTCAGGACACATTGTAAGAAACTGACCGAGATGACCTCCGCAGCCATTCGAGGGTCGACAACGCCGGTTTCTATATCTAGGACAGCTTGCGATTCCAGCATCGGAGCGTGCGCCGACGGTAGGTCATACATGCTTGAGATCGTATGAGTGAGCATGGATTCAACACCACCCCATGGGTTGACCATGTCACCGTCACTCCAGAAGTAGTCGCTGTAATAGTGCAGCGGTGTCGAGATGACAGATGCTATCGCGATGGCGTCATATTCCCCGCGGTATTTATCAAGGAGATAACAGAGGTTCTCAAAACCTTCGACGCTGCCGGCAGCTCTTTCGGACCCGGTGTAGTCGGGGCTCATCACCAGAGGACGGTCCATCTCTATCACTCTTGGGCAGTTCAGCCCGTACGAGGACCGTGCCGCGTTTACCGCATTGATCGCCAGGTTCGTGAATACCCGGTCGGGGTGTGGATGTAGCAGCACTAACACTTGATTTGCCCGGACCGGTTGTATCCCAACTGTCCCCATGATCAGCCGGCACAGAACACTTCCTTCTATATAGAGAGCATTTGCCGGCATCTCGTTGATGTCAGATGCGTTCACCACGTTGGGGTGGATGACCAGTTGGTCGCACACGGAGGCCATCAGTTGGGCTACTGGGGTTGCGTCACCGGCATGTCCTCCGATGGCGGCTCCGATCCCGGTCGGGATCAACATAGCCACGTTGAATCTACCGGTGTTCTCCGACTGGCGCTTCCGAAATTCCAGCGCCATGCCAGGCGGGATCAGATGGGCGTCTTTGCCAGCCCGGTAGATAGTTGCCTCGCATTTGTAGAAGTCCTGGTTCGACTCAGTGACCACTAGTCGGACCAGCTCCTCTCCGGCAGGAAGTTTCTCTTTGGTTTGATCGGCGAGCCATCTAAGAGCGCTGCCGCCAACGGGAGGGCAAGGTAGCTGAAAATCAATCTCTGAAACGCGCACTCGCTTCAAACCCCCATCTCGCAGATTGCTCTTCCAGCGTGAATTCGTGCATCAGATCGACTTCGCCATTGGCGCCAAGGGAATAGATCGAAGGCAGTGGGACACCGTTGAAAGTATGGGCCTTGACCAAGTTGTATGCACCAACGCCGTACATCACAACCGTGGACCCGATCTCCAGCGGCTTGGCAAACGCGTATTCGCCGAATACATCGCCCGCCAAGCAAGTAGACCCGGCGATGATATAGGGGTACTGGCCTCCTTCAACGTCCATCAATACGTCAGGGCGCCATTCATATTCGAAAGATTCGGGCAGGTGGTTCACAGTCGTGTCTAGGACCGCGATGGACCTGCCGTTGCTCTCGATCAAATCAAGCACCGTGGAAACAAGGAAACCCGCGTCCCGCACGAACGCCGAACCCGGCTCGATATAGACCTCGAGACCATATCTCGTCTGCAGGGAGGAGACGGCTTCGTAGAACGCGTCATGGTTCGTGCTGTCTTTATCGAACAGGTACCCGCCACCCAGGTTGATCCACCTCAGGCCCGCCAGTACCTGATCGAGCTCCATCTCCAATTTTTGGACTGATACCAAAACCTCTTGGAGATCTGGAGAGTTGCAGTTGTTGTGAAATAGCAATCCGCTGATACCGTGGGATGCCGGGGAACTTATACCCAATGCCTCCTTGATGGCGTAGGCGGATATTCCAAGTTTTGAGTAGGCCCGACACGGGTCGTATCGAGGGTCGTCAAGGAAGGAAACTTCCGGGTTCACTCGTAGCCCGATCTCCAGGTCTTTCGCCACGTCATCTTTATGGCGTAACCATTGGGAGACCGTATTGAAGGAGATGTAATCGCAATTCTCAGAAATCTTCCCGATCTGATCCGGTCTCAGACCTGGAGTCGTAAGGTGAACTGTACCTTCTGCCGGAAGGACATTTCTAGCGGTGGTTGCTTCGAATAGTGAACTTGTGGAGAACCCATGGACATATGGTTCGATCAGGTCCAATACCCACGGCAGAGTTAACGCTTTGATCGAATAGAGGAGTCTGCAGTTCGCTTTGTCTGCGATCTCCTTGAGGTGTTCACACCGGGACACGATAAACGCGTCCTCATAGACGAACGCCGGAGTTGCGATCGACCACGCGGCATTCTCAAATACCACCGCTAGTTCGGCCAATTCGTCTGTCGTTGCTTGGTTGGGATTAGTACTCAAAATCGAATCATTACCAATGAGGTGGAATAGCCACGACCCGAGAACTTCCCCAGGTCCACACTTGCCCTGTTTTCGATGACGCCGACATTTCGCGTCAGGGGTTACCCGTTCTCGGTCAACGCAGACTGAAGCATCGATTCCGTGAATCGTCCATTAATCTATCCAAATTCACGAGGGAACCGTTTGACCTGCTCCAGCGTGACCAATACAATAGCAAAATCCGCCAGATAGGTCGATATCTTTCATACTTTGTTCGGATAATGTCCGGTATTTATCGACACATCTACTATGATTCGAAATGTAGAAGGAACGGTTTTCAGGTGGTAGAGCAATGATTGACGCATTTATCGATACACTGGAAATTATTCCCCGCGGATTAGTGTTTGTCGGGCTGGGGTTGATTGTATTGGTGATCGCCAAGCTGGCGAGGGACCTTATCACCCCGTACAAGATCGATGAAGAGATCATCGGAAAGAATAATCTGGCGGTCGCAGTGCGGCTTAGCGGCTACTTCATGGGGGTGATTCTCGTATTTCTTGGCGCTTTGTACCAGCCGATCTCGTCGATAGCGGTGGATGGCTTGGGATTCGACCGTGAGTATGCCGAGGACATCCTAAGAGTGTTTCTCTACTCCCTAGCGGGCGTCGCCGCTCTTAACCTGGTGAGGGTGTTCATGAATCGGTTGATACTCTTCCGGTTCGATATCGAGAAAGAGGTGGTCGAAGGCCAAAATGTCGGCAGCGGGGCTGCTGAGTTCGGCATGTACGTAGCAACCGGATTATTGATCGCCGGCTCCGTGGCTGGAGAAGGCGGTGGGCCGGATACCGCCGCGGCGTTCTTTGGGATGGGGTTGGTACTTCTGGTCGCATTCGCTTTGTTCTACCAATTGACCACTTCTTTTGATGTGCATTCCGAGATTGAAGGCAAGAATATAGCCGTGGGCATCGCGCTGGGAGGAAACCTGATCGCTATCGGGTTAGTGACGTTCAAGGCGGTGTTCGGGGATTTCGATGGGTGGAACGAGGGAGTCGCGGGTTTTATCACCTTTGGAGTGATCGGCTTCGCGCTACTTTACGTGATGAGATTACTGCTGGATAAGCTGCTGCTGCCCACAGTTTCCGCGTCGAAGGCGATCGCGGTCGACCGGAATCTGGGAGTGGCTTTCATAGAGAGCGCAGTGGTGATCAGTTCTGCATTGATACTATTCATAGCCATCTGACGAGGCCGCAGTTCTTTTACTTCCTCTCGATCCGCCTGAGCAATTCTTCCTGAGATTCTATCTCGGCAGCCGTATCGAGCCGTACCTCAGCGAAGTTGTATCCCGCTTCGATGACCGATTCGATCATGTCTTCATCGATACGCACCCCGTTGGTTATCGGGCTTAATACCTCTCCGAAAAACCCGTCCGAGTGGATGGATTCGCGCCATGTTGCCAAGTCTTCGTCAAAAGACCCGTCGTAGAGGCGGAGCAAGAATATGACATGTACCGGGTCTAGGTCTTCGAACTCATAGACCTGGACCCTTAGGTCCTGTCCGCGGCCAGTATCAAACTCAACCGCCCCGCTCGCAGCATCGTAGAACACGTCTTTAAACACGTCGTACTGGTCGATATAGTTCTCTGTCTCTGCGATAGTCCGCCCGATCGCTTGTCTGCCTTCTTCTGATATCTCAAAGATGGGCTCCGTGTCAGATGGTGTTATCAGGTTCACGGATTGAAGCTTATTAGCGATGGGGCTTAGCTTTCTGTCGATATCATCTATCGGCGCTACCGAAAGCTTGTAGTTATGCTTTTCGAGAAAGTACATCAGTATATTGGCCTGCATGAACTCTATCGATGTTTGCTTGTTCTTGATGTAGCCAGCCGTGGTCAGATAATCCAAAACGTCAAGGTTCTGGTCGATCACCAGGTCGAACACGGCAGTCTCTGCGACCTGATTCTCCGGCGACTGCATCAGGCCGAGATGGCCGTCCAGCCGGTCGACTGGTTTTATCTCTGGTCCCTGGTTGATAAAGAAATTAAGAGAGCATTTGCCGTCCCGCCACTCTGCGAATATCTCCAGCAACGCGTCATACATATCTGGAAGGTCCGGATTCTCTTTTACATCCAGCATCGAGCGGATCTTCGATTGTTGCCGTTTGCTCCGAGGGAAAGCGATGTCGAGAAAGTCTCCGAGGCTGAAGTTAACGTATTCGGGCCCCAGCTCCACCCAGAACGCGTCTTCAAGGTCCATTTCCCCTAGTGAAACCTGGAAGATGAACGGACGATGTTTAACGTAAAAGGCTTTTTCGGGATCGTAGTCTATCGAAAAACCCGCAAGGGCTTTCTGATATTTGAAATGTTGTGCAGCCATTATCTGACACTCCCTAAGGTAGGTGAGCGACTACCTTGAGTTACCGATTATCACTTGGCCGCCACCGGCGCCCCTCATTCCACCGCTTCTCCCTCCAGACTTCCCAAAACTGCTCCTGACTCCGGTCCTGCTGCTTTTGAACGCTCCGCTGGACTTCTGGTTCCCGATATAGCTCTGCCTGGCCGGGCTCAATTGTCGGCCGGCATTGGAGTAAGAGCTTCTATTGGCAGAGCTTTGCTTGCTGTAATATTGGGAGTTCTTACCGATCTGCCCTCCGCCTGGACCGCCCGAATAGGCCGGTGAATTACGATAGTTAGTCCGATTGGTCTCCATCTGTGGTACTCGTGAACGGGGCGTGTAATAACCGTAACCACCTCTCGTCATAGAGGAGAAGATCAGGTAGGTAAAGAGAAAATTCCCTCCGCCCCCGAACGCGCTGTAATGCCTGTTCGCTCCATTCCCTCGTAACTCGTTAGAACCATTCTCGTTCGTGATGGCGAATAGTAGGTCGTCTCGTCCTGGCTCTAGTTCACCATTTCTATCCAGGTCCTCAAAGGCTTCGATGGTGCGTTTTCCGCCTTCTTCTTTGGCCCGGATCAATACGATACCGTCGCCTTCGTAGATCTCGTTCAGGCGCTTTTCGAATTCCTCAACGCTTTTGGATTTCTCAAAAGCCTCTTGTACCGCCTCCATGTTGATCCTGCCGATAGCACCCTCGGTGGCAGCCCATTCATCTGCACTAACTCCGGTGGAACAACCGGCCATTACAGGTCCGGCCACCATGATGGCAGAGCCTAGGATAAGCGACATTCCCATTTTTCTTCGTTTAACCATGTCTCATGCCCCTCTTCAAAAAGATCTGGTTCGGTCAAAGTCTCTAATGGCGATCATGCCAGAATCTGCATCACATCGTGGGAAAGCTCTACCCGTGGTGCCTGCGGGCCGCTGCCCGGCGGGCTTGGTAACCCGGCTAACCTTGGCAAGAATGAATCCACGATGCGGGTTTGAAAAAGCTGATATGACTCAAAGCTTGTCAGCGTGAAAGCAGCCATGTCGCCTCTCCCGTGAGAGCCACACAACTGGGTGCTTAAGATCAAGTTTTGGACGTAGGAGATATGTTCTTTCCATAGCTCATCACTTGTTTGCAGATACAACAGAGTACTCAACTCGTTGAACTCGCTGCTGGTAAACCTCTCTCTCGTCTTATCCAGCCTCTCATTGAGCAATACAGCGATCCCGTCTTCGATCAAGTTAAGGTCTACACCATGTAGGATGGAAGCTGAAATGTTGTAATCCAGGTATATCTCTTCTCCCAGGTCTGCGAACTGCTGTGCGTAGTCATCGACCAGCAATCCCGGAAAGTAAGTTTGTGCGAGTTGGGCCGCCTTTGCGGCCACAAGGCCATCAAGGAATGGCTCGAAGTTTTCCATACCAAGGATGTCCATTCGGCTACGGTAATAGGCGAAAGACTGGGCCTCGAAAACCCTGGTGTACTCCTCGATCCTTGCACGGCGTGACTCAGCATCCTTCTCGGCATGTTCCCTGAGTTCTTCTAGATGGCGGTTCAGTGTCGCGCCTTCCAGGAAGGCTCGGCCGGCTGAGTCTATCTCTGTATCCGCCAACGCAGAAGGGGCTGGACCCGCGTCTTTGAGGAGGCAATCTTCTGCAGACAAGAAGAACTGTGAGGTTCCAAACGCTCCTTGCCTCCCGCTCCGCCCCATGAGCTGACGGTCGACCCTAGCGTTATCGCTGACTTCTGCGCCGATCACAAATAGGCCCAGACCAAAGTCCATGTCGATCACGCGCCCATGCGCAGACACATCACGGGCCTGAAGCACGACTTCGGCCCCATGTTTCTTGTTGGTAGTGAGAACTCCATATCTCAGGTCACTGGCGGTGACGGCCGACAATAGGATATCTGCGGCCTCGTTGGTGGGGCATTTCAGCGTTACTACGCCAACGCCGTCGTCTAGCAGGTGCCTTAACAAATCGATGTAGTTGTTTGTGATTTGCTGGTCCAATCCTGCCTCCAGGACGATGTCAGTGCCCCTACCTGCCATGTCAGTTGCCACTGTTACCGAACCTAAAAGCCCGGACTCGTGGATGATCTGCTCCTCTTCGAGATCGTTGGCAGCGTTGAGTATATTGTGGCTTATCCCATCGGCGGCCAATAGCTGGGAGATGGCTTCACATTCATCGATGGAATGCGTGCCGATCAAGACAGGCCTACCGATCAGTTGGCAGAATCGGACCTCCTCCAACATAGCTTCCAATTTGTTTCGCTTGCTGAAGTACATCCTGGGCTGGAAGTCCGTGCGTTTAACGTGCTTGTTGGGAGCAACGGAGATAACGTCCAGGCCGTATGTGTTCTGAAACTCCTTGTTGGAAGACATTGCAGTCCCGGTCATTCCGCACACAGTGGAGTATTGGGATATGAAGCCTCGCACCGAGATCTGGCCTAGGACTTCGTGTTCCGGCTGCACAGGAACGCCCTCTTTTATTTCCACTGCGGCCTGCAGTCCGAAATGGTAACGGGTATCGGGTCTCCCTCTGCCCGTGTACTTGTCGATCAGTACCACTTGATCATCTCTGACCAGGTAGTCCACGTCCTTTTTGAGTAGAGCGTATCCCCAGATCATACGCAGGACCTGATGCATCCTGTTCTGCTTCCGAGCGAGTTGCCGATCAAGCTCGTCAATCTCTTTTCTGCGGGAAGCTAATGAAAGACCGTTATCGGAATACGGAGTGCTTAGCCGGTCTAACTCAGCCGAATCTTCGAACACGGGACCCAAACACGACTCGACAAAATCCTGACCTTTCTCGGTCAAGCACAGGGACCTGCCATCGTTGTCGATCCAATAATGAAGATCTCTGGTCAGGTACTCATATTCTTCATCAACGCGGTACTCAGAGATGGTTCGGCGCACTCTCTTCAACCCCTTGGGATCAGACGATAATTCTTGCCGCAGCACAGTGCTGTCAGGGTCAGCGAGATAGAGTTTAGCCAAGGTTAGCAGTCCGGCGTCTGAGCGTGGTTCGAGGCTGCCTATCGCTGTCTCTAGTGCGGAGACCGTGGACCGCTGTAGCTCAACCAAGTGCTCGACTGTCGTCCGGAGTTTGGCGGGTATCTTAGGGATCGCACCGGCGCCACCTGCGATGATCAAAGGGATATTAGCTTCATCGATCAACGCGTGGTCCACTTCGTCTATGACGGCAACATCCAGTCCTCTTTGGACCACTTCAGCGGATGATAATTTCAGGTTGTCCCGCATGAAGTCGAACCCGAACTCTCTAAGCGCGCCGTACACGATCGATTTCTCATACGCGATTCGCCGCTCCGATTCTCCCATCACCTCCATAACGGCGCTCACACTCAGTCCGAGAGACTCGAAAACCGGAGCCAACCATTCGGCATCTCTACCGGCCAGATAATCGTTGGCAGTGATCACGTGAACTGTTCTTCCTTGGGCCGCGTGAAACACGATCGGGAATGCCGCGGCAATGGTCTTGCCCTCCCCTGCGTTCATCTCCACGACGTTCCCTTGGTACATCAAAAGGCCGGCCAGGATCTGCTCGTCTGTAACCTCAAATACAAATTCGCGTTCCCTGTCATGGATACGGAGGGTCTGATAGAAGCACGCAGGCAGGTGGATCTCCGCACCGTATTCACTCTGGCTTCGTTGGTTCACATACAGAACCGCGCCGACCAACGTCTGTTCCCAGGATTCCAATCCCTGGCGGACTAACACCGGGACCATGTAGTTGTTGAAACTCTCCCAGCAATAGCTGTCGATGGGTGCAAATTCGCTTACAGCGTTTTGGTAATCGACGCTTTGGGAAACGCTCAACGCCAGTTCGTGGATGGCTTGGAGTTGTTGGTCCTTGATCTTGATCGTCGAGTCGAAGAATCGCCATGCTCCTTCGCGTCTACTGATGGCCTCATTGACGACGGCGAACACCTCGGGCAAAGCGTCCTCACCTGAATCCCCTACGGGTTTACTGGCAAGAAGAGTCATCATTTCACGTAATTGAGCGTCGGAAGAACAGGCAAAGTCGTGGCGCCGAATCTGATCGAGACGAGCTCTTTCCGATCGGTTAGAAGACGCGTCTGTACCGCTGACGGAGTGCGAAAAGCTCTCGAGCCACTCTAGGACCTGTAACTTAGCCATTTCTCGCGCCGCATATAGTTAGGTTCAATCTCGACCTTCCTACGTTCCCTAGCTGGCCTGGCCGGTCACCGATGCCAGCGTGTCTTCAACTGATTCCCACTCCAGCCGAGAGGACGCTATATACACCAACACGTCGTCTTTCAAAGGAAAAAGATCGGTGAACCTGAGATGCACGGTCCCGTCACGTACGACTCCTACCACGTTCACATCCCGGTCCAACATGTTTTTAGCGAGTTCCGGATACGAGACTTCACGGTCCGGTATGTTCTCCAGGCGGAGGCTCAGCAGAGTGCCCTCCAATTTGTTGCTGGTTATGACCTGGGCCAGCAGGCTTACGCCTGGATCTTGAGACTCCTGCACCAGCAGATTGTTGGCCATCTGTAGCGGGAAAACTAGGGAAGTATTCTCCATGCCCTCAAACAGCACCGCATGTCTAGGATTTATACATTCCAACGTCGCCATGATATTAGGATTTGAACGGTGCAGCACCGAGGCCGCGGAGGCTACGATGCTATCGCTGCTCGGGTCATCGTAACCGGTGCTCAATATGATTGCTTTCTGGGCCCCAGCGACCGCCGCCCTGCTATAAGTCTCCACCTCCAGGGGCGAACCGCGAAGGAAATGGACGTTGGAGTGTTGGAACGGCATCGATTCCAACCTGTCCGTTATCAGGGTGATATCGTAATATTCATGACTCGAGTCCGATGTGAATTCGTCGATGATGTTGCGTACTCGAGACTCATTAGGGTAGTTGATTATCAAAATGTGATTTCTCAGATATAGCCTCCCAAGGCCAGAACGCTCCCTATTCTGCAACTCGATCAGCCAGTTGATTATCATGCCCGCCGCAGCCGTGAACGCAGTTAGGCCCAAAATTGTGATGAAGATGATCGTTCCGATTCTAGCTCCAAGGGTTGTGGCGGAAAGGTCACCGTATCCGATGGTAGTAATGGATATCATACTGTACCAAAAGCTATCTCCAACGGATAATTCCGTGTGTATCCCTTTTTCGAATAGATAGAACGTCATCGCATTTCCGACAATGCTGATGAGAAGAGCGAACACCACTACGGCACCGCCAAGTCTTTTCCTCCGGCGGGCGCGGTAAAAACCTTCTAAGATCAGGTCAATCATGCTGCAATACGCTCAGTGGTCTTTGCCAATTAAATCGAATACCGGATAGTTGTAGATGATCAGCGTCCGGATGGTCTAGAGTGTCAACTATTCAGGTTCACTACCACGATGCCGGCTTTGTGGTCTTGGCCTTCGCTCTCATTGTATCGGAACAGTAAGTGCTCCTCGCTCGCGATGATCTGCTGACTGGCGAAGGGATTTTCATCGGCAAACCGTTGCCCAATCTCAGAATTGAGGTTCCATTCCTCTTCGATCGCACAGCCCAGGCCAACTTTTCTGCAAGCGATCTTATATCGCCGCTCCAAGTCTAAGAACTCTTTCCGGCTTCTATAAACGATCGGCATGACGAAAAATCTCTCCGAGATATACAAGCCTAGTTCGTTTTCAAACACCTCTATCAAGTCGGCCTCGGGGATCCAGCCCTCTAACGCGTAGAGCAGGTTCTCTGGAATGTCTTGAGGTACCCGATGATAATAGAAAGACTCCGTATTCAGTGACATCCTCACTGATATCGGGACTTTGTCTCGGCGATTTAACATCTTGTCTGCATCGGGCCCGGCTAAGAATATGAAAGGTATATTCCCATTCGTAGCGTCCACGATGATGTCGGAGCCGTCAAGGTGATACAGCAACGCCAGGTGCTCCCAATAGCGCATATACCGTTTTGAAAAATCGAATTCATAGGTCGTGAGGAGTTCCCTCAATTTGTCTTCAGGGATCGGTCTTTTGGCATTGGGTCCGCCTAGAAGATATTCTGACTCGTACCCCAAGTTGTCTGTGATGAATTTCAGCGCTTGGACCTTCTCAGAGCAGATCCCACCACCGCCCGCGATGATATTTAGGACAGTTTCATCTCCTGTTTTAAAGATGAGTTTTTGGCCGGTGAATCGCGAATAGCTCTCAAAGTCAGCTTCCCAGATCCGTTCAGAAACAGACCGAAGCAGTGTGAGCCTGTCTTTCGCAGAATCTAGTTCAAGTATCGAGTCGGTGTGTGAAGGACTGTGGTCGCGTTCGACTGCTGACCTGACAAATCCCTGGTAGGCGGGTTCATCTTTGCTCCACCTCCTTTTCTTGAAACCTACTAGATTGCGGCTATAACCGACATTCCAGCGATCTACCGTCAGGTCAATCACATCAACTTCAATGTCGCCGGCACGCCCGGGCGCCAATTCAGGCAGCATACCGGGTGCTAGAGTCTGGTCGCCTTGCTTGATGTTAGTGCCGGGGAATAGGTCATGGAGCCGCCCATCGTTATCGCTGACGTATGCCAAGTCTTGGATCGCGGATAAGCTTCGGGCGGATTCTGGGGTGATGCGCTGATCTTCGAGCAACTCATCAAACGGAGGGGATTTTAAGTATCGCTCGAATAATAGTTCCCAGGGTAAGGATACATCTTCAGGGGTCAGACGAACCGCGCACGTTCGCGTGGTAACTGAGTCGGTAATCTGCAATATTATGTTCGGATTATCTTTAATCGTCATCAATCACCAACTCGCGGCCATCGTATTTTGGATCGAAATCACACGATTCTCGCTGAAAGACCGCTCACGCCAGAAAGAGTTGATCACTCTTTGAAATACGAACCTGTTAATCTGAAACGATATATCGGGTTAAGGCATTGGTCCATTAGCCATGATACCGGTTAAGAACGATCCTGCGCCGGCAATCCCAAGTCTGCCTTCTAATGCAATGACAAGCTCCAGTCTACTCTTTATCCTTTGATGACATAGCACTCGATGAACTCATTACCACCAACCAGTGTTTCAGGCCGAGTTTGGCCCTGCTCAGGCTTAACCAATAAAAACCTAGGCGACTCTGGATATCTGGCCCAGCCGAGTTCTGATTGAAAGTTTGCCAACGCCTGAGCCTGAGATAGATACAGGTTGAGTTTGTTCAACCTAGGATGTGCACTTGTCGCCTATATATTTGTCGTCCTTCCACAGGATGCAAGCAAAAAGTGGCACGTAAAGCCACGGACTACAAAAACATACACCCTCGGCGTCGTATGCTGAGGGTGTATCTCTTGCTTATGGGGTAGGCCACGGACGGTAGGCGTCCTTGTTTGTTGGCCTAGTAGCGACCGCCACCACCGCCGCCACCCTGACGACTGAAGCAATCGCTGCAGTAGACGGGTCGGTCGCCGCGGGGCAGGAACGGTACGGTTGCCTGATTGCCGCATTCGGCGCAAATCACGCTGTGCATCTCGCGAGGACCACGGTCGAACCCGAAACCGCCGTCGGTTGACCGATTGGCGCGCCTTGCATCACGGCAGGAAGGGCACCGCTTGGGTTCGTTCGTGTATCCCTTTTCGGCGTGATACGACTGATCGTCCGCCGAGAATATGAACGATTGTCCACACTCCACGCATGTTAGATTTCTGTCCTGATAACTCATAGCTCTGACTTCCCTGTTTGGAAAAAGTTGGCAAGAGACTGCTCACAGAGACGGTAAGACGCGGAATGCTTGAAGGAGACCCGGAGATGGGTATTGAGCCCATGGATGTCCGTAGACCGATCTAGTATGCCTACAGCGAGGTTAATGAATACTGCCACTGTCCTGAATCATACCATATATTTGCGAACGCCTGCAGGCTCAATCCACCCAACATTCCTTAAAAGCACCCTAGAATCCATTCAGGAAACCCGGATATCCCTCCCATACGAATTGGCTCTTTCTAACATAACTGCTATTGAATCGAATCGCGCAGATCAAGACCAACCATCACAAAGGGACTAGCGTGGAAGAGTTCTCATAACCATTGATCACTCTACTTTTCTGTGCTCCGAAACGGGTCACGAACCTCGGATTGGAGGGACCTATATAATTAGACCCAACAAAAGACTACCTCTGGCGAATCTTAAATCACATTTCTCCACAGAGTGAACACAAATGAGACAACTTAGCCGCGAGCATCACATCTACGCCCTAGAGCCAGGTAGCGACCCTGCGATTACCATCGATTCCGGTGAGGAACTCATGGTAGAGACCTGGGACGCCTTCGAAGGGGAGCGTGATCCCGTAGCACTGGAGGCAAATCTGCTCAAAGGCCCTGCAACCGGGCCAATATATGTGAACGGCGCCGAGCCTGGGGATGCCCTGAAGATAGACTTCATAAGCATAACGCCCAAAGAAGAAGCGGCCCACATGGTGATGCCTGGGCGTGGCTTTTTGGATAACGACTTCACCGAAGCGTATCCGACATTGATCAGATTGGAATCTGGGCACGCTGTTTTACCAAGCGGCGTTCGGATACCGATGAGACCATCGATGGGCCTGGTGGCAACTACGCCGACTTACACCCAACTTACAGCGTCTGATTCCGGCCCGTATGGCGGCGACATCGACATGAAAGAACTGGTTGAAGGGAGCACACTTTACCTACCTGTGTTTGTGCCTGGAGGCATGTTGGCGATGGGTGATTGCCATGCGGTAGTGGGCGACGGTGCGGTAGCGGGTACCGGCGCCGAATGTTCAGCCGACACCCATGTCAGGGTGACCGTGGAAAAAGGCTCGAATATAAGCGGGCCACGGGCCCTAACCCCTGAGTACTTTGTCGTGCTTTCTCATGGTGAGGAGTTGGGACCGGCGATGAAGCAGGCGGTGCGGGACATGGTGGACTTCCTAGTCACCGAAAAGGGGCTAGAACCATACGACGCTTACACTTTGCTGAGCCTCGCTGGAGATGTGCGAGTATCCCGGACATTTCGTCCGATCAGCCCGGTAAAGATGATGCTGTCCTCAAGTATCTTGGAGCAGCTGGGGTAACGGTATTAATAATCCG